>CAJYAD010000016.1 GCA_913064775.1 uncultured Albidovulum sp. | reverse complement strand
CCAAGGGGTTTCGCCGCCTCAAGGCCCATAAGCAGCTGCCCATCCTCAAGGCTGCGCTTGAGAAGCACCGCCAAAAAGATCCCATGACCGCCGTTGACCCGATCGCAGAGGCCGCCTAACCATGAACTACGCAGCGCCGCCCGTCGCGCTTTTCAACATCGACCGGGACATTCCCTGCGCGCGCCATCGCGGATGACAGCCGTGAACGCGTCCGCGCTAAATCCTGATGGATCGGACAGTTGGGTGATGGTAGTCTCTTCCATGTGGCATATCCCTTTCTCGGCTGAGAATTGACGGCGCGTGAACACCGCCATGACATGCCGCCCCTCAGGGCATCACCAACTTTCGCGCGTTACTCTTCGTTCGGGCTGATCGTGCTGACGGTGTTCGACCTGATCGTCATCGTGCTGGTCTGGCACGAATGGCGTCTGCTTCGGAAACATCTGCCGGTGGATTGATGAAAGCGCGACTCTGGGCCATCGGGGGGGCACATTTCGATAGCCCTTGATGTCCCGCGGTCCGAACGTTGCGTTGTGGCGCGGCAATACGGCACGCTTGTAGTTCAAGGGCCCCGACGAGGATTTTCGTCGAGGCCATCTTTGTGTCCCAAAAGCCGGAATGCGTCACCGTTTTGTGGGGGGCTTTGTGTTCCGATCGAAACGCGCGGACAGGATCAAGGTCCTGGTGTGGGATCAGACCGGAATGGTGCTGGTTCACAAGCGGCTGGAACTGGAGGGCGGTAAATTCGTCTGTCCTCGCCGACCTCAACCGTGTACCCTGAAACGCTTGGGTTCGAGGTCATCCCCAACGGTGCGCCACACATAAGCCGTCAGACGATTATGGCCGACGTTCAGCACCCCGCGCAGTTCCTCATTCTCGGTAAGGAAGGTGTCGCCTTCGTCTACCAGCACGGTCGGCTGATATTTCTCGACCACACGGAGCAACACCGCCGTCGTGATATTCACTGCGGGCAGGCTTTTTTGGTGTAAGCGCGCCGATTACCGATAGGGCCGTGCTCTCGCCGCACCGCTTTTCCGGCGAAGTGAAGGCCAGCAACGGCGATATGTCCGCCGCGTCGTGGGTCCAAGCGTGCATTAGGAAACCAACCGAAAGCGAACGGATTGCTTTTCTTGGATCTAGCACGACCTGAGGCGAAACAGCTGACCCCAAGCTGACCCCAGCGATGAATGACCCATCCATCTTCCACGCTGCGTAAGAAAAAATCGTTATAAATCTGGTATTTAAATGGTGCCCGGGGGCGGAATCGAACCACCGACACGAGGATTTTCAATCCACTGCTCTACCCCTGAGCTACCCGGGCGCCGTCCGCCTTGGCGGTGGCTGATGCAGATCCTGGAGGTAATGGCGAAACGCCAAAGATCCGCAGCTGCGTCGACACGAAAGCCAAGTCAACGCTGCCGCGCCTTATCGCTTTCTTCGCGCGAGGTGTCAAGCGCCCGCCTGCAAAACTTTCCGATATATTACAAGTGCTTGAGAGAATTACGTTTCTCATCTCCGGGGCAGAAGTCTGGGCCTGCGCGCAAACCGATCGCGGCGGCCGCGGTCAGCAGGCCGATCAGGTGGCGCGCCGCGGCCGGATGCCGCGCCCGCGGGGCGACCGCAGCGATAAAAGGGGATCGCAAGGCCCAGTTGCCCGGCAGGCCGCCAATGGTATCGACGGCGGCGATGGTCGGGGCCTCGGTGATCGGGCCGCTGAGGGGCTTCGCTTTGAACTCTGTCGCGGCCGTTGCGGTCTGGTTCTTGGGAAGCCGGCGGAAACGGTCGTGCGGCGCCTCGGTCTGGTCCAGCCGCCAGACACAAAGGCGGAGCGGTTCGCCCGCCGAACGGACTTGCGCGACACGCCCTATGCGCGGACGACCTGCTTGATCGGCCAGCCGCCGTGAGAATGCCGGCGTCGGATTTTCGCGATCGTCTCCACGACCATCCTTGCAAGAGCCGCTTCGAAAGAGTCTTTGAGCCATGATGGGCCAGCAACCCGGGGGCTTTGAGACGTCGATTGTCCCGGTAGCGGTCCTTCTTGCATGCCCGTTCTGCCCCCGGTCTCAGCCGCGCAGATGGGCCAGCGAGGCCAGCCGGGCCTTGGCGGTGCGTTGCAGCATCATGATGTCGATGTCGATCGCGGTGAAGGTGGAGCCCGCGGCGACCACCTCGGCCAGCGCCTCGTCGTTGACCGACAGGAAGCCGGCGGGCTTGCCCGCGCGGCAAATCCGGGCGATCGCGTCGGTGATCGTGGCGCGAACCTCGGGGTGGTGCTGATCGCCGTCATGGCCAAGGCTGGCGGCCAGATCGGCCGGGCCGATGAACAGCGCGTCGATCCCCGGCACGGCCGCGATCTCTTCAAGATTGTCCAGCGCGGTGCGGGTCTCGATCTGGACGATCAGGCAGATCTCGTCGCGCGCCCGGGTGATGTAATCGGGCACCGTGCCGAAGCGGCTGGCACGGGTGATGCCGGCGACGCCGCGGATGCCCTCGGGCGGATAGGCGACGGCGGCGGCAGCCTGGCGGGCCTCTTCCGCGGTCTGGACATAGGGCACCAGCAGCGTCTGCGCGCCGATGTCGAGCAGGCGCTTGATCTCGGCCGCGTCCAGGCAGCTTGGGCGCACCACCGGCGCGCAACCATAGGGCGCCATCGCCTGCAGAAGCGTCAGGATCCGGTCCAGATCGTTGGGCGCATGTTCGCAATCGAGGGTGATCCAGTCGAAGCCGCAGCCCGCCAGCATCTCGATCGCGGCGGGGTCGCGAATCGCGCTCCAGGTGCCAAGCTGCTGGCGGCCCTCGCCGAGGCCCTGCTTGAAACGGTTCTTCGGCAAATCCATGAAGCGGCTCCTTGGGTCTGGGCGGTGCGCCCGTCGTGACAATGGTATACCAAGTGATGAGAGCTTGGCCACGCGCTGTCAACCGGTCGCGGCGCGGCGGCGCGGGGTGGGCTTATGCGCCCTTTCCCGGCAGGGTCAGCCCGGCGGCGCGGGCATAGACTTTGGCCACTGCGGAATCGTCCTCGGCACCCAGGCCCTGGGCGGCGGCCTCGCTGAAACGGGCCAGCGCGGCCTCGGTGATCGGCGCGGTGAAGCCGGCGGCCCGGGCGATTTCCAGCACGATGCCCAGATCCTTGGGCCAGATGTCGACGCTGCTGCGGGGGCTGTAATCGCCCTCGATCACATGCGGCGCGCGGTTCTCCAGCATCCAGCTGGTGCCCGCGCTTTTCGAGATCACTTCAAGGAAGGTTTCGGGCGTGACGCCCTGGGTCAGGCCGAAGGTCAGCGCCTCGGCCATGGCGGCGATGTGGATGCCGGCCAGCATCTGGTTCACCGCCTTCATGGCCGATCCCGCGCCCGCCGCGTCGCCCAGCGTGAACACCGCAGCCGAGATCGCGTCGAGCGCCGGGCGCGCGGCATCGAAGGCCTGCGCCGGCCCCGAGGCCATGATCGTCAGCTGGCCCGCCGCCGCCTTCACCGCCCCGCCCGAGATCGGCGCATCCAGATAATGCAGCCCCAGATCGGCGCAGCGGCGCGCCATGTCGCGGGCGAAATCGGGCGAAACTGTCGCGCAGGACAGCACCACCGCGCCTTTGCGCAGCCGCGGCGCGTGGCCCTCGGGGCCGAACAGAATCGCCTCGGTCTGGGCCGCGTTCAGCACCACGCTGACCAGCACATCCAGCCGCGCCGCCGCCTGAAGCGGGGTTTCGGCAGCGGCGCCCTCGGCCCGCAGCCGCGCCACCTGCGCCGGGTTCAGGTCATGCCCCCAGACCCGGTGCCCCGCGCGCAGCAGGGATTGCGCGATCCCCAGCCCCATCGAGCCAAGCCCGATCACCCCGATCTTCTGCGCAGCCATTGGCGCCTCCTCCCACGAGCATATTCGGGGAAGTGGTATACCGGGTGGCGGTCGCTGTCACCTTCGGGGCGACGCGGGCCAAGGGGCGCGGCGGCCCGGGAGGGGGGGCGACCCGAGGGCCGGCCTCAGGCCCGGGCGCGGGCCACGGCCTTGGTCAGCGCCGCGTCGTCCATCAGGCCGGAATAGATCACATTGCCGATGACAAAGCCGGGCGTGCCCTGCAGACCAAGGGCGCTGGCCTGGCTGGCGTTGCGGGCCAGCAGACCGTCCCAGCGGGGCTTTTCCTTCTTGTAGGCCGCCTCGGCCCGGGCGACGTCGATGCCGGCCTTGGTCAGCAGCGTGTCGATCTCGCTATCCGTCAGGCGCCCGCGGGTGGCCATCAGCGCCTCGAACCCGGTGCGGTACTGGCCGAAGGTCGAGGCCCCCAGCACCAGCTGGCTTGCCCGGACCGAGGGCGGCCCGAAGATCGGCCAGTCCTTCATCACCAGCCGGATCTTGCCGTCACGCTTGATGAAGCTTTCGACGATCGGGTGGTCCTTCTTGCAGAAGGGACATTGGTAATCGAAGAACTCGGCGATGGTGATGTCGCCGTCGGGGTTGCCCAGTACCGGCTGGTCGGGGTCGTGGAACACGGCTTCGGGGGTCAGCGTCTCGGCCCGGCTGCGGGTGGGAAGCATCAAAAAGGCGCCGGCGCCCAGGCCGGTGGTGGTCAGAAAGTTGCGGCGGTTGATCATTTTCGGTTCCATCTTCTTGGGGTCATCCTGGGGGTTGCGGGGACGGGGAGGGGCGGGACTGATGCGGCCAGCCTTGTGGATCATTCCTTGGCTCCGGTTTCCAGGATCCGGATCTGGCGCAGGATCTCGGGGCGCGAAATCTCTCCGATCACGCCGCGGGCGAGGGTGCCGTCGGGGCGGAAGAACAGCGTCGCGGGCAGGCCGAGGCTAAGGTAGCGGGTCATCAGGCTGCGCCGGGGGTCCAGACGGACATCCGCGCCGGTCAGGTGTTCCTGGGTCAGGAACCGCAGGATCGTGGCGGGGCTTTCGCCCTGATTGACGAAGCGGAATTCGACGGTCGGGGTTTGCGCGGCGATCTGTTGCAGCATCGGCATCTCGCGCCGGCAGGGGCCGCACCAACTGGCCCAGAGGTTCACGATCACCGGTCGTCCCGGCGGATCGGCCAGTGGTGCGCTCTGACCGTCGAGCGCGGCGAAGAGGCCGGGGGCAAGGGTGGTGGCGGTGGCCGGGCGTGTCGGGCTCAGCGCCAGCATGGTGACGCTCGACGCCAGCCCCGCGACGATGGCGGCCACGGCCAGCGGCATCACCGTGCGCGCCCGGAAAAATCCAGAGATGGCGATGATCAGGATGGCGGTCGTCAGCCCGGCCTGCGCCGAAAACCCGCCCTGCCAAAGCTTGACGATATCGGCAGGCGCGGCGGCGAAGGCGGGCCAGTTCGCCGCGACATAGCCCGCCCGGGCGCCGAGGATCCATCCCAGCACCACCAGCGTCGGCCAGCGGCCAAGGCCGTCGCCGGCTGCTGCGCCCCGGCGCCTGCGCCACCAGCCGACGCCTTCGATCAGCAGCAGGAAGGCGGCCAGCGCGATCAGCGCCGCCAGCCGCCCGCCCGCCAGCACGAAGGGCCCCAGCGAGATCCCGGTCATGGCGCCGCCTTGTTCAGCGACGCGATCAGCTGCGCGGCGCCGAATTCTCCCACCAGACGGGTGCCGGGCACCTCCTTGTGGGTGGCGTCGAGGAACACGAAAGTCGGCGGCCCGACCGCGCCCAGTTGATCCAGCAGGGCTTGGTCACCGGGGCCGAAGCGGGTCACATCCACCTTGATCGTGGTCACCCGCTTCAGCGCCGCCTGCACGGCGGGCTGGGGCAGAACCTTGCGCTCGATATCCTCGCAGGAGGTGCACCAATCGGCGGTCACATAGACCAGCGCGGGACCCTTCACCCGCGCCAGGGCCTGGCTCAGCTCGGCGGGCGAAGAGACGCTCGGCTCTGCCACGCGGGTGGTCGCGTCGGCGCTTGCCGTCTCGACCCCGGCGGCAAGGGTGGCGCCAGCCACGGGCCCGCTACCCACCAGCCGCGCCAGGGGCTGCCAGCCATCCGCGGCGCCCGAGGCCGCGCCGATCCCCTGTAACGCACCCAGCAGCAGCGCCACAAGGCCGGCGGCGGTGCTGAGCCTGCGGGCGGGGCCGGCGCGCGGCGGCAGCCGGTCCAGCGCGCCCAGAAACACCCCGGCGACGATCAACAGAACCGACCAGAGTGCCAGCACGGCAGGGCCGGGCAGCACCCGGCCGGTGATCCAGATCGCCATGCCGAGGAAGACGAAGCCGAAGATCTCGCGCACCCGTTCCATCCACGGCCCCAGCCGCGGCAGCACTGCCGATCCGAACACTCCGACCGCCATCAGCGGCACGCCCTGACCCAGTCCCAGCGCGAACAGCGCCGCCGCCCCCAGCGCCGCATTGCCGGTCTGGGCGATGTAAAGCAGCGCCCCGGCCAGCGGCGCGGTCACGCAGGGCCCGATCACCAGCGCCGAGGTCAGGCCCAGCCCGAAGGCGCCCGGCAGGGTGCCGCGTCCGCGTGCCGGGCCCGACAGGCGCCGGGTGATCGCATCGGGCATGCGCAATTCAAACAGGCCGAAGGTGCCCAGCGCCAGCACCACGAACAGCGCCGCGACCGCCCAGATCACCGCAGGTGCCTGCAAGGCGACCTGCAGGTTGCGCCCCGACCAGGCCGCAACCAGCCCCAGCGCGGCGAAGGCCAGCGCCACGGCCAGCACATAGGTGCCGGTCAGCGCCGCGCCGCGCCCCGGGGTCAGCTTCGTGCCCCGCGCCGCAAGCATGCCCATCATCACCGGAACCATCGGCAACACGCAGGGCGTGAAGGCCAGCAGGATGCCGAAGCCGAAGAATGCCAGGATCACCAGCGCCGCCCCGCCTCGTGCCAGAAGACCGGTCACCAGACCGTCCTGAGTGCTTAGCGTCAGCGGCTGCGCCTCAGCGGCGGCGGGTGTCGCCGCCGGGGCACTGGCGAGCGTCGCGGTTTTGGTGGCTGGCGTCGTGGCCGCGCCCGCCGGCTGATCCGCCCCCTGGCCCGCTGCCAGGCCTGCCGCGGGGGCCGCTGCCGGGCCTGGGCCCGTAGCTGGGCGGGTGTCCTGAGCGAAGCCAGCCATCGCCGGGATCGTGCGGGTCTGGGGCGGGTAGCAGACGCCGGCTTCCTCGCAGCCCTGCCAGGTCAGGTTCACCGCGCCGCCTTGTGACAGCACCGTGGCGGTGACCGGCTTGAGCCAGATCTCGACGCGGCCGAAATTGGGATCATCGTCGATCACCCCGGGCGGGCTGTCCACTTTCAGCGGCTTGCCAGAGGCTGTCGTCGCCGTCAGCCGGTCGCGGTAGAGGTGATAACCCTTGGCGACGCCGAGGTGGACCTTCAGGCTGCCGTCGGGTTCACGGTCCGTGGTAACGGCGAAAGCCTGATCGGGCAGCAGCGGCCGGGCACCGTTGCCGCTGCCGCTGAGGAAACTGATCGGGGATTGGGCGGCAAGCGGCGCGGCCAGAAACAGCCAAAGCAGCACAAGTCGCGCAAGACGGAGGAGGGGGTGATGCATCATGACCCAGCCTTTCGCCTGCCAAGCTTAAGCCAGTCTTAACGCCCGGTCGCCGTTTTCGCGCGCCCGATCACGGGCTGCTCTGCGTCTTGTGCAAACGACGTGATGGCGCTTGTTACCCCGCTGTCACATGCCGCTCCTTAGCTGTGCGCAGTCCGCGACCGGGGGTGCGTTCGTGCCCCGCTGCCGTGCGGGCCAACCGTCAATATTGATGCGGGCGCTATGCCAAGGAGGACGACGTGACATCGACTGAGGGAAACAGCCGGATCATCGCCACAGCGACGAAGGGCACCATGCTGGCGGCCGCCGTGGCACTGGGCGGGCTGATCGCCGGGCCGGTGCAGGCCAAGCAGACCGATATCCTCGAGACAGGCTCCAGCCTGCTCTATCCGCTCTTCAATCTCTGGGTGCCGACCTACACCAAGCACCACCCCGAGCTGAAGATCACCACCCAGAGCACCGGCTCGGGCACCGGCATTTCTGAATCGATCTCGGGGATCGCGCAGATCGGGGCCTCGGACGCCTATCTCAGCAATGCGCAGATGAAGCAGCATCCCGAAATGCTGAACATCCCGCTGGCGATCTCGTCGCAGATGGTGAACTACAACCTGCCGGGGCTGAACCGCGACCATATCAAGCTGAGCGGTCCGGTGCTGGCGGGGATCTACGAGGGCAAGATCGCCAAGTGGAACGATCCCCGGATCGCCAAGCTGAACCCGGGTGTGAAGCTGCCCGACCACACCATCGTGCCGGTGCACCGCACCGACGGCAGCGGCGATACCTTCATCTTCACCCAGTATCTGGCGTTCAGCACCCCGGCGTGGAAGGACTCGGTGGCCTATGGCACCACGGTCAGCTGGCCCGCGGTGCAGGGCGGCATCGGCGCCGAGGGCAACCCCGGCATGGTCAACGCCGTGAAGAACACGCCCTATTCGGTCGCCTATATCGGCATCAGCTACAAGAACGCGACCGATGCGGCGAAACTGGGCGAGGCCAAGCTGGGCAACCGCAGCGGCCATTTCGTGCTGCCCGATCCCAAGACCGTGCAGGCCGCCGTCAAGGCGACCGCCTCGAAGACGCCCAAGGACGAGCGCATCAGCCTGATCTTCGCCCCGGGCAAGAATTCCTACCCGATCATCAACTACGAATATGCGATCGTGAAGGCGCATCAGCCCTCCATGCAAGAAGCCAAGGCGCTGAAGAAATTCTTCGACTGGGCGCTCGACGGCTCGGGCGGCAACGCGCCGCATTTCATGAAGGCCGTGGGCTTCGTGCCGCTGCCCGAGGCGATCACGCATCTGAGCCGCGCGCAGGTGAAGAAGATCAGCTGACGGGCTGATCGAGGCGATCCACCATCGCCTGACCCACCGTCGCCCGACATGAGATCGGCGCGGGCCCGCAAGCCCGCGCCGATCTTCCCGTATCCCCCCCAACCCCGCCGGAGGAGACAGATGTTCAGACGCAGCCTAGCCCTGGTCGCCGGCGCGCTTCCCGCCAGCCTGATCGGCATCGTCGGCTTTCTGGTGATCTACGCCTGGCCCGCGATCCGCTTCAACGGCTGGGGCTTTGCGCTGCGCGACAAATGGAACCTGGGCAATCTCTATTCCGATCCGGTCACCATTCATGGCGTGTCGGTCCTGCCTGGCGCGCAATACGGCATCCTGTTCCTGATCGCCGGCACCTTCCTGTCTTCGGCGATCGCGCTGATCGTCGCCATTCCGCTGGGGGTGGGTGCCGCGATCTTCCTGTCCGAGGCGCTTGACGGTGCGCTGCGCGACGCGCTGTCGCTGTTCGTCGAGATGCTGGCGGCGATCCCCAGCGTCGTCTTCGGGCTGTGGGGTTATGTCGTGCTGATCCCGTTCCTCGGCCACCATCTGTTTCCGCTAATGGCGCGGCTGCTGGGGTCGATCCCGATCTTCGCGGGGCCGGTTGGCAGCGGTTACGGGCTGTTCAGCGCCGGGCTGGTGCTGGCGATGATGATCGTGCCGCTGATCGCCTCGACGCTGCGCGACGCCATGGTCAGCCAGCCGCAACAGCTGCGCGAGGCCGGCGCGGGCATCGGCGCCACCCGCTTCGAGACCGCCTGGCGGATCATCCTGCCCAACACCCGCAAGGTGCTGGTCGGCGCCTCGATCCTGGCGCTTGGCCGCGCGATGGGAGAGACGATGGCCGTGCTGATGGTCAGCGGCAATGCGCTGAACTACCTGCCGCGCAACATCTATGCGCCGATCTCGACGATGGCCTCGTTCATTGTCTCGCAGCTGGACAGCGCGCTGCAGGATCCGACCGGCCTTGCCGTGCGCTCGTTGGCCGAGATCGCGCTGATCCTCACGATCTCGTCGGTCGCGGTCAACGCGCTGGCGCGGCTGATGATGCGGGTCTGGACCGGGCAAGAGGGGGCGCAGGCATGACGCGGGCCTTGCAGCAGACGGCCCCCGGGCAAATGCGGCCCATGCGGCTGTCGCGCCGGGCGTTTTCCTGGCTGGGCTGGGGCGGCGCGGCGGCGGCCTTCGGGCTGCTGGCAGGGTCGATCATCTGGATCCTCGGCTTCGTGCTGGTGCGCGGCCTGTCGTCGCTGTCGCTGTCGCTGTTCACCACCGTGACCCAAGGCAACGGCGGCGGGTTGCTGAACGCGATCGAGGGCACGGCGGTGCTGGCGGTGGGCACGCTGATTCTGGCGGTGCCGGTGGGTCTGGCCGCCGGGATCTATTGCGCCGAGTTCCGCCACCGGCGCTGGGCGCAGATCATCCGCTTTCTGTCGGACGTGCTGGTCGGCGTGCCGTCGATCGTGCTGGGCTATGTCGGTTATGTCACCCTGGTCGAGGGGCTGGGCTGGCATTTCTCGGTCGCCGCCGGGTCGATCGCGCTGGCGGTGATCTGCCTGCCCTATATCTGCCGCACGACCGAGATGGCCCTGCGCCAGGTGCCGGATGAGCTGCGCGAGGCCGCCTATGCGGTGGGCGCGACCGAATGGCGGGTGATCTTGCGCATCATCCTGCCTGCGGCCGGTCCGGCGGTGCTGACCGGGATTCTGCTAGCGCTGGCGATCTCGGTTGGCGAGACGGCGCCCCTGCTCTATACTGCGGGCTGGTCGAACTACATGTGGGACGGGCGGCTGACGCATTCGCCGATCGGCTATCTGACCTATGCGATCTGGACCTTCATCAACGAACCCTTCGCCGCCGCCAATGCGCTGGCCTATGCCGCGGCGCTTCTGGTCACGCTGTTCGTGCTGATCGTCAGCGTCATCGCCCGCCTGCTGCTGCGCCGGTCGCAGTTCTAGGCGGGCGCGGGGCCTAGCGCTCGGCCTCGTGTTCCAGCCTTTGGCGGGCGACGGCTTCGTTGGCGGCGGCGCGGCGTTCGGCCCGCAGCGCGCCCTCGATATGGTCGAGATGCGCGGCCACGGCCTCTCGGGCGGCGTCCGGATCGCGCGCCTGCAGGGCGATGTTGATCGCCCGGTGCTGATCCAGCAGCGTCTCGCGGTGGGTGCGCTGGCGGAACATGATCTGGCGGTTGTAGAACACGCCTTCGCGCAGCAATTCGTACATCGAACGCATCATGTGCAGCATCACCACGTTGTGGCTGGCCTCGATGATCGCCATGTGGAACTGGGCGTCCAGTTCGGCCTCATCCGTCGGATTGCGCTTGGTATGGGCGGCTTCCATCTTGGCGAAGATCGTGCCGATCACCCGCAGGTCGGTGTCGGATCCCAGCTTTGCCGCGCGCTCGGCCGCCAGCCCTTCCATGTCGCGCCGGAAGGCGATGTAGTCGAAGACCGCCTCGTCATGCGAGGCGAAAAGCTGCACCAGCGCCGGCGAGAAGGCCGATCCCAGCACCTCGGCCACATAGACCCCGGCGCCGGCGCGGCTGATCAGCAGGCCGCGGCTTTGCAGATCGGCCAGCGCCTCGCGCAGGCTGGGGCGCGAGACGCCCAGCTTCTCGGCCAGGTCGCGCTCGGACGGCAGGCGTTCGCCGGGGCGCAGGATGCCGCGCAGAATCAGAAGTTCGATCTGGCGGACGACCGATTGCGACAGCTTCTCGGGTTGGACTTTGGTGAAGGGCATGGATTCCTCCCGGATTGGTCACTTCATATGACCGCGGGCAGGGCCAGACAAGGATGGAGCATGGGGCAGGCCGCAAAAGGCCGGGCACGGGGCCCGGCCTGTCTGCAGGATCTGACGGCGCCGATCAGCGGTTCGGGCGGATGATGATATCGACGCGGCGGTTGCGCGCCCGGCCCGAGGTGGTGTCGTTCGAAGCGATGGGATTGGCCTCTCCGGCGCCGATGGTCTGGATCCGGCGCGGCGGCACGCCGTCGCCGATCAGCACGCCCGCGACGGCCCCGGCGCGGCGCTGCGATAGGCCGAGGTTGTATTGGGCAGAGCCGGTGTCGTCGGTATGGCCGATGACCTGGATCGTGCTGTCGGGATAGGACAGCAGGTTGTCCGCGACGGCGCTCAGATCCTCGCGCAGGGGGGCACGGACGCGGTCGCTGTCGGTGGCGAACAGGATATCCTGCGGCATCCGCACCACGAGGTGATCGCCCGCGTTGATGATCGAGATCCGGCCATCGCCAAGCTGGCGGCGCAGGTCGGCGGCCTGTTGATCCATCGAATGGCCGACGGCGCCACCGACCGCAGCGCCAAGCGCGGCGCCGGCGATGACCTGGCCGGTGGTGTCGCCCTTGCCGAAGATCGCGGCGGCACCGGCGCCGATCAGGGCACCGGTCAGCGCGCCGTTCTTGGTGCGGGCGTTCGGGTCGTTGGGATAGGCGTTGGGGTTCGGGGCTTCGCAGCCGGCCAGGGCTAGGGCGCTGACGGTGGCAAGCATCAAGGGCAGGCGAAAGGTCATGTGTTTCCCTCACACGGGTCAAATACTTGCGCAGGCTTTAGCCGATTGGATTCGCCGCGCGAAGTTGCGCGTCGTCGCATCAGCGCGAAACCGCCGATTGCGGGCTGGCGGCAATCGACGCGCGGGGGCGCCCGGCCCGGGTCAGGCCGCGTCGCTGGCCGCGTCGCCCGCCCCCGTCCCGGCCTCGGCACGGGCGCTTTCCCAGGCCAGCATGGCGCGTTTCACCGGCAGGCCCCAATGATAGCCCCCCAGCCCGCCCGAGCGGCGCAGCGCCCGGTGGCAGGGGATCAGCCACGACAGCGGGTTGCGCCCCACCGCCGTGCCCACCGCGCGCACCGCCTTGGGGTGGCCGATCGCCTGGGCGATGTCGGAATAGGTGGTCACATGGCCCGAGGGGATCGACAGCAATGCCTCCCACACCTTGATCTGGAACGGTGCGCCGCACAGAAACAGCGGCGTCTCGCCCCGGCGCTGGCCAAAGGCGGCCTTGGCCCAGGGGGCAAGGCGGGCCGGATCCTCGACGAAATCGGCCCGCGGCCAGCGCGCCAGCAGGTCGGTCATGGTGGCGCTCGCGCCGGTTTCTTCGGCAAAGCCGATGCCGCACAGGCCCTTCTCGGTGCCCATCACCAGCGCCGCGCCGAAGGGGCTGTCGAACCAACCCCAGAAGATCGTCAGCCCGGCACCGCCCCGGGCGTAGTCGCCGGGACTCATGGCTTCCCAGCGCAGGAACAGATCGTGCAGCCGCCCGCTGCCCGACAGCCCCGCCTGCAGCGCGGTCTCGAGAACCGAGTGGCGCTCGGCCAGCAACTGCCGCGCGAGGCCCAGCGTCAGATATTGCTGATAGCGCTTTGGCGAGACCCCGACCCAGCGGCTGAACAGGCGTTGGAAATGCGCTGGGCTCATGCCGATGCGGGCGGCCAGATCCTCTAGCCGCATCTGCGGGCCGCCGGCGTCGATCTCGTGCAGGGCGCGGGCGATGACGCGGTAGTGATAGGCGGGGCTGTCGGGGTCGTCGAACATCTGGCGGTCTCTCCTGTCGTGGGGGCAGGATAGGCCGCCGCGCGCCGCCCCGCGACCCGCTTCTTGCGGGTTTCGCCCGGGGCGGGGTTCAGAATGCCTGCGCGCGAGCCCAGTCGACGATCAGCTTGGCCGTGTCCGCAGTCTGCCCGGGGCTGAGGATGTCGCCCGCGATCACATGCGCTTCCGGGTCGTCGGTGGGGCCCATGACGCGGCGGGCTTCCTGGCGGGGGCCGCCCCAGCGGGCAGCGATGCGGGCGGTCTGGCGCTGGTCTACCACCCGGTCGGCGGGGGCGTAGACGAACAGTGCGGGCTGCGGGGCAGAGGCGAAATCCTGACGCAAGGCATGGGCGACCAGCGCGGCCATCGCAAACAGCGCCGCGGTGGGGTAGCGCAGAGTCCAATAGGTTGCCTGCTGCGGGTGGCGTGCGGTGAAGGCGCGTTCGCGGCCAGCGACCAGCGGCACCCACCGGCGCGCGAAGGGCAGGGTCAGCAGCCCCGCTGCCGGGTTGCGGAGGCGGAAGTTGGGCGAGACCAGCACAAGCCCCTGGATCTGCGCCGAAAGCCGCGGATCGGTGGCGCCCACCGCCGCCAGCGTGGCGCCGGTCGAGGTGGCGATCACCAGCACTTTGCGCCCGATCCGCTGGCCGATCGCCAGGGCCTCGGCCAGATCGTCGATCCACGCGCCGGTCGTGGCGCCCGCCAGCGCCGCGCCGCCACGACCATGGCCCGCCAGCCGTGTGTAGAAAAGGTTTGCCCCCAGCGCCTTGGCCACCCTGTCCGGCACCGGGCGGATTTCCTCGGACGTGGCCGAGAAGCCATGGATGTAGACCACCGCCAGATCGGTTTGCGCCCCCGCCGCCCCGGCCCAGAGGATGCGTTTTTCCACCCCCGGGGTGATGTCGGCAAAGCGCGTTTCGCGGTCTGCGAGATAGGCGTCGAGGTCGGGCCCCATCCCGCCCGCGTCGAAGGTAAGGCGGCTGTCCATCGTCGCGCGCGGCCCGAAGGTCCACAGCAGCACGATCGCCGCGGCCAGGGCCAGCGCGGCCCAGATCGAGGCCCAGAGCGCCGCTTGCGGCCAGATCACGCGGCGGCTTCCAGCACCTCGGCCAGCGCCGATTCGATCAGCGTCAGGCAGGCGGGGGTGGAAAAGCGGTGATCGGCGCCCTTCACCAGCGTCAGCCGGATATCGGGGCCTTCCAGATGCGCCAGCAGGCGCAGGGCAACCGATTGCGGCACATCGGCATCCGCCGTGCCCTGCAGCAGGCGAACCGGGAAGGGCAGGGACAGGGGGGCGTGCAGGACCAGATGGTTCCGGCCATCCTCGATCAGGCGGCGGGTGATGATATAGGGCTCATCCGAGTATTCCGAGGGCAGGGCGATCTGGCCCGCCTTCTCCAGCGCCTGTCGCTGGGCCGCGTCAAAGCTGGCCCACATGCTGTCTTCGGTGAAATCCGGCGCCGCCGCGATGCCCACCAGCCCGGCGATCTTCGCCCCCAGCCGGCGGCACATCAGAAGCGACATCCAGCCGCCCATGGACGAGCCCACCAGCAGTTGCGGCCCCTTAGTCAGCGCGGTGATCGCCGCCGCCGCATCCTCGGCCCAGTCGCCGATGCAGCCCCCCAGGAAATCGCCCGAGGACTGGCCGTGACCGGAATAGTCGAAGCGCAGGAAGGCGCGGCCCTGCGCCTCGGCCCAGGCCTGCAGATGCACTGCCTTGGTGCCCTCCATGTCGGATTTGAACCCGCCAAGGAACACGACGCCCGGGCCCGTGCCGGGGGTCAGGTGATAGGCGATGCGCCGACCTTGCGGCGTTTCCAGATATTGCGGTGCGGCCATGCTGTCCTCCGGTTTCCGTCAGGGGTACCCCGACCGCGCCGCGAAAGGAAGCCACAGGCGCCGGGGCGGCTTGCCCCGCCTAGGCTTCGGGCAGGCCGCGCGCCACCCAGGCGGCCGCCAGCGCCATCGCCGCGAACAGCGCCAGCGTCACGGCCGGGCCGCCGATCGCCGCCAGCGCCCCGAAGGCGCCCGAGGCCAGCAGGAGCACCCCGATCACCGTGTTGGCGACCGAAGTATAGGCGGTGCGCAGGTCGTCCTTTGCCATGTCGACCAGATAGGTCGAGCGGCCCAGCCGCACCCCCTGATGCGCCAGGTTCAGCACGAAAAGCACCAGCGCCGGGGCCCAGAGCGTGGCCATCGCCCCGGCGGCGCCCAGACCCAGCGCCAGCGCCATGCCGCACGCACCCATCAGCCCCGAGAGGATCAGCACGCGGCGGCTTGATCGGTCCGCCATGCGCCCCCAGACATAGGACGAGGCCAGCGCCGCCAGCGATGAGGCCAGCACCATCGCCCCCAGATCCCCCTTCAGCGCGCCCTTTGCGCCTTCGCCCGCCATAAGCACGATATAGGGCGGTGCCAGCGCCGTCGCCGTCAGCAGCCCGCGCGCCACGACGAAGCGCGCCAGCCTTGGGTCGCGGCGCAGGTGGTGCAACTGGCCAAGCGCGGCGTGCAGCCCGCTGCTTGCGTCCTCCTTGGCCGGCGCGCTGGGTTCCGCCAGCCCCGACATCAGCGCCGCCGCCCCCAGCCACAACAGCGCGGCCAGTGCCAGCGCGCCCAAGACCAGCGCCTTGCGCGGTGCCAGCCCCGACAGCAGCACCGCCGCGAACAGCAGCACCGCCCCCGCCGCGATCGATCCCGCCAGCCCGCCGACCGCGCCGCGCCGCCCCTTGGCGATGGTGCGCCCCAGCACATCCTTGTGGCTGGCCGAACAGACCGAGCGCGCCACCGCCAGCAGCGTCAGTGCCGCGCAGATCGCCACCCCGAGCGCCGGGCCCGACAGCGTCAGCCCCGCCAGGCCCAGCCCCAGGGCCGCCAGCCCCTGCACCGCGGCGCCGCCGCTCCAGGCCCATTTGCGCTGTTTCATGCGGCGGATCCGGTCCGACACGAACAGCTGCGGCAAGAGCGCGCCGGCCTCACGGATCGGCACCAGCAGCCCCACGAAAACCGCCCCCGCGCCGCCCTGGGTCAGCAACCAGCTCAGCACCAGCTTCGGGTCGACCAGACCGTCGGCCGTCTTGGTCTGGATCAGCGCGCCGACATGGCGCAGGAAATTCGCAGGCTCCCGCTGCTGGATCTCGGGGGGAAGGTCGTTTTCCGCCACCGGGCCTGCGAGGCGGTCGAAGGCGGCCTGGGTAAGTGCTTGGATCATGTCGAACCGGGTTGGAAGGAATGCTTTCTGAATGCGGCGCCAGCCTAGCGGGTTCCCGCGCCGGGTCGAGGGGGCAGGCGGGGCCGGTGGCGCGCCCACCACGAACGCCACCACGAAAGCCGCCAATTTCGGCCCCATGCCGCCGCCCGCGCCCTTGTCCCCCGTCCCCGGCCTTTCTATAAGCGGATGACCCGGACCGGAGGCCCCATGACGTTCCGCGCACGCCATCTTCTCGGCATCGAACATCTCGCGCCCGAGGAGATTCGCACTCTTCTCGACCTTGCCGAAACCTATGTCGATCTGAACCGCCGCACGATCAAGAAGACCGATGTGCTGGCGGGGATGACCCAGATCAACATGTTCTTCGAAGCCTCGACCCGCACCCAGGCCAGTTTTGAGCTGGCCGGCAAGCGGCTCGGCGCCGACGTGATGAACATGGCCGTCGCGCAGTCGAGCGTGAAGAAGGGCGAGACCCTGATCGACACGGCGCTGACCCTGAACGCGATGCACCCCGATCTGCTGGTCGTGCGGCACCAGAATTCGGGTGCCGTGGACCTGTTGGCGCAGAAGGTGAACTGCGCCGTGCTGAACGCCGGCGACGGGCGGCACGAACATCCCACCCAGGCGCTGCTGGACGCGCTGACGATCCGCCGCGCCAAGGGGCGCCTGCACCGGCTGACGGTGGCGATCTGCGGCGACATCGCCCACAGCCGGGTGGCGCGGTCGAACCTTCTGCTGCTGGGCAAGATGGAGAACCGGGTGCGCCTGATCGGGCCGCCCACCCTGATGCCCTCGGGCGTGGCAGAGCTGGGCTGCGAGGTCTATGAGGACATGCGCGCGGGCCTTGAGGGCGCCGATGTGGTGATGATGCTGCGCCTTCAGAAAGAGCGGATGGACGGCGGCTTCATCCCCTCCGAGCGTGAATATTTCCACCGCTACGGGCTGGATGCCGAGAAGCTGGCCTATGCCAAGGACGACGCGATCGTCATGCATCCCGGCCCGATGAACCGCGGGGTCGAGATCGACGGCACGCTGGCCGACGACATCAACCGCTCGGTCATTCAAGAGCAGGTGGAGATGGGCGTCGCGGTGCGCATGGCGGCGATGGAGCTGTTGGCGCGCAACCTCAAGGCCACGCGCGGCATGGCCGCCGCCGGGGTGATGGTGTGAGCGAGAAGATGCATATCCCGGTCGGCGAACGCGGGGTGATCCGGCTGTTCGCGATCGATCTGCCCCCCGAGGACATCACGGCCTTCGCCGAGCCTTCGGATGACTGGCCGCTGAAGGCGGCGCTGGGGGCGCGGGTGCTCGACCCCGATTATGTCGAGGCTTTCGAGGTCAAGGACGTGGCCGAGATCGGGCTGACCAATTACCTGATCCAGGGCGGCGGCATCAATGAGGCGGCCATCGCGCAGGACCGGTTGCGGCTGGACGCCTTGCGCGGGCCGCTGGTGGTGATCACCTCGGGCGCCTTCGGGGGCCAGGCGCAGGTGATCGACCCGCATGCGCCGCTGCGCTGGGTCGGCACCTGGGACGAGGAAATCCCCGAGGCGCATTTCGAACCGCTGCGCGATGCCTCGGTGCGGGGCGCGGTGCCGCCCGGGCCCGAGATGTCCAAGGTTGATGCGGTTCGCGGCCTGCCGAAGTTCGGGCGCTTGGGCGGGGCGCTGGTGGCGGCGATCGTGGCGGGGGTCGCGCTCATGCTGTGGATGGGGATACGCGGATGACTGTCTTTCTGGAAAACGCCCGGATCATCGACCCGGAGGCCGGGACCGAGACGCGCGGCAATCTGGTGCTGGATGGCGGCGTGATCGCGGCGATCGGCGACATGGCCGCGCCCAAGGGGGCCGAGGTGGTCGATTGCGCCGGCAAATGGGTGGCGCCGGGGATCGTCGACATCGGCGTCAAGGTGGGCGAGCCGGGCGAACGGCACAAGGAATCGTTCCGCTCGGCGGGGCTTGCGGCGGCGGCAGGCGGGGTGACCACCATCGTCGCCCGGCCCGACACCAGCCCCGCCATCGACACCCCCGAGACGCTGGAATTCGTCACCCGCCGCGCCGCCGAGGCCAGCCCCGTCCGCATCCGCCACATGGCCGCCCTGACCAAGGGCCGCGAGGGCCGCGAGATGACCGAGATCGGCTTTCTGCTGGATGCGGGCGCCGTGGCCTTCAGCGATTGCGATCACGTCGTCGCCGACAACAAGGTGCTGTCGCGCGCGCTGACCTATGCGCGGGCGATGGGGGCGCTGGTGATCGGCCATCCGCAGGATCCGGTGCTGTCGAAGGGTGCCGCCGTGACCTCGGGCAAATTCGCCAGCCTGCGCGGCCTGCCGGGGGTTTCGCCCCTGGCCGAACGCATGGGGTTCGACCGCGACATGGCGCTGGTCGAGATGACCGGCGCGCGCTACCACGCCGATCAGGTGACCTGCGCGCGCACCCTGCCGGCGCTGGAGCGCGCCAAGGCCAACGGGCTTGACGTGACGGCGGGGGTCTCGGTCCACCATGTCACGCTGAACGAATTCGACGTCGGCGATTATCGCACCTTCTTCAAGCTGTCGCCGCCCTTGCGCCCCGAGGACGACCGCCGCGCGGTGGCCGAGGCGCTGGCCTCGGGGCTGATCGATATCCTGTGCTCGATGCACACGCCGCAGGACGAGGAATCGAAACGCCTGCCCTATGAGGAGGCCGCCGCCGGGGCCGTGGCGCTGGAAACCTTCCTGCCGGCCGCGCTGCGGCTGGTGCATGACGGCACGCTGACACTGCCGCAACTTTTCCGCGTCATGGCGCTGAACCCGGCGCGGCGGCTGGGCCTGCCGCAGGGCCGGATGGAAGAGGGCGCGCCCGCCGATCTCGTGCTGTTCGACGCCGAGGCGCCCTTCGTGCTGGACCGCTTCACCATGCTGCGGTCGAAATCCAAGAACACGCCCTTTGACGGCGCCCGGATGGAGGGTAAGGTTCTGGCCACCTTCGTCGCGGGGCGCAGGGTTTTCGGGGCCGGGGAGGGCTGAGATGCCGCAGATCGTTCATTCCTGGCCGCTGCTGGCCCTGGTGGCGCTGGTCGCCTATCTGCTGGGCTCGATCCCCTTCGGCATCGTCATGGCACGGCTTTTCGGGCTGGGCGATCTGCGCCAGATCGGATCGGGCAACATCGGCGCGACCAATGTGCTGCGCAGCGGCAACAAGCTGGCCGCCCTGCTGACGCTGATCTTCGATGCGGGCAAGGGCGCGATCGCGGTGCTTCTGGCGGCGATGCTGATCGGCGGGCGGGACGTGATGCAGGTGGCGGGGCTTTTCGCCTTCTTGGGGCATCTTTTCCCGGTCTATCTGCGCTTCAAGGGCGGCAAGGGCATCGCCACCTTCCTGGGCACGATGCTGGCGCTGTCCTTCCCGCTGGGGCTGGCGGCCTGCGCGACCTGGCTCGTGGTGGCGGCGCTCTTGCGCTATTCCTCGGTGGCGGGGCTTATGTCGGCGGCCTTCAGCGTGGTCTGGGCGGTGCTGCTGCATCGGCCCGACATGGTGGGCCTGATCTTCATCTTCACCGTGCTGGTCTATATTCGCCATATCCCCAATATCGTGCGGCTGAAGGCGGGGACCGAGACCAAGATCGGGCAGAAGAAGGCCTGAGCGGGGTGCGCGCCTGCCCGTGGGGTGGCGCATTCTGGTGGGTGAGCTTCGCCATTTATGGTGGCAATGCGCTGCCCAAGTTGATCCGTGATCGAGAGCCGCGGAGCGCCAGCCCGCCGGGACGGGCAGGCGCGCGCCCTGCGCCTGCGGCGCGCACCGGGCGGTAAGAGGGCTTACCTCCCCCCACCGTCCTGGCCCCCGCCGCCCTTCCCCTCGCCCGCGCTTTGCGCTAAGCCCCGGGCGACGTTTTTCCGAAGGGCCCAAGCGATGAAATTCACCCTGTTCTGGCTGAAGGATCACCTCGAGACAGAGGCCACGCTCGACGATATCCTCTATGCGCTCACCGATCTCGGGCTTGAGGTCGAGGAAGTCGCGAACCCTGCGGATACCCTGGGCGCCTTCCGCATCTGCCGGGTGATCGAGGCGGTGCAGCACCCGAATGCCGATCGTCTGCGCCTGTGTCGGGTGGAAACCTATCCCGGCGGCCCCGGCTCAGCCCCGGAAGAGGTCCAGGTGGTCTGCGGCGCGCCGAATGCCCGCACCGGGCTGGTGGGCGTCTTCGCCCCGGTCGGCACCCATGTGCCGGGCACCGGCGTCGATCTGAAACCCGGCGTGATCCGGGGCGTGGATTCGAACGGGATGCTTTGTTCGGAGCGCGAGTTGATGATTTCGGAGGATCACGACGGCATCATCGACCTGCCCGAAGACGCGCCGCTGGGCGCGCGGTTCATCGACTACCGCGGCCTGAACGACCCGATGATCTACATCAAGATCACCCCGAACCGCCCCGACGCGCTGGGCGTGCGCGGCGTGGCCCGCGATCTGGCCGCGCGCGGCCTCGGCACGCTGAAGCCGCTGGAAATCACACCCGTTAAGGGCGGTTTCGCCAGCCCGGTCTCGGTCACCATCGACCCGGCGCTGAAGGAAACGGGCTGCCCGCTGTTCGCAGGGCGGGTGATCCGGGGCGTCACCAACGGCCCTTCGCCCGACTGGCTGCAGGCGCGGCTGCGGGCGATCGGGCTGCGGCCGATCTCGGCGCTGGTCGATATCACCAACTTCTTCACCTACGACCTGAACCGCCCGCTGCATGTCTTTGACATGGCCAAGGTGAACGGCGGCGCGCTGCGCATTCATCCCGCGCAGGGCGGCGAGGAGATCCTGGCGCTTGACGGCAAGACCTATGCGCTGCAGCCGGGGATGATGGCGATCTCGGACGCCGAGCAGGTCGAAAGCATCGCCGGCATCATGGGCGGGGAACTGTCGGGCTGCACCGAGGAGACCAAGGATGTCTTCGTCGAGAGCGCCTATTGGGATCCCACCACCATCGCCACCACCGGCCGCGCGCTGAAGATCAATTCCGACGCGCGCTACCGGTTTGAGCGCGGCGTGGACCCGGAGTTCACCCTGCCGGGGCTGGAACTGGCGACCAAGATGGTGCTGGACCTTTGCGGCGGCGAGGCATCCGAGGTGGTGATGGACGGCGCGGCGCCCGACACCACCCGCGCCTACCGGCTGGATACCGACCGGGTGCAATCGCTGGTCGGCATGGACATTCCCCCCGAGACTCAGCGCGCCACGCTTACGGCGCTGGGCTTCACGCTGCAGGGCGATATGGCGACGCCGCCGTCCTGGCGTCCCGATGTGCTGGGCTCGGCCGATCTGGTCGAGGAGGTGGCGCGCATCGCTTCGCTGACGAAGCTTGAGGGCAAGCCGATGGCGCGCACCCAGCCGGGCGTGCCGGCGCCGATCCTGACGCCCCTGCAGACGCGCGAGAACGCGGCGCGGCGCACGCTGGCGGCGCTGGGCTACAACGAATGCGTCACCTACAGCTTCATCGATCAGGCCTCTGCCGTGCTGTTCGGCGGCGGGCAGGAGGCGCTGCGCGTCGACAACCCGATCTCCTCCGAGATGACCCATATGCGCCCCGATCTGCTGCCGGGCCTGCTGCAGGCCGCGGCCCGCAATCAGGCGCGCGGCTTTGCCGATCTGGCGCTTTGCGAGGTCGGCCCCGCTTTCACCGGCGGCGAGCCGGGCGAGCAGGTGCTGCATGCCACCGGCCTGCTGGTCGGCGCCGCGGCCCCGCGCGATCCCTATGGCTCGCGCCGGCCGGTGGACCTCTACGATGCCAAGGCCGATGCCGAGGCGGTACTGGCGGCCCTTGGCGCCCCGGCCCGCGCGCAGATCAACCGCAAGGTCGAGGGCTGGTGGCATCCGGGCCGCTCGGGCCGCATGGCGCTGGGGCCGAATGCGCTGGCCACCTTTGGTGAGCTGCACCCCAAGGTGCTGGCCGCGCTGGGCGTGAAAGGCCCGGCGGTGGCCTTCAGCGTGATGATCGAGAACGTGCCCCAGCCCAAGGCCAAGGGCACCACGCGCCCGGCGCTGGCGCTGTCGACGCTGCAGTCGGTCGAGCGCGACTTTGCCTTCGTCGTCGATGCCGGGGTCGAGGCGCTGACGCTGCTGAACGCCGCTCAGGGCGCCGACAAGGCGCTGATCGAACGGGTCGCCGTCTTCGACCAGTTCACCGGCGCGGCGGCCGAGGCGCAGATGGGTGCAGGCAAGAAATCCATCGCCATCAGCGTGCGGTTGCAGCCCCGCGACAAGACCCTGACCGAGGAAGAGATCGAGGCCGTCAGCGCCAAGATCGTCGAGAAGGTCGGCAAAGCCACCGGCGGTGTGCTGCGGGGCTAGGGCGCCCCGTAGCGCCCCGTCCCTGCAGTCCCGTCGCTCGCCGCGCCCCGTCACTTGCCCCGCCCCGTCCGGCGCCGTCCCGCCGCGTCAGGCTTGCGCCACGCGGCACTTCACATAGTCTTGCCCGAATGGGGCAGGCGGGGCGCCCCCGAGGGGGGGACGGCATGGATCACGATTATCTCATCCTCGGCGGCGGGTCCGCCGGCGCGGTTCTGGCGGCGCGGCTGAGCGAGGATCCAAAGGTCTCGGTCTGTCTGGTCGAGGCCGGTGGTGGCGGGCGCGACCTGATGATCCGGGCGCCGGCGCTGACCGCGGGAATGATCTCTGGCCGGCCGAAGATCAACAACTGGGCCTTTCTTACGACACCCCAGAACGGGCTGAACGGACGGCGCGGGTTCCAGCCGCGCGGCCGGGGGCTGGGCGGCTCTTCCGCGATCAACGCGATGCTTTATGTGCGCGGCCATCCCTCGGATTACGACGATTGGGCCGCGGCAGGCGCCGAGGGCTGGGATTGGCAAAGCTGCCTGCCCTTCTTCGTGCAAAGTGAGCGCAATCAGCGCGGCGCCGATGCGCTGCATGGCGACGCGGGCCCCCTGCAGGTGGGCGAGCAATCCGAACCGCGCGGCGTGGCGCGGGCCTTTGTCGAGGCCTGCGAAAGCCTGCAGATCCCGCGCAACCCCGATTTCAACGGGCCCGAGCAAGAGGGTGCCGGCCTCTACCAGGTCACCCAGTTCTTCGACGGCCCCCGCAAGGGCGAGCGCTGCTCGGCCGCCGCGGCCTATCTGCTGCCGCATCTGGGCAAGCGGCCGAACTTGACGGTGCTGACCGGAAGCCGGGTCGAAAAGGTGCTGATCGAGGAGGGCCGCGCCACCGGCGCATTGATCCGGCGTGCCGGGATGCGGGTGCGCCTGACCGCGCGGCGCGAGGTGATCGTCTGCGGCGGCGCCTTTGGCTCGCCCCAGATGCTGATGCTGTCAGGCATTGGGCCGGAGGAGGAATTGCGCGCCCATGGCATTGAAGTGGTGCGCGATCTGCCCGGCGTCGGGCGCAACCTGCAGGATCATGTCGATTACATCCTCAGCCACCGGACGCCCTCGACGGATGTGGTGGGGCTGAACCCCGCCGGGCTGATGCGACTGGCGAAGGCGGGGCTGCGCTGGCGCCGTCAGGGCGAGGGGCTGTTCTGCACCCCCTATGCCGAGGGCGGCGCCTTCCTGAAATCGCGCCCCGATCTGGCCCGACCCGATCTGCAGATCCATTTCGTCGTCGGCATCGTCGATCAGCACATGCGCAAGCTGCATCTGGCGAACGGCTATTCCGCCCATATCTGCGTGCTGCGCCCTAAAAGCCGGGGCCGGGTGACGCTGCGCGATGCGAACCCGGCCTCGGCGCCGGTGATCGACCCGAACTTCTTCGCCGATCCGCGCGATATGGCGGTGATGATGGAGGGTGCGAAGCTTCTGGACCGGATCCTGAACGCCGCGCCCTTCGACACCTTCCGGGGCACCCGGTTCTATCCGCATGACGGCTCGGACGGGGCGGTCGAGGCCGACATTCGCAACCGCGCCGATACGGTCTATCACCCGGCCTGTACCTGCCGGATGGGCGCGGACGACATGGCCGTGGTCGACCCCCAGCTGCGGGTGCGCGGGGTCGAGGGGCTGCGGGTGGTCGATGCCTCGGTCATGCCCAGCCTGATCGGCGGCAACACCAACGCCCCCACCATCATGATCGCCGAACGCGCCGCCCGCTTCATCCGGGCGGCGGCGCCGGGCTGAGGTCAGGGCCGCGGCGGCGTGTTCAGGCCTTTCTGCACTGCCGGGCGGGCCACGAAGCGCTCGAGATAGGCGGGGACGTTCTTCAACTGGTCCCAGCCCACCAGCGCCTCGGCGTTGTAGAAGACCTTCAGCCCCCGGATCCAGGGCGCGATGGCGATGTCGGCGATGGAATATTCGCCCGCCACCCAGTCGCGGCCTTCCAGCTGACCGTCGAGCACCCGCAGAAGCCGCGTGCATTCAGCCACATAGCGGGCCTTGGGGCGCGGGTCCTCGATCTCCTTGCCGGCGAAGGTGTGGAAATAGCCCAACTGCCCGAACATCGGCCCCAGACCGCCCATCTGGAACATCAGCCATTGAAGCACCTCGTAGCGCTTCGCGCCTTCCGGCATGAATTTCCCGGTCTTTTCAGCCAGATAGATCAGGATCGCGCCGCTCTCGAACAGCGGCATCGGGGTGCCGCCGGGCCCGTCCGGGTCGATGATCGCGGGGATCTTGTTGTTGGGGTTGAGCGACAGGAATTCCTCGGTCGTCTGATCGTTCGTCGCGAAATTCACCAGATGCGCCTCATAGGGCAGGCCGGTTTCTTCAAGCATGATCGAGGCCTTGACCCCGTTCGGCGTCGGAACGGCATAGAGCTGGATGACATCCGGCCGCGTCGCGGGCCAGCGCCTGGTGATCGGAAAGGCCGAAAGGTCAGTCATCGTAAACTCCTGACGTCAGTGGGTTTTCCACTTCCGCCACAGAAAATTCTGCCGCGAAACGTGGTGAAATATGCTAAAAGATGTGCAGGGGCGAACAAAAGACAAGAACAAGCAAGAAGTGTCCCACGCTTTGAACAGGATAAGGGATAGACAATGATCAAGGAATTTCGGGATTTCATCGCCAAGGGCAATGTCATGGACATGGCCGTCGGCATTATCGTTGGGGCGGCGTTTACCGCGATCGTCGGGTCCTTGGTCAAGGACCTGATCAATCCGATCATCGGCCTGTTCACGGGGGGAATGGACTTCACCAACAACTACGTCGTGCTGTCGGGCTCGGTCGCGGCCGGCGCCGGGCTGGAGGAGGCCCGCAAGGCCGGCGCCTCGGTCTTCGCCTACGGCAGCTTCTTGATGGCGGTGATCAATTTCCTGATCATCGCCTGGGTCGTCTTCATGCTGGTGAAGATGGTCAACAAGGTGAAGGACGCGGCGATCCGCAAGGAAGAACCGGTGCCCGGGGCGCCGAAAGGCCCGACCGAGCTGGAAGTGCTGCTGGAGATCCGCGATTCACTGAAAAGCGGCGCCGCCTGATTCTGGGCGGGCGCCGCCTGTGCAAGACGCAGGCAAGAGGCGCCTTTGCCCTTCACCTTGGCGGAAATACTCCACGGGGGTCCGGGGGTGTGAAACCCCCGGCCTCCAGGCCCGCAACTGACGCCACGGATCTTCGGATGACGACCTATCTCTTGCAGGCCGCCCGCGCGGCGGCGGCGTCGAAGCCGGCCTCCAGCATCAGCTGGTCCGAGCGGGCCTCGACCGCGCTTTCCAAGGCGCGCATGAATTGCGGCACCGGCTTGCCAGCGCGGATGCGGGGCAGGAATTCGACCACCGCAAGGCCCGGCTTGCGCAGGATGCCATGGCGCGGCCAGAACACGCCCACATTGGTCGCCGCCGGCACGCAATCCTGGCCCAGCTGATCGTAAAGCAGCCCGGTGCCGATCTTGTAGCTCATGCTGGCGTCGGGCGCGACCCGGGTGCCCTGGGGGTAGATGATCAGTTGCCCCGGCTGGGCGGTGCCCTTGCGCACACCGTCCATCATCGCCTTGATCGCCTGGCCGCGCTTGCCCCGATCGACCGGCACGCAGCCGATCTTCAGCGCGTACCAGCCCAGGATCGGTGCCCATTTCAACTCCTTCTTCATGATGAACTTCGGCCGCGGCAGGACCGAGACCAGCACGATGATGTCGAAGAAGGACTGGTGCTTGGAGGCGATGATCACCTCATCCGTGGGCACCTCTCCGCGGACTTCCGATCTCAGCCCGACCAGGAAGCGGGCGCTGATGCGGACCCAGCGGCAATAGGTGCGCACGGCAGAAAAGGCCGCGTCGCGCCGAACCAGTGTCAGGGGGGTGAAGAACACGGCCAGGATCGCCATGGCGGCGTACATCTGGATGATGAAGATCAGCGACAGGATCCATTGCAGCGCGTGGCGCATCAGCTTAGCCCTTTCAGCGTGCGGAAGGCCGCGACCCGGGTCGCGGCGAAGGCGACCAGCCCGGCCAGCGGCGGGATCATCAGCGGCCAGAGCCAGCGGATCCCGGTGAAGCCCAGCCCGGTCAGGAAGCCGCCATCAGGCTGGGCCGACGGCATCAACGCGACGGCCAGCATCCCCAGGCCAGTGCCCGCGACCGCGCCGCCCAGGGTGCGGGCGGTAAAGCGGCGCACGAAAGCGCGGGCGATATAGGTGTCGCGCGCGCCCACCAGCCGCAGCACCCGGATCACCTGAGCATTGGCTGCCAGCGCCGCATTGGCCGCCAGCGTGATCATCGCCGCCATAGCGCCGGCCAGCAGCACGATGGAAATCAGCCCCAGCAGCCGCAGCCGGTCGGCCGCCAGCGCCAGCGGCCTCCGCCAGCGGCTGTGATCGTCCAGCAAGGCCCCGGGCGCCTCGGCCGACAGCCGCTGGCGCAGCCCCTCGGCGTCGAACCCGGTGCCGGTCTCGCGGATGTCGATCAGCTGCGGGATCGGCAGGTTGTCCAGCGCCAGCCCCGGCCCGAACCACGGCGTCAGCAGCTTGCGTTCCTCTTCCCGCGTCAGGGCGCGCGCCGAGGCGATGCCCGGCGTCGTTTTCAAGATCCGCAGCACCGCCCTGGTCTGGGTTTCCATCTGCCCTGCGGGGGCCGAGATCCGGATCGTCGCGCTGTTGGCCAGCGCCGAAGACCAGCGTTCGGCCAGCCGCCCCGAGGCCAGCGACAGTGCCAGCGCGAAGACCGCCAGGAAGGCCATGGCGGCGGCGGTGAAGCCGGTCAGCCGGGCGATGATACCGGTCGGCGGCACCACGCGGTCGGCTTGCCGATCGCCGGCGAACACCGCGGTCAGGCGCGCGAAGGGGGCGCGCATCACAGGTCGCTCCCGGCCAGCTGGAGGCGCCGGTTGCGGATCCGCAGCACCCGTGCGGGGACCTGCGACTTGGTGCTTCGGATCAGGTTCAGATCATGCGTGGCAATCAGGATCGTCTTTCCCATCCGGTTGAGTTCGATCAGCAATTGCATCAGCCGCTGGGACATTTCCCAATCGACATTGCCGGTGGGTTCGTCCGCCAGGATCACATCGGGCGACATGATCACCGCCCGCGCCAGGGCCGCGCGCTGGCGCTCGCCGCCGGACAATTCGGGCGGGCGCTGCGCCGACAGCGGCTTCAGCCCGACCCAGGTCAGCAGATCGGCCAGATCGGCGGCATCGGCATCGCGCCCCGAGACGGTCAGCGGCAGCGCGACATTCTCGGCCAGAGGCAGATGATCGAGAAACTGGCAATCCTGATGCACCACCCCGATCCGCCGCCGCATCGCCGCTACGCCATCGCGGCTAAGGCTGCGGACATCGGCGTCGAACACGTTCACCCGGCCCGCAGTGGCCAGCAACTCGCCGTAGCACAGCTTGATCAGCGTGGTCTTGCCCGACCCGGACGGTCCGGTGAGGAAATGGAACGAGCCCGGCGCCAGAGTCAACGATACCTCCGACAGAAGTTCCCCTCCGCCGTAGCTATAGGCCACTTTCTGGAAGTCGATCACCCGGCTCCCCCGCCCAGTTGTCTTCGCACCTTCGAATCCTTGCCCGAACATCGCCCAGCCAGTGACCGGTTTCAATCACCAGACCGGGTGCAAATGCGGTGTAGGGTCACAAATGCTTGGAGAAACCTTATCCTCTTGCTACAAGATAAAGAAGCGGTACGGGGTGGAAGCTCTGTCAGATTTAGTTAACGAGGGCAGGTGAAATGCGTCTGACGTGTCCAAATTGCGACGCGCAATATGAGGTCGATGACAACGCAATTCCCGAAACCGGGCGCGACGTCCAGTGTTCCAATTGCGGCCACGCCTGGTTCCAGCTTCCCGCTGACCTTGAAGATGAGCTGCCGCCAGAGGATCGGGCCGAGCCCCGTGCGCATGAGGCGGACGAGGCCGTCGTTGATGCGCCCGCGCCTGAAGTGGCTTCCGAAGCGGACCCGGAGGAAGCCCATGACGAAGACCCGGCCGAAGGGCCGTTGCCGCCGCGGGTGGCGCCACGGCGCTCGATCGACGACGGTCTGAAGCGTCTACTGCGCGAAGAGGCCGACCGCGAGAACGCCGCGCGCAAGGCCGATGGCGGAGGGGTCGAGACGCAGCCGGACTTGGGGCTCGACGCAGGTGCGACCAGTTCAGAGCCGGTGCGGCAAGAGGCCGGCAGCAAGGCCATCGCGCCGGATGGGGACATCCCTGACCCCGACATGGCGCCGGATTCCGAGGAGCCTGTGCCCGCCGCCGGTGCGCGCCGCGATCTGCTGCCCGATATCGAAGAGATCAACTCGACCCTGCGCGCCAATTCCGAGCGCGGCCCGGACGAGCCCGGTGCCAGCGCCGATGCCGAAACCCCGACCGGGCGCAAGCGCGGGTTCCGGCGCGGGTTCAGCACGATCCTGCTGGCCGCCGTGCTGCTGGCGCTGCTCTACCTATATGCGCCGAAGATCGCGCAGCAGGTGCCCGCGGCCGCCGGCCCGCTGAACGCCTATGTCCAGACGGTCGACAAGGGCCGGATCTGGCTGAACGACATGATGCAGCGCGCGACGCATTCCCTGACCGGCGGCAAGCGGGACAACGGGGCCTGAGCGGGGGGCGCTTGCCCCGTGAAGCTGCGCGCGGCAAAGGTAGGCCCAAGGTAGGCCCCCCCCCCCGGCGGCGCGGCCTCAATAGGGCTCTAGCAGGCGCTTGAGATAGTCGCGCTCGGCCTCGGGGCGGTTCATGTCGCCGGAGCGGCGGCGCAATTCCTTCAGGATCTCTTCGGCGCGGCGGTAGATGTCTTCGCCCTGCAGCAGATCCTGATTGGTGCCCATCCGCCCGACCGAGCCGGTTTCGCGCCCCAAAGGATCGCGAGAGCCATTCTGCGCCGCCTGTCCCTGAGCGCCGCGCTGGCCCTGGTTGGGCTGCTGGTTCTGCGCCAGCGCGCGACCCAGCTTGCGCATGCCCTGGCGCAGGGCCTCCATCGCCTCGGCCTGCTTGTCGAGCGCGCCCGAAAGATCGCCGTCGCGCAGGGCCTCTTCGGCGCCTTCCATGGCGCGGCCGGCACGGCCCAGCGCATCGCGGCCGGCCTTACCCTCGGGAGAGCCCGCGCCGGGCAGGCCCTGCTCGGACTGGCGGCGCAATTCCTCGCGCAGCGCCTTCTGCCGCTGGGCCAGAGACTGGCGGTCGCCGGCGCTGCCCTGACCTTGGCCCTGACCTTGGTTCTGGCCTTGGTTCTGGCCCTGACCTTGCCCCTGGCCCTGTTGCGTGCCGGGCTGCTGGCCGTCGCCCTTTTGGCCCGGCTGCTGGCCGCCGTCACCCTTCTGGCCGCCCTGCTGGCCATCTTGAAGGCCCCGGTTTTGCAGGTCCTGGAAGGCCTGATCCGACAGGCTTTGCTGCTTGCGCAGCGTATCGGCAAGGCCCTGCATCGGGCCCTGGCCGGGGGTCTGCATGCCGCCCGGGCCCTCGGTCACCCGCAAGTTCTGCATCATCTGCGACAGCTGATCGAGCAATTGCTGCGCCTCGGCGGTGCGGCCCTCGTTCATCAGTTGCTGCAGGCGGTTCAGCATCTGCTGCAGCTGATCGCCGGTGATCTGCTGGCTATTGCCGTTCTCGGCGCTGCGCTTGTTGGGATCGGTCTTCTGCTGCTCGGCAAGGCGGCGGATGTAGTTCTTCATCGCCTCGTTGAGGTCGTTCATCAGCTTCTGGACCTCGTCAGGGCTGGCGCCGCGGCGGATCGCCTCGGACAGCCGGTCCTGGGCCTGGCGCAGCCGCGCCAGCGCGTCCGACAGCTTGCCGTCCTCGATTTTCACGGCGGCTTCCCACAGGGCCTCGGCCACCTCGTCGCGCACCGGCGGGGTGAGGCCCTGCGCCACCCCCGTCTGCAGCCGGCGCAGGGCGGTCCGGATCAGCAGATAGGCGCCCTTGTTGCGGATGAAGCCCTCGGGGCGGTCGGTGACGGCGCGCAGGATCTCGACCGTGCGGGCGCCGTTGGCGCGCGACCACAGCAGATCGCGCCGCATCTCGATCACCGCCGCGGCCAGCGGATCGAAGAACCGCCGCCCGGGCAGATCCATCCGGCGCGGCGCCGAGGTGGTGATATGGCCGGCCGCATCCTCGACCGTCAGCGTCATCTCGACCGGCAGGTTGGCCCAGGGCGATTTGGCCAGATTCTCGATCAGGGTCTCGGTGAACTGCTTGCGGCTGCCCGAGATCGGCATCGGCAGCGTCAGGGTGATCGGCTTGCGCGGCTCGGGCGCGGTCTTCAGCCCGTAGCGGCGGTCGACCGCGGCCAGATCGAGGGTGATCGTCGCATATCCCCGGACCACGCCGTAATCGTCGCTGGCGGTGAAGGGCTGGCGCATCTCGCCGCCCGCGCGGCGTTCGGCGGTGCCGGTAAAGGCGACCTGGGGGGGCGTGTCGGGGATCGTGCGGATCGCCCATTCGCGCCCGCCCGCGCCGTTGATCGCCAGCCGGCCGCTGTGATCGACGGTCAGGCCCATCCCGCCCTGCGTGTCGGGGGCCGCGGGAATGTCGGAAAGCGTCTGGTTCACGGTCACCGCGCCGGGTTTCCCGTAAAGCCGCAGCGACAGTTTCGATCCCTGCGGCACGGCAAAGCTGTCGCGGTCGATGTCGTTGAGGTAGAGCGCGGGCTTGCCGGTATAGGTGGGCGGCTGGATCCAGCCTTCCCAGGCGGGGCCGGCGGCAAGGACGGGGCCGGCGCCGGGCGGGGCTTCGGGGGCGATGCCGATCAGCCGGCCGGGGGCGCCGAAGAGCATGGCGATGACGAAGGCGATCAGCGCGGCGTGGCGCAGGCCGAAAGGGTCGCGCGCCGCGATGCGCAGGTCGGGCGCCACGGCGCGTGCGGCACGGGCGCGTCCGGCCATGCGGTTCAGATGGGCCTGCCAGACGGCGGCAGATTGGACATCGGCGGTGCCGGTCGCCTGGGCATCGGCCAGCGCAGCGAAGGGCCGGCCCGGCAGCCGTGCATCCAGACGCTCCAGCGCCTCGGCGCGGCGTGGACGCCGAAAGCCCCAGGCGCCCCAGCCCGCAAAGCCGATCATCGCCGCCAGCGCGCCCCACAGGACCGCATGCAGGGTGGTGCCCGCGATGGCCTGCCCCAGCCCCAGCGCCAACGCCGCCGCCAGGGCCAGCGCGATCGTCCAGACCGGCCAGAAGGCGCGGGTGATCCGCTCGGCCCAAAGGCCCGCCAGCGTCCAGCGCAGCGGCCAGCGTGCCTGGCGCAGCGCGGCCGCATGGGCCGGGGTCCGGGTCTGCTGTCGCCTAGTCTCGCTCATACGCTCCTTCCGGCCGTGCGGGCGGAAGGCCCGGCGCTCACAGCCACTCGGGAATGGTATCGCGCGCGATCAATTCTTCATAGCTGGGTCGTTGCCGCACCAGCCCGAAATTGCCGTCTTTCACCAGAACTTCCGGAATCAGCGGTCTGGAATTGTATTCCGAGGCCATCACCGCCCCATAGGCCCCGGCCGAGCGGAAGGCGACCAGATCGCCCGCCGCGATCGGCGGCAGATTGCGCTGCTTGGCGAAAGTGTCACCCGATTCGCAGATCGGGCCGACCACATCATAGGGGCGCGGCGCGACCCCCGGGGCAGGTTCGACGATGGGGACGATATCGTGCCAGGCGCCGTACATCGCCGGGCGCACCAGATCGTTCATCGCCGCGTCGAGGATCAGGAAATCCCGCCCCTCGCCGGATTTCACATAGATCACCTGCGACACCAGCAGCCCCGCGTTGCCGGCGATCAGGCGGCCCGGCTCGATCTCGATCTCGCAGCCCAGATGGCCCAGCTTCTCTTTCACCAGCGCGCCGTATTCCACCGGCAGCGGCGGGGCGGAATTCGAGCGCTCATAAGGAATGCCCAGACCCCCGCCCAGATCGAGCCGGAGGATCTGGTGCCCGTCGGCGCGCAGGGCGCGGGTCAGTTCGGCCACCTTGTCGAAGGCTTGGCCGTAGGGTTCCAGATCGGTCAGCTGGCTGCCGATATGCACGTCAATCCCCACGACCCGAAGGCCGGGCAGGGCGGCGGCGCGGGCGTAGACCTCGCGCGCGCGGGCGATCGGGATGCCGAACTTGTTTTCCGACTTGCCGGTGGCGATTTTCTCATGCGTCCTGGCGTCGACATCGGGGTTCACCCGCACGGTGACCGGCGCCACGGTGCCCATCGACAGCGCGACCTCGTTCAGCGCTTCCATCTCGGGTTCGCTTTCGAGGTTGAACTGCCGGATGCCGCCCGTCAGCGCCGCGCGCATCTCTTCGCGGGTCTTGCCGACGCCGGAAAAGACGATCCGATCGCCGGGGAAGCCCGCGGCCTTGGCGCGCGCGTATTCGCCGCCCGACACCACATCGGCCCCGGCGCCCAGCCGCGCCATCAGCGTCAGCACCGCCTGATTGGAATTGGCCTTCATCGCGTAGCAGACCAGATGATCTGTGCCGGCGAGGGCCTCGTCGAACAGGCGGAAATGGCGGGTCAGCGTGGCCGTCGAATAGCAATAGAACGGCGTGCCGACGGCCGCGGCGATCTCGGTCAGGGGGACGTCCTCGGCATGGAGGATCCCGTCGCGGTAAAGGAAATGGTCCATCCTGCGCTGGTAGCAGAAACTATTGGCGTTTCAAGCCCCGCCGCACCGTGGAACCCCACCTCAGAAGCGTTTCACCACGCCGACATAGGCCTCGCCCGAGACGGTCACCTTGGTGCCGTCCTTCTCATAGGTCACATGCGATGCGGCGGGCTTGGGGCCCGGCGGCGGTGTCGGCGCGCCATCGGCCCCGCAGCCCGCGACCAGCGCGGCCAGCATGAGCGCGGGGATCGCGGCAGGGACCAGGCGGCGGATCATCCAAGCCTCTCCTTCCAGCGGGCGACCTGGGCGCGCACCTGATCGGGCGCCGTGCCACCGTAGGAGGTGCGGCTGGCCACCGAATTGTGGACGCCAAGCACCGAGTAGAGGTCCTGAGTAATCCCGGGATGGCCGCTTTGCAATTCCGCCAGCGTCAGATCGGCCAGATCGCAGCCCTTCTTTTCCGCCAGTGCGACCAGCGCGCCGGTGACGTGATGGGCCTCGCGGAAGGGCAGGTTCAGTTCGCGCACCAGCCAGTCGGCCAGATCGGTCGCGGTCGCGAAACCGGCGCCGGCGGCGGCCTCCAGCACGGGGCGGTTGGCTGCCATGTCGCGCACCATGCCGGTCATCGCGGCGAGGCACAGCATCAGCGTGTCGGCGGCGTCGAAGACCTGTTCCTTGTCTTCCTGCATGTCCTTGGAATAGGCCAGCGGCAGGCCCTTCATCACGGTGAACAGCGCCACCGTCGCCCCCAGGATCCGCCCCAGCTTGGCTCGCAGCAGTTCGGCGGCGTCGGGGTTGCGCTTTTGCGGCATGATCGACGACCCGGTCGAGAACCCGTCCGACAGCCGCACGAAGCGGAACTGGGCCGAGGACCAGATCACCAGTTCTTCGGCGAAGCGCGACAGATGCATGGCGCAGATCGAGGCCGCCGATAGGAATTCCAGCGCGAAATCGCGGTCGGCGACGGCATCCAGGCTGTTCGCGGCGGGGCGGTCAAAGCCCAGTGCGCTTGCCGTGGCATGGCGGTCGATCGGGAAGGAGGTGCCGGCCAGCGCGGCGGCGCCAAGCGGGCTTTCGTTCATCCGCGCGCGGGCGTCGCGGAAGCGGCCCGCATCACGGCCCAGCATCTCGACATAGGCCATCATGTGGTGGCCCCAGGTCACCGGCTGGGCGCTTTGCAGATGGGTGAAGCCCGGCATCACCCAATCGGCCCCGGCCTCGGCCTGGGTCAGAAAGGCCTTTTGCAGCGCCTCGATGCCGGTGATCGCCGCGTCGATCTGGTCACGGGTCCACAGCTTGAAATCGGTCGCCACCTGATCATTGCGCGAGCGCGCGGTATGCAGTCGCCCGGCGGGTTCGCCGATCACCTCTTTCAGCCGCGCCTCGACATTCATGTGGATGTCTTCCAGCGCCGCCGAGAAGACGAAATCCCCGGCCTCGATCTCGGCCAGCACGCTTTGCAGGCCCTCGCCGATCGCCTCGGCATCGGCTTGCGTCAGGATGCCCTGTGCGGCCAGCATCGCCGCATGGGCGCGCGAGCCGGCGATATCCTGCGCATAAAGCCGCTTGTCATAGCCGATCGAGGCGTTGATGGCCTCCATGATCGCGTCGGGGCCTGCGGCGAACCGCCCGCCCCACATGGTATTTGCAGATTTGGTCTTATCGGTCATCTTCGGGTCGCCCGTCTGGCCCAGGGAGTACGCATGAGAAAAGTCCGTATCGCCGTCCTATACGCGGCCCTCGCGCTTGGTGCAAACATTGCGCCGGGGCAGGCGGCCTGGTCTGGCACGCCCGGCCTTGCGCAGGTCTCGGCACTGCGCCAGGGCGACATGAAGAAGCTGGAGTTTCACTCCACACCCAAGGCCGTGCCGGACATCGCCTTTCAGGATGCGACCGGCGGCACGCACCGGCTGTCGGAGTATCGCGGCAAGTATCTGGTGGTGAATTTCTGGGCCACATGGTGCGCGCCCTGCCGCAAGGAGATGCCCAGCCTCGACCGGCTTCAGGCCGAGATGGGCGGCGACCGGTTGCAGGTGCTGCCGATCGCCACGATCCGCAACCGCCTTCCGGCGATCCTGCGGTTCTATAAAGAGGACGGGATCAAGACGCTGCCGATCCTGATCGACCCGAAGGCCGAATTGGCCCGCCGCATGGGGGTGATGGGGTTGCCGGTGACGGTGATCCTGAACCCCGAAGGCCAAGAGATCGCCCGCCTGATCGGCGAGGCCGATTGGTCCGGCCCGGACGCCCGCGCCGTGCTGGGCGCGCTGATCGGTGCGGATGGGGAAGGAAAGGGGGCCGGGGCGGAGGGTGCCGACTAGGCCCCGGCCCCGGCCTTGCGCGCGCGCCGCTGGGCCAGCGTCACCCCGCCCACGACCAGTGCCAGCGCGGCCAAGTGATAGGCATGCAGCGACTCGCCCAGAATGGCCACCGACAGCACCGCGCCGAAGACCGGCACGAAATTGACGAACAATCCGGCCCGGTTCGAGCCGATGATCGCGGTGCCGGCGGCAAAGCACATCTGCGACAGAAGGCTGGGGAACAGCCCGATATAGACCACGATCATCCAGCCGCGTTGATCGGGCCAGATCGCCTGGCCGCGCGCGATCTCATATCCCGCGAAGGGCAAGGAGGTGATCAGCGCCGCGACCGACAGCGTCGCCATGAAGCTGATCATGTGGATCTTCGGCATCCAGCGCAGCGCCACGGTGTATAGCCCGTAGCACAGGATCGCCACCAGCATCAGCGCGTCGCCCCGGTTCAGGTGCAGATGCATCAGCTGGAGCAGGCTGCCCTGCGCCGCGACGGTCGCGACCCCAGTGAGCGTCAGCGCGAAGCCCAGCCATTGCGCGCCGGTCACCCGGATGCGGAACAGCGCCAGATTGGTCAGGAAGATCACCAGCGGCATCCCCGCCTGGATGATGACGATGTTGATCGCCGAAGTGTAGCGCGCGGCGGTGTAGAACAGGATGTTGAAGACGGTGAAGCCGATCGCGCCCATCGTCGCCAGCATCGGTAGATGGCGGCGGATCTCGGGCCAGTCCCGGGCGATATGCCGGTGCCCGATCACCACGATCACGCTCGACGCCACCACCCAGCGAAGCGCGACCAGCAGGAACGGGCTGACATGGCCAACCGCCAGCTTCCCCGCAACCGCGTTGCCGGCCCACAAAAAGGCGGTTGTCGCGAGAAAAAAATAGGCGCGCGCGATCATGAACTCCCCCACCGGATCGACAGCCGCGCGACCCTAGCGGCGCGGCGCGGGATGGTAAATGGGCCATCGCCGCCTGTGGCTGTGGCCCGGGTTTCGGCAGGCTGGCGGCGGGTTCGGGGGGCTCTCGGGGCCCCCCGGTAGGCCGCGCCTCAGGTGAAGCTGTTGTCGCGGGGGAAGCCGCGCGGCGCCATCCGCCCGGCGCTGGCGCGCTTGGCCAGCCATTCGGTCAGATCGGTCTCGGTCCGGGTGCGGCCAGCGGGATCCTTCCAGCTCAGCCCCTGTTCCAGTGTGAAGGTGGTCGCGTCGGACAAGCCGCCGTCCTTGTATTTTTGCAACCTGACCCCCTTGCCGCGGCCCATCTCCGGCAGCTCTTCCAGCGGGAAGATCAGCACTTTCCTGTTTTCGCCCACCACGGCGACATGGTCGCCCGTGACCCGCCTGAAAACCCGGGCGCGGACGTCGTCGCGCACGTTCAGCACCACCTTGCCGGCGCGGGTCTGGGCCAGAACCTCGTCCGTCGGCACCACGAAGCCGTCGCCCGCCGTGGACGCCACCAGGATCTTCTCGCCCGGGCGATAGATCATGATCTCGATGATGTCGGCCTCATTCGGCAGGTCGATCATCAGCCGCAGCGGTTCGCCCATGCCGCGCCCGCCCGGCAGGTTCGAGGCCTGCACCGTATAGATCCGCCCGTTGCTGGCGCAGACCAGCAGCCGGTCGGTGGTTTCGGCGTGGAAGACGAAGCGGCCCTCGTCGCCGTCCTTGAACTTCAGCTCTGACTCCAGCGCGATATGGCCTTTCATCGCCCGGATCCAGCCCATTTTCGAGCAGACCACGGTAAGCGGCTCGCGCTCGATCATCGCCTCCAGCGGGACCTCCTCGACCTCGCCGGCCTCGGCGAAATCGGTGCGCCGGGCGCCGCCGGGGGCGTCCTTGCCGAATTGCTTGCGCACCGCGCGCAGCTCTTCGCTGATCTTCGCCCATTGCAACTGGTCGCTGTCCAGAAGGTCGGCCAGCCCGGCGCGTTCCTTGGTCAGGGCGTCCTGCTCGCGCAGCAGCTCAATCTCTTCAAGCCGGCGCAGGCTGCGCAGACGCATGTTGAGGATCGCGTCGGCCTGAACTTCGCTCAGCTCACCCGCGCCGGGCGGCGGCGAGACGTAATCGGCCTCGGCCATCGCGCGGACATGGGCGCGCGACCAGTCCTCGCGCATCAGCGCGGCCTTGGGGTCCTCGTCATAGCGGATGATGTCGATCACCCGGTCGAGGTTCAGGAAGGCGGTGATGAAACCTGCCAGCACTTCCAGCCGGTGGTCGATCTTCTCCAGCCGGTGCTGCGAGCGGCGGTTGAGCACCTCGCGCCGGTGGTCGAGGAAGGCGCGCAGCACCTCCTTGAGCGAGCAGACCTTGGGCGTGCGCCCGTCGATCAGCACGTTCATGTTCAGGCTGAAGCGGATCTCGAGGTCCGAGTTGCGAAACAGCATGCCCATCAGCATCTCGGGGTCGACGTTCTTCGACTTGGGCTCGATGATCAGGCGCACGTCATCGGCGCTTTCATCGCGGACGTCGCCGAAGATCGGGATCTTGCGGGTCTGGATCAGCTCGGCCAGCTTCTCGATCAGGCGCGATTTCTGCACCTGATAGGGGATCTCGGTCACCACGATCTGCCATGTGCCGCGGCCCAGATCCTCGATCTGCCAGCGCGCCCGCAGGCGGAAGCTGCCGCGGCCGGTGCGGTAAGCTTCGATGATGTTGGCGCGGGGTTCGACGATCACGCCGCCGGTCGGGAAATCGGGGCCCGGCACCATGCTGATGAGGGTCTCGTCGCGGGCGTCGGGGGTCTGGATCAGGTGCAGGCAGGCCTTGACCAATTCGTCGATATTGTGCGGCGGGATGTTTGTCGCCATTCCGACCGCGATGCCGCTGGAGCCGTTCGCCAGCAGGTTCGGGAAGGCGGCGGGCATCACCACCGGCTCTTCCAGCGTGCCATCGTAATTGGGCCGGAAGTCGACGGCGTTTTCGGCCAGGCCTTCCATCAGCGCCTCGGCCGCGGCGGTCAGCCGGGCCTCGGTGTAGCGGCTGGCGGCGGGGTTGTCGCCGTCGATATTGCCGAAGTTGCCCTGGCCGTCGACCAGGGGGTAGCGGACGTTGAAATCCTGCGCGAGACGGGCCATCGCGTCATAGATCGCGGTGTCGCCGTGGGGGTGGTAGTTGCCCATCACGTCGCCCGAGATCTTCGCCGATTTGCGAAAGCCCCCGGTGGACGACAGCTTGAGTTCGCGCATCGCGTAAAGGATGCGGCGGTGCACCGGCTTCAGCCCGTCGCGCGCATCCGGCAGTGCGCGATCCATGATCGTCGACAGCGCATAGGTCAGGTAACGCTCGCCGATCGCGCGGCGCAGGGGCTCGGCAATGGCGACGGGGTTGATGTGGGGGTCTTTGGGCGTCTCGCTCATGGATATTGTGTAACCCGGGCAGTTGCGACGGTCCATAGGCCGGATGCCGCAAGGACGCGAATGGGGGCGGATGGCAGGTGGAGGCCCCCGGAGAAGTACGGACCCGGGGGGCTTGCCGGGCCTAGTAGCTGTAGTCGGCGTAGATTCGGTTCAGATCGCCGTTCCAGTCGCCGTTGTAATGGTCGAGCAGCTCATCCGCGGGGGATTTGCCGGTCTCGACGCTGTCTTTCAGCGCGTCGAGGAAATGGGTCTCGTCCGGGATCATCCCGTCCGCGCCGGGTTGGGCGCGCGCCTTCAGCCCTGCTTCCGAGATCGCCAGCAATTCGCGCGCGAGATCCTGCATGTCGATCTTGCCAACCTTCGCCTGCAGCGCGTCGACCGAGGCCGCCACGCGCAGCGCGTCGCGGGTTTCGGCATCCCAGCCCTTGACCAGATCCCAGGCGGCATCAAGCGCGGATTGGTCGTAGAGCAGCCCGACCCAGAAGGCCGGCAGTGCGCAGAGCCGGCGCCAGGGGCCGCCGTCGGCGCCGCGCATCTCGATGAACTTCTTCGCCCGGGCCTCGGGGAAGGCGGTGGTCATGTGGTCGGCCCAGTCCGACAGCGTCGGCTTCTCGCCCGGCAGTGCGGGCAGCTTGCCGTTCAGGAAATCGCGGAAGCTTTGGCCAAGGGCGTCGATGTAGTGGCCGTCGCGGTAGACGAAATACATCGGCACATCGAGGATGTAATCGACATAACGCTGAAAGCCGAAGCCGTCCTCGAAGGCGAAGGGCAGCATGCCGGTGCGGGCGTTGTCCAGATCGCGCCAGATCCGCGCGCGCCAGGATTTGAAGCCGTTGGGCTTTCCCTCGAAGAACGGCGAGTTGGCGAAGAGGGCGGTTGCCACCGGCTGCAGCGCCAGTGCGACGCGCATCTTTTGCACGAAATCGGCCTCGGACGCGAAGTCGAGGTTGACCTGCACGGTGCAGGTGCGGCGCATCATCTGGGTGCCCAGCGTGCCGACCTTTTGCATATAGCCGTCCATCAGCTTGTAGCGGCCCTTGGGCATCAGGGGCATCTGCTCATGCGTCCAGATCGGCGCGGCGCCCAGCCCGATGAAGCCCACGCCGATGCGGTCGGCGACGGTCTGCACCTCGCGCAGGTGTTCGTTCACCTCGTCGCAGGTCTGGTGGATGGTTTCCAGCGGGGCGCCCGAAAGCTCCAACTGGCCGCCGGGTTCGAGGCTGACATTGGCGCCGTCCTTGGTCAGGCCGATCAGCTTGCCCTTTTCCTCGATCGGGGCCCAGCCGAAGCCGTCGCGCAGCCCTTCCAGCATCGCCCGGATCGAGCGCGGCCCGTCATAGGGCAGCGGCAGCAGCGTGTCCCGGCAATAGCCAAATTTCTCGTGCTCGGTGCCGATACGCCAGTCGGCCTTCGGCTTACAGCCGGCCTCCATGTATTCGGCCAGTTGTTCGAAATGCTCGATCGGCCCGCCGCCGGATTGAGGTATGGACATTCAGCGCTCCGATCCTTCGCAAGTTTTGCACAAGTGTCGCGGTGAGGGGGGCAAGTCAAGGGCGCGGCGCGAAAAGCCGGGGCGGGGCGGTGGCCTTGCCATGCCAAGGATGCCGGGCCCGCCCGGGCCACGCCCGCCGGCGAAGATCGGGGCCGCAGCGCGCGCGGTGACGGCGTCAGCTGCGCAAAGAGCGGTCGAGATGAGAGCGCATATGCTCGGCCTCGGCGCGGGCCTCGCGCAGGCCGTCCATCGCGGCGCGCAATTCGGCCTCGGTCTGGCTTAGCTGGTTGGTCAGCTCGGCCTCGCGCGCGTGGATGTATTCGATCGCCTGATCGCGGGTTTCCTCGGCCTCGTGCAGGTCGCGCGCCATCTTGTCCAGTTCGGACAGGTCGGCTTGGCTGACCCGGGTGAAGCGGTGGATCAGCCAATGCGCGAACCACCCCAGCGCGAAGGCCACGAAGAGGATGATCGCCGTGGCGATGATGAATTGGATGCGGTTCATCTGTTGAATCCTTCCACTGTCACTCTTCGGGCCGCAGCTTGGGGCGGATCGCGGCCTCGCCGTTCGCTGCCGGTGCGGTGTTGTCGCCAGCATTCGTGTCGCCAGCATTCGTGTCGGTAGCGTTCGGGTCGATAGCATTCGGATCGGGGGCGGTCTTGTCTGACGTACCGCTCTGGTCCGGTGCGGCGGTTTCGGCAGATCCGTCCGCGGCGGCTTTGCTATCGCCCGACGGGTCCGCCGCCGGGGCGGCTGCGGCGCTGCCGGCCCCATCCGCGCTGGCGGGTGCTGTCGCGGGCTTGCTGCTCGCGATCAGCGAAAACTCGATCCGGCGGTTTTCCTCACGCCCGGCCTCGGTGGAATTGTCGGCGATCGGGTCGGCCTCGCCAAAGCCCTTGGCGCGGAAATTCGCGATCGACACCCGCCGCGCCAGCAGCCCGTTCAGCACCGCCTGCGCCCGCTTCTGGCTAAGCGCAAGGTTCATCGCGGCCCGGCCCTGGTTGTCGGTATAGCCGGCGATCAGGATCGGCACGCGGGTGCATTGGCGCAACGCGTCGGCCACCTGATCCACCACCGACGAGGCCGCGCCGTCGATCTTGTCCGACCCCGGATCGAAGGTGATCTGGTGCTTCTTGAGAATGCCGTTCACGGTGTCGACGCATTCCTGCGGGCTGGGCAGCCCGGCATTGGGATCAAGCTTCTTGTCGTATTTGACCGAGACGTTGAACGCCTTGCCCTGACCCAGCTTGTCCGACAGCACGCGCGAGATCTCGTCGCTGGCGTCCTGATCGCCGCTGATGCCGGTCACGTTTACCGTGTCGGGCCGTACCAGCAGCGCGCCGCGATGCAGGTAGGACAGCGCCTGCAGGCCGGCCAGCACCCGCACCGGCCAGCCGTCGGGCACCTCCCTGTCGATCCGGGTGGCGTTGTAGACGCCGTGATCGGGGAAGGCGGCCTTGGCGTAGCTGGTCACCGCGGTGCGGGTCAGGGCACTGCCCAGGCGGCCGTGCATCTCGATCTGACCATTGGGGCTGAGGGTGGCGACGAATTCGACCGGGCCCTTGCCCTGGTCGGTCTTCTTCTTCGCCAGCGTCGCCTTCAGCGAGAAGACATCGGGCAGCTGCGCCTCCAGATCGCCCGCCACGCGGTCGAACTTGGTCTGACTGACCGAGCTGTCGCCCAGAAGCGTGACATCGGCATCCGAGAAGGTGACCGAGGCCCGCCCCAGGGCCTGGACCGCGCGGATGCCGTCAACCACTGCCTTGCCCCATTGCGGCGAGGGCACGCCCAGGCCGACGGTGCAATGGATCTTGCCCTTGGCGCCGGCGGCGACCGCGGCGGCGATGATCTGGCCTCGCGCGGCGTCGGTATCGGCCGAACAGGCGTCAAAACGGGCGCCGGTCTCGTCGCTGACGAAACGCAGGGTGAAGGGGGTGATCACCGGGCGCGGCGCGGAAATGCTAAGCGCCACCTTCAGGTTGGGCGGCACCATCCGGGACAGCTCGGCCTCGAGCTTGCGCTTGGCGTCGATCGAATCCGAGATCGCGGTGACCGAGACCCTGTCCGCCGCGATCGAGATTTTGGAGCGCGGCAGCTTGGCCAGCGCGGCCAGCCCGAATTCCAGCGCGTCGGACCAATGCGGTGGTGCGGGGTAATCCGCAGTTTCCAGCATGTCGGTGACCTTGCCCTTGCCCGCGAGCGGATCGACCTTCTTCAGGATCGGGTCATGGCCGGTCGAATCCGGCACCAGCCCGATCAGCGAGATCCCGTCCTCGTTGCGCAGCAGCTCGACCGAAAAGCGCGGCGCGGTGATCTGTCTGGGCGGCGTGACCGACATGTTGTCGAGCACCCGGCTGGGGTCGACCTGCGAACTGGCGACCGAGATCGCGCGCAGCCGCATCGCCTCGGACGGGGCGGTGCCCACGAGGTGCAACTGCAACCCGTCCGGAGAGACATGGACCCAATCGAGGCCCGCCTGACTTAGCCGTTCATGCACCACCTCGGCCGAGCGCGCCTCGACCACGGAGACCCCCCACAGGGCGCCCAGATAGCTGAGCGCGGCTGCGAGCACGAATGCGGCGATGGCGAGCATGCTTTGGAAGTGGCGCATCTGGGTCCTTCGGTCGTGCGGTCGGCCCGGGGCCGCGCCCTACTTACGTCAGGCGCGGGGAGGGGTGCAATCAGGCAAGGGCGGCGATGGCGAGAAACAGCGCAGGAATCAGCCCTGTATCGCGATTGCCACGGAAAAGTGAGAGACAGACCGAGGGGTTGTCGATGTCGAGCTTGTGCAATTGCCAGGCCAGATGCCAGCCAAAGCCCCAGACCCCGGCCAGCGCGACCACCAGCGCCAGAATGTTGCCGCGGTCGACCAGCGCCACGATCACCGCCAGCCCCATCAGCGCGACCGAGGCCATCAGAAAGCCTCGCAGCCAGGGCTTGGTGTTCTGGGCGAACAGGCGGGCGGTGGATTTCACCCCGATCAGCGCGTCGTCCTCCTTGTCCTGATGGGCGTAGATCGTGTCGTAGAACAGCGTCCAGCTGATCCCCGACAGATAGAGCAGCACCGCCGGCCAGCCCAGGCTGCCGGTATGCGCCGTCCAGGCCAGGAGCGCGCCCCAGTTGAAGGCCAGCCCCAGGAAGATCTGCGGCCACCAGGTGAAGCGCTTGGCAAAGGGATAGATCGCCACCAGCACCAGCGAGGCCACCCCCAGCCCGATCGCCGCGGCGTTGAAGGTCAGCAGCACGCCGAAGGCGATCAGCGCCTGCAGCGCCATCCAGACGGCGGCCTGTTTCGCGCTGACCTGCCCCGAGGGGATCGGACGCGAGCGGGTGCGCGCGACGGCGGCGTCGATGTCGCGGTCGGTGATGTCATTCCAGGTGCAGCCGGCGCCGCGCATCAGGAAGGCGCCGATCGCGCAGGCGAAGGCGATCCACAGATCGCGCCAGCCCGCACCCGCCGGATCGGCGGCGGCGGCCAGCGCCACGCCCCACCAGCAGGGCAGCAGCAAAAGCCAGGTTCCGATCGGGCGGTCGGCGCGCGACAGCCGCAGGTAGGGGCGGCTCCAGCCCGGGGCCAGACGGTCGACCCAATTGCCGCTGTAGGCGTCGAAAACCTCTCCCGTCGGCGCTGGCGTTCCCCGGTTCTCGGGCATAAGTTCGGCCTCATGTCGGTAGCGAAGATCAGGCTCTATGTAGATCACCCGCTCGGGGCGGGGCAATCGGTTCCTCTGTCGCGGGAGCAGGCGCATTACCTTTTCGGCGTGATGCGGCTGGTCGCGGGCGGGCAGGTTTTGCTGTTCAACGGCCGTGACGGCGAATGGCTGGCCAAGGTGGCGGAGGCCGGAAAAAAAGGCGGAACGCTGGCCTGCCTTGCGCAGACCCGGCCCTTGCAGCCGCTGCCGGATCTGTGGCTTCTGTTCGCCCCGATCAAGAAGGCGCGAACCGACTTCATCGTCGAGAAGGCGGCCGAGATGGGCGCCGCAAGGATCGTGCCGGTGCAGACCGAGTTCACCAATTCCGAACGCATCCGCCAGGACCGGCTGCAGGCCCATGCGGTCGAGGCCGCCGAGCAATGCGGCGCGACCACCGTGGCTGAGGTCGCCGATCTGACCCGGCTTGACCGGTTGCTGGCCGATTGGCCCGCCGAGCGGCAGCTGATGTTTTGCGACGAGGCGCTGGCGGCGCAACCCCCGGCGGCGACCCAGCCCCCGGCCGAACCCGGCGCCCCCTGGGCGATCCTGATCGGCCCCGAGGGCGGCTTTTCCGAGGCCGAGCGCAAGCGTCTGGCCGCGCTGCCGCAGGCGCATCCCACCGCGCTGGGGCCGCGCATCCTGCGCGCCGATACTGCGGCGGTGGCGGCGCTGACGCTGTGGCAGATGCGGCACGGGGAATGGCGGTGAGTCGCCCTGCCTGTCGCCCTGTGCGCGGCCCCGCCCGCCGCCCTGGGCCGGAGGGCTGAGCCATGGCCTTCCTGCGCCCCGAAGCGGTGTCCTTGCTGCATCGCTGGCGCGAGGCGATCGTGGCCGCCGCGATCGTCGCCTCGGGGCTTTGGATCCTGTCCTGGGGCGGGCTGTTCTTTGCGGTGCTGGGGGGGGCGGTCGTGCTGATCGGCGCGGGGATGGGCCTGCTGGCCGTGCGCCGGGTGCGTTTCGCCCGCGGCGCCGGCGCGCCCGGCGTGGTCGAGGTGATCGAGGGCCAGATCGGCTATTTCGGGCCGCGCCATGGCGGCTATGTCGCGCTGGCGGAGCTGTCGGAATTGTCGTTGGTCGCCTATCGCGGCGAACGCGCCTGGCGGCTGTCGCAGCCTGACGGGACGATCCTGTTCATCCCGATCGCGGCCAAAGGCGCCGAGGCGCTGTTCGATGCCTTCGCGGGCCTTCCGGGGCTGGATACCCATGCCCTGATCGCCGCCCTCGACGGCCCCGAAATCGCCGCGCGAATCATCTGGCGCCGGCACCGGCCCAGGCAATTGCGCTAGGGCCGGCCGCGGTCAGGTGGGTGGGCGGGCGCCGCCGCCCCTAGCGCAGGTCGGGCGGGGTGCCTTCGGCCGCGAGGTCGGAGATGATGCCGTCCAGCGGCATGGTCTGGGTCGTCTTCTCGCCCAGTCGGCGGACCGAGACGCTGCGCTCCTCGACCTCTTTCATCCCGATCGCCAGGATCACCGGCACCTTGCCAAGCGAATGCTCGCGGACCTTGTAGTTGATCTTTTCGTTCCGCGTATCCGCCTCGGCCCGCACGCCCTGCGCCTGCAGGGCCGCGACGACCTCCCGCACATAGTTATCCGCATCTGACACGATCGAGGCCACGACCACCTGACGCGGTGCCAGCCACATCGGCAGCTTGCCCGCCCAGTTCTCGATAAGGATGCCGATGAACCGCTCGAACGACCCCAGACAGGCGCGGTGTAGCATGTAGGGCCGGTGCTTGGCACCATCTTCGGCAATGTACGTGGCGTCCAGACGTTCCGGCAGGTTCGGGTCGACTTGGAACGTCCCACATTGCCAGACCCGGCCGATGGCATCGGTCAGCTTGAAATCGAGCTTGGGCGCATAGAACGCGCCCTCGCCGGGATCAAGCGTGTAGGAATGACCGGTCTTCTTGATTGCCGCCTCCAGCGCCGCCTCCATCTTGTTCCAGGATTCCTCGGTCCCTACGCGTTTTTCGGGCCGTGTGGCGAACATGATCTCGAAATTCTCGAAGCCAAGATCGCTGTAGACCGACGATAGGAAATCGATGAACCTGGCGCATTCCGCCTCGATCTGATCCTCGCGGCAAAAGATATGCGCATCGTCCTGGGTAAACCCGCGCACCCGCATGATGCCGTGCAAGGCACCTGACGGCTCATACCGGTTGCACGAGCCGAATTCGGCCATCCGCAAAGGCAGGTCCCGGTAGCTTTTCAGCCCGACGTTGAAAATCTGCACATGGCACGGGCAATTCATCGGCTTCAGCGCGTTGACGGTCTTTTCACGCGCATGTTCCTCGTCCACCTCGACGATGAACATATGCTCCTGATAGTTCGCCCAATGCCCGGACTTTTCCCACAATGTCCGGTTTACCACCTGCGGGGTGTTGACCTCGACATAGCCGCCGACGCGCTGCTTGCGGCGCATGTAATCCTGCAGCGTGGTGTAGATGGTCCAGCCGTTCGGATGCCAGAACACCTGACCGGGGGCCTCTTCCTGCATGTGGAACAGGTTCATCTCGCGGCCCAGCTTGCGGTGGTCGCGCTTGGCGGCCTCTTCCAGCATGGTCAGATGGGCCTTCAGATCGTCGCGGTTCCGGAACGCCACGCCGTAGATGCGCTGCAGCATCGGCTTGGAGCTGTCGCCGCGCCAATAGGCGCCGGCCACGTTCATCAGCTTGAAGCCGTCCGCGGGCACCTGGCCGGTGTGTTGCAGATGCGGGCCGCGGCACAGATCCTGCCAGTCGCCGTGCCAGTACATGCGGAGCTTCTGGTCGGCGGGGATCGCCTCGACCAACTCTACCTTATAGGGCTCGCCCGACTCGCGGTAATGGGCGATGGCGCGGTCGCGGTCCCAGATCTCGGTGCGGACCGGATCGCGAAGATTGATGATCTCCTTCATCTTCTTCTCGATGGCGCCCAGATCTTCGGGGGTGAAGGGCTCGGCCCGATCAAAATCGTAATACCAGCCGTCCTTGATGACGGGGCCGATGGTGACCTTCACGTCGGGCCAGATCGCCTGCACCGCGCGGGCCATGATATGCGCCAGATCGTGGCGGATCAGTTCCAGCGCGGGGGCGTCATCGGCCAGCGTGTTGATGGCGATCTGCGCGTCGGCCTCGATCGGCCATTGCAGATCCCAGTGCTTGCCGTCCAGCTGCGCCGAGATCGCCTTCTTGCCCAGCGATTTAGAGATGTCGGCCGCCACTTCGGCGGCGGTCACGCCGGCGGCGTATTCGCGCGCATTGCCATCGGGAAATGTCAGGGAAATCTTGGACTGGTCAAGGCTCATCGGCCTTCCTCCTCGTCGGTTTGGCGCCCACGGAACGCCCGATTGCGGGTATATCGGGGCTTTTTGCGACTGGGGGAGGCGGAAGTCAAGCGCGGCGAAACCGGTTCCAACCGCCCGCGGAATCGCCTAACTTCCGGGCATGGAAGCAGGGGCCCTAAGTGATCTCGATTTCGACACCGCGCTGGCGATGCTGGCGTGGCAGGTCGAGCTGGGCGCGGACGAGGCCTTGGCCGAGACCCCGATCAACCGCTACGAGGCCCATGCCGAGGCCGAGGCCAGCGCCCCCCCCGCTCAGTCCGGCCCCGCGCTGCCGATGCCGGGCCCGGGCGCCGTGCCGCATCCCATGCCGCTGCGGGTGGCCGGCCCCGATCCGGTGGCCGTGGCGGAAGACGCCGCGCGCGCCGCGCCGGATCTGGAGGCCCTGCACGCGGCGATCGCGGGCTTTGCGCTGTGCGAGTTGAAGCGCGGCGCCAAGACCACCGTCTTCGCCGATGGCAACCCCGCCGCCCGGGTGATGATCCTGGGCGAGGCCCCGGGACGCGACGAGGATATTCAGGGCAAGCCCTTCGTCGGCCGCGCCGGGCAATTGCTGGACCGGATGCTGGCCGCGATCGGGCTGTCGCGCTCTAACCCCGATCCGGGGGGCGCGGTCTACATCGCCAACATCCTGCCCTGGCGTCCGCCCCAGAATCGCGATCCCGAAGCCGCCGAGATCGCGATGATGATGCCCTTCGTGCGGCGCCATCTGGAACTGGCGGCACCCGATATTCTGGTACTGATGGGCAACACGCCCTGCGCGGCGGTGCTGGGGCGGCGCGGCATCACCCGGATGCGCGGCCAATGGGCCGAGGCGCTGGGCCTGCCGGTCCTGCCGACCTTCCATCCCGCCTATCTGCTGCGCAACCCCCACGCCAAGCGCGAGGCCTGGGCGGATCTTCTGGATCTTCGCGCAAGGCTGAAGGGTCTGCCATGAGCCGCATCGACGAATCCCTCGACTTCATCCCCGTCCGCATCGCGGTGCTGACGGTTTCCGACACAAGGACCGAGGCCGAGGACAAATCCGGCGACACGCTGGTCGCGCGCCTGACCGAGGCCGGCCATAGCCTTGCCGCCCGTGCCATCGTGGCGGATGAGCGCGCGCTGATCGCCGACCAGTTGCGCGTCTGGATCGCCGATCCGGGCGTCGATGTGGTGATCTCGACCGGCGGCACCGGGCTGACCGGCCGCGACGTGACGGTCGAGGCCCACCGCGACGTCTACGAGAAGGAGATCGAGGCCTTTGCCACGGTGTTCACCATCGTGTCGATGCAGAAGATCGGCACCTCGGCGGTGCAATCGCGCGCCACCGGCGGCGTGGCGGGGGGGACCTATCTTTTCGCGCTGCCGGGCAGCCCCGGCGCCTGCCGCGACGCCTGGGACGAGATCCTGAAATTCCAGCTCGATTACCGCCACAGGCCCTGCAATTTCATCGAGATGATGCCCCGGCTGGACGAACACCTCCGGCGCAAATAGGCCCGGCCAGCCGGCCGGGCCGCACCCCTTAGCCGGCGCAATCGGCGATCTTCTGGGCCATGCCGTCGATCAGGCGCTCATAGAGCTTGGGCCCGCGCGCCAGCATCGTGCCCGGCGGGTCCAGCGGGGCGCCGATCTTCGCGCGGGTTCCCTGCGCGACCGTCTGCACGAGGCGCGGATCGACTCCGGCTTCCGGGAACACGCAGACCGCCCCGTCCCGCGCCAGAAGTGCGCGAATATCGGCCAGCCGCCGCGCCCCGGGTGTCGCGGCATCGCCCAGCGAGATCGAACCCGCCAGATTCAGCCCGTAGTGGCGCGCGAAATAGCCCAGCGCATCGTGATAGACGATGATCGGATGCGCGCCGACCGGGGCGAGGATCTGCCGGGCGCGGGCATCGGCGCGGGCCACTGCGGCGTCGGCCACCTTGGCATTGGCGCGGTATTCCGCCGCGTGGGCGGGATCGGCCTGCGCCAGATCCGCCGCGATCACCGTCAGCCAGAGCCGCGCGTTGTCCGGATCCAGCCAGGCATGGGGGTTCAGCGCGCCGTGGTCGTGGTCGTCTTGGGCGGCCGCGGGATCGCCCTGTCCGGCGCTGTAATCCAGCGTCCGGGTGCCCGGCAGATGCAGCAGCGCCACTGTTTTGGCCTTGTCGCCAGAGCCTTGCAGCGCGCGCGCCAGCCACGGCGTCAGCTCGGGCCCGATCCAGAACACCAGATCCGCCTGCGCCAACGCCACCGCCTGCGAGGGGCGCAGTTGCAGGTTATGTGGATCGGCGCCCTTGCCGGTCAGCACCTCGGGGCGGCCCAGATCGCCCATCACCTGCGCCACCAGCGATTCGACCGGTGGAATATCGGTCACCACCCGGGGCACCTCGGCCTGCGCCTGGGCGCCCATCAGGGCCAGCGTCATAGCGGCAACGAGGCCGCGAAAGGGGTAGAACGTCATGAGAAGCCTCCAGGGGTTGTGGGCCGGAGCGGTATATCGTATGTAATAAGGTAACATGTCAAGATATGTGATAGCATAACTTTCCGCGAGGCCCAGATGCCCGATTCCACCCCCGCCGATCCCCCGCGCGCCGAGGACGACCCCGGCCGCGCCTTTTACAGCCACGACCACGGCCATTGCACCACCGAGGCGCTGGCCCGGGCCGAGGCGCTGACCACCGCGCGCGGCCTGCGGCTGACGCCGGTACGCCGCCGCACGCTAGAGATCCTGCTGGAACAACACCGGGCGATGGGCGCCTATGAGGTGCTGGACCGGCTGGCCGAGGATGGTTTCGGCAAGCAGCCTCCGGTGGCCTACCGCGCGCTGGAATTCCTGGTGGAACAGGGGCTTGCGCACCGCATCCGCCGCCTGAACGCCTTCGCCGCCTGCGCCCGCCCGGGCGAGGCGCACCGTCCCGTCTTCCTGATCTGCACCGGCTGCGACGCGATCGCCGAGGCCCCCGGGGCACGGGTCTACGAGGCCCTTAAACTGGCCGCGCGGGATGTCGATTTCGTCATCGACCGCGCCAATGTCGAGGCGGTGGGCCTGTGCCCCACCTGCCAATCCTCCGCCTCGGAGGCCCGCGCATGAGCCTGATCGAAGCGCACGGCCTGACCGTCCAACTGGGCGGCGCGACGGTGCTGGAAGGGGTGGATCTGGCGCTCGAGCCCGGCGAGATCGTCACCATCGTCGGGCCCAACGGCTCGGGCAAGTCGACGCTTTTGCGCGCGCTCCTTGGGATCCAGCCGCTGGCGTCGGGCAAGGTGACGCGCAAGCCCGGCCTGCGGCTGGGCTATGTGCCGCAAAAGCTGCATATCGACGGGGGGCTGCCGCTGCCCGTGCGCCGCTTTCTGTCGCTGCCCCGGCGCCACAGTGCGGCCGAGGCTGCCACGGCCCTTGCCCAGGTCGGCATGTCCGGGATGGAAGAGCGCCAGATGCTGGGTCTTTCGGGCGGTCAGTTGCAGCGGGTGCTGCTGGCCCGCGCGCTGCTAGAGCAGCCCGATTTGCTGATCCTCGATGAGCCGACCCAGGGCCTGGACCAGCCGGGCGAGGCCGCCTTCTACGAGTTGATCGAGAAGGTGCGGATCGAAACGGGCTGCGCGATCCTGATGGTCAGCCATGATCTGCATGTGGTGATGAGCGCCTCGGACCGGGTGATCTGCCTCAACGGGCATGTCTGCTGCCAGGGCACGCCGCATGTGGTGTCGAACGCGCCGGAATACCGGGCGCTCTTTGGTCTGGGCACGCGCGGCGCGCTGGCGCTTTACCAGCATGACCACGATCACGATCATGACCACGATCACAGCCACGATCCCGACGCTGGCCAGCCCAGGACGCGCGAGGCCGACCATGTTTGAACCCTTCCTGATCCGCGCGGCCCTTGCGGGCATCGGGTTGGCGCTGGCGGCGGGGCCGCTGGGCTGTTTCGTGGTCTGGCGCCGGATGGCCTTTTTCGGTGATGCCACGGCGCATGCGGCGATCCTGGGGGTCGCGCTGGCGCTGGGCTTTTCGGTCTCGATCTACGCCGGCACGCTGGGGGTGGCGCTGCTGATGGCGCTGACGGTCTCGGCGCTGGCGGGGCGCGGCTGGGCGATCGACACCACGCTGGGCGTGCTGGCCCATTCCGCGCTGGCGGTCGGGCTGGTGGCGATCAGCTTCGTGTCGGGCGTCCGCGTCGATCTGGAGGCCTATCTGTTCGGCGATATTCTGGCGGTGTCATGGAACGATGTCTGGCTGATCTGGAGCGGCGCGGCGTTGGTTCTGGCGGGGCTTGCCTGGCGCTGGCCGGGCCTCTTGACGGCGACGCTGAGCGAGGATCTGGCCCAGGCTTCGGGGGTGAACCCCGGGCGTGAGCGTCTGGTGCTGACGCTGGCGCTGGCGGTGGTGGTGGCGGTGGCGATCAAGGTGGTCGGCGCGCTGCTGATCGCGGCGATGCTGATCATCCCGGCGGCGGCGGCGCGGGGCTTTGCGCGCACGCCGGAACGCATGGCCGTCTTCGCGTCGCTGATCGGCGCGGCGGCGGTGCTGGCGGGGCTTTGGGCTTCGTTGCGCTTCGACACGCCGGCGGGGCCCTCGATCGTCTGCGCGGCGGCTGTGGTCTTCGCGCTATCGGCGGGGTTCGGAGGGATGCGGCTGCGCGGGTAGGGGCGGCGCTTTCGATACTTGCAATCTCAGCGGCGGGGGCGCTGCCCCCTGCGCCCCCGGGATATTTATGCCAAAGTGAAAGCGAAGAGTGCTCTTTGCTCTTCACCTTGGGGTAAATACTCCACGGGGGCGCCATCTGAGCGCCATCGGGCCGAGTGACGATGACGCCGAGGCCTGCAACGCGCGGCCTTGCTTTCAACAAAACCTCACCCGCCCTGTTTCGGCCCCTTGATTCCGGCCTCGCCGGCGCGGAACCATGCGACGATCTTGGCGCGGTCGGCGGGGTCCATGTAATTGTAGCTGCCTGGCGGCATCGCATGGGTCACGCCGGCCTGGATATAGATGCGCCGCGCCTCCTGGGCGATCTCGGCCGGGGTTTCCAGCAGTACGCCTTTCGGCGCGTGGGGGACGATGCCGTTCTGGGCCGCCGTTTGCGCATGGCACATCGTGCAATTGCCGGTGACGATGTCGGTCACGTCCTGAAAGCCGGGCGCCTGGGCGTAGCGCAGGGCGGTAGGGGAAAGCTGGGCCTCTTTGGTTACCTCTTCGGAGCGCAAGGGTGCCATCGAGAGCCAGACAATCACCGCGAAGATCAGCGCGGTCAGAGCCCAGGTCCACCACAGTTTCCGCTTCGTCTTGTGGTAGGTGTTGAAGAAATGCCGGATCGTCACCCCCATCAGGAAGACGAGGCTGGCGATGATCCAGTTGTACTTTGTCGCGAACGCCAGCGGGGCGTGGTTCGACAGCATCAGAAACAGCACCGGCAGCGTCAGGTAGTTGTTATGCGTGCTTCGCTGCTTGGCGATGCGCCCGTATTTGGCGTCAGGCGTGCGGCCGGCGCGCAGGTCGGCGACCACGATCTTCTGGTTGGGGATGATGATCATGAAGACATTGGCCGACATGATCGTCGCGGTGAAGGCGCCCAGATGCAACAGCGCGGCGCGGCCCGAGAACACATGCGCATAGCCCCAGGCCATCGCCACCAGGATCACATATAGCCCGATCATCAGCCGCGCGCTGTCGTTGCCGAAGCGCGACTTGCAGATCAGATCATAGGCGATCCAGCCGAAGGCGAGCGAGCCGAGCGAGAGGCAGATCGCCACCCAGGTGGGCATCGCCAGCACGTTCGGATCCACCAGGTAGATATTCGCCCCCATGTAATAGACCAGGATCAGCATCAGAAAGCCGGTCAGCCAGGTGGTGTAGGCTTCCCATTTGAACCAGGTCAGGTGCTCGGGCAGGCTGTCGGGGGCGACCATGTGTTTCTCGATATGGTAGAAGCCGCCGCCGTGGACCTGCCATTCCTCGCCATCCGCGCCCGAGGCCAGCGGCCGGTCGCGCCGCAGCCCCAGGTCGAGCGCGATGAAGTAGAAGGACGACCCGATCCAGGCGATGCCGGCGATGACGTGAAACCATCGCACCGCGAACTGCGCCCATTCCTCGAGGATTGCGTAATCCACGTTCCGTCCCTCCTGTTTCCCATGACGCTATACCGCGGATGACCTTTTTGTTAATTCTGTAAATGTCAGAGGACTTTCAAAACCGGACAGAAAATCCCCATGTCCTATGTGAACAACGTCAAGATGTTCGTCCGCGTCTACGAATTGGGCAGCATGTCGGCGGCGGCGCGCGATCAGCGGACCTCGCCCGCCGTGGCCTCGGCCCGGATCGCGGAGATGGAGAAGCATCTGGGGGTGCGGCTGTTCAACCGCACCACCCGCAGCCTGCATCCGACCGAAAGCGGGCGGCTGTTCTATGACGGCGCGCTGAAGGTGCTGGAAGCGATCGACGTGGCCGAGGCGGCCGTGGTCAGTGCCACCCAGAGCCCGCGCGGCACCGTCTTCGTGGCCGCGCCGCTGGGGATCGGGCGGCGGTTCATCGCCCCCGCCGTCCCCGCCTTCAAGGACGCCTACCCGCAGATCGACGTGCGGCTGCGGCTGTCGGACCGGTTGATCGACGTGGCGGGCGAGGGGTTGGACGTGGCATTCCATCTGGGCATTCTCGAGGACAGCAGCCTCAAGGTCCGGGTGATCGCCGAATGCCCGCGGGTGCTGTGCGCGGCGCCCGACTATATCGCGCGGCGGGGGATGCCCGGGGATGGTGCGGCGCTGGTTGCGGGGCATGATTGCCTGACCCTGCGCTTTCCCGGCGCCAAGGAATTCCAGTGGACGTTGCAAACCCCCGAGGGGCCCCGCCGGTTCGAGATTTCGGGGCCTTTCGAATCCGATGATGGCGACGTGCTGACCGGCTGGGCGCTGGATGGGCGCGGCGTGGTGATGAAGCCGCTGTTCGAGGTGGCGGAATACCTGCGTGACGGGCGGCTGCAGATCGTGGCCGAGCCTACGCCGCCGGTGCCGGCGCAATTGTCCTGCCTCTACCCGCATCGGCGGTTCAAGGACCCCAAGATCCGGGTGTTCGTGGATTTCATGGCCGCGCGCTGCAAGGCCGAGATCGGCGCGGCGGTGCTGTCTGGCTGAAAGCCGCCGGGGCGGGGCCGGGTCCCGGCAAATCGCCGCCAAGCCACCGCCATGTCGCGATGAATTTGAATGGTGCGTGATTGGGCGATCTGCGTAACGTCGGCGCATGGATATTGGTGCGCGATATACGGTGCAGTTGACCCTGGCGCTTGTGGCGTTGATCTGCGTCAGCACGCTGTCACCGCATCCGCTTCTGTCCCAGCACGCGCTGGGCAGCGACAAGATCCAGCATCTCTTGGGCTTCGGTAGTCTGGTGGTGCCGGCGGCGCTGTTCCGGCCGCGCTGGTTGAAGATCATGGTGCCTGCCGCAGTGGCGCTGGGTGGTCTGGTCGAACTGATCCAGCCCTATGTCGGCCGTGACCGCGATATCCACGATTTCTACGCCGATTGCCTGGGCGTCGCGCTGGCGCTGGTCGCCGCAAGCCTGCTGCGGGTCTGGATCCTGCGCGCCGGCGCGGCCAGACCCTGACCCGACCGCCGGCCCCCGCAGGACGCGGGATCCGGGGTAAGGGGTAAGGGGCCTAGGGCCGTTCGATCGCGATCGCCGTGCCTTCGCCGCCGCCGATGCAGATCGCCGCAAGCCCGCGCTTCAGCCCGCGCTTTTCCAGCGCGTTCAGCAGCGTCACGATGATCCGCGTGCCCGAGGCGCCGATCGGATGCCCCAGCGCGCAGGCGCCGCCGTTCACGTTCATCTTCTCGCGCGGCACGCCCATCTCATGCATGAAGGCCATGGGCACGACCGCGAAGGCCTCGTTCACCTCCCACAGGTCGACGTCCTCGACCGACCAGCCCAGCCGCTCCATCAGCTTGCGGGCGGCGGGGATCGGCGCGGTCGGGAACAGGCCGGGCGCCTGGGCGTGGCTGGCATGGCCCAGAACGCGGGCGCGGATGGTCAGGCCGGCGGCCTCGGCTGCCGTGCGGCCAGCCAGCACCAGCGCCGCCGCGCCGTCCGAGATCGACGAGGAATTCGCCGCCGTCACCGTGCCGCCCGGGCGGAAGGCGGGCTTCAGCGTCGGGATCTTGTCGGGGCGGGCATTGCCGGGCTGCTCGTCCTCGGCCACCACGGCCTTACCCTTGCGGGTGGTCACGGTCACGGGGGCGATTTCGTCCGCGAAGGCGCCGGATTTCTGCGCCGCCAGCGCGTTCGAGAGCGAGCCCAGCGCATAGGCGTCCTGGGCATCGCGGGTGAACTGGAACGCCTCGGCGCAATCCTCGGCGAAGGCGCCCATCAGGCGGCCGGCCCCGTTCTCTCCGCGGTCATAGGCATCCTCTAGCCCGTCAAGGAACATGTGGTCGATCACCTGGCCATGGCCCATCCGGAACCCGCCGCGCGCCTTGGGCAGCAGGTAGGGGGCGTTGGTCATGCTCTCCATCCCGCCGGCCACAAGGATGCCGGAATGGCCCAGCGCGATCTGGTCGAAGCCCATCATCGCCGTGCGCATGCCCGAGCCGCACATCTTGTTCAGCGTGGTCGCCGGCACTTCTTCGCCGAGGCCTGCGGCAAAGCCCGCCTGTCGCGCCGGCGCCTGGCCCTGGCCGGCGGACAGGACGCAGCCCATCAGGACCTCTTCGATCTGCGCGGGGGCGACGCCCGCGCCCGCCATCGCCGCGCGGATCGCCGCGCCGCCCAGTTCGGCCGCCGTGGCGGGGGTGAACACACCCTGAAAGCCGCCCATTGCGGTTCGCGCCGCCCCGGTGATCACCACGTCTTCCATCGTCGCCCCTCCTTTGGAATGGCCCTGCATACCGAATGGTAAGGATTGCCGTCTAGCCTTCGCAGTAGCGAATAACGGAGGGTCGGATGAAACTGGTGCCAAATCTGCAGGATGATTTCCTGCTTGTCCGCGTTGATGAAGCGCGGATTGACGCCGCGGTAGCGATTCGATTCAAGGACGCGATGCGCGATATCGTCGACCAGCCGGTGACGCGGGTGATCCTGGATCTGTCGAAGGTGGATTTCCTCGACAGCAGCGGATTGGGCGCGGTGGTGGCGGTAATGAAGATGCTGGCGCCTGAGCGGCGGTTGGAACTGGCGGGGATGACGCCGACGGTTGGCAAGGTCTTCGCCCTGACCCGGATGGACAGTGTGTTCACCCTGCATGCGGCGGTGCCGGAGCTTTCCGCCGCGGCGGAAGGCCGTCATGCAGGGTGAGACGGCGGCCTCGGCCCGGGCAGGGGCCGGGGCGGCGGCGATCTGCCTGGATTTCGCCTCGGACCCGATGGCGGTGCGCGGCGGCTGGATCGCGGTTGCCGCGACGATCGACAGCGGCGCCGACGGCGACGTGCAGGCGCTGCGCTTCACCGTGCAGGATTGGGGCCGTCCGATGCCCGGCGGTACCTTGCCCGATGGGACGCTGCCGCCCTCGGACGAGGGCGGCCCGCCCGAGGGGGGATTCGGCTGGCACTTGATTCGCGCCCTCGCCAGCGGGCTGGACTACTGGCGCGAAGGCGGATGCAACTGGTTCCAATTCAGCCTGAAGACCGAACAAAAGCCGCCGATCGGATGAAGTGTAAGGATTGGGTAAACAGTGACACAAAGATGCCGGATTTCGCCCATACCTCGGCCATTGGTGGCGGCGATACCGAACCCGTAGCTGCACAGGCTTCACCTCGGCGCCGCGGTCAACAGCCCCCACCCAGTTCGCGGAGCCGAGGTTTCTGTGCGGCGGGCAACGAAAACGCCCAAGCCCGCTGTCTCTAGCGGGATTTTGGCGTTCCGGGCCAGCGTTGGGGCCCGGTTTGGCCCCGATCTGGCGGCTGCAAGGCTGCCCATCCTACCCACTGCAATTGGTCAAAATCTCTGACCGCGGGTGCTTGGCATCGCGCGTGCGACGGCCTATCGTCGCGCTGAACTGTGAGGGGGCAAGCATGCGCGACTATCAACTTCCCGGCCGATCGGCGGTCTTCGCCCAGAACGGAATGTGTGCAACTTCGCACCCTCTGGCGGCCAAGGTGGCGGTCGAGACCCTTGAGGCGGGCGGCAATGCCGTGGATGCGGCGATCGCCGGGGCGGTGCTGCTGGGGATCTGCGAGCCGCAGATGACCGGGATCGGCGGCGATTGCTTCGTGCTGATGAAACCCGCGGGCGAGGAACGGATCGTCGCGCTGAACGGCTCGGGCCGGGCGCCGGCGGGCCTGAGCGCCGCCGAGATGCGCGGCCGCGGCCTGACCGCCGTGCCACTGCGCGGCCCCGAGGCCGTCACCGTGCCCGGCGCGATCGATGCCTTCTGCCGGCTGTCCGAGGATTGGGGCAAGCTGGGGCTGTCGCGCATTCTGGCCCCCGCGATCCGCTATGCCGACGAAGGTGTACCGGTGGCGCCGCGGGTGGCCTTCGACTGGGCCGCCTCGGCCGGGACGCTGCAGGGCGATGCGCGCGGCTTCTACCTTCTGGGTGGCAAGGCGCCCGCGATCGGGCAGACCTTCCGTGCGCCCGGGCAGGCCGAGGTGCTGCGCAAGATCGCCGCCGAGGGACGTGCCGGCTTTTATGAGGGCACTGTGGCCGAGGACATGGTGGCCTCGCTTCGTGCGCTGGGGGGCAGCCACACGCTGGCGGATTTCGCGGCGACCGACTGCACCTACGGTGAGCCGGTGCGCGGCAGCTACAAGGGTGTCGATCTGGTCGAGCATCCGCCAAACGGCCAGGGCGCGGCGGCGATATTGCTGCTGAACATCCTGGCGCAGTTCGATCTGGCCGCGATGGATCCGCTTGGTGCCGAGCGCGCCCATATCGAGGCCGAGGCCGCGAAGCTGGCCTATGACACGCGCAACCGTTTCGTCGCGGATCCTGCGCATATGACCCGGCTCGACCACATGCTGTCGATCGAGACCGCTGAGAAGCTGGCCGCGCTGATCGACCCCAAGCGGGCGATGGCCGACCCGGCCCCGCTGTCCGAGGCGGTGCACCGCGACACGATCTATATCACCGTGGTCGACCGCGACCGCATGGCGGTGTCGCTGATCTATTCGGTCTTCCACGCTTTCGGGTCGGGTCTGGCCTCATCGCGCTACGGGATCAATTTCCAGAATCGCGGCGCCGGTTTCACCCTGGCCGAGGGGCATCCGAACGAGGCCGGTCCGGGCAAGCGCCCGATGCATACGATCATTCCGGGCATGCTGTGCCGCGATGGCAAGGTGATGATGCCCTTCGGCGTGATGGGCGGGGCCTATCAGGCGAACGGGCATGCGCGCTTTGTCACTAACCTGATCGATTTCGGGCTGAGCCCGCAGGCGGCGATCGACGCGCCGCGCAGCTTTGCCGCCGGCGGCGAGGGGATGGAGGTCGAGCGCGGCTACAGCGATGCGGTGCGCGCGAAGCTGGCCGAGATGGGCCATGCGGTGCGCATCCCCGAGGGGCCGATCGGCGGCGCCCAGGCGATTCTGATCGACCCCGAGACCGGGGTGTTGGTGGGCGCGTCGGATCCGCGCAAGGACGGCTGTGCTTTGGGCTATTGAGGCAGCAACGCGCGGTGCCGTCGTCTGGGCGTGGCCTGCGCGCGTGGTCGCGGGCCCGGCGGCCGCGTGCGTATTTGCGGAACAATGAAAGTGGATCAGTTCAGCTGGAACTGAAGCTGGTAGGCGGCGCCGTCGAAATCGCCGAATAGATCGGACAGGTCGGGGTGTTCGACAGGCTCTCCGGTTTCGTCGGGGACGAGGTTCTGTTCGGACACATAGGCGACGTAATAGCTTTGATCGTTTTCCGCCAGCAGGTGATAGAAGGGCTGATCCTTGGCCGGTCGGCTTTCTTCCGGGATGGCCTGATACCAGTCTTCGGTGTTCGAAAACATGGCGTCGACATCGAAGACCACACCGCGAAACGGATGTCTGCGATGACGCACCACCTGGCCGATGTGGTATTTCGCCCGTGTTTTCAACATTCGTAGCAACCCCCGTTACAATAATTAGTCTTTCGGTGCCGTGCCGTCCATCGGCGCGATCAAGTATTCGAGAAACAGTCTGTGAACGCCGATCCGACAGTGCCGTGCAGCCATGGGCGCAAAATCGCTGTTCTCGTGCGGTTTCCGGCGATGGGACGGTTTTCTGTCAGGGAAAATTCGCTTATCCTGCAACCAACAATAAGCGAGAGGCAGATGAGCAGACTTCTCCTCGCAGCCATGGTGTTGCTGGCTTTGGCGTCCTGTGGGCGCCGCTACGCGCCGCCGACCAACGTGAACGACGCCTGCGTGATCGTCAGCGAGCGTCCTCATTACCTGTCGGCGATGCGCCAGTCGCGCGCGCGCTGGGGTATTCCGGTGGCCGTGCAGATGGCGATGATCCATCAGGAATCGAGTTTCATCGGCGATGCGCGTACCCCGTTTCGCTGGCTTCTGGGCGTGATCCCGATGGGGCGGCAAAGCTCGGCCTACGGTTACGCGCAGGTGCTGGACGGCACCTGGGACGATTACCGCAAGGAGGCCGGACGCTGGGGCGCGCGGCGCACGAATATCAACGACGCCACCGATTTCATGGGCTGGTACCTGAACAAGGCGCATCAGAAGCTGAACATCTCTCGGTCCGATGCGCGTGACCTTTATCTTGCCTATCACGAGGGCTTCGCCGGCTATGCCCGCGGCTCCTACCGCCACAAGCGCTGGCTGGTCGAGGTGGCGGATCGGGTACAGCGACGCGCCTATAGCTACGAGGCGCAGCTGATCTCTTGCGGGAAGATGTAGCGAAACCAGTGGCCTCGTCTCAGTGCTTGATCGGCCGAGGCGCGGCCGCGCTGATGTCGAAGGTCTTGGTCGGGATCGGTATACCGGTCTTCATGTCGCCGAGCACGATGGTGGTTTTCTGACCGCCCTGATCGGTGATCACCCATTGCCGCAACTGGGTGGGGTCCGGCGTGAAGACCAGCTGGATCGTGCCGTAGTCGGGATGCTTCGGGTCATGGGCGGTGACGATCGTCTTGACCCCGTCCTGGCGCAGACCGGTCACGGAATTGGCTTGGCTCAACTCGACATGGCGGGCGAGGATCAGGTTCAGCGGCGTGCGGCGCAGCGGATATTGCTGGGGCAGCTGATTCGATTTCGGGTCGATCACCGCCACTACGCCGTTGTTGGCGATCACCAGCGTGCCATCGGGCGGCGCGTATTGAAACCGTACCCGCCCGGGGCGGTCGATGAACAGCGTGCCGGTCGAGATCGAGCCATCGGCGTTGATCTGGGTAAAGGGTGCCTCGGCGGTCGTCATGCTGTTGAGGTAGCTCGACAGATCCGCAAGCGGGATCGGGGCGGCGCCGGCGGGCAGGGCGAAGGCCGCCACCAGCGGCGCGGCAAGCGCGGCGGAACTGCGGGCGAACGGGCGGGCGCTGAGGCGGCGAAAGCGTTTCATTCCCCTGATCTAGTAATCTCGGGGCGCGAATTCCATCCCCTCTGTCGCCCCGGGCCCACGGAGGGGGCGCTTTCCCGCCGGTTGCCTGTTGGTGCGGGCGCGGGGCGCGGGATGCCGGGCCGCGACATCGCGTTGGTCGGTGTTGGCGGAAATACACCCGGCCGCCGGGATCCGCGAAAGGCCCGAAGCGGACCTGCGCGGTTTCCTGACCCGGCTTTCGAAAAAGCTGTGATTTGCCCCTTGCAATGCCCGGCTGGCAGGGCTAAACGCCGTCTCCACGCACCCGTAGCTCAGCTGGATAGAGCACCAGACTACGAATCTGGGGGTCGGGCGTTCGAATCGCTCCGGGTGCACCATTTCCCCATTTCTTGTCGTGGCTTCCGTCGCTTGCGGGACGTGTTCCATCGTGGCCTGTCGCAAATGCAGGGCCGGGAACCGGACCCTGCAGGTGGACGCGGCACAAGCGCCCGTTGTCATCCATAGACCAGCCTGGGCAGCCAGATGACGATCTCGGGGAACAGCATGCACATCAGCAGCCCGACGATCTGCAGCGCCAGGAACGGCAGCGCCGAGCGGAAGATGTCGCCCATCGGGATCTCGGGCGGGGCGACGCCGCGCAGGTAGAAGAGCGCATAGCCGAAAGGTGGCGAGAGAAAGCTCATCTGCATGTTCACGAGGTAGAGCACCCCGAACCACAGCACCAGATCGTCGGGATCGGACAGCCCGAAGGCGGGGGCGCCCAGCGCCTTGATGATCGGCACGAAGATCGGCACGCAGAGCAGCAGGATGCCGACCCAGTCGAGGAACATGCCCAGAATGATCAGCACAAGTTGCATGATGATCAGGATGCCCCAGGGCCCGAGGCCGGTGGATTGCAGCGCGTTCTGCACGAATTCCTGCCCGCCCTCCAGCACGTAGAGGCCGACGAAGATCGTCGCGCCGAACATGATCCAGATCACCATGGCCGAGGCCTTGAGCGTGGTCAGCGCCGCCTCGCGGAGGGTCTGCCAGTCCAGCTTGCGGTGGATCGCCGCGACGATGATCGCGCCGAAGGTGCCGATGCCGGCGGCCTCGACGGGCGTGGCGACGCCGGTGAAGATCACGCCCAGCACGATGACGATCAGCGCGATCGGCGCCGACATGTTGCCCATCAGGCGGATCTTGGCGGCAGTCGAGATGCGCTCTTCCACCGGGATCGGCGGCCCCATCTCGGGGTTGATGGTGCAGCGCAGGATGACGTAGGCCACATACATCCCCGACAAAAGCAGGCCCGGAATGACCGCGCCAATGAACAGCTCGCCCACCGATTGCTCGGCCACGACGGCATAGATGATGGCCAGGATCGACGGCGGGATCAGGATGCCCAGCGTGCCGCCGGCCATGATCGACCCCATCGCGATCTTCGGGTCATAGCCGCGGTTCAGCATGGCGGGCAGTGCGATGATACCCATCGTCACCACCGCCGCGCCGATCACGCCCACCATCGCGGCCAGAATCGTCGAGGCGATGATCGTCGCCGCCGCCAGCCCGCCGCGCACCCCGCCCAGCACCCTGTAGATGACGTCGAACATCTCGTTGATGATGCCGGCGCGTTCCAGCATCGAGGCCATGAAGATGAACAAGGGTATGGCGGAGAGCTGGTAGTTGGTCATCAACGGAAAGATGCGGCTTGGCACGAGGTTCAGCGCCCGCGCGTCGCCCAGCACGAACAGAAAGACGCAGGCCAGCCCGCCGGTGACGAAGGCCAGCGGCAACCCCGCCATCAGCAGGATCACCAAAGAGCCGAACATGATCAGCGTGAGCCATTCGATTCCAATCTCAAGTCCCATGGCTCAGGCCCTTCCCATCACTGCGCGAACGTCTTTCGCGAATTTCGACACGCCTTGCAGCACAAGCAGCAGCGCGCCGATGACCATGACCCATTTCATTGGCCACAGCGGCACCTCCCATTCGTTGAAGCTGATCTCTCCCCAGCGGATGTTGGTGTCGCTCCACTGTGCCATGTTCCAGTTGGCCAGCATCTGTTCGGTCGGGATCTCGCCGCGCGCCCATTGCGACAGCAGGCCGTTGCCGGTGGACACCGCGATCGCGTCCATGGCGAAGATGTACGAGGTCATCAGTAACGTGCCGGCGAAGATGAAGAAGAAGACCGAGGTGAAGAGGTCGACCCAGGCCTTTCGGCGGGGCGACAGCGGGGCGTAGAAGATGTCGACCCGCACATGGCTTTCGGTCAGCATCGCATAGGCGCCCGAGATCAGGTATTGCATCCCGAACATCAGATACATCGCCTCATGCGCCCAGTTCGTGGGGCTGTTGAAGACATAGCGACTGATGACTTCGAAGTAATAGACGAAGACCGCGATCACCGCCCAATAGGCGACGAACTCGCCCGCCCAGAGCGACAGCCGGTCGATCCAGCCGCTCCATCCGGCGGAGATATGGCGCGAATCCTCCTTGTTCTCGGCGGCTTCCAGTTCCTGAAGCGCGCGCTCGGTTTCGCTGATCTCCTCATGCGCGGGCAGGCGGGCGTTGGCCCGGCGCACCAGAAGCGGCAGCAGTAGCGCATCCACCGCCATCGCCGCGAGGATCAGCCAGAAGGCGTAGCGCGAGAGACTGCGCCAGCGCGCAAGCTGGGCGGTGGCCGCCTCCATCGGGGGGCGGTCGTTTGTCAGCGTGGCGCGGGCGGCGGCGATCCGATCCTCGCCTTGCTTGATGCGGTCCTCGGCGCGTTGGACGTTGCGCTGGGCGCGCTTCTCGGCAAAGCTGCCAGGCTCGGCGGCGGCCAGTTCGGCCTTCATCTTGGGCAATTCCGTGCGGGCGGTCTTCACCCGGTCGCCCTCTCGCTGGGTGGTGCGTTCGGCCATGCGCACGGCGTTGGTCAGATCCGACAGCGTCGCGCGGGCGCCCTGGCCTTGCGCATTGGCGTAGAGGATGGCGATGAACACCGGGATGAACAAAAGCCCCAGCAGGTTTTTCAGATAGAAGCGGTGCAGCCCCAGCATCCCGCCGGTCAGCAAGATGAAATAGCCCAAGCCCAGAACATAGCGCCGCTCGGTCTTGCGTGGCCGCTTGGCCAGCGCCGCCGCGACCAGCGGGAAGACCAGCAGCCCCACCCAATAGGCCCAGTGCGGCAAGGTGAAATCGATATTGGGCATGGCCCTCTCCCGTTGCCAGGCGCCGGCCCGGCCGTCAGCGATGACGGGCCCATGCGGTTAGCGCACGGGCCCGGAACCTGGTGGATGCGGAAGTGATCAGAGCTTCAGCTCTAGCCCCTTGATCTGCTCGGGCGTCACATAGCCAAGCGAGCCCGACATCATGTAGTCGAGCTGGGTCTTGAAGATCCTGGCGCTGGATTTGTCGCGGTTGGCGTATTTGAACCAGATCGGCACCGCGACCTCGGTCATCAGCTCAACATCGTCCTGGCTGAGGCGGGTCACTTCGGTGCCGTCGGCCTCAAATTTCGCCCAGGCGGCCTGATCGGCCTTCTGGATCGCGGCGTGATGCATGTCGGAATAGACATGGGTTTCCATCTCGACGAATTGCTTCATCTGCGGGCTCAGCTTGTTCCACGCGCCCATACCCACGGTGATGTCCATGATGTCCACCGGCTGGTAGAGCGACATCATCCCCGCCGGTCCCATCGAGATATATTTGGTCACCTGGCTGAAGCCGAGCGCGTAATTGACCGCCGGACCCACATAATCGGCCACGTCGATGGTGCCCTTTTCCAGCGCGGGGAAGATCTCGGACCCCGGCAGAACCGTGGTCTCGGCGCCGATCTCGCCGAAGACATCGGCGACCATGCCGCCGGGCAGGCGCATCTTGCGGCCGCGGAAATCGTCGATCGAACGGATCGGCACCTTGGAATGGATGATGTTCGGCCCGTGATGGACGGGGCCCACGAAATACATCCCCTGCGCGGCGTAAAGCTCTCGCGCCATCTCCAGCCCGCCGAGGCCGTAGTAGAAGACGTCGAATTCATGCGGGTTGCGCAGGCCCAGCGGGTAGGAGCTAAGGAACACGCCCGCCGGGATGATCCCCTGAGCATAGATGGTGAACGGGTTCACCGCGTCCAGCACGCCGTTCTTCACCGCGTCATAAAGCTGGAAGTCACCGACCACGTCATTGGCGCCGAAGGGCTGGAAGGCCAGCTCGCCCCCGGTCTTCTCGACGATGGTGGCGGACCAGTCCTTGAAGGTCTGCAAGCCCACGCCGCCGGGCCACGAGGACTGGATCTTCCAGGTCGTGCCCTTGGCCTGGGCCGAGGCGATATGCGGTGCGGCAAGTCCCGCGACGCTGGCGGCGGCCAGGGTGCGCAAGGCATTTCTGCGATTTGTCAGCTTGGTCATGGTTCCTCCCGGTTCTGTCGGGTCCTCGTTGGTCGAAGACCGATCCGAGCAGGGCGAAACCGGCGATCCCGTGGCGCGGGATGGCGGTGCAGGTCGAAATCCTCCTCGGTACGAAGAGTTTTGCACGACACACGCGTTTTCACAAGTAATCACGCAACCGTGATTATGCGTCGGGAAACGCGCCCCGACCCGCGTGCCTGTGGCGGGGCCGGGGCCGGGGGGAAGGGGGCGCTACTGCGCGATGGCGTCGGGGGTTTCGCCCGGATGGCGGCCGGCGCGTTGCGGGAAGATCAGGATGCAGGCCACCATGAAGCCCCCGATCACCGCCGAGGCCAGCGGTCGGCTGAGGTCGAGCCCGCCATGGCTGATCGGCTTGTCAAGGAAATCGCCCACCGTGGCGCCCAGCGGCCGGGTCAGGATGAACGCGGCCCAGAACAGCAGCACGGTCGAGATGCGGGTGCGGTAGTAGGCGATGGCGACCAGCGCGATCGCGGCCGAGAACACCAGCGCACCGCCCTCATAGCCAAGCCCGGTCGAATCCGCCATCCAGTCGCCCAGCGCGGTGCCCAGCGTCTGCGACAGCGTGATCGCGGCCCAGTAGAAGGCTTCGGTCTTGGGTGTCTTGACCGTCTCGACCGAGATCGAGCCGAGCGCCCAGTACCAAAGCCCCAGCACTGCCAGAAGCGAGGTCAGCAGCACCGTCGTCCCGCCAGCATAGCCGATCCCAAGCGAGCGGTCGGCGAAATCCGCCATGGTCGTCCCCGCTGTGGTCGAGGCGACGATGGTCGCCCAATACAGCGCCGGGTGGAACTTCCGGGCCATGATCTGGGCCGCGACAAGCACCACCAGCAGCGACAGAAATAACCCGGTGGCGGCCAGATAGCCCCAGTTCAGCGTCATGCTGAGGGTGTCGCCTCCGGTTTCGCCCAGCGTGGTCGCGGCGATCTTGATGATCCAGAAGCCCAGCGTCACCGCGGGCACCTTGGTCAGGACGTCCTGTTTGATTGAATTCATGTCGTCTCTCGTTCATTGCATGGTCTTGGGGTGTGACTTGGCGCGATACTGGCGCGGCCAACTCATCGAAGCCTTTCGCCGATCTTACTTCGCGGTAAGATTTCGGTCTTTGCCCAAGGCAGGCTTCTTCAGTTTGTAAATCCACGGGAAAATGACCCCATAACCAATTGTCCAAACGGAAATTTACTGTCAAGTTTGGCCGAGAGAACAGGAGGGGCCAGATGCCGCGTCAGGCGCTTGCAGGCAGCCGGATACGCGAAAGGCGCACCGCGGACGGGCTGCGGCAGGTCGATCTTGCGCGGCTGGTCGGGATCTCTGCCTCCTATCTCAATCTGATCGAACACAACCGCCGCAATGTCGGCGCGGCGCTGCTGCGCAAGATCGCCGAGGCGCTGAAGGTCGACCCTGCGGCATTGACGGAAGGCGCCGGCGCGGCGCTACTGGCCGGGCTGCGCGAGGCCGCGACCGCAGCAGACGGCGCCTCCGCTGCCGCCTCCTCCCCCGCCGCCCCCGGCGCGCCCGAGCTGGACCGGATCGAGGAGTTCGTCGGCCGTTTCCCGGGCTGGGCCGGCCTTCTGGCGGGGCTTCAGGGGCGGGTCGGGCATCTTGAGCGCAGCGTCGAGATGCTCAGCGACCGGTTGGCCCATGATCCGACGCTTTCGGCCGCGCTGCACGACATCCTCTCGGCGGTGACCGCGCTGCGCTCGACCGCCGCGATTCTGGCCGAGGAGGGCGAGATCGAGCCCGAATGGCGCGCTCGTTTCCATGCCAATCTGGAGGACGAAAGCGTTCGTCTGGCCGAGGGGGCAGAGGCGCTGGTCTCTTACCTCGACACGCCGCGCACGCGCGAACAGGGCGTGGTCTCGCCGCAGGAGGCGTTTGAGGGCTGGCTTGAGGCGCGCGGCTACCATCTGGCGGAATGCGAAGGTGCCGCGCCCCCTGACCCCGAGGCGCTGGCCCCCGAGCTTCCCGCCGCTGCGCGCCGTCTGGTCGCGGCCTATGCCCGGCGCTACAGCACGGATGCGGCGGCGCTGCCGATGCCGGCGCTGCTGGCGGCGCTGGCCGATCTGGGCCCCGATCCGGGCCGTCTGGCCGAACGCTTCGGGCTGCCGCTGCCGCTGGTGTTTCGCCGTCTCGCCGCGCTGCCGCCGGGGGGTGGGGCTGGCGCGGGGACGGGGGCCAGCGCAGGGACGGGGGGCGAACTGGCCGAACCGGGGCGGATCGGGCTGGTGGCCTGCGACGGCTCTGGCGCGCTGATCTTTCGCAAGCCGGCGGAGGGTTTCGTGCTGCCGCGCTTCGGCCCGGGCTGTTCGCTCTGGCCGCTGTATCAGGCGCTGGCGCGGCCGGTCACGCCGATCCGCACGCCGATAGAGATGTCCGGCCGCGGCCAGCGCCGGTTTCTGGGCTACGCCTATTGCCAGCCCGCCTATCCCGGCGGCTTCGACACCCCCCCGGTGGTCGAGGCATGGATGCTGATCCTGCCCGATGACGGCCCCGCGACGGCGCCGGCGCAGGCGGTCGGGGCCTCGTGCCGGATCTGCGCGCGCGCGGCCTGCCCGGCCCGGCGCGAGCCCTCGATTCTGGGCGACGGCGGCTAAGCCTGCGGCGAAGGTTCTTTTGACAGCCCGCGCCCTATTCGCGATAGTTTCACTCAGAGGAGAGTAGGGGGGAGCAGCGGATGGCCAAGCATGTCCTTCTGATCGAGGATGAGCCGAATATCATCGAGGCGATCCGCTTCATCCTGACGCGGGACGGCTGGCAGGTCAGCGCGCATTCTGACGGCGCCGACGCGGTGGCGGCGATCCGGGGGGCGCGGCCCGATGTGGTGGTGCTGGATGTGATGCTGCCCGGGCGCTCGGGCTTCGAGGTGCTGCAGGAATTGCGCGCCGATCCGGGCCTTGCCGCGCTGCCGGTCCTGATGCTGACCGCCAAGGGGCAGGAGCGCGACCGCGAACAGGCCGCGCGCCTGGGCGCCACGCGTTTCATGACCAAGCCCTTCGCCAATACCGAGATCCTCGACGCCGTGCGGGCGTTGGGGCCGGCGTGAAGCCGCCTTCGGCGCAGCCGCTGTTTCTGGCGCGGCAAAGCTACCGGCGCCGGCGGCTGATGGATGCGGCGCGGCTGCTGCCCTTCCTGGGGGCCTTTTTGTTCCTGATCCCGGTGCTTTGGGGCGGCGCGGACGGCGGCGCCCGATCGACGGCCAGCGACGGGATCTACCTGATCGTCGTCTGGGCCGGGCTGATCGTCGCGGCCTTCGTGATCTCGCGCGCCCTGATGCGCGCCCCCGAGGTCCCGCCGGCCACCGGTCCCGCTGAGACGCCGGTCACCGAACCCGGCGCCGAACCCGCCGACAGGCACGGCACATGATCCCGTTCAACATCTTGGTGCTCAGCTGCCTGGGCTATGTGTTTTTCCTGTTCTTCGTGGCCTTCGCGGTGGAGCGCCGGGCCGCTGCCGGGGGCATCGGCTGGCTGCGCAGCCCCTGGGTCTACACCCTGTCGCTGTCGATCTACTGCACCGCCTGGACCTTCTACGGCGCGGTGGGGTCGGCGGCGCGCTCTGGCCTGGAATTCGTCACCATCTACCTTGGGCCGACGCTGGTGTTCATCGGCTGGTGGTCGCTGCTGCGCAAGCTGGTGCGGATCGGCAAGACCCAGCGGATCACCTCGATCGCCGATCTGATCTCATCGCGCTATGGCAAGTCGAACGCGCTGGGGGTGATCGTGACGCTGATGGCGGTGGTCGCCGCCACCCCCTATATCGCGCTGCAACTGCAATCGGTGACCCTCAGCTTCGGCGCCTTCGCCTCGGCTGCGGGAGAGGCCGGCCGGATTCCCGACCCGCGCATCACCGCGCTGTGGGTGGCTGCGGGGCTGGCGGTGTTCACCATCTTCTTCGGCACCCGCGCGCTGGACGCGAATGAGCAGCATCAAGGCGTGGTCACCGCGATCGCGGTCGAGGCGGTGGTAAAGCTTGTGGCGCTGCTGGCGGTGGGGATCTTCGTGGTCTGGGGGGTGGCGAATGGCCCGGCGGATATCCTGGCGCGGATCGAGGCCTCGCCGCTTGCCCAATGGCACATGCATCCGGCGCGCTGGGCGGGGATCACCTTCCTGTCGGCAGCGGCGGTGATCACCCTGCCGCGGATGTTTCAGGTGCTGGTGGTCGAGAACGCGGACGAGCGCCACCTTGTCACCGCCGCCTGGGCCTTTCCGGCCTATCTGTTCCTGATGTGCCTGTTCGTGCTGCCGATCGCGGTGGTCGGGACGGAAACCCTGCCGGCGGGGTCGAACCCCGACCTTCTGGTGCTGACGCTGCCGCTGCACATGGATCGCGGCTGGCTGGCGATGCTGGCGTTCCTGGGCGGCTTTTCCTCCGCCACGGCGATGGTGATCGTGGCGGCGATTGCGCTGGCAACGATGGTGTCGAACCATGTGGTGATGCCGCTGTGGCTGGCCGCGCGGCACGGGCAGGCGACGCAATCGGGCGACGTGCGGGCGATCATTCTGCGGGCGCGGCGGCTGTCGATCGGCGGGGTGCTGGCGCTGGGCTATGCCTATTACCGGTTCTCGGGCGGCGGGGCGGCGCTGGCCTCGATCGGGCTGATCAGCTTTGCCGGGGCGGCGCAGGTGCTGCCGGCGATGCTGGGCGGCCTTTATTGGCGCGGCGCCACCCGGGCGGGGGCTGCGGCGGGGCTGATGCTGGGCTTTGCGGTCTGGCTTTACACCCTGTTCCTGCCCAGTTTTGGCGACAATGCGCTGATCTCAGCGCAGGTGATGGCCCACGGCCCGTTCGGCATTGGGTGGCTGCGGCCGCATGCGCTGTTCGGGATCACCGGATCGGATCCCTTGCTGCATGCGCTGTTCTGGTCACTGTCCGCGAACACGCTGGCGCTGTGCCTGGGCTCGCTTCTGACCTTTCCGCAGCCGGTCGAACGCCTGCAGGGCGCGCAATTCGTCAATGCGTTCGATCAGGCCGGCGGCACCCGTGGCTGGGCGCGCGGCACCGCCGAGGCCGAGGATCTCTTGGTCATGGCGCAGCGCATTCTGGGCGCGGAAGAGACCCAAGCCTTCTTTCTGGGCGCCGCGCGGGCTCAGGGCAAGGCTGGCTACCTGCCCGACACCACCCCCGATTTTCTGGAAAGTCTGGAACGCCGTCTGGCCGGTTCGGTGGGCGGGGCCACGGCGCATGCGATGGTGGCGCAGATCGTCGGAGGCGCTGCGGTGTCGGTCGAGGACCTGATGGCGGTGGCCAACGAGACCGCCCAGATCATGGAATATTCCAGCCAGATCGAGGTGAAGTCCGAGGAACTCGCCCGCACCGCCCGCGCCCTGCGCGAGGCCAACGCCAAGCTGACCAAGCTGTCGGTGCAAAAGGACGCCTTTCTCAGCCAGATCAGCCATGAGCTGCGCACCCCGATGACCTCGATCCGCGCGTTCTCCGAGATCCTGATGGAGGGGGGGCTGGATGGGGCCGAGCGCGCCCGTTTCGCCGGCGTCATCCATGCCGAGGCGCTGCGGCTGACGCGGCTGCTCGACGATCTGCTGGATCTGAGCGTGCTGGAAAATGGCAAGGTGCGCCTGACCTCAGAGCGCGTGATGCTGCAGACGCTGATCGACCGGGCGCTGGCGGCGGCGGGCCATGCCGGCGACACCCGCCGCGACTGGGTGATCGAGCGCGACCGCGCCGCCGAGATGGTCGAACTGACCACCGATCCCGACCGGCTGTCGCAGGTGTTCATCAATCTGGTGTCGAATGCGCGCAAATATTGCGACGCGGCCCGCCCACGGCTGCGCATCTCGGTGCGTCGGCGCGACGGTCGGGTCGAGGTGGAATTCGCCGACAACGGCGCGGGTATTCCGGCCGATGCCCAGACGATCATCTTCGAGAAATTCGCCCGGCTTGGCGATAGCTCGCATGCAGGCGGCGCCGGGCTGGGTCTGGCGATCTGCCGCGAGATCATGGCCCGCATGGGGGGCGCGATCACCTATGTTCCGGGCCAGGGCGGTGCTGCGTTCCGCGTCACCCTGCCCTTGCCAGCCGCCAAAGCCGCCTGATCGCCCAGCTTCGGCGGCCTCGCCCAGCCAGCCCCGCCATGACCGTCCAGCCGCATGGTCTGCGGTCGGCGTTCCATGCGGCGGTAACCATTCCTCAACCTCGATCTGACACAACTTGTTGGGTTGGCAGGATAATCGCAATGTCTGAATCGGAACAGGAGGGCGCGACCGGGCAGGCACGCTCGGCCCTGCGGCGCAAGGCCGTCGCCGGACGGCCTGCGGGCGAAGGGGCTGGCCTGAGGCCTGAGCGGGCGGTGCGCATGGCGCTGGCACGGGCCGGGCAGGGGGTGCCCGGGCTCGACCTGCGGGTTACGGAACTGACCGACGGCCGCCATGTCCTGGCCGAGCTCTTGGACATGATCCCCGATCACGCGCTTCTCGCGATGCTTGAGGGCCCGGCCGAAGGCCTGGGCCTGGTCGCGGTCGCGCCGCCGGTGCTGTCGGGCATCGTCGAGGTGCAGACCACCGGCCGCCTGGCGAAGGATGAGCGCCCGCCACGCAAACCCACGCGCACCGATGCGGCAATGACCGTCGGGCTGGTCGACCAGGCACTGACCGAACTGAATGAGGAACTGGCCGATACGTCAGATATCGTCTGGGCTGGCGGGTTCCACTTTGCCTCTTTCCTTGACGATCCGCGCCCGCTGGGCCTGTTGCTCGAGGACATCGCCTACCGCGTGTTCACGGTCACGGTGGCCCTGGGCGACGGCGGGCGCAGCGGGGCGATCCTGCTGGCGCTTCCGGCCGAGGGGCGGGGAGCAGCGCCCGCGCAGGCCGCCTCTGCCTCTGCCCAGCCCGATGAGCGCGCGCACAAGGAATGGACCCGCGCGCTGGAAGACGCCGTCATGGCAGCCGAGGCAGAGGTTTCGGCGGTTCTTCACAGATTGCGCCTGCCGTTGTCGGCCGTCATGCAACTGGCGGAGGGCGATATGATCCCGGTTCCCGCAGAGCAGTTGGAGCGGATCGAGTTGGAAGCGATCGATGGCCGCCGCCTTGGCGCGGGCCGTCTGGGACAGAACCGTGGCATGCGCGCGGTGCGTCTGACTCTAACTCCGCAATCGCGAGGCTCCGGCACGGCCATGGACATGCCCGGCGCATCGATGGACGCGGCACCGCTTGTGGCGCCGGAGGCCGGGGGCGGCTTGCCCTCGCTGGGTCTGGGAGAGGCCGATCTGCTGCCGGAGCCGGGGCTTTCGCTCCCCCTTTCGGGGGATGACGGGGGGGCGCTGCCAATGGCGCTGCCGATGGGCGACGACATGGGCGGCGACATGGGCGGCGACGACTTGGGCGGCGGTCTGGGCGGCGACTTGGGCGGGCTGCAGATTGACGGGTTGGGCGAGGGGCTGGACCTGCCGCTGCCCGAGCCGATGGGCATCGCGCTGCCCGATCCGCTTGACCCGCTGGACGATCCGCTCGCCGATCTGCCGCCAATGGCGAAGGCCGCGGGCGCCTCCTAACGTGGTTGCCGCGGGGCCTGGTCCTCGTCCTGCACACGGGCGGCCAGGGACTCGATGTGATCGCGCCACTTTTCGAGATCATAGCCCCAGCGCGCCGCTGCCGCGATCATCTCTTCCGTCGGCATCTTGCCTGCCTGGCTAAGCGCCCAAAGGATCGAGCTGCGGTTGCCCGACGCGCAATAGGCAAAGACCTTGCCCGGCGCGTCCTGAAGCGCGCGGCCCTGGGTCTCGATGATCTCCATCGTCAACTGGCCGGGGGTCAGGGGGTTCGCGATGAAGACCAGCCCTTCGGCATCGGCCAGGGCGCGGATCGTGTCGGCACGGTGGGTGTGCGGAACCTCGGCATCGGGGCGGTTGCAGACCAGCGCGACGAAACCGGCCTCGCGGATCCGGGCGACGTCTTCGGGGTGGATTTGCGGCGAGACGGCGTAATTCTCGGTGATATGGCGGGGTTCCATGGCGGGGTCCTTGTCGTCAGGGGCGGGGTGTTGACGGGCTGGACTCATCTTAGTGCAGAGGTCGGCGGGGGCAATATGAGCCGGTTTTCGCCACCCTCGCAGGTTTGATCTGGATCAGGGTTGCCTCATCACGGGCTGGTTACCATCTGCCCTGATCATGGGAGCGCAGAAGTATGCCCACTAGCCCTGAAATAGCTGCTCGCAAGCTTCAACTCGAAGCCCGCCTGGCGGATTTGACGGCGCGCATGACGCAGATCGATGGTGCGCTGGATGCGCCGCATTCGAAGGATTGGGAAGAACTCGCGACTGAACGGGAAGAGGACGAGGTCCTCGAACACATGGGGCTTTCGGCCCAGGCCGAGGTGCGCCAGATCCGGGCCGCGCTGCGCCGGGTGGCGGATGGAAGCTATGGCACCTGTGCGAAATGTGGCAGCGAGATTGCGCCCGCGCGGCTGGACGTGCTGCCCTACACGCCGTTTTGCCGCAACTGCGCATCCTGAGGGACGGGAAGGGGGGACGGTCAGGGAGGAGAAATCATGCACAAATCCGAAAAAGACCCACAGACGAAGAAACCCGTTCCGCACGATCCCGCCTTGCGGATCGTCCTGGCGGAGATGGAGGTGATCTCGCGCCTGCTGCCGGTGCGGGGGCGGCCTGCCAACCGCCCCGGGGATGAGAGCGCCAGCGAAGACGACGAGGATCTGTTCGATAACATGCCGGTCTGATCTTCGCGCGCCGCCGCGGCAGGGTCTGCTGCGGCCTGTCCGCTAGGCGAAAATCCGCCGGCCCCGCCGGTCTCGCCGCACAGGGCTTTCGCATGCCGCGACTTGGCTGCGACCGGGCCGCAACTGGGCCGGGGGATTGCCAAGCTTCCCGGGCTACTTCTTAATGGCGTCAATTGTTTGCCAGGGGGATGAGGGGCGCGATGGCCGATGCGGTAAGCTGGAAAATCGGCGAGGGCGTGATGGTCGTGACGATCGACAACCCGCCGGTCAACGCGCTGGACCATGCGGTACGCCAGGGGCTGCTAGCCGCGCTTGAGGCTGCCCGCCCGCCCGAGGTCAGGGCGATCGTGATCACTGGTGCCGGGCCGGTATTTTCGATCGGCGAAGAGATCACCAAGGCGGCCACAGCCGATCAGGTGCCGTCTCTGGGTGAGGTGCTCGACCGGATCGAGACTTGCGGCAAGCAGGTGGTCGCGGCGTTGAACGGTCAGGCGCTGGGCGGCGGGCTGGAACTGGCGCTTGCCTGCCACACGCGGATCGCGCTGGCCGAGGCCAGGATCGGCTTTCCCGAGGTGAAGCTGGGCCTGCTACCGGGCGCCGGTGGCACCCAACGGACCCCGCGTCTGTGCGGCGCGGCAGAGGCGCTGAAGCTGATGCTTGATGGCGCGCCCATCGACGCGGTCACCGCGATGGCGATGGGGCTGCTTGACGGGGTGGTCGAAGAGGATCTGCTGGACCGCGCGGTGATCCTGGCCGGGATGCTGATCGGTGAGGGCAAACCCCCGCGCCCGACGCGCGACCGGCGCGAGGGGTTTCGCGACCCCCAGACCTATGCCGCCGCGATCGCGGCCGCCCGCGCGGTCGAGCGTGACGACCGCCTGCCCGCGCCCGAGCGGATCATCGCCTGCGTCGAGGCGGCGATCTTGCTGCCATTCGAGGCCGGCATCGCCTATGAGCGCGCCGCGGCCGAGGATCTGCAGACCTCGGACGCCGCTGCGGGCCTGCGCCATGCCGCCCTGGCGGAGGCCCGCGCCGCCCGCATCCCCGAAGCCGGCGCCACGCCGCGCCCGGTCGGCCATGCCGGGGTGATCGGCGGCGGGCTGATGGGGGCGGGCATTGCCGTGGCGCTTCTGGGCGCGGGGCTGCGGGTGACGCTGGTCGAGGCCGACGAGGCGGCGCTGGCCCGCGGCCTGTCGCGGATCGACGATCTGCACGAACGCGCCGTCGCCCGCGGCAAGTTGAGCGAGGAGTCGCGTGAGGGCGAATGGGCGCGTCTGGCCGGCGCGACCGCGATCGAGGCGCTGCGTGCCGCCGATATCGCGATCGAGGCGGTGCCCGAGGATGAGGCGCTGAAGGCCGGGGTCTTCCGCGATCTGGACCGGGTGTTGCGGCCGGGTGCGATCCTGGCCACGAACACCTCTTATCTGGATGTCGACGATCTGGCGCGGGTCACCTCTCGTCCCGCCGATGTGGTCGGGTTGCATTTCTTCTCGCCCGTTCAGGCGATGCCGCTGATCGAGGTGGTGGTCGGCGCCCAGACCGCGCCCGATGTGGTGGCCACGGGGTTCGAACTGGCGCGCCAGCTGCGCAAATTCGCGGTCCGGGCCGGGGTTTGCGACGGGTTCATCGGCAACCGGATCCTCACCGCCTATCGCTCGGCGGCGGATTTCATGCTGGAAGACGGCGCGACGCCCGCGGCCATCGACCGGGTGATGCGCGATTTCGGCTTTCCGCTTGGCCCCTATCAGGTCGCCGATATGGCGGGGCTGGATATCTCCTGGGCGCGGCGTCAGCGGCTGGCCGAAAGCCGCGATCCGGCGGCGCGCTACGTCGCGATCGGGGACCGGCTGTGCGAGGCCGGGCGCTTCGGTCGCAAGACCGGCGCCGGTTACTACCGCTACGGCGAGGGCAGTCGCATGGGCGCCGAAGACCCCGCCGTGATCCGTATCATCGAGGCCGAGCGCGCCGCCAAGGGCATCGTCGCGCGCAGCTTCGGCTATGACGAGATCCGCGACCGCTGCCTTTACGCCATGGTGAACGAGGGGGCGAAGATCCTGTCCGAAGGCATCGCCCTGCGTCCGTCGGACATCGATCTGGTGATGCTGATGGGCAATGGCTATCCACGCCTGCGCGGCGGGCCGATGAAGACGGCAGACGTGATCGGCCTTTTGCCGATCCGCAACAAACTACGCGACTGGGCCACGCAAGAGCCTTTCTGGACCCCGGCGCCGCTGCTGGACGAGATGATCAAGGAAGGCCGCCATTTCGACGATATGAACGCGGATTAGGGGGTCCAGACGGGCCGGGCCGGGTCGGTGCAGGCCGGCTGACACGGGGTGGCGGGCCGCTCAGCCTTTCAGGATGATGCCCAGCACGACCAGCAGCAGCCCGAACATGGAAAGCCCCAGCGTGGCCATGTTCCACAGCACGATCTTCTGCAGGCGGGTGCGCATCGTGGCATCGTCCAGCCCCTCGCGCCGGGCGCGCATCGCGGCGACGATGCAGCCGACAACGCCCACCAGCCCCCCCAGCGACATGGCCGCGCCGATCCCGATCACCCAGTCCATGCAGGTCCTTCCCTTGCGGTTCGCGCTTGGCCTAGCCCGCTGGCGCCGATCTGGCAAGGCCGGGCTTGATCGGCGCGCGGGCTGTGGGTAGGGAAGGGGCCTTGCCATTCCCCTCATCCCCTGGGAGCCAGCCATGAACGATGCCGTCACCGACGCGCAATACAGCGTCACCGCCGAGGAACTGCGCCAATTCATTGAGCGCTACGAGCACTTGGAGGCCGAGAAGAAGGACATCACCGAGCAGCAGAAAGAGGTGATGGCCGAGGCGAAGGGCCGCGGCTACGACACCAAGGTGTTGCGCAAGGTCATCGCGCTGCGCAAGCGCGACGCCGACGACATCGCCGAGGAAGAGGCGGTGCTGGAAATGTACAAGGCCGCATTGAATATGATCTGAGGGCGGCAGCCCTGCTTATGGTTGAGAAGGCAAAGGGGGGCGTTGGCCGGTTGCGCTATCGTACCCCCCGACCGCGTCTTCTACACCACGGCCTCGATGATCAGTTGCGCCACACCATCCGAGGTTTTGCGCAGCGACCGGCCGCTGCGATCCACGATTCCCCTGAGGTGGCGGCGCATGTTGGAAAAGCCATCGAATCGGACCGCATCGATCGGCTGATCCAGCTGGATCGAGATCCGGTAGGCCTCTCCCATCTTCGACAGGGCGACGATGCGGCCGCTAAAGCCCTGGCCGAGGTAGCGGCCACGGACCGCATCGTTCAGGTGGAACGGCTGCGGCTCGGACTTGGCCAGGCGGGCCTGCAGGGTATTCCAGTCGCGCGCGCCGTTTTGCTGCGCGACAAGTTCCAGCGCCCTTGAATGGCTGATCTGTGTTCCCTGCGCGTCGAGCGCCTGACGCAGCGATCTTGCCTGCGCCTTCGCCTCTGAAACGGATTGCGGGGTCATGGCGTGTCGCCCGTGGTTTCAAGGCCGAACCCCTTACCACCCGCACGCCGTCTGAGGCTGATGATCGCAAGGGCCGATGCAATCGCCAGCATGACGCTGTCGGCCGCCGGAAAGGCGAACCAAAGCAGGGCGGGCCCCGACAGAGTGGCGAAAGCGATGATCAAGGCCGGGCTCAACAGGAACGGTTTGGTCAAGGTCAGCGCGGCCGCGCGTCCGGGTTGTCCGACCGCCTGGAAGTAGAGCGCCAGCACCAGGATCGGCCCCGAAACCAGGTAGAGCAGGCTCATCGCGCGCAGAATCGCGCCAAGCTGTGCCACGACGACCGGGTCTGCGGTGAAGCCGGCGCCGATCCAGCGGCTGGTGCCGAGCAGCAAGAGTTCTACCATGAGGCAATAGGCAAGAACCGAGCCGAGGGCGTAGCGCAATGCCGCATCCGAACGCGGATATAGCCCCGCGCCGACATTGTTGCCGACAATGCTTTGGGCGGCGAGCGCGATCGCCATCTGCGGCAAGAAGGCAAGGCCGAACACCCGCGTGGCGATCCCGTAGGCGGCGACGGTATCGGCGTAATCGGATCCTGCCGTCAGCCGCAGCGTTGCGATCACCGTCGCCGAGACAAGCGCCAATCCCACGAAGCTTAGGCTAAGGGGGGCGCCAAGTGCCAGGATGGCCCGCCAGTTCCCGACCCAGCGACATCTGCCAAGTGCCGCAAGCGGCAGCAACCTGGCGCCGCCCAGGCGCAGGCCGAGCAACAGAAGAAGCCCAAGGCCCTGAGCCGCAACCGTGCCCCAGGCGGATCCCGCGACACCGTAGTCGAGCACCACGATCAGCAGGTAGTCGAGGGCGACATTGGCAAGGGTCACACCGATCGACATCAGTGCCATCAGTCCGGCGCGGCCTTCGTTGCGCAGCGCGTCGGCATGAACCCCAAGGAGGAATTGCACCGGCGTGCCGCAAATCAGGATGAAAAGATAGGTATGCGCCATCGCCGCGATCCCGCCCCTTGCACCCGCCAACTGCCCGATCGCCGCCTGCCCGCCGATCACGAAAGCCGCAATCAAAAGCAACGACAGGCACAGCGACAGGCCGTGCGCGCGGGCAAAGACGGCGGCTGCCTGATCTCGCTCGCCGGCCCCGAGATGGCGGGCCAACAGGCTGGACATCCCGCCGCTGATCAGGGTGGACAGCGCGATGGAGATCATCACCGCCGGAAAGACGATGCTGACCGCGGCCAGCGCATCGGCGCCGACGAAATGCCCCAGAAACGCGGCATCGACGAGATTGAGAAGCCCACCCATGGACATCACGACAATCATGGGCAGCGCGTTCGACAGGAAAAGCCGCCCCATCGGGGCCGTCAGGAAAGGGCTGTCTGTGGCGGGTCTGGACGACATCGCTCACTCCTCAAAGAGGCATTTCGCACTCGATGGGGGCCTGCATTGCCCACCTACGAAATGCTTCGAGGGTGAGGTGTTCGTATCTTCGGGCTTCACCGTGACTCTCGTCCGCAGGCGGCAGGTGCCCGATACCTTGCCCGCGCTCTAACCATCTGACGGGCCGGGTGTCAATGTCGGCGCGGCGGCGCGGGGTCGCGTAGTGCCTTTCGTCCGGATCGATCGGCGCCAGCCATGATCAAGAATTTTCGAGGCGGTCGATCCCGGTCGCGGCAGTGCTATGTATCAGGCAAACTGGGGGCACGAACAGGTGGCACAGGGCTGGGCACCGCGCCAGTGGACCAGTTTTGCCCACAGCAATCGATGTCTCGCACACGGATATGAAGGCGCCAGGCGATGTTCCCACAGACCTTTCCCGCCCCCGCAGATTTCGCGCCCGCCGCCCGGCTTCTTGCGCCGGCGGAGCGCTGCGATTTCCTTGACATCGCCCGGGCCACTCTGCCCGGCACATGGAGCGCGCTTGACCTCTGGAACGGGATGATGGCGCGACCCGTGCCGGGGCTGGGCCTCGCCTTTCGCCTCCGCGATGCGATATCCACACGCTTCGGGGTTCAGCGGATCGGCGGTTTCTCGGGCGAGCGGCACGAGATGGTGGTGGCCGGGGAGCCGCTCGATTTCTTTATGGTCGAGGGGGCCACGCCGGAACGGCTGCTGCTGAGCGCCCGCGACCGGCATCTCGACGTGCTGATTTGCGTGACCGCCAGCCCGGTCGCGGGCGCCACCGAGGCGGCGATCACCTCATCGGTGGTGACGCACAACCTCTTTGGGCGCGTCTACATGTTGCCGGTGCGACCGGTGCATCGGGTCTTGGTGCGCTGGATGCTGTCGCGGCTGGCTGAAAAGACCGGATCCCCCGGCTGACCGGTTGGGGGCTCTCGTTCAAGACGAGGGGCCCCGGGAGTGCCGGCTGTCGGTTTCGGGTCGGGCGGCCGACCCTAGGGGGTCAGGAAGGTCACGCCTTTCATTTCCGCGATGCGCACCACGTCGTGGTCGTAGATCTGGGTCAGGGTTTCGACATATTCCTCGTCCCAGCCCGGCAGATCGAGTTCCACCTCGATCTGATCTTCGAGCGCGTATTTGTCCAGAAACGCGGCGACGATGCGGTGCTGCTGGCTGGGGGTCTGCGGCGGGTGGCTGTGCAGATATTCGGTCAGCCGGGTCATGCCCTCTTTCGACATGATCGGGGCAAGGATGTCGAGCGTGCCATCCAGCATCGTCTCGGGCGCGTGGCCGGCGACAGCGCGCAGGACGTCGGGCCAGATCAGCGGGGTGTCCTCGTCGCACCAGATCGTCAGTGGCACCTTGGGCAGGGCGCGCCGGATCCGGGCGACCATCTCGGACCAGCGCAGCTTGTGCGGGGTGATGCCTTCGATGAATTGTTCGTAGCTCAGATCCGTCTCCTGCTCGAACAGGGCCGGCAGGAAGGTGGCGGGATTGCGGATCGCGAGGTGGAGTTCGATGTGGTGGTCGGGGAACAGGCCGACCATCCAGCGCGCCTTTTTCTCGGCCATCGGGTAAAGCGCGCCTTCGCCCAGTACGCGCTGGCGCTTGCACAGGAAATCCTGGTTGGAGAACACCAGCCTTTCGGCAGCGTCGGCTTCCATCACCGCATCCAGCAGGCGTTCCTGTGTATCGTGCGAAACGCCTTGGCCGCGGGCGCCGTTCATCGTGTCGCGCAGCAACGCGCGGTAGCGGTCGGGGTCGGGGGCAAGAATGCCCTCACGCTCTAGCATGGCGGCGTTGCCGCGCAGGCATGTCACCAGCTTGTCGTCGTCGGTGCAGTGCAGGCCGAGGTGGTAGATGATCTTCATGGATGGGGTTTTTCCGGGCCGGTCGGCATTTCCCCGATCATAGCGGATTTTTCGTCCAGTTGAACCGCTTTCCGCGAACTCGCCTGCTTTGTCCGGCAGCGGGGGGGCTTCGCCTGTGGCACGGTGCCGCGCCCGGCGGTTGGGGCCCGCGCGCCAACCCCCTTGCGCCGAAGTGCCAGCCCAAGTACCCCTGCGCCCAGAGAGCGCGATCGCGGGGCCGCGATATTGGCCTCTCTGTGCCGGTATAGCTCAGCTGGTAGAGCACGTGATTTGTAATCTCGGGGTCGGGGGTTCAAGTCCCTCTACCGGCACCATGCTCCCCCTCACCACTTTTGCGAAGCGCGCTACGGTTTAGCCGCGCTCTGCGCGGCCATGCAAAGCGACGCGGACTTCTGATACGGTCCAAAAAAAATGACCCGGGCAGCGCCCGGGCCAAGTCCAACAGGGAGGATGCCGTGCATAACCCCGCACGGCGAGGGAACCTTAGGCATTGGAAACAATTCAACGCCTAAACATAATATAGTCCCCAATTCTGGCAGGAATAGGGCAGTTCAGGCGACCAGCCGATATCCGCCGGATTCGGTCACCAGAAGCCGCGCATTCGAAGGATCGGGCTCAATCTTCTGGCGCAGGCGGTAGATGTGGGTTTCCAGCGTGTGGGTGGTGACGCCGGCATTGTAGCCCCAGACCTCGTGCAGCAACACGTCGCGCGGCACCACGCCTTCGGTGGCGCGATAGAGGAACTTGAGGATGTTGGTCTCTTTCTCGGTCAGGCGGATCTTCTTGTCCTTCTCGTCGACCAGCATCTTCTGTGCCGGACGGAACGTATACGGCCCCAGCTGGAAGACGGCGTCTTCGGACTGCTCATGCTGACGCAGCTGGGCGCGAATACGGGCCAGAAGGACCGGAAACTTGAACGGCTTGGCGACGTAATCATTGGCGCCCGCGTCGAGGCCCAGGATGGTGTCGGCATCGGTGTCGTGGCCGGTCAGCATCAGGACCGGGCATTTCACCCCCTGCTTGCGCATCCGGCGGCACAGCTCGCGCCCGTCGGTGTCCGGCAGGCCGACGTCGAGGATGACAAGATCGTAGTGACCGGCCTTGACCTGATCGGTCGCGTCATGACCGTTCGCCGCCTCGAAGACGTCGAAATCCTCGGTCATCACCAATTGTTCGCTGAGCGCTTCACGCAGATCGTCGTCATCGTCGACGAGCAGGATTTTCTTGAGGTTTCCCATCGGCCTATCCTCCTTGGTTGCTGAACAGATGCGTGAGCCCAGGCGCCGCGACAAGTTCCCCCGGCCAAGGTTCACGCGGACGTGTCGCTTTCACGGCAAATGTTTCAATTTCGAACCGGGCGGCCTAGATAAGGTTACAACCCGCATTCGGAACCTGAAATGAGCCTGCGTCCCACCATTGTCGAGCAGTTGGCCCGCGCCCGGGCGGACCTGCGCCTGGGCGTTCCTGTCGTGCTAAGCCACGCGGGCCGCGCCGCGGTCGCGGTCGCCGCCGAGACGCTGGACGCGGGGCGCCTGGCGCATTTGCGGATCATGGGCGAGGAGCTGGTTCTTGCCGTTACCCAATGGCGGGCCGAGACGCTGAAGGCGCGCGCCTATGACGGCGATCTGGCGCGGATCGTGGTGCCGCCCGACGTGGGGCTTGGCTGGATCCGGGCGGTGGCCGATCCGGCGGATGATCTGAAGGCGCCAATGAAGGGGCCGCTGATCACCCGGCGCGAGGGTGCCGCCGATCTGCACCGCGCGGCGCTGACGCTGGTGAAATCGGCCCATCTGCTGCCCGCGGCGGTGGTTCTGCCGGTGGCGGATGGCGCCGCGCTGGCCGCCCGGGACGGGCTGACCCTGATCGCGCTGGAAGCGGCCGAGGCCGAGCTTTTCCGCGCCTCGCCGCTGCATCCCGTGGTTTCGGCCCGGCTGCCGATGCAGGCCTCGGCCGCGGGTCGGGTCCATATCTTCCGCCCCGACGACGGCGGAGAGGAACATTACGCGATCGAGATCGGCCGCCCCGACCGCGCCCATCCGGTGCTGGTCCGGCTGCATTCGGCCTGTTTCACCGGCGATGTGCTGGGCAGTCTGAAATGCGATTGCGGGCCACAGCTGCGCGCCGCGCTGGCCCAGATGGGGAGCGAAGGCGCGGGCATCCTGCTTTATCTCAACCAAGAGGGGCGGGGGATTGGCCTGGCCAACAAGATGCGGGCCTATTCGCTGCAGGATCAGGGCTTCGACACGGTCGAGGCCAACCACCGCCTGGGATTCGAGGATGATGAGCGCGATTTCCGCATCGGCGCCGGCATCCTGGCCGAGATGGGGGTGGGCCAAATCCGGTTGATGACCAACAACCCGCGCAAGGTGCGGATGATGGGGCAGATGGGGATCGAGGTGGCCGAACGCGTGCCGCTCAAGGTCGGCCAGACGCCCGAGAATGCCGCCTATCTGGCCACCAAGGCGGAAAAATCGGGGCACCTGCTGTGACGGACGCGCTGACCGTTACCCGTTGGGGGGCGCGCTATCGGGGTCGCAGGCTGCCCTGCGCGATCGGCCGTGGCGGGCTGACCCGCAGCAAGCGCGAAGGCGACGGCGCCACGCCGATCGGCACGCACATGATCCTGGGCCTGATGTTCCGCCCCGACCGGATCGCCGCCAGCGCCCTGCCCGGCTGGGCCCGACCGATCGGACCGTTTGATCTGTGGTCGGACGACCCCGCCGACCCCGCCTACAACCACCTGGTCCGCGCGCCGCATCCCTACAGCCACGAATCGCTGCGCCGTCCCGATCCGCTGTACGATCTGGTCTTCGTGACCGACTGGAACCACCCTCGTGCCACGCCCGGCCGTGGTTCGGCCATCTTCGTCCACCGTTGGCGCAAGCCGCGTCACCCGACGGCGGGCTGCGTGGCCTTCGCGCCGCAGGACCTGCTTTGGCTGGCGCGCAGCCTTCCGCCCGGCACGCCGCTTGTCGTCAGAGATTGAACTTCCCGTCGTTCCCGCCTTCTTTCTGGTCCAAATATCCTCGCCGAAGGCGCGCGAAGCGCCCCTTATGCAACCCGGCTTTCCGCATCGGTGCCCAGCGGTCCCTTCGCCGCTCGGTTCAGCTTCCGCCGCACCAGCCGCGACAGCCGCTCCAGCGGCTCGGTGCCAAGGCCGGAATCGTAGCCGCGCCCCTTCTCCTCGATCCCTTCGACGGCGCGCGCCAGCGCCGGATCGTGGGCGGTGCGCGCGATGCCGCCCAGGAAATTCGCCAGATAGGCCCGCGTCGGGCCGTCCGGTTCCTGCGCCAGCATCTCGGCCGCAAATTGCAGATCGTCGCGCAGCGCGATCGGATCCGGCTCGATCACCGCATCGGTGACCGGCACTGCGATCGGCACCCCGGCGCGCTGCCCCTCCGGAAGATGGCGCAGGATCAGCGATTGGAAGGCGGCGAGCGATTGCAACGGTTTTTCGACGAAACCGTCCGCGCCGGCCTCCAGCGCCGCAGGGCCGCGCCCGGCTTCGCCGCTGATCGCCAGCACCACCGCGGGACGCAGCGGGCCGTCCACGAGGCTTGCGATCAGTCCGGTCCCCGGACCGTCCGGCAGCCCCAGGTCGACGATCAGCGCATCCGGGCGATAGGTGCGCAGATGCCGCCAGGCCGCGGCCAGGCAATCGGCGCGACGCAGGCGTGCGCCCGAGCGCAGGCACATCAGGCGCAGCGCCTCCGAGGCAAAGCGGCTGTCTTCGACAAGCAGGACCGTCAAGCCCTGTAGCGGCCGTTCAGGTGTGGGCGCGGATGAACGTTCAAGTCTGACTTCTGGCATGATGACCTCCTGTGCCGGCGGGGTTGGCGGCGGGGTCGGTACGCCACCCCGCGAGTCGCATGAAAGCCCGATTTACCCTAACCATCGGTAAACGACGCCGCCCAAAGCCCTTGCGCCGGGGGGCGGGGCTGGGGGATAACCGCGTCGATCCAGTGTCAGGAGAAGCCCATGATCGGCCGTCTCAACCATGTTGCCATCGCCGTGCCGGACCTTGCCGCCGCCAGCGCTCAGTACCGCGACACGCTGGGCGCCAAGGTCGGCGAACCGCAGGGCGAACCCGACCATGGCGTGACGGTGGTGTTCATCGAACTGCCCAACACCAAGATAGAATTGCTGCATCCGCTGGGCGAAAATTCCCCGATCACGGGCTTTCTGGAAAAGAACCCCTGGGGCGGGATACATCACATGTGCTTCGAGGTCGAAGATATCCTGGCGGCCCGCGACCGCCTGCAGGCCGAGGGCGCGCGCGTTCTGGGCAGCGCCGAGCCGAAGATCGGCGCCCATGGCAAGCCGGTGCTGTTCCTGCACCCCAAGGATTTCAACGGCTGCCTGATCGAACTGGAACAGCTCTGATGGACGTGGGCTCGGGGGTTCTGGTTTTCGTGCTGATCTGGGTGGTGGTCTTCCTGGTCGCCGTGCAGATCCGCCCCCACACCCAGGACGACGCGGGCGAGATCGTGCCCGGCACGCCGGCCTCGGCGCCCCGGAATTTCGACATGAAGAAGAAGCTGCGCATCACCACGCTGGTTGCGGTGGTGGTCTGGGCGGCGGTGGCCTGGGTGATCACCTCCGGCGTAGTGACGCTGGACGATCTCGATATCGTCAGCCGCTTCGGGCCGGGCGCAGGCCGCTGAGGCGGTGGAACATGTGGGTGAAGGTGGCCGCGCCCAGAATCGGCACCAGCAGGTTCACGATCGGCACCCACAGCGGCAGCGCCATCAGCACCCCGGCCAGCCAGATCTGCGCCAGGTGACGCCGCCGCAGCGCGGCCGCGCCCCGGCGCCCCAGCCGCCGCATCGCGGCCAGCTGAAAGAACCCCTGACCCAGCACGAAGCCGTTCACCGCCAGAAACAGTACCGGTGCCAGCGGCCCGGCGAACAGCCCCAAAGCCAGCGCCAGAAGGTTCGCCACCGCCGTCAGCGCGAAGAAGGCAAAGCCATCGGCCAGCATCTCGGACCAGGACAGCGGCGGCGGGGGCGGCAGGGCGGGGTAATGGCGCGCCTCCACCGCTGCGGCCACCTGATCCAGGAACAGCCCCGAAAACGCCCCCGCCACCGGCACCATCAAAAAGGCCGAGGCCGCCAGCATCACCAGCCCGGCGCCCATGTTCAGGGCCAGATGCAGCGGTATGCTCCACCCCACCCAGGGCAGGGTCAGCGCGTCCGGCGTGAAGATCGCGATCAGCCCCAGGGTCGCGGCATAGATCGCGACCAGCAGCGCCAGCGTCAGCCCCAGGCCTAGCCACAGCACCCGGCGGAAACGCGGATCGCCGATCTGGCCCAGCGCGCGCAGGAAATCGCCCAGGATCATTCGTTGACCCAGGCGACCTTGCGCGCGGGATCGGGGCGCGGGCGCTCGGGCGGGATGGCGGATTCGGTGCCGATATGGATGAAGCCCGCGACGAATTCATGCGGCGCAAGGCCCAGCCCCTGATCGACGAAGGCGCGGTCGTGACTGACCCAGCGGGTCAGCCAGTTCGCCCCCCAGCCCGAGGCCAGCGCCGCGTTCAGAAGCGCCGTGCAGACCGCGCCAGCCGACAGGATCTGCTCGATCTCGGGCACCTTGTCGGACGGCTCGGGCGAAGCGATCACCGCGATGCACAGCGGCGTCTCGGCGAACATGTCGACGCCCTTGGCGATCTTCTCGGCCTCCAGTCCCAGCGCCTGGCCGCGGGTTTCGGCCAATTTCGACAGCCGGGTCAGCGCCGCGCCCTGCAGGACCATCAGCCGCCAAGGCTCTATCTTGCCGTGGTCGGGGCTGCGCAGCGCGGCGGTCAGGATCGGCGCCAGCGCGTCGCGGTCCGGCGCCGGGGCCTTCAGCGTCTGGATCGGTCGCGAGCGGCGGGTCAGCAGGAAATCGAGCGCGGCTTGGTTCGGGGCGGTCATGTCGGTCCTTTCGGCATCGGTCGGATGGTTCCGATCTGGGGCGCGTGGCGGCGCATTCAAGACGCGGCGGGCGGGTCCGGGGGCTTGTGTTCCGGGCGCGATGATGTGCTCTTGTAGCGGCTGGGATATTGCGGCCGGGGGAGGGGCGCAAGATCGTCGCCGCATAGGGTGCCACTCTTGCCGCTGCGGCCGGGGAGGAGGATCGGGATGAACGACAGACCCATCACCGGGGATCTGAATGCGGGCCTTGCGGGCCTGCGGGTTCTGGTCACGGCGGGCGCGGGCGGCATCGGCCTTGCGATCGCCGAGGAACTGCTGGCGCATGGCGCGCGGCTGGTGATCTGCGATGTGGACGATGCGGCGCTTGACGCCTTTCGCAAGGCCCATCCGCAGGCCACTGCGGTGCGCGCCGATGTCTCGGACGAGGCCGAGGTGGATGCGATGTTCGCGGCCGTGGACAAGGCGCTGGGCGGGCTGGATGCGCTGATCAACAACGCGGGCATCGCCGGGCCTACCGGGGCAGTCGAGGATCTCGACCCCGCCGCATGGCGCCGCTGCATCGACATCGGGCTGACCGGTCAGTTCCTCTGCGCGCGCCGCGCCGTGCCGATGCTGAAGGCCGCGGGCGGCGGGTCGATCGTCAGCATGTCCTCGGCCGCCGGCAAGCATGGCTATGCCTACCGCACCCCCTATTCGGCGGCGAAATTCGGGGTGATCGGCCTGACCCAGAGCCTCGCGAAAGAGCTGGGCCCCGCCAACATCCGCGTCAACGCGATCCTGCCCGGCATCGTCGAAGGCCCGCGGATGGAGGGCGTGATCCGCGACCGCGCCGCGCAGACCGGCGTGAGTTATGCCGAGATGGAGGCGACCTATCTGAACCGCATCTCGCTGCGCCACATGGTCACCCAGCACGACGTCGCCACCACCGTGGCGTTCCTTTTGTCGCGGGCCGGGCGCAACATCTCGGGCCAGTCGCTGGCCGTCGACGGCAATGTGGAAACCTTGTGAGGCAACATGACCAAAGTCGCGATTATCGGAGCGGGCTTCATCGGCCGGGCCTGGGCGATCAGCTTCGCCCGCGCGGGCCATCAGGTGGTGCTGTGGGATGCCGACGGGGCGGCAGCCGGCAAGGCCAAGGATTACATCGCCGGCGTGCTGCCCGATCTTGAGGCCAACGACCTGCTGGCCGGCAGCGCGCCCGAGGCGCTCTTGGACCGGATCAGCCACCGGGCCGATCTGGAGGCGACGCTTTCAGGCGCCGCGCATGTGCAGGAAAACACCCCCGAGAAGGTCGAGGTGAAGCGCGAGGTCTTCGCCCGGCTCGACGCGTTGGCGCCCGAAGACGCGGTGCTGGCCAGTTCGACCTCGGCGCTGCTGCCCTCCAGCTTCACCGAAGGACTGGCCGGGCGGCATCGCTGCCTTGTCGTGCACCCGATCAACCCGCCCTATCTGGTCCCTGCGGCCGAGGTCGTGCCCGCGCCCTGGACCGACGCGGCGGTGGTGGAACGCACCCGGGCCTTTCTGGTCAGCGCCGGCCACGCGCCGATCGTGATGCAGCGCGAGCTGGACGGTTTCGTGATGAACCGGCTGCAGGGTGCGCTGCTGGAAGAGGCCTTTCGCCTTGTCGCCGATGGCTATGCGACGATCGAGGACGTGGATATCGGCATCCGCGACGGGCTGGCGCTGCGCTGGGCCTTCATGGGGCCTTTCGAGACGATCGATCTGAACGCCCCGGGCGGCATCCGCGATTACGCGGCGCGCTATGAGGGGATCTACAAGACCATCTTCGCCCAGGTGCAGCGCCGGGTGGAATGGTCCGGCCCGCTGATGGACGATATCGAGGCCGCGCGCCGTCAGAAATTGCCAGCCGACAAGTTGCAGGAACGCCAGATCTGGCGCGACCGGCGGCTGATGGCGCTGATGGCGGAAAAGCGGCGTGCGGACGCAGAGATTGGCGATTAGGGAGAGGGAAATGTCGAACGAAAACAAGGTCATAATCACCTGCGCGATCACCGGGGCGATCCACACGCCGACGATGTCGCCCTATCTGCCGATCACCCCCGACCAGATCGCTGCCGAGGCGCTGGCGGCAGCCGAAGCAGGCGCCGCGATCCTGCATCTGCACGCCCGCGACCCCGAAACCGGCAAGCCCGACCAGACCCCCGAGGCCTTCGCCCGCTTCCTGCCGCGGGTGAAGCAGGGCACCAATGCGGCGATCAACATCACCACCGGCGGCAGCCCCTACATGAAGGTCGAAGAGCGCGTGCGCCCCGCGGCCCAGTTCAAGCCCGAGGTCGCCTCGCTCAACATGGGTTCGATCAACTTTGGCCTCTTCCACCTCGCGGACCGCTACAAGGAATACAAGTTCGACTGGGAAAAGCCGCATCTGGAGGCCACCCGCGATCTTGTCTTTCGCAACAGTTTCAAGGACATAGAGTATATTCTGAAGACCTGCTACGACAACGGCACGCGGTTTGAGTTCGAATGCTACGACATCGCCCATCTCTACAATCTGGCGCATTTCGCCGACCGCGGGCTGGTGAAGCCGCCGTTCTTCGTGCAGTCGGTCTTTGGCCTGCTGGGCGGCATCGGCACCCACCCCGAGGATGTGATGCACATGAAGCGCACCGCGGATCGCCTCTTCGGCGATCAGTTCCGCTGGTCGGTGCTGGGCGCGGGCGGCAGCCAGCTGCGCATCGCGGCGCAGGCGGCGGCGATGGGCGGCAACATCCGCGTGGGCCTTGAAGACAGCCTTTGGGCCGGCAAGGGCCGGCTGGCCAAATCCAACGCCGAACAGGTGGTGCTGGCGCGCAAGATCATCGAGGGGCTGGGCAAAGAGGTCGCGACGCCGGATGAGGCGCGCGAGATCCTCAGCCTGAAGGGCGGCGATCAGGTGGGCTTCTAGCGAAGGCCACCCGGCCCCTGCGCCCGCCCGGTCGGCCCATCCGGGGGGCTAGAGGAAGAAATCCTCCAGCTCGGCGATCTGGGTGCTCAGCCAGTGATCGAAACGCGGCCCCGGCTGGCGCGCGGCCAGGGTTTCGGCAAGCGGATCGGGGGCGTGGATGGCGCTGCCCGACAGCTCCTCCAGCACGGCATGGCCGCAGAAGGGCACGTACATCTCCGAGTAGCCGCCCTCATGCACCAGCACGAGGCGGCCGCCGCAAAGGTCGGCGGCACTTTCCATCATCATCCGGGTCATCTGGCGGAAGGTGTCGGCGGTGGTCAGCATCCGGCCCAGCGGATCGACCGCGGCGGAATCATAGCCGCAGGCCACGATGATCGCATCGGGCCGGTAAAGCGCCAGCGCCGGCTGCACGATCCGCTCCATCACTTCCAGATAGCCGGTGTGCCCGGTGCCGGGGGGCAGCGGGATGTTGATGTTCGCGCCGTGCCCGGCGCCGGCGCCCTGATCCTCGGCATCGCCTGTGTCCAGCGGATAGTTGTGTTCCTGATGCAGCGAAATGGTCAGCACGTCGGGCCGGTCGTAGAAGATCGCCTCGGTGCCGTTGCCGTGGTGCACGTCCCAATCGACGACGGCGATGCGTTCGCACAGGCCCTCGGCCTGGGCGGCCTCGATGGCGATGGCGATATTGGCCAGCAGGCAGAAGCCGTTGGGATATTCCGGCAGGCAATGATGCCCCGGCGGACGCGACAGCGCATAGGCGTTGGTCGCGCCGCCGCGCAGCACGTCGGACAGCGCCGCCCGCGCCAGCCCCGCCGACAGCGCCGCGATCTCGTATCCGCCGCGGCCGAAGGGGGTGCGCAGGCCTAGTTCGCCGCCGCCGGAATCGGACAGCTCCTTGAACTTGCGCAGGAATTCAGCGGGGTGGATGCGGCCCAGCTCTTCCATCGTCGCGCCGGGGGCGGTGCGGCTGTCGAGGTCGCGGATCAGCCCCGACACCTCCAGCAGGTTCTTCAGGCGGCGCTTGGTCTCGGGGCTTTCGGGCAGGCCGTCGGGCATCGGCTGCACCAGCCCGCCCGCCGGCACCGTCAGCGCGTAATGCCCGCCACTGTGCCAGAAACAGCGCTCGTCCCAATAGAATGCGGTGGTCATCCTGTCCTCCCCGGTATTTGCGCCGAGGTTAGGAAGGGACTAAGCCGGAGGCCAGAGGTAACCTGCGAAAGTTGAGCATGTCGCTGCCGAATCTGAGCCACCTTGCAGCCCCGGGCGCCGAGATCGCGGTGCGGGTGACGCCGCGGGCATCGCGCAACGCGGTGCTTCTGGCCGAGGACGGCTCGATCCGGGTGGCGGTGACGGCGGTGCCCGAAGGAGGCAAGGCCACGGCGGCGGTGCAGAAGCTGCTGGCCAAGGCCCTGGGGGTGGCGAAGACGCGGCTGGTGCTGCTGCGCGGCGCCACGGCGCGCGACAAGGTCTTCCGGCTGGACTGACGCGGTGTCGGGGCACGCCCGCTGTCAGGGTTTGCGGCGGTAGATGCCTTCGGGCAGGTTCAGGGCCGCGGCAAGGTCAGAGACCTGGGTCATCGACAGGGTGATCGTGACCTCGGCATCGCTTCGGGCGTCGTATTGGGTGATCGTCACGCAATCGTCGAAGGCGTTCAGGACCACGTCTTCCTGCAAATTCGGTGCCCCCTCATCGACGAGGGTGACCACGGTGGCGTCGAATTCGTGCTCGATGCTGAACATGATTTCAGGATAGCGCAGCCGGCGCCGCCTGCAAGCCCGACTTGATCTGGGTCCCCGGCTTGATCTGCGTCATGGTGCGATCGTCCCGGTCCGGCAGGATGGTGCGCTGGGGGGCGGCCGTCGTCGTCCGCCTGATCAGGGAGGCATGGATGAGTACGCTTGCAAGGATGGATCGACACGCGGATCTGGTGAACCGGATGTCGAAGGCCGTGGGGGCCGATCTGGGGGCCGCGATCTGGGCGGGCAATCTGCGCGCCGAGGCCCTGCGCGACGCGGTGCTGCGCTGTGCGGGTTGCGACCATGCCGAGGAATGCCGCCATTGGCTGGACGACCGGGCCGCAGCGCCCGGCCCGGTGGCGCCACCCGCATATTGCCGCAACCGCGCGCTTCTATCGGCGCTTGCCGCGACCTAGCCGTTTGATCCCCCGGTTTGACGGCACGAACCCTTCGTAGGGAGGGCGGGGCGCGCTGTGGGACCGGTTTGCCGCAGAAGCCCCCAGCCCTGCCGCCGTCGATCCCGCATCTGACCGCGATCAGCGCAGCATCGGTCCTTCAGCGTCATGTGGCGCCTCCTCACGGATTTGCGACCCGGATCTTGCTTTTGGGCAAGACGTTCGCCGCGCCGGCTTCTAAACTGTCGCCCGGGATATCGGGACAAGAGGAAGCGGCGCGATGCGGGGCGACAAGGGCGATACGGCGAGCATCACGACAGAGGCCGGGCCGCACCAGCCAGAGCCGCTGACCCTGGGCATGGCCGCGATCGCGCGTTTCGTTTTCGAGGGCAAGGATCTGCAGCCGCTGTTCGACCGTGTGATCGCACGGCTCGATGCCGATCCCACCGATGCCGCCGCGATGATGGATCTGGCCACCATCCTGCAAAGCCATGGCCGCAGCGAAGAGGCCGCCGCCCTGCGCGCCGAGGCGGTGGCGCTGTGCCGGACCTTTGCCACCGCGCATGGCGACGGCTCTGGCCCGCGCCTTCTGACGCTGGTGACGCCCGGGGATTTCATGTCCAACACGCCGGTCGATTTCCTGCTGTCGGGGTCGGACGTGACGCTGGTGACCCACCATGTCGACGAAACCACCGATAGCCTGGCCGATCTGCCGCCGCATGACGCGGTGCTGATGGGGGTGGCCGAGGCGCCGGCCCACCGCGCGACTCTGGCGCGGCTTGATGGGCTGATGCCGTCCTATGGCGGGCGGGTGCTGAACGGCAATCCCGCGCGAATCGCGGGGCTGACGCGCGACGGGGTCTCGCGGCTGCTGGCCGACATCCCGGGCGTTCTATGCCCGCCGACCCTGCGTGCCGACCGTGCCGCGCTGGCGCAGGTGGCGGCGGGCGCGCCGCTGGAAGGGCTGCATCCGGGGCTGCGCTGGCCGCTGGTGCTGCGCCCGGTGGGCACCCATGCGGGCGAGGGGATGGAGCAGGTTCTCGACCACCTCCACCTGGGCGCGATCCTTTCCGTGAACGACGCCGAGGCATTCTACCTTGCCCCCTTTGTCGAGTATGCCGGGCCGAATGGTCTCTATGCCAAGGCCCGGGTCGTGCTGATCGGCGGGCGGCCCTATCCGGTGCATCTGGCGCTGTCGGAGCATTGGATCGTGCATTACCTGTCGGCGGCGATGTCCGGCAATACCGACCGGCGCGAGGCCGAGCAGAGCTGGTTCGAAAGCTTCGACGACGCGACCGGTTTCGCCCGGCGCCACGCCGGGGCTTTTGCCGCGATGCAGGCGCGGGTGGGGCTGGATTACTGGGGCCTCGACTGCGCCGAAACCGCCGATGGCCAGCTTCTGGTGTTCGAGATCGACACCGCCCTGATCGTCCATGACATGGATGACCCGGAAACCTTTCCCTACAAGCCCCCGGCCATGCGCCGCCTGTTCCAGGGTTTTCGCGACCTGGCCTTCAACGGCTGATCCCGCCAGTCGCGGACCCGCGCGTCAATTGCCCAGCTTGGCGTGAACCTCGTCCAGATCGACCTCGGCGAGCGGCATCTTGTTGCCCGGATTGTCGAAATCATATTTGAACAGATCGAAGTCGCGCTTGTAGATCTCGCGCACCAGATGCATCGAGAGATCGTCGAAATAGGCCTCGACCGGGTGGATGCGCTTCGGCCCGTGGCCCTCGCTTTCGTTGAACCGCGGCACTGCGGACAGATCCACCTTCACCGGCGTCTCGATATGGTCGAGCACGACCTGCATCCCCTCGTCGAACTTCTCGGTGAAGAAGATGTGGTCGTAGCGCCCGCCATTGGCGATGAAGGTCGAGATATGCCCCGACATCGCCGACCAGTGGATGTCGGGCTCCATCGGTTTGCGCCAACGGATCGTGTCGCGCGCGAACAGCAGGAAGCGGCGGAAGCTGGCGACCTGGTCGAATTCGAAGCCGGTCTCGGGGTCGCCGACCTCGATGCCGTATTTCTGCACCAGCATCGGCACCAGCTTGCCGCGGTAGCGCTTGCCGTTGCGCTGGATGCCGCAGATCTTGTCGAAGAAGGACGACAGGATCCGCGTGTAGGGGTTGCGCACGCAGGTGAAGGCATAGGATTTATGCGCCTGCACATTGGCCTCGATCAGCGGCTGGCTGTGTTCCTGCGCCCATTTGTGCAGGCCTTCGGTGGAATCGTGGATGTCGCCATCGAAGAATGTCCCGTGATCCGAATAATACAGGATCTGCCCGATCGACGAGCAGGCGCATTTCGGCACCACCCGGTAGACGACGCTTTCGCTTTCGGTCATCCAGGTTCCCGGAAATCCCATGCTCTTCTGCCTCCACTGGCCCTGCTCGGGCTGCCTAGGGCAAGCCCCCGGACAATTCCCCACAAAAAATCAAACAAGTCCTGTCATTTCAACAATTGATGCAGCTATTTTAGGGAAAGAATGAGGCAGGAGGTCGGCACCGGATCGACCTTGGGCCGGGCAAGGACGAGGGGCAGGATCACCGCGATGTCGAAGATCGCCTTCATATTGCTGTGCCACAAGGATCCCGGCGGGGTCATCGCCCAGGCCGAACGGCTGACGGCGGCTGGCGATTGCATGGCGATCCATTTCGACGCCCGCGCCTCCAGACAGGATTACGCCAGCATCCGCGCCGCGCTGAAGGGCAATCCCAGCATCACCTTCGCGCGCCAGCGGGTGCGTTGCGGCTGGGGCGAATGGAGCCTGGTCCAGGCGACGCTGAACACGATCGAGGCGGCGATCGAAGCCTTCCCCGACGCCTCTCATTTCTACATGCTGTCGGGCGATTGCATGGTCATCAAATCGGCCGAATACGCGCATGACTTCCTTGATGGCGCGGATGTGGACTATATCGAAAGCGTCGATTTCTTCACCTCGGACTGGATCAAGACCGGGCTGAAGGAGGACCGGCTGACCTATCGCCACTACCTGAATGAGCGAAAGCACAAGCGGCTGTTCTATTGGGCGCTGCGGGCGCAGCGGTGGCTGGGGCTGAAGCGCCGGATCCCGGACGACATCCAGGTGCAGATCGGCAGCCAGTGGTGGTGCCTGCGCCGCAACACGATCGAAGAGATCCTGACCTTCCTGCGCGATCGCCCCGATGTGCTGCGCTTTTTTCGCACCACATGGATCCCGGATGAGACCTTCTTCCAGACCCTCGTGCGCCATCTGATCCCCGAGGACCAGATCCAGAGCCGCACCCTGACCTTCCTGCTGTTCACCGATTACGGCATGCCGGTGACCTTCTACAACGACCATTTCGATCTGCTTCTGGCGCAGGATTACCTGTTCGCGCGCAAGATCTCGGCCGACGCGACAGAGATGAAGGCGCGGCTCGGCCGGCTTTACGCGACCACGGGCGTGACCTTCCCGACCTCGAACGAGGGGCGGCGGTTGTTCGAATTTCTCACCGGCCGCGGCCGCGTCGGGCGCCGCTTCGCCCCCCGCTTCTGGGAGACCGAGACCAGTCTGGGCCGCGAACGCGAGTTGATGATCGTGACCAGCAAGAAATGGCATGTGGCCAAACGTCTGGTCGAGCGGATGCGCCAGGCCACCGGCCTGCCCGCGATCGACTATCTCTTCAACGAAGAGGACACGCCGCTGCCCGATCTGGGCGGGCTGGAGACGACGTTGGAGAAACGCACCCGCCACCGCCGGGCGCTGGTGCGGATGCTGTTCGACTATTACGGGACCGACAAGCTGATCCTGTGCATGGATACCGCGAATCTGGATCTGATGCAGGATTTCTATTCCGACCACGCCACCACCCGCCTGCTCGAGGTCCAGTGCGATCTGACGGATCGCTATCTGATCGGCCACGTCCGGCGCATCGGGCTGGCCGGGGACCACACGCCGCCGGACACGCTGACCCTGCTGTTGCCGACGATCCGCTATGACGTGAAGTTCGAAAGCGACCGCATCCGCGATGCCGGTTTCACGGGCTTCCATCGGCTGCGCGAACGTGCTTCGGTGGCCGAGAATACCGCGTCTCTTACCGCTTTCCTTGACGTCCCCGAGGCGCAGGCGCAAGAGATCGCGGCCACCCCGGACCTCTTTGCCGATTGAGGAAATGATGCCCTACAGCTACGACGACCAGAACGTTTTCGCCAAGATCCTGCGCGGCGAGATCCCCAACAAGACCGTGCTGGAAACCGAGCACAGCCTGGCCTTCCACGATATCGGCCCGCAGGCGCCGGTGCATGTGCTGGTGATCCCCAAGGGCGCCTATGTCAGCTACGACCATTTCGCCCGAGAGGCCTCGGACGCCGAGATCGTCGATTTCACCCGCACCATCGGCCGCGTCTGCGAGATGACCGGCGTGACCCTGGATCAGGGACAGGGCTTTCGCGCGATTTCCAACGCGGGCGCCCATGGCGTGCAGGAGGTGCCGCATCTGCACGTCCATATTCTGGGCGGGCAGCGGCTGGGGCGGATGCTGCCGAAGCCAGAGTAAGCCGTCAACGCCCCTCCGTCAACGCCCCTCCGTCACCGCCCCGCCGCCGCGCGCCCGGCCCAGCGGCCGGTGGCCAGACAGGCGGTCAGCAGATAGCCGCCGGTGGGGGCCTCCCAATCCAGCATCTCGCCGGCGGCGAAAACGCCGGGCAGGGCGCGCAGCTCTAGCCGGTCAGTCAGGGCGGCGTGACCGATCCCGCCCGCGACCGAGATCGCCTCGTCCAGCGGATTGGGCCCGGCCAGCGGCAGCGGCAGCGCCTTCAGCCGCGCCGCCAGCTCGGCCGGGTCGCGGGGCAGGGGGCGCGCCACCTCCTGCGCCAGCGCGATCAGCACCGGCGACAGCCCCGCCTTGCGCAGCCGGTTCGTCAGGCTTTCCTTGCCGCGTCCGGCCAGTTTCGCCGCCAGCGCCGCGAGGTCCCGGTCGGGTGCCAGATCCAGCGTCAGCGGCGCGCCCTCGCGCAGCAGCCGCGACAGCGCATAGATCCCGCCGCCCTCGACCCCGCGGGCCGAGATCACGAATTCGGCGCGCAGGGACTGGCCCCCCGCCATCAGCGCCACGCCCTTCACCGGCTGGCCGAAATGCGCGCGCATATGGTCCGACCAGGCGACGCGGAAGCCCATGTTCGCGGGCCGGAAGGGCGCGATCTGCACCCCCCGCGCCGCTAGATGCGGCGCCCAGCCGCCATCCGATCCCAGCCGCGACCAGCTGGCGCCGCCCAGCGCCAGCACGGTGACCCCGGGCGCCAGCCGCCGCGGGCCTTCGGGCGTCGCGAAGACAAGCGCGCCGTCCTCGAAGCCGGTCCAGCGCCAGCGCAGGCGCAGCGTGACCCCCAGCCCATGAAGCCGCCCAAGCCAGGCGCGCAACAGCGGCGAGGCCTTCATCGCCTTGGGAAACACCCGCCCCGAAGAGCCCACGAACAGGCTTTGCCCCAGCCCCTCGGCCCAGTCCGAGACCTGGGCCGGGCCGAAGCCGGTCAGCATCGGCGCCAGCCAATCCCGGGCCTCGGCGTAAGCGGACAGGAAGGGGGCGATGGGTTCGTCCTTGGTCAGGTTCAGCCCCGACTTGCCGGCCATCAGAAGCTTGCGCCCGGGGCTGGGCATCGCCTCGGCCACCACGACGCGGCGGCCGGCACCGGCCAGCTCTTCCGCCGCCATCAGCCCCGCGGGGCCCGCGCCGATCACCAGCGCGTCGATCTGTTCCGCCGTGTCGCCCATGCCGTCCATCTGTCAACGAAAAAGGCCCCGGCGCAACCGCCGGGGCCCGATCTGTCCGAAAGCCGTCCGATTACTCGGCGTCTTCCTTGTTCTTCTCCGGCGCGACTTCCTCGCCGGTTTCCTGATCGACCATCTTCATGCCGAGGCGCACCTTGCCGCGGTCATCAAAGCCCAGCAGCTTGACCTTCACCTCCTGGCCTTCCTTGAGCAGGTCGGACGGGTGGTTGAGGCGCTTGTTGGCGATCTGGCTGACATGGACCAGACCGTCGCGCTTGCCGAAGAAGTTCACGAAGGCGCCGAAATCGACCAGCTTCACGACCTTGCCGGTGTAGACCTTGCCCTCTTCCGGCTCGGCCACGATCGAATGGATCATGTCGTAAGCCTTCTGGATGGCCTCACCGTTGGCCGAGGCGATCTTGATCACGCCGTCGTCGTTGATGTCGACCTTGGCGCCCGAGACCTCGACGATCTCGCGGATCACCTTGCCGCCCGAGCCGATCACTTCACGGATCTTGTCGGTCGGGATCTGCATGGTCTCGATGCGCGGGGCATGGGCCGAGAACTCGCTCCGGCCTTCGCTCAGCGCGTTCGCCATCTCGTTCAGGATGTGCAGCCGGCCATCTTTCGCCTGCGCAAGCGCCTGCTCCATGATCTCGGGGGTGATGCCCGCGACCTTGATGTCCATCTGCAGGCTGGTGATGCCTTCGGCAGTGCCCGCAACCTTGAAGTCCATGTCGCCGAGGTGATCCTCGTCGCCAAGGATGTCGGTCAGAACGGCGTATTGGCCGTCGTCCTCAAGGATCAGGCCCATGGCCACACCGGCGACCGGCGCCTTCAGCGGCACCGCCGCATCCATCATCGCAAGGCTGGCGCCGCAGACCGTGGCCATCGACGACGACCCGTTCGATTCCGTGATCTCCGACACCAGGCGAATGGTGTAGGGGAAATCGGTCGCCGCCGGCAGAACCGCCTGCAGCGCACGCCAGGCCAGCTTGCCATGGCCGATTTCACGACGACCCGGCCCCATCACACGACCCACTTCGCCGACCGAATAGGGCGGGAAGTTGTAGTGCAGCAGGAAGTTTGAGCGCGAGTTGCCGTGCAGGGCGTCGATGATCTGCTCATCCTCGCCGGTGCCCAGCGTGGTGACGACCAGCGCCTGGGTCTCGCCGCGGGTGAACAGCGACGAGCCGTGGGTGCGCGGCAGCAGGCCCACTTCGGACGCGATCGGGCGCACAGTGGTGCGGTCGCGGCCATCGATACGGGCGCCGCCCGAGATGATGTCGCCACGCAGGATCGAGCTTTCGAGCTTCTTGAACGCCGAACCGAGGTTGGCATCGGCCAGATCGTCCTCGCTCAACGCCGCTTTCACGGTGTCGCGCGCGGCCGAGATGGCGGTGGTGCGCTCTTGCTTGTCCTTGATCGCGAAGGCGGCGCGCATCGCGGTCTCGCCAGCGGCTTTCACCTTGGCGTAGAGCTCCGAGTAATCCGGCGCCTGGAAGTCGAAGGGCTCCTTGGCGGCGGCTTCGGCCAGGTCGATGATCAGGTCGAGCACCGGCTGCATCTGCTCATGGCCGAACTTGACCGCGCCCAGCATCTCGGCTTCCGACAGCTCATAGGCCTCGGATTCGACCATCATCACGGCGTCCTGGGTGCCGGCCACGATAAGATCGAGCCGCTGCTCGGGGTTCTCGCGCAGCTTCTGCATGTCGTCGACTTCGGGGTTCAGGATGTATTCGCCATCCACAAAGCCCACGCGCGCCGCCGCGATCGGGCCCATGAAGGGCACGCCCGAAATGGTCAGCGCAGCCGAGGCCGCGATCATCGCCACGATGTCGGGCTCGTTCACCAGATCATGCGACAGCACGGTGCACATCACCAGCACTTCGTGCTTGAAGCCGGGAACGAACAGCGGGCGGCAGGGCCGGTCGATCAGCCGGGCGGTCAGCGTCTCTTTTTCGGACGGACGCGCCTCGCGCTTGAAGAAGCCACCGGGCACTTTGCCCGCAGCATAGTATTTCTCTTGGTAGTGCACCGTGAGGGGGAAGAAGTCTTGCCCCGGCTTCGGCGCCTTGGCAAAGGTCACGTTGGCCATGACGGAGGTCTCGCCCAGCGTGGCGATGACCGAGCCGTCGGCCTGACGGGCGACCTTGCCGGTTTCCAGCGTGAGCGTCTCTTCGCCCCACTGGATGGATTTTTTCACTTCATTGAACATCTAGCGTATCCTGTATGGGAGCGCTCCCAGCCCCTGCCGGGTCTCCCGTTCTTGCTGGCGGCCCCATTGCCGCCGCCCCCAATCCTTCTTGCACGCGCCCGGGGGCCCAAAGGCGTCACGTCTCAGATGGGCGGGCCATACAGGAAAACCGGCGCCTTGGAAAGCCGTCTCGGGTGTGGCGAACCCGAAGCCGGCCCATTTGCGGCGGGCTTGCGGGCAGGGCGATCGCCGCAAATTCGCTGCCCGAAATGCAAAACGCCCGCTCCATCGGGAACGGGCGCCGTGCGGAAATTTCGACTGGCTTAGCGGCGGATGCCGAGCTTGCCGATCAGATCCTTGTAGCGGGCTTCGTCCTTGCCGCGCAGATAATCCAGCAGCTTGCGGCGCTGGGCGACCATCATCAGAAGGCCACGACGCGAGTGGTTGTCCTTCTTGTGGGTCTTGAAATGCTCGGTCAGCGTGGTGATGCGCGAGGTCAGGATCGCCACCTGCACCTCGGGCGAACCGGTGTCGCCTTCCTTGGTGCCGAATTCCTTGATGACGCGGGTCTTCTCGTCAGCCGTGATCGACATCGGGGTCTCCTTCTTCGAAAGGGTCATGGCGCAAGCCGGGATGTCGTCCAGCAGGGCCCTTGGAGCAAACCGCCCGAATGGCGGATCGGGGGCGTATAGGCGCTGTCGCCACAAAAGAAAAGCCCCCAGCGCGCCTGCCGAGGCCACCGAGCGCGAGATCGTTGGGATTTTAGCTATTTCGCGCTCGATTTGCCATGTTTGGGCCACCTTCGAATGCGATAAAATATCCATGATGTCAAAGTGTTAACCTAATTTATGGTTAACGGGATGCGCCTGGGGTGGCGGAATCGGAGGTGTGGGTATGTTGGGGCTGGCTGGGTTGCTGGGCATGTTGGCAATGGGGATTTTCGCCGACCTGGGGGGGTCGGATCAGGAAGAATTGCCGCCCGAGTCGGACGAATCCGGCGAGGGGGCCTGGGGGGCGGACGAAATGGATGAGGCGACGCCCGGCAGCATGCTGGATTATGTGCTCGGCGAAGCCGACCCTCCGAGCGCGGACGCGGATCAGGCACCGGACACAGTGGACGTGGAAGAGGCAGGCCTGGCGCTTGAGGGAACCGACGGTCAGGACATCCTGTCCGGCCTGGAGGGCGATGACACGATCGACGGGCAGGGCGCCGACGATCAGATCAACGGGCGCGCGGGCGATGACAGCATTTCCGGCGGCGCGGGCAATGACTGGCTGGTGGGCGAAGGCGGGGCTGACACCCTGATGGGAGAGGCCGGGCGCGACACGCTGGTCGGCGGCGAAGATGGCGACCAATTGCGGGGCGGCGCCGAGGACGACCTGCTGGAGGGCCAGAATGGGGATGACCTGCTGATCGGCGGCGCCGGGAATGACGTGCTGATCGGCGGCGCGGGCGCCGACAGCCTGCTGGCCGGGGCCGGTGACGATGCGCTTCAAGGCAGCGGGGGCGCCGACAGCCTGGTCGGCGGCCTCGGCGCGGACACGCTTGACGGGGGCGATGGCAATGACCTGATCCTGGGCGGAAGTGCCTTCGATCCCTTCGCGGCGGAGGCGGGCGAAAGCGACGGGGTGGATTATCTCAACGGCGGAGCGGGCGACGATCTGCTGGTTCTCGGCGCGCTCGATCACGCGACGGGCGGGGCGGGCGCCGATATATTCGCGTTTGGCGAATGGGGCGCGTCGGGTCCCGCGATGATCCATGATTACGACCCGGCCGAGGATGAGCTGGTGCTGGTCTACGATCCCGCGCTGCATCCCGATCCGCTCCTGAGCATTGAGCCGGGCGGCGAAGATGGCTCGGTCTATCTCTCGCTCGATGGAGCGCGGCTGGCCGAGGTCGCCAATGGCGAGGGGCTCAGCCCCGAAGACGTCACGCTGCGCGTGCTAAACAACCCGCAGGCCGCCTGACGCGCCGCTGCCCCCGTCTCCATCGTCGCCTTGGCCATTGGCGCGCTGGGGGCAATCCGGTGGGGCCCGCCGCCACGGTGACATGCAAAAAGCGCCGTTTGGTTCTTTCTGGCGAAAATATCCCCGCCGGAGGCGCGCGGGTCAGGTCCAGACTTCGGGCTGCCGCTGATACCCGATGTAAAGCGGATGTTTCGGCTGGCCCGCCTTGGTCAGCCCCAGATGGTACAGCGGCAATCCGGTTTCGCGCAGCAAGGCTATCACTTGCGCGCCCCGATCAAGATGCGCGCCATGGCTGCCCCAGGCGCAGACGATGCGGTCGGCCCAGCCGGTGCTGTCCAGAATCGCGGTGTCGTTGGCGGGCCCCACGGGATCGGCGGCGGCGCGCATCTTCCTGGGGTCGGTATCGCGCCAGGCGAAGATGTTGCACACCCGGAAGGCGCCGAACCCCAGCGTCCGCGCTCGGCGCTCGCAGCGCTCGACCGTGGGGTCGTTCTGCACCTCGGTCGCGGTCGAGGGGTTGAGCATGATGAACAGCACCTTCGGCCCCGCCGGATCCCAGGCGCGGGTCAGCAGGTAGCGGTAGCGTTCGCAATCGGAATAGACGGCGGTCGAGGGCGCGTCGCCCTTGGTATGGGTGCGGGTGATCATCTGCGATGTTTCGCGCGGCACCGCGCGGGGTGCAAGGGGCAGGCCGGGGGCTCTGCCCCCGGACCCCCGGGATATTTGGACCAGAAAGAAGATTACCGGTTGAACACCCGGCTTGGGTGCAACTCTCCCGCGCGGTAGCTGCCCACGGCGATGGCGCGGCCCTCGAAACTGGCCCAGGCCTCGTCGCCGTACTCGACGTCCGAGGCGATCACCATGCCGGGGTTGCCGTTGCGCAGCCGCGCGGCGCCCTCGGGCGTGGCCTTCAGTTCCGGCAGATCGGCCAGGCCGGTTTCCAGCGGCAGAAGATGGGCGTCCAGCGCCTCGGTCCGGGCCTCGGCGTCGATCTGCTCCAGGCCGATCCCGTCTTCGGCATCGAAAGGCCCCGACCAGGTGCGGCGCAGCCAGGCGACATGGCCCAGGCAGCCCAGCGCTCGGCCCAGATCGCGGGCGATCGACCGGACATAGCCGCCCTTGCCGCAGACCATCTCCAGCTCGGCATGGTCGGCGTCGGGGCGGGCGATCAATTCCAGGCTCTCGACCCAGAGCGGCCGGGCGGCGAGGTCCATCGTCTCGCCCTCGCGGGCCAGGTCATAGGCCCGTGCGCCATCGACCTTCACTGCCGAGAATTGCGGCGGCACCTGCTCGATCTCGCCCCGGAAGGCGACCAGTGCCGCGCGGATCTCGTCGTCCGAGGGGCGTAGGGCCGAAGTTTCGATCCCCTCGCCCTCGGCATCGTCGGTGGTGGTGGCGGCGCCGAGGCGCATCTGGAAGCGGTAGCATTTCAGCGCGTCGGTGATGTAGGGCACGGTCTTCGTGGCCTCACCCAGCGCCACCGCCAGCACCCCGGTCGCCGCCGGATCAAGCGTGCCGGCGTGGCCCGCCTTCTTGGCATCGAACGCCCAGCGGACCTTGTTCACGACCGAGGTCGAGGTCACGCCTGCCGGCTTGTCCACCACCAGCCAGCCAGAAATGTCGCGCCCTTTGCGCTTGCGTCCCATAATGCCCTCCGTCGCGGCGGTGTGCCTGCTAGCGCGGCCGGGGGGGCGGGTCAACCGCGAGCGTGCGGTTGCGGTGCCGTCAGCCCCGGCCGATGACCATGCCCACGATCGGACCGATCGGCAGCCCGGCATCCTCGCGCCCCAGCCCCGGCGCGTAAAGCCGCGACACCGATCCGTCGAGATAAAGCGCATTGGGCGTGCGCAGGTCGTCGCGAAACAGAGTCGCGAAATCATGGAAGCTGACCGGCTGGTCCGAGATCGCGAAATACGCGGTCTTGCCGTCGGCGCTGACGCCCACCCCGTTGCGGATGTGCAGCGAGGGCGAATCCTTCATGAAGCGGGGATGCAGCGCGCCGTCGATCACCAGCATCGGCCCCGACTGGGTGGCATAGCGGCAGGCGGGGGCGGATGAGGCGAAGGCGCGGCTTTCGATCACCGCAAAGCCCTGGCCCGGGGCCTTGATGCAGAACACCCCGTTCGGCAGCATGCCGAAATTGCCCGGCCCCGCCGAGGTGACGATCCCGTGGATCTGCTTGCCGTCGATCACCGTCAGGCCCACGGGCTGGCGATCGGGGTGGAACATGCCGGCGTTCATCGCGAAGGCCAGCTGCTTGCCTTCGGCGCCCAGCATCGCGCCCACGCGCTCGAACGAGCCAAAGGGGGTGCCGTCGGGGGTATTCTGCCAGATTCGCAGATCATCGCCCGCCTGCACGGCGCAGATCGTATAGGCCCGGCCCTGATATGAGGTATCGCGGCAAGGCCCGGCCGGCGACGCCGCCCGCGCACCCAGTGGCAGCAGGGTCAGCAGCGCGGCGATCAGGGCGGTGCGCAGCATTCAGTCCCCGTCCCCGGGGCTGTCCTCCGCTTCACCCGCGGCGATGTCGCGGCGCACGGTCTCGTCGGCGAAGAGGCGGCGGGTCTCGTCCATCTGATCGAAGGTCCTGTCGATCTCAAAGCGCAGTTCGGGCGCGTATTTCAGCGTCATCTCGCGCGACACCAGATGGCGCAGTTCCTTGCTGTTGCGGCGCAGCGCAAGCAGCGCCTCGTCCACGCCTTGGCCGCCCAGCGGCATCACATAGGCCGTCGCGACCTTCAGGTCGGAGGCGCAGCGGACCTCGCCCACCGTGATCGACACGCGGTTGAGGTCGGGGTCATGCACGTCGCCGCGCAAAAGCACGTCGGACAGGGTGCGACGGATCAGCTCGCCCACGCGGAGCTGGCGTTGCGACGGGCCGGGGCCGGTGTTGAAGCGATTGCTTGCCATGGCGCCCATCTAGGCCCGAATCGCCGCCACGGCAACCGGGCTTTGCCAAGGGACGCGGAAACGGCTAAGCCTCGCCCGGAATGGGCGGGGGTCGCGGCGCAGGCGCGTGGCCAAGGCGCTCGATCGGATGAGGGAGCGTGTCATGAGCGAATTGCCGGGGATCGTGGTGACCGGGGCGTCTGGCCGGATGGGGCAGATGCTGATCCGCACCGTTCTGGAAAGCGACAAGGCGCGGCTGGTGGCCTGCATCGAGCGACCGGGACATGACTGGATCGGCCGCGACGTGGGCACGGCGATGGGCGGTGCCGAGGTTGGCGTCACGGTGACCGACGACGCGCTTGAGGCCTTCGCCCGGGCGCAGGCGGTGATCGACTTCACCGCGCCGGCGGCGACGGTGGAGTTTGCCAAGCTGGCCGCGCAGGCTCGCGCGGTGCATGTGATCGGCACCACCGGTCTTGCCCCCGAGGATATCGAGAAGATCGGCAAGGCCGCCCGTCACGCGCCGATCATCCGCGCCGGCAACATGAGCCTGGGCGTCAACCTTCTGGTGGGCCTGACCCGACAGGTCGCGGCAGCGCTGGACGCCGATTTCGACATCGAGATCGTCGAGGCGCATCACCGTCACAAGGTCGACGCGCCCTCGGGCACCGCACTGATGCTGGGCGCGGCGGCGGCCGAGGGCCGCGGCGTGGATCTGGACTCCGTGTCCGACCGCGGCCGCGATGGCATCACCGGGGCCCGCGCGCGTGGGCATATCGGCTTTTCGGCGGTGCGCGGCGGCGATGTCGTGGGTGAGCACGAGGTGATCTTCTACGGCGCCGGCGAACGCATCGCGCTGCGCCACATGGCGACCGACCGGGCGCTGTTCGCGCGGGGCGCGCTGAAAGCGGCGCTCTGGGGGCAGGACCAGGCGCCCGGCGAATACGACATGATGGACGTGCTGGGGCTTTAGCGGGCCCTAGGGGGGGGCGCGGATCTTGGCGCCGGGGGTTTCACACCCCCGGACCCCCGTGGGATATTTATGCCAGAGTGAAAGCGAGGAGCGCCCCTGCTTTCATTGTTCCTCAAATACGCCGGGCGGCAGCGTCAGGTGGTGAGGGTGCGGCGTACCGCGTCCTTCCAGCCGGCATAGCGCGCGTCGCGGTCCTTTGCCGCCATCTGCGGCTTGAAGCGGCGGTCGAGCGCCCAGGTTTCGGCAAAGCCCTCTGGCCCGGGGCAGAGGCCCGCCTGCATGCCCGCCAGCCAGGCAGCGCCTAGCGCGGTGGTTTCCAGCACGCGGGGCCGGTCGACCTCGGCGCCCAGGATGTCGGCCAGGAACTGCATGGTCCAGTCGCTTGCGGTCATGCCGCCGTCGACGCGCAGGACCTCGCCCGCGCCGCTACCTCCGGCCCGGGCCATGTCGGCAGCCATCGCCTCCATCAGGTCGCGGGTCTGGTAGCCCACGCTTTCCAGTGCCGCGCGCGCCATCTCGTTGGGGCCGGTGCCGCGGGTCAGGCCAAAGATCGCGCCGCGCGCGTTCGGATCCCAATAGGGCGCGCCGAGGCCGGTGAAGGCGGGCACCAGATACACCATCTGCTCGGGGTCGGCCTTCTGCGCCATCGCCTGGGTCTGGGCGGCATCCTCGATCAGGCCCAGCCCGTCGCGCAGCCATTGCACCACCGCGCCGGCGATGAAGATAGAGCCTTCCAGCGCATAGGTCGTGCGGCCGTTCAGCCGGTAGGCGATCGTGGACAGCAGGCGATTTTCGCTGTGCACCATCCGCTCGCCGGTGTTGACCAGCGCGAAGCAGCCGGTGCCATAGGTCGATTTCACCATGCCGGGCCGGAAACAGGCCTGGCCCATGGTCGCCGCCTGCTGATCGCCGGCAACCCCGAGGATCGGGATCTCGCCGCCGAGCAGCGTCGTGGTGCCGTAATCGGCCGCGCAATCGCGGATCTCAGGCAGCAACGACATCGGGATGTTCAGAAGCGCGCAGATCTCGCTGTCCCAGGCGCCGGTGGTGATGTCGCACAGCATCGTGCGCGCCGCGTTGGTCGCGTCGGTCGCATGCACGCCGCCCTCGGTCAGCTGCCAGATCAGGTAGCTGTCGACGGTACCGAAGGCGAGCTCTCCGGCCTCGGCCCGGGTCCGGGCACCTTCGATGTTGTCCAGCAGCCAGGCCAGTTTCGTGGCCGAGAAATAGGGATCGAGCAGCAGCCCCGTGCGGGCGCGCACCATCGCCTCATGCCCCGCCTCGCGCAGCCGGGCGCAGGTTTCGGCGGTGCGCCGGTCCTGCCAGACGATCGCGCGGTGCAGCGGCTTGCCGGTGGCGCGGTCCCACAGCAGGGTGGTTTCGCGCTGGTTGGTGATGCCGATCGCGGCGATCCCCCCGGCGCCCGCCTTGCGTGCCATCGCGCGACAACTGCGCAGCGTCGTGTCCCAGATGTCGGCGGGGTCATGCTCGACCCAGCCGGAATGAGGGAAATGCTGGGGGAATTCCTCTTGTGCCGAATCGATGACGTTCAGCGCCGTGTCGAACAGGATCGCCCGGCTTGACGTGGTGCCCTGGTCGATCGCCAGAATGGTGCTCATGCGGCCTCCGCTTTCTGCCGCATCCAGTTGTCGAGTGCGGCAACCTCTTCTGCGCTCATCCGCAGGCCCAGCTTTGTCCTTCGCCACAGGATATCCTCGGCGGAGCGCGCGAATTCGTGGTCGATCAGCCAGTGGACTTCGGCCTCGGTCAGGGTGGCGCCGAAATCGCGGCCCAGGGCTTCGGAGGTTTTCGCGGCGCCCAGGATTGCGCGGGCCTCGGTGCCATAGGTCCGCACCAGGCGCCGCGCCCAGGCCGTGCCCAGGAACGGATAGTCGCGCATGAGCCCGGCGATCAGCCCGTCCACCCCGTCGACCGCGAAATCGCCGCCCGGCAGTGGCGCGCCGGCGGTCCAGGGGCCGGTGGCGCCCGGAAAGAAGGGGGCAAGCTTTTCCAGCGCGT
>CAJYAD010000015.1 GCA_913064775.1 uncultured Albidovulum sp. | reverse complement strand
CCCGCCGCTCTACACCGCCGGCACCTCGGCCAAGCCCGGTGATCTGGTCGAGCCCGACCGCTTTCCCGTCTTCACCGCCGGCCGCGGCGGGCAATATACCTATCACGGCCCGGGCCAGCGGGTCGCCTATGTGATGCTCAACCTCAACACCCGCGGCCGCGACGTGCGCTGCTTCGTGCGCCAGCTGGAAGATTGGGTGATCGCCGCGCTGGCCGAATTCAACGTCAAGGGCGAGATCCGCGACGGCCGCGTCGGCGTCTGGGTGCAGCGCCCCGAGCGCCCCCCCGGCCCCACCGGCGAGGTGCCCGAGGACAAGATCGCCGCGATCGGGGTGAAGCTACGCCGCTGGGTCAGCTTCCATGGCCTGTCGATCAATGTCGAACCGGACCTGAGCCATTTTTCCGGCATCATCCCCTGCGGCATCCGCGACCACGGGGTGACCAGCCTGGTCGACCTGGGCCTGCCGGTCACGATGGAGGATGTCGACAACGCCCTGCGCCGCGGCTTTGAGCGTGTCTTTTCGGCCCCGTCCGGAGGCGCTTGCGACGAAGGCTCTCTTTCCTTTCAACCGAAGTAGAATATGGTCGAACGGCGCAACGAGTGACGAGGAGACGCCCGACCATGAAACTTCATTTCCTTACCGTGCTGACCGTGATCGCGCTGGCCAGCCCCGCCTTTGCCGATGGCGACGCGGCGAAGGGCGAAAAGACCTTCCGCACGTGCAAGGCCTGCCATTCGATTACCGGACCGGACGACAAGACGATCGTTCGCGGCGGCCGGGTTGGCCCGAACCTTTTCGGTGTGATCGGGCGCAAGGCCGGCAGCGAGCCGGGTTACAATTACGGCGCCGGCATCAAGGAGGCGGCCGAAAAGGGCCTGGTCTGGAACGAAGAGAACCTTGCCGAATACGTCAAGAACCCGACCGAGTTCCTGGAAAAATACACCGGCGATGGCGCCGCGCGCAGCAAGATGAGCTTCAAGCTGCGCCGCGGCGGTGAAGACGTGGCGGCCTATCTGGCCTCGGTCGCGAAGCAGTAGAGGGCGGCACCGGGGGTTCACACCCCGTCGCCATCGTCGCTCGGACCGATGGCGCCCAGTTGGCGACCCCGCGGGATATCTCCGCCAAAAAGAAATCAGACGCCCCCCCCAAGGCCGGTGTTGCCGGCGGAAGGGGGCGTTCTGTCTGCGCTGGCTGCGGCATCGGGCCGCAGAGAAGGGCGAATCCGGCGCGTGCGCGCGGCATTTCCGCCCTCCCCCGCACTGAATGATTGTCTTTCCACACGCTCTGCGCTCTAAAATGTGATCGTATATGATCATCGCGTGTGGAGATCCCCGCGCGGCGACGTCAGGAATGGGAGGCACTTCATGGCGGACGCAACCGTTCGGACTCAGGACGGGCATGATCCTCGCGGCTTCTTCACCCGCTGGTTCATGTCGACCAATCACAAGGACATCGGGATTCTCTACCTGTTCACCGCCGCGGCGGTGGGTTTCATTTCGGTCGTCTTCACCGTCTACATGCGGATGGAGCTGATGGCGCCCGGCACGCAGTTCATGTGCGCCGAGGGCATGCGCCTGATCCCGGCGGGCACCTGCGCGCCCGACGGGCATCTGTGGAACGTGATCATCACCGCGCATGGCATCCTGATGATGTTCTTCGTGGTGATCCCGGCGCTGTTCGGGGGCTTTGGCAATTACTTCATGCCGCTGCAGATCGGCGCGCCGGACATGGCCTTCCCGCGGATGAACAACCTGTCCTACTGGCTGTATGTCGCGGGCACCGCGCTGGCCATCGCCTCGGTCTTCACTCCGGGGCAGGAGAACCAGACCGGATCGGGCGTCGGATGGGTGCTTTATCCGCCGCTCTCGACCCAGCCGGGGGGCTATTCCATCGACCTTGCCTTCTTCGCGGTGCACCTGTCGGGCATCTCGTCGATCCTGGGCGCGATCAACATGATCACCACCTTCCTGAACATGCGCGCGCCGGGCATGACCCTGCACAAGGTGCCGCTGTTTCCCTGGTCGATCTTCGTCACCGCCTGGCTGATCCTGCTGTCGCTGCCGGTGCTGGCGGGCGCGATCACCATGCTGATCACCGACCGCAACTTCGGCACCACCTTCTTCGATGCCTCGGGCGGCGGCGATCCGGTGCTTTACCAGCACATCCTGTGGTTCTTCGGCCACCCCGAGGTCTACATCATCATCGTGCCGGGCTTCGGCATCGTCAGCGCGGTGATTGCCACCTTCTCGAAGAAGCCGATCTTCGGCTACCTGCCGATGGTCTATGCGATGGTGGCGATCGCGGTGCTGGGCTTCGTCGTCTGGGCGCACCACATGTATACCGTGGGGCTGAGCTTGACGCAGCAAAGCTACTTCATGCTGGCCACGATGGTGATCGCCGTGCCCACCGGCGTGAAGGTGTTCAGCTGGATCGCGACGATGTGGGGCGGCTCGATCGAGTTCAAGACACCGATGCTGTTCGCCACCGGCTTCCTGTTCCTGTTCACCGTCGGCGGCGTGACTGGCGTGATCCTGAGCCAGGCCGCGGTGGATCGGTACTACCACGACACCTATTACGTGGTGGCCCACTTCCACTATGTGATGAGCCTGGGCGCCGTCTTCGCGATCTTCGCCGGCATCTATTTCTGGATCGGCAAGATGTCGGGCCGACAATATCCGGAATGGGCCGGCAAGCTGCACTTCTGGGGGATGTTCATCGGCTCGAACCTGACCTTCTTCCCGATGCATTTCCTCGGTCGTCAGGGCATGCCGCGCCGCTACAGCGACTACCCCGAGGCCTTCGCGCTGTGGAACCACGTCGCCTCGATCGGCGCGTTCGTCGCCTTCGCCTCCTTCGTGTGGTTCATCGGCGTCGTGGCCTATACGCTGTTCAAGGGCGCCAAGGTGACCGAGAACAACTACTGGAACGAATACGCCGATACGCTGGAATGGACCCTGCCCTGCCCGCCGCCGGAACACACGTTCGAGATCCTGCCGAAACCGTCGGACTGGGATCACAGCCGTTCTCACTAGGGGACTGCCGGTGCCCTATGAATGGGTCAGACGGATTGAGGGGGCTTCGGAGCGATCCGCAGCCCCTTCTTCGTCGCTGCGGGCGGAATTGCACCTCTGGCCCCATCGCTCGCTGCCCCGGCGCGGCTTTGGCTGGGTGATCGGGATCATGGCCACTTTCCTGGCGCTGCCGCTGCTTGAAGTGCTGGGCACGCCGATCCTCTGGGGTCTCTTGCCCTTCGCGCTCCTGGCCGGGACCGGGCTGTGGCTGGCGCTGAGGCGCAGTTACGCGGACGGGCAGCTGATCGAGGTATTGCACCTGACGCCCGAAAGCATCCGCCTGACCCGCCACAACCCGCGCGCGCCGCGCCAGGAGTGGGAGGCAAACCCCTATTGGGTAAGCCTGCATCTCAATCCGACCAAGGGCCCGGTGCCGCAATACCTGACCCTGCAAGGCGCGGGCCGCGAAGTGGAACTGGGCGCTTTCCTGTCACCGCAGGAGCGGATGCAGCTGCACGACGAGCTGTCCGACGCACTGGCCCGCGTCGCGGCCGCCTGACCCCGTGCGGCGGCCAGCTCAGCTGGCGTCTTTGCAGAACAATGAAAGCCAGATCGACCTGCTTTCACTTTGGTGGAAATATTCCGGGGGCGCAGGGGGCAGAGCCCCCGCCAGGCGCCTCTCAGCCCAGCCGGTCCTTGACCATCGGCCCGACCGCGCCGAAATCCAACTGGCCGGTGTATTTCGCCTTCAACGCGGCCATCACCCGGCCCATGTCGCGGATCGTGCTGGCGCCGGTCTCCTCGATCGCCTCGTCGATCGCCGTGGTGGTCTCGGACCCGTCCAGCTGGCGCGGCAGATATTCCTCGATCACCGCGATCTCGGCGCGTTCCTTCTCGGCCAGTTCCAACCGCCCGCCCTCTTCATAGGCGCGCACGCTTTCCTGGCGCTGCTTCACCATGCGGCCGAGGATCGCCAGGATCTCGGCGTCGGTGACCCCACGCTCGGCCCCGTCGCCGCGCAGCGCGATCCCCTTGTCCTTGATCGCGGCGTTGATCAGACGCAGGGTCGAGAGGCGCTCGACCTCCTTCAACTTCATCGCGTCCTTGAGCGACGCGGAAATCCGCTCTTGCAAGCTCATCGGTCGGGCTTTCCCTTGCCTTGGTCTCCCCCAATTCGGGGCCAAGCGGCCAAGATAGGGATTGCTGGATTGGCTTTCAACCTATACCTTCGCGATAAACCCATTGATAATAAACGACAATTCAATTCGTCACGGGGCCTTGACCCTTCTGGGCACGGCCCTTAGTTTGCCGAAGATTTGAGCCGAGGAGTCGCCTCATGCCCGCGCAGCAGCCGCAAACTACGCCACATCCCACCGCCTGTCTCGCCTTGGCGGATGGGACCATCTTCTATGGCCAGGGCTTCGGCGCCACGGGCGAAACGGTGGCGGAGCTGTGCTTCAACACCGCGATGACCGGCTATCAGGAGATCATGACCGACCCCTCCTACGCCGGTCAGGTGGTGACCTTCACCTTCCCCCATATCGGCAATGTCGGCGTCAATGATGACGATGACGAGACCGCCGCGCCGGTGGCCGAGGGGATGGTGGTGAAATGGGATCCGACGGCGCCGTCGAGCTGGCGCGCCACCTCGGATCTGGCCGATTGGCTGCAGCGCAAGGGCCGGATCTGCATCGGCGGCATCGACACCCGGCGCCTGACCCGGGCGATCCGTCAGCAGGGCGCCCCGCATGTCGCACTGGCGCATGATCCGGAAGGCAAGTTCGACATCGCCGCGCTGGTGGCGAAGGCGCGCGGCTGGAAAGGTCTTGTGGGTCTCGATCTGGCGAAGGAAGTCACCTGCGCCCAAAGCTACCGCTGGGATGAGATGCGCTGGGCCTGGCCCGAGGGCTACACCAAGCGCACCACCCCGGGCCACAAGGTCGTGGCAATCGACTATGGCGCGAAACGCAACATCCTGCGCTGCCTGGCCTCGGCCGGCTGCGACGTGACCGTGCTGCCGGCCAGCGCCAGCACCGAAGAGGTTATGGCGCAGAAGCCAGATGGCGTGTTCCTGTCGAACGGGCCGGGCGATCCGGCGGCGACCGGCGAATATGCGGTGCCGATGATCCAGGGCATCCTGGCCGCGGATATCCCTGTCTTCGGGATCTGCCTCGGCCACCAGATGCTGGCCCTGGCACTGGGGGCGAAGACCGTGAAGATGAACCACGGCCATCACGGCGCCAACCATCCGGTCAAGGACCGTGAGACCGGCAAGGTCGAGATCACCAGCATGAACCACGGTTTCACCGTCGACAGCCAGACCCTGCCCGCCGATGTCGTGGAAACCCATGTCAGCCTGTTCGACGGCTCGAACTGCGGCATCCGGGTGGCGGGCAAGCCGGTATTCTCAGTCCAGTACCACCCCGAGGCCAGCCCCGGCCCGCAAGACAGCTACTACCTGTTCGAGCGCTTCGCCGAGGCGATGCAGGCCCGTCGCGCCGGCTGAACGCCGCCCGGCGTGGCGCGCCCCCGTGCGGGGGCGGGTGCGGGTCAACCCATTAGCGTTAACGACAAATTAAGTGAATTTGCCCAATCCTGCCCCGGCAGAGAACGGGTAAGGCATGGTCACGAGAATCCGAGCCATTTCCGGTGGCGCCGCGCAGCGCAAGTCATCGCCGCGCAGCGAACCCCAGGGGCTGACTGACGTGTTGGTCGAGATGGGCGCGCTTGACCCCGCCGAGGTCCCGCGCGTCGTCGCGCTGGCCTCTCGGCTGGAAGCGCGGCTTGCCGATATCCTGTTTCATCAGGGGCTGGTCGACGCGCCGACGCTGACCGCGGCCCAGGCGCGGCTTTTCGGGACCGAGGCAATCGACCCCCGGACAAGCCGCCCGGACCCGCGGCTGATCGATCGTTTCGGCGCGCATCGCTGCCTGCGCGAGGCGCTGGTGCCCTGGGCGCAGGTCGGTGGCGCGGTGATGATCGCCACCGCCCGGCCCGAGATGTTCGAACGCCACCGGCCCGAACTTCTGGCGCTGTTCGGGCCGGTGGTGATGTGTCTGGCCTCGGAATCCGAGCTGACGCAGGCGGTGATGGCGCTGCGCGCGCCGGCCCTGTCGCGCCGCGCCGAAGGCCGCGTGGCCGAGGCCGAAAGCTGCCGGCCCTGGCAGCATGGCCGGGCCCGCACGCTGGTCGTGGGCATGGTGCTGGTCATCGCCGCGGGACTGATCCTGGCGCCGCGGCTGGCGCTGGCGGTGCTGGGCGCCTGGGCCGCCCTCACCATGGCCAGCACGATCGCGATGAAGGCGCTGGCCGGGCTGGCCATGATGCGCGGGCACAGCAATCCGCCACCCGGGGACACGGCGCCCGACGAGCATCCGCGTATCGCCCGGCTGCCCTGTGTCTCGGTCATGGTGCCGCTGTATCATGAACCCGACATCGCGCCGCGGCTGATCCGCCGCCTGGGCCGGATCGACTACCCGCACGAGCTGCTCGACATCCTGCTGCTGGTCGAGGCCGAGGACCGGCACACTTTTGAGACCCTACGCCGCCATGGCCTGCCGCCCTGGATGCGCGTCGCCGTCGCCCCGGCGGGCACGCTGAAGACCAAGCCGCGGGCGCTGAATTACGGGCTCGATCTTTGCCGTGGGTCGATCATCGGCGTCTGGGATGCCGAGGACGCCCCCGATCCGCAACAGATCCACGACATCGTCCGCCGCTTTCACGACCGCGGGGCCGAAGTCGCCTGCCTTCAGGGGCAACTGGACTATTTCAACCCGCGCACCAACTGGCTGGCGCGTTGCTTCACCATCGAATACGCCACCTGGTTTCGCGTTGTGCTTCCGGGGATCGAACGGCTGGGCCTGGCGATTCCGCTGGGGGGGACGACGCTGTTCTTCCGCCGTGCCGCGCTTGAGGCGCTGGATGCCTGGGACGCGCATAACGTCACCGAGGATGCCGATCTGGGGATGCGGCTGGCGCGGCATGGCTACCGTGCCGAGATGATCGAGACGGTGACCGGGGAAGAGGCCAATTGCCGCCTGCTGCCCTGGATCCGGCAACGCTCTCGCTGGTTGAAGGGGTTCATGATGACCTGGGCGGTGCACAACCGAGCGCCGCGCGAAACCCTGCGCCAACTGGGATGGAAGAAGTTTCTGGGGCTGCAGGTGCTGCTTCTGGGCACGCTTTCGCAGGTGGTACTGGCCCCCGTGCTGTGGAGCTTCTGGTTGCTGGCGCTGGGCCTTTCGCATCCGCTGTCGGGGCCGCCTGCCTGGGCGGGGCAAAGCGTGACCATGCTGTTTCTGACCAGCGAGGCGGTCAATCTGGTGGTGGGGATCTATGCCTGCCGGGGACGGAAGCATCGGTTCCTGATCCCCTGGGTGCCGACGTTGGCGCTGTATTTCCCGCTTGCCACGCTGGCCGCCTACAAGGCGCTGTGGGAATTGGTGACCCGCCCCTTCTATTGGGACAAGACCGCGCATGGGCTGTTCGATTTCGGCGATCCCGCACCGGTGGCCCGTCGCACCGCAAGGCCGCACCGGGATCCCGCCACGGTGAACGCGGCACGCCGCCCGATGTGACCCGAGGCAGCGCGCATCGGGGCAGGGGGCATCCCCGTGCCCTGCCCCCTGCCCCGGCCGCGTCAGCCGCCGCGCGGCTGCAATTCCCCGGCGTCCAGCTTCAGCCGCGTCTCGAAGGCTTTCGAGATATGGCGACGCAGCGTCTCGGCGGCGGCGGCTTCGTCGCGGGCCGCAATCGCCGCGACAATGGCGTCATGTTCCTCCAGCGCCACCTCGTCCCGGCCCTCGGCCGCGAAGGACGTGGTCGCCAGAAGCGCCATCGAGCGGTGCACCAGATCCAGCTGCTGCACCAGGAACCGGTTGTGTGAGGCCAGATGGATCTGCTTGTGAAACCGCCGGTTGGCGCGGCTCAGCGCCTGGGCGTCGCCCAGCATCCGCCGATCCGCGACGGCCATGTCGTGCAGCACCCGGATCTCTTCGTCGCTGGCGTGCCGGGCGGCCAGACGCGCGGCTAGGGCCTCCAGCTCGGTGCGCACCGCGTAAAGCTCGGCCAGCTGGTTGTGGTCGAGCGAGGCCACGATCAGGCTGCGCCCGTCGCGCGTCAGCATGGATTGCGTCTCAAGCCGCTGCAACGCCTCGCGGATCGGCGTGCGCGAGACACCGAAGCGTTCGGCCAATTCCGATTCCACCAGCCGGTCGCCAGGGCGGTAAAGCCCGGTGTCGATCGCCTCGAGGATCAGCGAATAGGCATCCTTCTGGACGGGCTTGAGATCCTGCATCCTGTTCTCCGGCGCGCCAGCGCGCGATCGTGAAAGCCTAGCCGTGGGCGCCGGTGCCTTCAAGTCCGCGGCAACACCCCGCCGGGCCTGCCGCCGCCCCGATAGCCCCCCACACCCCCTTGCCGCCCCGCCACGGCGGGCCTAGGGTCCGGCCATGGTCGCACAGCATTTTTCCCATGTCCGGGCCTGGGTCTTCGACCTGGACAACACGCTTTACCCGCCCGAGGCCCGGCTCTTCGACCAGATTGAGGTGAAGATGACCGCCTGGGTCATGCAAAGCCTCGGCGTCCCCCGGGCCGAGGCCGACCGCCTGCGCCACCATTACTGGGCGACTTACGGCACCACCCTGGCCGGGCTGATGCGCGAACATGGTGTCGATCCCGGCCCCTATCTCGACGAGGTGCACGATATCTCGCTGGACCATCTGCAGCCCGATGCGGCGCTGGCCGGCCATATCCGCGCCCTGCCCGGGCGCAAGATCGTCTATACCAACGGCTGCGCGCCCTATGCCGAACGGGTGCTGGCCGCGCGCGGCCTCGCGAACCTGTTCGACGCGGTCTACGGTGTCGAACACGCGGGCTTCCTGCCCAAGCCCGAGCGCGCGGCGTTTGAGCGCATCTTCACCCGCGATGGCCTGTCGCCCGGTGAGGGCGCGATGTTCGAGGACGACGCGCGCAACCTTACCGCGCCGCATGCGATGGGGATGCGCACCGTCCACGTCGCCCCGCAGCCCGCTCCGGCCCCCCATATCCACCACCATACCGCCGACCTGGGCGACTTCCTGTCGCGGCTTTGACGCCCCGAAGGCCCGCTGCGGCCGCGACGCTTCGCCGCGCTGCGGCATCATGACGTTTCCGTGTGCAGGCCAGAGCCGCTAGAACACCCCGGAATGCGAACAGGAGTCACGACATGACCGCCGCCACGCTGCGCCGTACCTTCTTTGCCCTGCCGATCCTGGGCTGGATCGCCCGCGATATCGCCCACAAGGGCCAGGAAAACATCTGGTACGCGCTGCTGACCTTCGTCAGCCTGGTCGCGATCGCGACGATCCTGTGGGGCCTGCCCGCCCTGTCGCTAAGCGCCCTGGCCATGGTGCCGGTGATGATGGCACTGCTGGTCCGCATCGCCGCCGGCTGAGGCGCCCCCCTCGGCACAGCCTTCGCGCGCCGCCCGCCCCGCCAGCGGGCAAAGCCTTTCCCCGCCCCGCGCCCGGGTCTAAGTTGCCGCGCAAGGATCGCGCAGGAACGGAGGCGGCGATGGAACGTGAAACGGTCGATATCCTGATCTCGGGCGGCGGCGTCGCCGGGCTAACGGCGGCGGCGGCCTTCGGGACCGCCGGCTATTCGGTGCTGTGCGTCGATCCCGCGCCCCCGGTCACCTCGGAACAGGACGACGGCGCCGATCTGCGCACCACCGCCTTCCTCACCCCCTCGATCCCGGTGCTCGAAGCCGCGGGCCTGTGGGAACGGCTGGCGCCCTTCGCCACCCCGCTGCAGATCATGCGCATCGTCGACGCGGGCGGCGAGACGCCCGAGCCGCGGGTGATCAAGGATTTCGACGCTGCCGACATTTCCGACCAGCCCTTTGGCTGGAACCTGCCCAACTGGCTTTTGCGGCGCGAGATGGTGGCGCGGCTGGAACAGATCGACTCGGTCCGGTTCCGCCCCGGCACCGGCACCCGGTCGGTGCTGACCCGCGACAGCGAGGCGCTGGTGACCCTGACCGATGGCACCCAGGTCGCGGCCCGGCTGCTGATCGGCGCCGATGGCCGCAATTCGCGGGTGCGCGAGGCGCTGGAGATCCCGGTGCGCACCACCCGCTACGGCCAGAAGGCGCTGGCCTTCGCCGTCACCCATCCGATCCCGCATGCCAATGTCTCGACCGAGATCCACCGCTCTGGCGGCCCCTTCACCCTGGTGCCGCTGCCTGACCGCGACGGCCTGCCCTGCTCGGCCGTGGTCTGGATGGAACGCGGGCCCGAGGCGCTGCGCCTCGCCGCCCTGCCCGAGGCCGAATTCGAGGCGGCGATGTCGGAACGCTCCTGCCACCTCTTCGGGCCACTGACGCTGGCCAGCCGCCGCTCGGTCTGGCCGATCATCAGCCAGATCGCGCAGCGGATGACGGGCGAGCGCACCGCGCTGATGGCCGAGGCCGCCCATGTCGTGCCGCCGATCGGTGCCCAGGGCCTGAACATGAGCCTCGCCGACCTGCGGGTGCTGCTGGAACTGGTCGAGGGCCATCCCGGCGACATCGGCGCGGCGCAGGTGCTGGAAAGCTACCACCGCCGCCGCCACCCCGAAGTGCTGGCGCGGGTGACGGGGATCGACGCACTGAACCGCGCTTCGATGCTGGGCGGGCAGGGGCTGCGCGATCTGCGCGCGGGCGCGTTGAATGCGCTTTATTCCCTCGCCCCGGTGCGCAAGACCTTGATGCGCGCCGGGCTGGGGATGCGCTGAACGGGGGCGCTGGCGGCGCCGGACAGAATGGGCCGGACGGCGGGCGTCAGAGCACCTCGTCCATCACCTCTTTCAGCCGCGCGATCGTGCCGTCCACGTCATAGAGCTTGTCCAGCCCGAACAGGCCCAGCCGGAAGGTGCGGAACCCCTCGGGCTCATCGCATTGCAGCGGCACCCCGGCGGCGATCTGCAGGCCGCGCGCGGCGAATTTCTTGCCGTTCTGGATCTCGGGATCGTCGGTATAGCTGACCACCACGCCCGGAGCGCCAAAGCCCTCGGCGGCGACCGAGCGCACGCCCTTCGCGGCCAGCAGAGCCCGCACCCCTTCGCCCAGCTTCCACTGCGCCGATTTCAGCCGGTCGAAACCATGGGCGCGGGTCTCGGCCATCGCGTCGCGAAACACTTCCAGCGCATCGGTCGGCAGGGTCGCGTGATAGGCATGACCACCGGCCTCATAGGCCTCCATGATCGCCAGCCATTTCTTCAGATCCAGTGCGAAGCTGGTGGTCTCGGTCGAATCGATGCGCGCCCGCGCCCGGTCCGACATCATCACCAGACCGGCCGAGGGCGAGGCCGACCACCCCTTCTGCGGCGCCGAGATCAGCACATCGACGCCCACCGCCTTCATGTCCACCCAGACCGCACCCGAGGCCACGCAATCCAGCACGAACAGCGCCCCCACGTCATGCGCCGCCGTCGCCAGCGCCCGCAGATAGCTGTCGGGCAGGATGATCCCGGCGGCGGTCTCGACATGCGGGGCAAAGACAACATCGGGCTTCACGTCATGCACCCGCGCGACCACCTCCTCGATCGGGGCGGGCGCAAAGGGCGCCTGCGGGTCGTTGCCGTTCTGCCGCGCCTTCATCACGGTCGATTCCGAGGCAAATCCACCCGCCTCGAAGATCTGGCTCCAGCGGTAGGAGAACCAGCCATTGCGCACCACCAGCGCGTTCCGGCCCGAGGCGAACTGCCGCGCCACCGCCTCCATCGCATAGGTGCCGCCACCCGGCACCAGCGCCACCGAGGCCGCGTTGTAGACCTCCTTCAGCATCGAAGAGACGTCGCGCATCACCGTCTGGAACTTCGCCGACATGTGGTTCAGCGACCGATCGGTGAAGACTACCGAAAATTCCTGCAGACCGTCGGGATCGACATCAGGGCGCAAAGCGGGCATGGGCCTCTCCATTCAGTTGCTGCCGAAGGTTTAGCCCGACCACCCCGATCCGGCCACCCCCCTGATCTTCATCTTGGAAAAAATACTCCGGGGGAGTCGCGCCCGCGCGACGGGGGCAGCGCCCCCTGTGACCGCGACGATCGCCCTACCCGATCGGCCCTGGCAGCCGCTCCTCGCTAAGCAGCACATTGGCATCGACCTGTCCGATCCCCGGCAGGGTCATGATCCGGCGCCGCAGCACGCGCTCGAAATCCGCCAGATCCCGAGCCACCACCCGCAGCCGATAATCATAGGCGCCCAGGATATACTGCACCGTCTGCACCTCGGGGATCGCGCTGACGGCGCGCTCGAAATCCTCCAGACTCACCCGCCCCCTGGTGGCCAGCTTCACGCCAAGAAAGACGGTCACCGAAAACCCCAACGCCTCGCGGTCCACCACCACCCGCCGCGTGCGGATCGCGCCGGACTCGGCCAGCCGCTTCAGCCGCCGCCAGGCCGCCGGCTGCGACAATCCGTAGCGCCGCCCCAGCTCTCCGGCGCTCAGCGTCGCATCCGCGACCAGCGCCCGCAGAAAGGCCCGGTCCAGATCGTCCAGCGCGATCACAGCGGCAGCCCCTCGGCCGATTTGATCACCGAGACATGCATCAGCGCCTCGATATCGGCGATGTGGGGCAGGCCCAGGATCCGCTCGCGGTAGACCTGCTGGTAATGCGCCATGTCGCGCGCCACCAGATTCAGCCGCAGATCGACTTGGCCCAGGAAAGTCTGGATCTCGATCACCTCGGGGATCTGACGTGCCTCGGCGATCAGCTCCTCAAAGGCGCGCGGCTGGGTCTTGTCGAGCGTCAGCCGCAGGCTCACCTCCACCTCGAAACCGAGCGCCCGCCAGTCCAGCACCGCCTGCTGTCCCTTCAGCACGCCGCGCTCGCGCAGCTTCTCCAGCCGGCGCCAGCAGGTCGCCGTAGTCACCCCCGCCCGCGTGGCCAGATCGGGGGTGGACAGCTCTGGTTCCGCCATCAACTGGCGCAGGATGCGGCGGTCGGTATCGTCGATCTGCATGATCTTCTCGACATTATCGCTAATCACGCATGATCTTTTCCACACTTTGTTAAAATGATCAAACTTTGAACCGCAAATCCTGCATCCTTGCCTATGCTACCCTCAAAGCAGACCAAGGAGAGACAGATGCGCGTTTATTATGACCGCGATTGCGACATCAACCTGATCAAGGACAAGAAGGTCGCGATCCTCGGCTATGGCAGCCAAGGTCACGCCCATGCGCTGAACCTGCGCGATTCGGGTGCCAAGAACCTGGCGGTCGCGCTGCGCGAGGGCTCGCCCTCGGCCAAGAAGGCCGAAGCCGAAGGCCTGAAGGTCATGGGCATCGCCGAAGCCGCCGCCTGGTGCGACCTGATGATGTTCACCATGCCGGATGAGCTGCAGGCCGAGACCTACAAGAAATACGTCCACGACAACCTGCGCGACGGCGCGGCGATTGCCTTCGCCCACGGCCTGAACGTGCATTTCGGCCTGATCGAGCCGAAGCCCGGCGTCGACGTCATCATGATGGCCCCCAAGGGCCCCGGCCACACGGTGCGCGGCGAATACGTCAAGGGCGGCGGCGTGCCCTGCCTGGTGGCCGTGCATAACGACGCCTCGGGCAAGGCGATGGAAATCGGGCTGTCCTATTGCTCGGCCATCGGCGGCGGCCGTTCGGGCGTCATCGAGACCAACTTCCGTCAGGAATGCGAAACCGACCTCTTCGGCGAGCAGGCGGTGCTGTGTGGCGGCCTGGTGGAACTCATCCGCATGGGCTTCGAGACCCTGGTCGAAGCCGGGTATGAGCCCGAGATGGCTTATTTCGAGTGCCTGCACGAGGTGAAGCTGATCGTGGATCTGATCTACGAGGGCGGCATTGCCAACATGAACTACTCGATCTCGAACACCGCCGAATATGGCGAATACGTCTCGGGCCCGCGCATCCTGCCCTATGCCGAAACCAAGGCGCGGATGAAGGAAGTGCTGGAAGACATCCAGTCGGGCCGCTTCGTGTCGAACTTCATGGCCGAAAATGCCGTGGGTCAGCCGTTCTTCAAGGCCACCCGCCGCCGCAACGATGAACACCAGATCGAAGCCGTGGGCGAGAAGCTGCGCGCCATGATGCCCTGGATCGGCGCCGGCAAGCTGGTCGACAAGGCGAAGAACTGAATTCCCCGTCAGGCCGGGACACCGGCCCTGACTGACTTGGGCGCCCTTCGGGGCGCCCTTTTTCATGGGGGATTGGTCCCGTTGCCGATCTCGGCGCCGGGGGTTTCACACCCCCGGTCCCCCATGGAGTAGTTCCACCAAGATGAAGGGCAAACGACACTCATTGCTTCTTTCTGGCCCAAATATCCCGGGGGTGCAGGGGGCAGAGCCCCCGCCGCCGCCGATCTGAGCAGATGCCGCGCTTCCTTCGACCGCACCCTGATCGTTTACCGCTCTCCCCGGCCTTTCCCTCTGGCGCCTGCATGCGTCTCACGCTAGCGAGAGCGCATGACCCGCGCGACACCGACAGACTGGCTTCTCCTCATCCTCCTGGGCGTCGTCTGGGGCGCTTCGTTCATGGGGGTGAAGCTTTCGCTCACCGGCTTCGGGCCCGCCCAGGTGGCGGCGATCCGCATCGCGCTGGGGGCGCTGGCACTGACCGCGCTGGCGTACGGGCTGGGCAAGGGGCTGCCCGGGTTTGGGGCGCGCAGGCTTTGGGCGCATATCATCGGCATGGGGATGTTTTCCAACGCCTTTCCCTTCCTGCTGCTGGCTTGGGCACAGAAATCGGTGACCTCGGGGTTTGCCGGGATCACCATGGCGGTGGTGCCGCTTCTGGTGCTGCCGCTGGCCCATGCCTTCGTTCCGGGCGAACAGCTGACCCGACGCAAGGGCATCGGCTTCGTCGTGGGCTTCGCGGGCGTCGCCGCGCTGGTCGGGCCCGCTGCCTTCTCGTCCACCGGCGCCGACAGTGAGACGCTGGCGCGGCTGGCCTGCATCGCGGCGGCCGGCTGCTACGCGATCGGCTCGATCATCACCCGCCTTTCGCCGCCCTCGAACCAGTTGAGCTTTGGCGCGGGCGCCCTGATCGCGGCCACCTGCGTGATCGTCCCCGTCGCCCTGATCTGGGAGCCCCTGCCCACCCCGGATCCGACCGCGGTCGCCGCCGTCTTCTACCTGGGCCTCTTCCCCACCGCGCTGGCAACGCTGATCCTGGTACGGGTGATCACCTCGGCTGGGCCGACCTTCCTGACCCAGGTCAACTACCAGGTGCCGATCTGGTCGGTTCTGTTCGGCACCTTCCTGCTGCACGAGCCGCTGCCGCCCACCTTTCTGGGCGCGCTTGTCCTGATCCTGGCGGGTCTGGCAATTTCGCGCGCCCCGCTCTGGCGCCGCCGTCCGTGACAGTTCCGGCCCGGTAACCGCCTGGCTTTCACCCCCGAATGCCCCCGACACGGCGCCTTTGCGCCGGAAGCGGGGCGCGCGTCGGCCATCGGGCGCGCATTCCGGCGGGGCAGTTCGACTAGCCATTGATTTAGTTCACGGGAAAGCACAAATGCACGACCGCTCTACCCCGCATCGGGCGGGGAATGACTCAAGGATTTCGGCCATGCGCCTGACCCTGCTCGACGGCTTCCGCGGCTACTTTCTGCTGTTCATGACGATCGCCCATGCGAACGTCTACCTCCACACGCTGCTCGGCAAGATCAACCACCAGTACATCGGCTGGGTCGAGGACGCGCAGGGTTTCGTCTTCATCTCGGGCTTTGTGGTCGGGCTGGTCTACACAAAACGGATGCTGCGCAGGGGCGCGGCCGACATGCGCGGCGCCGTGAGCAAGCGCATGTTCCATATCTGGCGCTACCACGCGGTGCTGGCGCTTGGGTTCCTTGCCGCCGCGCTGATATTGGCGCAACTGGAGATCCCGGCGAAGATCCTGGCCCAACAGGCCAAAGAGCCGATCGCCTTCACCCTAGCAGAGCTTGGCCTGCTGACCGGGACGCTGCACATGGGCATCCTGCCGATGTACATCGTCTTCATGGCGTTCACCCCGCTGGCGTTGCGCGCCTTCCAATCGGGGCAGGCGCTGACCGTGGCGGGGGTGTCGCTGGTGGCGTGGCTGTTCGCGCAATCCGGGATGCCGGACCTGGCCGAGCGCCCTGTCGAAGCGTTGCTGAAGACCGCCGGGCATCCGGTGCATATCGGTATCTATTTCAACGTCTTCGCGTGGCAGGTGCTTTTTATCGGCGGGCTATGGTTTGGCTATCTGATGGCCGCCGGCAAGCTGGATCTGGGCTTCTTCCGCCGCCCCCAGGCCGAGGCGCTGTTTCGCGTCGCGCTCCTCGGCTTTGTGATGCTCGCGGTGATGGATATCGCGGTCTACACGACCTCCTTCGGGATCGACTTCAGCCGGATGATCTGGCGCAAGCTCGACCGAGGTAATCTCGACGCGATCTACCTGCTGAACTTCGCGCTCGACCTCTACATCGTCGCCTGGCTGCTGAACGCCGGCGCCGACAGCCGCCACGGGCTGACCCGCGCCGCCTCGGCAGGGCTGCGGCGTCTGTTCACCTGGCGGCCGCTTGTGTTCCTTGGCCAGCATTCGCTGCAGGTCTTCACAGCGCATATCGTGCTGATCTATGCGCTGTCGATCTACCTCGACGGTCGCAAACCCGGCACGCTTGAAGCGAACCTGCTGCTTCTTGCCTGCCTGCCGCCGCTCTTCCTGGTCGCCTGGGTCCACAAATGGGCCAAGTCCCGCCCCATCCCGGCCGCCGCCCTCACTGCGGAATAGGACACAGACAAAGGGGCGGCCCCAGATCCGGCCGCCCCTTCATTGTTCCCCAAATACGCAGATCCCGGCGCGCGCCAGCGCCCCCTAACCTGCCGCAGTTTCGACCGCCGCCACAATCTCGTCGACCACGCGGCCCAGCAGCGCCTCATCCTCGCATTCCGCCATCACCCGGATCAGCGGCTCGGTCCCCGACTTGCGGATCAGCAGCCGCCCGCGGTTGGCCAGCTGCGCCTCGCCCGCCGCGATCGCCGCCTGCACCGGCGCGGCCTCCAGCGGCGCGACCCCCGCCGCATAGCGGACGTTCTTCAGAAGTTGCGGCACCGTCTCGAAGCTTTTCACCAGCCCCGAGGCGCGCTGACCGGTCCGCGCCATCTCGGCCAGGAATTGCAGCCCCGCGATCAGCCCGTCGCCGGTGGTCGCGTAATCGGTCATCACGATATGGCCTGACTGCTCTCCACCCAGGTTCCAGCCACCCCGGCGCATCGCCTCGACGACATAGCGATCGCCCACCGCCGTGCGCTCCAACCGCAGCCCCCGGCCGGTCAGGAACCGCTCCAGCCCCAGGTTCGACATTACCGTCGCGACCAGCGTGCCGCCGTTCAGCCGCCCGTCCTCGGCCCAGCGCGCGGCCAGCAGCGCCATCAGCTGATCGCCGTCGGCCACCCGGCCCGTCTCGTCGAGGATCATCACCCGGTCGGCATCGCCATCAAGACAGATGCCCACATCCGCGCCCTCGGCCACCACCGCCTCGGCGGCGGTTTGGGTGTAGGTCGAGCCGCAGCGTTCGTTGATGTTGAAGCCGTCGGGCGACACCCCCACCGGCACCACCTCGGCCCCCAATTCCCACAGCACCTCGGGCGCGGCGCGGTAGGCGGCGCCGTTCGCGCAATCCAGCACCACCTTCAGCCCGTCAAGCCGCAGCCCCACCGGGAAGGTGGTCTTGGCATATTCCTGATAGCGGCCGCGGGCGTCCTCGATGCGCCGCGCCCGGCCGATGTTCTGCGGCTGGGCGGGCTCGATCTCGCCGTTCAGGATCGCCTCGATCTCGGCCTCGGCCTCGTCCGACAGCTTGAAGCCGTCGGGGCCGAAGAACTTGATCCCGTTGTCCTCATGCGGGTTGTGGCTGGCCGAGATCATCACCCCGACATCGGCCCGCATCGACCGCGTCAGGAAGCCCACGGCCGGCGTCGGCACCGGCCCCAGCAGCAGCACGTTCATCCCGGTCGAGGTCAAGCCGGCCGTCAGCGCGTTTTCCAGCATATAGCCCGAAAGCCGCGTGTCCTTGCCGATCACCACCCTGTGCACCCGGGCCTGATCGCGCCGGAAATAGCGCCCGGCGGCCGCGCCCAGGCGCAGGGCCATCTCGGCGGTCATCGGATAGCGGTTGGCCTGCCCCCGCACCCCGTCGGTTCCGAAGATCTTGCGTACCATCTAAGCCCCTTCCCCACATGTCACTGCCTGCCATAGCGCCAGCGCCTGCACCGTCTCGGGCACATCATGCACCCGCAAGATCTGCGCACCCTGCGCCACCCCCGCCAACGCCACCGCGACCGAGCCGGGCATCCGGTCGCTTGCCTGCGACGCCCCACCGATGGTGCCGATAAAGCGCTTGCGCGACACCCCCAGCAGCAGCGCGCAGCCCAACCCGTGAAACAGCGACAGGTTGCGCAGCAAGGTCAGATTATGCGCCGCCGTCTTGCCGAAACCGATGCCGGGATCGACACAGATCCGGGCGCGCGGAATGCCCAAAGCTTCGGCTGCCGCGACCCGCTCGGCCAGATGGTCATAGACGTCCAGCAGCACGTCGTCATAGCGCGGATCGCGCTGCATGGTCTCGGGGTCGCCCTTGGCATGCATCAGGCACAGCGCCGCGCCCGCGCCCGCCACCACCGAGGCCATCGCCGGATCGAACAACATCGCCGAGACATCGTTGACCAGCCCGGCGCCTGCGGTCAGCGCGGCCTCGGCCACCGCCGCCTTGCGCGTGTCGATCGAGACCGCCCCCACGTCGCCGCCGGCCCGCAACGCCGCGATCACCGGCGCGGTGCGGGCGATCTCGTCGGCCACCGGCACTTCGGCCGCGCCGGGGCGCGTGCTTTCGCCGCCAATGTCCAGAATCTCGGCCCCCGCCGCCCGCATCGCGCGCGCATGCGCCAGCCCCGCCTCGGGCGCGTCATAGCGCCCGCCATCGGAAAAACTGTCGGGCGTCACGTTCAAAATGCCCATCACCCGCGGCCGATCCATCGCCAGCCCCGCCAGCGGCACCCGCGGCGCGCTCAGCCGCTCGGCCACCGCTTCCGGCAGCTCCGAGGCCGCGATCACCTGCCGCGCCCCACCGCGCTCAATCACCTCGACCCGGTCGAACCAGCACCAGCCACCGGCCAGGGCCTGCGCCCCCCGGGGCCGCGCCAGATCCAGCATTGCAATCGGTCGGAAATAGCTCATCGTCTTGCGCGGGCTTTCTTTCTGGCTCAAATATCCCCGCCGGAGGCCTCTGCCGTAGGCAGAGTTCCAGCCACTGCGGATGGGATTAGGCCGCGCTCAATGCCAAGGCAACCCCTCAGGCCGGCGCGCGCTCTACCGTCACGCGGCTTCCCGCCGGCAGCGAAACATCGCCGTGAACGATCAGCCGTGCCGCCGCGAACTCCTCGGCCAGCCACAGCGCCAGACGCAGGGGGTCGGCGCCGCCCGGGCCGTCGACCGCATCCAGCACCATCTTCGACGGCGCCCAGACGATCACCTGACTGCGGTGCAGGGCGGAATCGATCTCGGTCCGGCTGGAAACCACCACGCAGCGCCGGTCGCGGCCGGCCAGCACCCAGGCGTTCTGCTCGATCGCCAGCAGGTCGATGCGGCGCTGCGCCGGCATGGCGGCGGACACCGGGCGCGCGCCCTCGGGCAGGCCGACGCACAGGATCAGCGGCGCGCCGCCCTGCTGCAACGCATCCAGCCGCGCCGGCAGGTCCGGCGCCGCAATCGCGGCGTTGTCCAGATAGACCACATCGGGATGGATCGCCCCCGCCCCGTCCGGGGCGCCAAGCGGCATCGCGGCGCGCGAGCGCACGATCTCGACCCCCAGCTCGAACGGCCCGCGATCCAGCTTGGCGATGCGCACGAAAACCCGCATTGCCCGCGGCTCTTGCAGCAGGCGTTCGGCCACGCGCTCGGCCAGGGTCTCTAGCAGGTTGAACCGCTCGGCCACCAGCACGGCGGCGATCGCCTCGATGATCTTCTCGTAGGACAGGATGCGGTCGACATCGTCGTCCAGTGGCCCGGCCTCGGGGCGGACCTCGACCACCACGTCGAAGCGCAGCCGCTGCGGCACGCCGCGTTCATGCTGGAAGGCACCGATATCGGCCTCGACCACATGTTCGCGCAGGCTGATGCGGTCGCGCGGGTCGCTCGAGGCCGTGGCCGTCGCACGTTCCTCGGGATGCGCGAAGGCAAGGCGCGTCTCTTGGGGCATTCTCTGTCCGATCTGTTTCGCCGCCCGACCCTAGCGGCAAGCGCCGGGCTTGCCCACGCCGGAAGGCGGCAGGCGGGCGCCCGGCTGCGACATCGCGGCTATTTTGCAGCGACGCGGCTGGGCACGCGGTAAAACAGATGCGCGCCGACGGTCGTGGTGTGCTTGAAGTGATGCGACCAGGACGGATGCACCCAGCGGGTGTGGAAATAGGTGGCGCCGTCAGTCACCTTGCGCGGCGCCCCGTCCAGCAGCAGCCGGGCGATCTTGCCGGCGCGCTCATAGGCGGCCTCGTTGTGGATGGTTTCCGCCGCGCCGTCACAGGCGAAGGAGAACTGGCAGGCGTTGCGCCGGTGCGCGCCCTGATTGACCACGGCGCAGACGGTATCGGGGAAGCGCGCGGAATCGACCCGGTTCAACACCACTTCGGCAACCCCGAACTGGCCCTTGACCGGCTCGCCCCGGGATTCGAAATAGACCGCCTTGGCCAGACATTGCCACTGCTTGCCGCCCTCGGCATCGGGCAGTTCCGACAGCCAGGATGCCCGGTATTCAAGCTTCTTCGGCTCGGGATAGGCATATTGCTTGCGCACCACCGTGGTCGGCGGTGTGATGATCTGTTCCAGCTTGTTCGGCGTGATCGAGGTGAACGCCGTCCGCTCGACACCCAAAAGACGCGTCAGCCGGCTATCGACAGAAGCGTCAGGGTGACTGGGTTGACTCGCCGTAACATCGGCATGAGCCATCCCGCTCAGGGCAAGCGCCATAACGGCGCCCTGTGCCCAAACGTGAAGCACGCGCATGGATTTCCGTCTCCGGTTCCGCTACTGTTTGAAATGTGCCCCCAGGCAACATCCGCGGGTCGTTTAGCTGAAACGACCCCAAAGGTCCAGCCGCGTGACAATATTGTCACTCAGAATCAGCCAAGAGTCGCTGAAATCAAAAGTGGGCGGGGCTGAACCCGGATCGGCTATTGGCCGCCGAACTATCGCCAGCACATTGTAAAATATGACATTTTCATGACGTCCGGTCGGCCAAGGCCAGATGCGCGGCGGCCAGACGAGCCACCGGCACTCGGAACGGCGAACAGGAGACATAGTCGAACCCGGCCTGCCTGCAGAAGGCAATGGATTCGGGATTCCCGCCATGTTCGCCGCACAGCGACAGCACCAGATTCGGCATTGCCGCGCGGCCCCGTTCGGCGCCGATCAGCAGCAGTTCTCCGACGCCCTCGGTATCGAGGATATGGAAGGGATCCTCGGGGAAGACACCCAGCTGGACATAGGCGTTCATGAAGCGCCCCGCGTCGTCGCGCGACAGGCCATAGGTCATCTGCGTCAGGTCGTTGGTGCCAAAGGACAGGAAGTGGCAATGCTGGGCGATCTCGCCGGCGCGCAGTGCCGCACGCGGGGTTTCGACCATCACCCCCAGCCGGTAGTCGAAGGCCGCGCCCTGCTGGGTGCGCACCGCCGCCGCGACCGCGTCGACGCGGGTCTTGACCAGTTCCACCTCACGCTTGGCCGAGACCAGCGGGATCATGATTTCCGGCACCACGGCGGCGCCGCGGCGACCGACCTCTATCGCGGCTTCAAAGATCGCGCGGGCCTGCATCTCGTAGATCTCGGGGATGGTGACGCCCAGCCGCACCCCGCGCATGCCCAGCATCGGGTTGGTTTCGCGCAGCGCCTCGACCCTGCGGATCACCTCGGACAGCGGTTTGTCCAGCGCCTCGGCCAGTTCCAGCATGCCGTCGCGGTCATGCGGCAGGAATTCATGCAAGGGCGGGTCGAACAGGCGGATGCAGACCGGCAGGCCGGCCATGATCTCGAACAGCCGCACGAAATCGTCGCGCTGCATCGGCAACAGCCGGTCGAGCGCCGCCGCGCGATCCTCACGCGTGTCGGCGAAGATCATCTCGCGCATCACCGTCAGGCGGCCCTCTTCGAAGAACATGTGCTCGGTCCGGCACAGGCCGATGCCTTCGGCGTTGAAACTGCGTGCGGTGGCGGCATCTGCGGGGGTGTCGGCGTTGGCGCGCACGCCGATGTCGCGGACCGCGTCGGCCCAGCCCAGAAGCGTGCGAAAGGCGTCGTCGAGCGCCGGTTTCAGCATCTCGGCCGCGCCGGCCAAAGCCTCGCCCCGGGTGCCGTCGATGGTGATCACGTCGCCCTCGCCGAATTGGCGGCCGTCAGGGGTGCGCAGGGTGCGGTCGCGGGCGTTGATGATGATCCCCGAGGCACCCACCACGCAGGGCAGACCGAGGCCGCGCGCGATCACCGCCGCATGACTGGTGATGCCGCCGCGTTCGGTCAACACCCCGGCGGCCGCATGCATGCCGCGCACGTCCTCGGGGGCGGTTTCGCGGCGCACCAGAATGCTGGGCTCGCTGCGCGCGGCGCTGGCCTGGGCGGCGGCGGAAGAGAACACCAGCTTACCCTGCGCGGCGCCCGGACTGGCGGCGATGCCGCGCACGATCCGGTCGCGGGGGGCGCGGGCGTCGACCTGCGGATGCAAGAGCTCCGACAGCGCCCGGGGCTCGACCCGCAACACGGCCTCTTCGCGCGGGATGATGCCATCCTCGGCCAGGGCCACGGCGATGCGCACGCCGGCGCGCGACGACCGCGCGACCTTCACCGCGTCGATGACGAAAAGCTGCCCCGCCTCGACGGTGAACTCGATCTGCATCTCCTCGCGCAGGCGGGTGCGGCTGGCCGCGCCGAAGCGGATCAGTTCGGCGAAGATATCGGGTGCCACCTCTTCCAGCGAAGGGCCGCGCGGGTCGCGGGTGAGATAGAGCGCGGCATCCGGATCGGCCAGCGCGTCGCGGCCCTGGCTTTGACCCAGATAGCGGCCGGTGACCTGCGGCTGGCCGGTGACCGGGTCGATGAACTGGATCACGCCCGCGCCCGACACGCCGCGCCCGATGCCCAGCGCCATGCCCTGCACCACAAGGCCGAGGCCGGCCTCGGCCGGGGCGCCCTTGGCCTGACGCAGTAGGCGCGCGGTGGTGCCTTCCCAGGCGCGCGCCATCGAGCGCAGCACCTCGGCCAACTGGCGCATCGGGTCCTGGGGGAAGGGTTCTTCCATCTCGGCCTCATAGGCGGCGAGAACAGTCTCCAGCGCGGCCTCGTCGACCGCGCCGACCATGAAGGGATCGGGGTCGAGCCGCGCGACATGGATCGCATAGGCCTGCACGAAGCGCAGATAGAGCGTGGTCGCAGCCTCTTGCCCGTGGGTGGTGGCCAGTTCGGCATGGCGCTGGGCGTTCATGCCGATGTTGAGCACGGTCGAGGGGCCGCCCCATTCGGTTTCCTGCGCCGAGGGCCGCACCGAGACCAGCGGCGCCGGCCCGAAGCAGGCGAGGATCGCGGCGGCGTCGACCGGCTGCCCCGCCGCAACGGCCCGCACCGCCTGAAACGAGAGCGCCACGGTCTTCGGCACCGGCATCTCTAGCCGGACGAGGCGCTGCAGGCATTTCGCCCGCCACCCATGGGTGTCGCGCGCGATCCGCGCAGTCGGGGAAATTTCGACGAAATCTTTGAAATCCGTAGATTTCTGCATTGCAGCACCTCGCTTGTGCGGAGGCAGGATATACGCCTTCGCGTTACACGCAAGCGTTGGTGCCCCGGTAGGGCACGGCGGGGGGGGGCTGTCTGCCCCCCTCGGCCTGCGGCCTCACCCCCCGAGAATATTTCCGCCAAAGTGAAAGGGGCTAGCCCTCGATCCGGGTGAGGTCCGCGACCTGAAGGCAGGTGCTGCGGATGCGGCTGAGCAGGTTGAGGCGGTTGCGGCGCAGGATCTGGTTGTCGCTGTTGATCTGCACCGCCTCGAAGAAGGCGTCGATCGGGGCGCGCAGGTTGGCCATCGCGGCCATGGCGGTTGGGAAATCCTCGGCCTGCAGGGCGGGGGCGATGGCGGCGTCGGCGGCGTCGAGCGCGGTGAAGAGCGCGGTTTCCTCGGGTCCTTCGGCGAATTTCGGGTCGGCGCCGAAGCTGTATTCGACGCCGTCCTTTTCCTCGGCCTGGGTGAGGATGTTGTTGGCGCGCTTGAAGCCCTGGATCAGGTTGGCGCCGTCCTCGGTCGCCAGCGTCGCGGACAGGGCTTCGGCGCGTTTGACCAGCAGGGTGAGGTCGTCGGAGCCTTGCATGGCGAGGCAGGCGTCGATCACGTCGTGGCGGATGCCCGCGTCGCGCAGGTGCACCTTGAGTCGGTCGTGGAAGAAGGAAAGGAGGTCTACACTGAGCGCGGCAGCCTTATTTTCTAAACGTTCCGCAGCACTTACAAACTCTGAGAGGTCGCCAAACTGAGTTCCCTCCAACTCAGAAAGCCAATGGGCTGACGCGATCCGCCCGAAGTGATCGGGGTCTACCGGCGGAATTTTATCTGAGACATAGTCATAAAGCTTGCGAAGCTGGCCTTCGTCGTCGGCAGCAGCAACAACCTCTCGCGCGACACCTTGATGGAGCCAAGAACCGAAGCGACCGACGAAAGCCGGCAGCAAATTGAAGTTCACCCCATTCCCCAGCAACAGCCTGATCACCCCCAACGCCGCACGGCGCAGGGCAAACGGATCTTTGCTTCCGGTGGGCTTCTCGTCGATGGCCCAGAAGCCGGTGAGCGTATCCAGCTTGTCGGCCAACGCCACGGCGACCGAGACCGGATCCGCCGGCACGTCGTCCGACGGCCCCAGCGGCTGATAATGCGCCTTGCAGGCGTTCGCCACCGCGTCGGGCAGGCCCTCGGCTCGGGCGTAGTAGCCGCCCATGATGCCCTGAAGCTCGGGGAATTCGCCGACCATTTCGGAGCGCAGATCCGCCTTTGCCACGCGCGCGGCCTGGGCCGCCAGATCGGGATCGGCGCCAACCAGCGGGGCGATCTCGTGCGCCATTGCCTCGATCCGGGCGATGCGGTCGGCCTGCGAGCCGAGCTTGTTGTGGAAGGTCACTTTGGACAGGCCCGCGGCCATGTCTTCCAGCCCCCCGGCACCCACCGTGCGCAGGTCGTTTTCCCAGAAGAAGCGCGCATCCGACAGCCGCGCCGACAGCACCTTGAGGTTGCCGGCCAGGATCGTCGCGCCGTCATCCGCCGTCTCGCGGTTGGCGACGGTGACGAATTTCTCGATCCGCCCGGTCTTGGGGTTCCGCACCGAGAAGAACTTCTGATGCTCCTTCATCGAGGTTTGCAGCACCTCGGGCGGCAGCGTCAGGAATTTCTCACCGATCGCGCCCATCAGCACCACCGGCCATTCGACAAGGCCCGCGACCTCTTCCAGAAGGCCGCGGTCCTCGACCACCTCCAACCCCTGGGCGAAGGCGCGGTTGGTGGCGTCGTTCCAGATGTGTTCGGCCCGCTCGGCGGGGTCGAGCATCACCTTCGCGGCGCGCAGCTTGGCGGCGTAATCGTCGAAGCCGGTCACGGTGATCTCATCCGGCGCCATGAAGCGGTGGCCACGGGTGGTGGCGCCCGAGGCGATGCCGTCGACGTCCAGCGGCACGACCTCGGCGCCGACCTCGGTGGTCAGCAGGCACAGGATCGAATGCAGCGGGCGCACCCAGCGCAGGCTGCCGGTGCCCCAGCGCATCGACTTGGGCCAGGGGAAGTTGCGGATCGCGGCGTCCAGCACCTCGGCCACGATCCGGGGCGCGGGGCGGCCGGGGCGGGTAATGGTGGCGAACAGCACGGCACCCTTCTTGTCCTCGCGGGTCTCCAACTGGTCGCGGGTCAGTCCGGTGGCGCGCAGGAACCCCTCGATCGCCTTTTCGGGCGCGTCGGCCTTGGGGCCCTTGCGTTCCTCGCGGAGGGTGGGGCTTTCGGCACTCAGCCCCTCGACCGCCAGCACCAGGCGGCGCGGGGTCGAGAAGGCACCGGCCGAGGCATAGGTCAGCCCCGCCTCAACCAGCCCGTCGGTGACCAGACGTTGCAGGTCGGCACGCGCGCGGGCCTGCATCCGGGCGGGAATTTCCTCGGAGAACAGTTCGATCAGCAGGTCGGGCATCACTTATTCTCCGGCGGCGGGGGGCAGCCCTGGGGCGCGGGCTGGCCGTCGAACACGGCCTTCCCGCAGCGGTTCAACTGGTTCCAGGCATAGCCGTTGCCGTCCTCGTCGACGGCCACGACACGGTCGACGCCGTAGTGGACATTGGCCTGGCCCAGGAAGGCCACGGCCTTGTGCTGCTTCAGCATCCCGTCGATCTTCTCGGCGTTGAAGCAGGCGAAATGCCTGGGCGCGGTCAGCGGCGTGGGGTCGGGATAGGTCTGGAAGGCCTTCTTGAGTGTACCAAGCGCATTGTCCATCTTGAAACAGGCCCGGTAGCGCAGCGGCGAGGAATTGGCGTCGATGCCGGTGAAGTTCTTGATCGGCACCTCGGTCACGGCACCGGTCTGGATCTGGGTCAGCACCACGTCGGCCGCCGGGCTGTTGCGCGCAACGGTGGTGTAATAGGCGTATTGCAGGCTGTAATAGAGCCCGCCCCCGGCAATCACGCAGATCGCGAGGATGATCAGGACGACGGCTTTCCCGCTCATGTCCGCACCTCCGCGCCGCCCGCTTCGGTGGTCAGGAAAGCATCGGCGCATTTCTTCGCCAGTGCCCGGACGCGGCCGATATAGGCCTGACGTTCGGTGACCGAGATCACGCCCCGCGCATCGAGCAGGTTGAAGAGGTGGCTGGCCTTGATGCATTGGTCATAGGCGGGATGCGCCATCACGATCCGGCGGCCGGCGGAATCGGCCTCGGGGGCGGTCAGGATGCGTTCGCATTCGGCCTCGGCATCCTCGAAATGCTTCAGCAGCATCGCGGTGTCGGCCTGATCGAAGTTCCAGCGGCTGTATTCGCGCTCGGTCTGGCGGAAGACATCGCCATAGCTTAGCGGGATCGGGCTGTCGGGGTCGTTGAAGGGCATGTCCATCACATGATCGATGCCCAGCACATACATCGCCAGCCGCTCCAGCCCGTAGGTCAGCTCGCCCGAGACCGGGTGGCAATCATGGCCGCCGACCTGCTGGAAATAGGTGAACTGGCTGACTTCCATGCCGTCACACCAGACTTCCCAGCCCAGGCCCCAGGCGCCCAGCGTCGGGCTTTCCCAATCGTCCTCGACAAAGCGGATGTCGTGCAGATCCATGTCGATCCCGATGGCGCGCAGCGAGCCGAGGTACAGTGCCTGCAGATCGGGCGGCGAGGGTTTGATCAGCACCTGAAACTGGTAGTAATGCTGCATCCGGTTCGGGTTCTCGCCGTAGCGCCCGTCGGTCGGGCGGCGCGAGGGCTGGATATAGGCGGCGGCCCAGGGGCGCGGGCCCAGCGCGCGCAACGTCGTGGCCGGGTGGAAGGTGCCGGCCCCCACCTCCATGTCATAGGGTTGCAGCACGGCGCAGCCCTGCGCGCCCCAGTAGGACTGAAGCCGCATCAGGATTTCCTGAAAGCTGCGCGGTGGGATGGTTGTCTCTGCCATGGATCGCCCGCCTTGGATAAAGCGTGCTCTCAATAGGCAGAAGCGGAGGGAGGGTCAATCGGGCTGACCCCGCCCCGCGCCGATTGGCCGGAACAAAGCGCCAAAGCCCTGCGCCTGCCGGGACCTGACCGCCCGCCCCCGCCCGCCATAGCCGGCAAGGGGCGCCGCCGCCTCAGCCCGCGCCGCAGCCATGCAGTTCAACCGCGCGGCCCTGCCCCAGCACGGTGATCGTCAGCGCCGCACGGTTCAGCTCATAGGGCGCTTTGGCGGGCATCACATCGGCCACCGCGGTCAGCGTGTCGCCCTGGCGGGTGGTCTTTGCGCCGGAAATCCAGGTCGAGGGGTCGGGCAGTTCCATCACCGCCAACTCCCTGCCCGGCAGCGGCGGCAGCACCAGCCGCGCCGTCAGCCGCAGCCCGTCCGCGATCGGCTCGACGCTGCAGGTGGCCCCGGTCACGCCCGCCTCGGCCGCGGTTTCGGGCTGCCGTGTCAGGGCCTGCGCAATGGCGGCGTCCTGCGCCCCCGCGCCGCTCAGATCGGCCGAGACGGTCAGCGCGGCGGGCAGGCAGATCTCGTCGCAGACGCCCAGATCCACCGTGGCGCGCAGCGCGATCGGCGCACCCGGGGTCTTTGGCGTCAGTTCCAGCGGCAGCACGACGCGGTCGGTATAGCCGATCGAGCGCATCCCGCCGATGTCGAAGACCTGCGGAACCGGCCAATGAATCGTCACCGCCTTCAGATTGGTGCTGGCGCTCCAGTCAAAGCTGGGCGGGATCCCGGCCTCGCCCGGGGCGCGCCAATAGGTGTGCCAGCCCGGCGCCAGGGTCAGTTCCAGTGCGACCATGCGGTGGCCGTCGGCCATGCGCCAGCCCGGCAGCACCCGCGCGCTTACCACCTGCGCTGGATCGACGATGGTCGAGGCCCCTGCGGCGGGCACAAGGCGCGGCGCGCACAGCAGCACCGCGGCGAAGGCCAGCACGGCAAGCGGGCGTAGACGGACGGGAACGGCCGATCTGATCATCGCCGCAGGATAGGGCAGAGTCCGGCGCCGGGAAACACTTTTGCGCAAAAGACCGCGCCAGGGCCGCGCCCGCCGACGCCCCATCTTGCGCAGCCGCGCCGCGCACCCCATCCTAAAGGGATGACAGACCACCAGATGAACCTGACCGGAAAGCTGCTGATCGCCATGCCCGGCATGGGCGATCCGCGATTCGACCACAGCGTCATCTATATCTGCGAACATTCCGACCGCGGCGCGATGGGGCTGATCGTCAACAAGCCGGTCTCTGACCTGCCCTTCGCGCGGCTGCTCGAACAGCTCGACATCGCCGCCGGCCCCGGGGCGCAGAGCGCGCGGGTGCATTTCGGCGGCCCGGTCGAGGCCGGGCGCGGCTTTGTGCTGCATTCGGCCGAATACGGCAGCGCCGAGGGCACCCAGCAGGTCGACACCGGCATCGCCATGACCGCGACGCTGGACGTGCTGGAAGACATCTCGGCCGGGCACGGGCCTTTGCAGGCGCTTCTGGCGCTGGGCTATGCCGGCTGGGGCCCCGGCCAGCTGGAGGACGAGATCGGCCAGAATGGCTGGCTGACCACCGAAGCCATCGACGAGATCATCTTTGCCGCCGATAACGCGACCAAATGGGAACGTGCGCTGAAATCCATGGGGATCGACGCGATCTCGCTCTCGGCCACCGCCGGGCGCGCCTGACGCCGCCGCAGCCGAGTACCGCCGTCAGAACGGCCAGATCAGCGGCACCGCCAGGCTGACCACCACCGCCATTCCCAGGCTCAGCGGCAGGCCGAAGCGCAGGTAATCGGTGAAGCGGTAGCCGCCGGGCCCGTAGACCAGGGTGTTGGTCTGATAGCCGATCGGCGTTGCGAAGCTGGCCGAGGCTGCGAACATCACCGTCACCACCAGCGGCCTTGGATCGACGCCCAGCGCCTGCCCCAGCCCGATCGCGATCGGCGTCACCACCAGCGCCACCGCGTTGTTGGTCACCAGCTCGGTCAGCACCCAGGTCAGCAGGAACAGCGCGAAGACCAGCCCCTGCGGCGGCAGCAAGGCCAGCGCCGGCGTCAGCGCCTCGACGATCAGCTTCGCCGCGCCGGACCGTTCCAGCCCCGCCCCCACCGCCAGCATCGCGAAGATCATCGCCAACAGCCGGCCCTCGACGAAGCCGAAGGCCTCATCCGCGTCGATGCAGCGGGTCAGCAGCACCAGCGCCACCCCCAGCATCGACAGCGTCACGATCGGCGCCACCCCCAGCGCCGACAGCCCGACGATCCCGACCAGCACCGCGATCGCGATCGGCGCATGGCCGCGGCGGTAGGCCCGCGCCGACGGCGTGGCGATATCGACCATGTGCATGTCGCTCGCCAGGCGCCGGATATCGCCCGCCTCACCTTCCAGCAGCAGCGTGTCGCCGACCCGTACCACCAGATCGTCCAGCTGCCGGCCGATGTTCTGGTTGCGCCGATGCACCGCCAGCACATAGACGCCGTAGCGCCGCCGCAGCCGCAATTCGCCCAGCGAGCGCCCGACCATCCGGCAGCCCGGCGTGATCAGCACCTCGACGGTCGAGGTCTGGACCGAGCTCAGCTTGTCGACCAGCCGCAATTCCTTGTTCTGCTGCAGGCCCAGCAGTTCGGCCATCGGCGTGCGCAGCACCACCCTGTCGCCCGCCGCCAGCACCACCGAGCCCAGATCGCGGCGCAACGAGGCATCGCCGCGCAGCACGTCGATCACCCGCAGGCCTTCACGGCGGAAGATGTCGGCCTCTTCCAGCGTCTGGCCGATCAGGGCGGAATCCTCGGGCAGCGCCACTTCGGTGAAGAATTTCATCCGCCCGCGGTCGGCGATCATGCCGGCCAGGGATTCGCGGTTCGGCAGGAGGCGCGCGAATAGCGCCAGATAGGCCATGACCACGACCGAGACGATCAGCCCCAGGCCGGTGATCTCGAAGATGCCGAAGGGCTTCATCCCGGCGCTGCGCGCGACGCCGTCGACCAGCAGGTTGGTCGAGGTGCCCAGAAGCGTCAGCGTGCCGCCCGAGATCGCCAGATAGGACAGCGGGATCATCAGCTTCGACGGCGCCACCCCCAGCTTGCGGGCCAGTTGCATGAAGATCGGGATCATCACCACCACGACCGGGGTGTTGTTCACCACCCCCGACAGCCCCACCACGACCAGCGCCAGCAGCGCCAGCGTCAGCCTTGGCCGGGTCTCGACATTCTGCGCCGCCCTTTGGCTGATCCAGTGCAGCGCGCCGGTGCGCACCAGCGCGCCGACGATGATGAACAGCGCCGCGATGGTCCAGGGCGCCGGGTTCGACAGCACCGCCAGCGCCTGCGCCTGCGGCAGCACACCCAGCACCACCATCAGCACCGCGCCCGACACCGCCACCACCTCGACCGGGTAGGTTTCGCGCACGAACAGCACGAACATCGCGACGACGATCGTCAGCGCGGCCAGCGCCTGGGCATTGGGGGGCAGATCGAGCCCGAACATCACTTGATCCTCAAGAAGTTTCCGGCCGAGTGTCTTCGATTTCGCCGGTTTCGCAAAGCGCGCCAGTGTCGGGACCAGTGTCGGGGCCGGGAACCGGATCCGGGACGGCGGCGCCCGGCAGGGCCTGTTGGGCGCGGGGCCGCACCAGCGCCAGCCCCAGCAGCATCACCGCGAAGGCGGCCCAGACCCAGCCGGAATAGCGCTCTTGCAGGATCAGCATCGCCCAGAGCACGCCAAAGCCGGTCACCAGATAGGAAACCTGCGCGGCGAACACCGATCCCCCCCGGCCGATCAGCCAGACATAGCCCGCATAGACCAGCGACGACAGCACCGACAGGGCGACCAGCGCGGCCTCGGGCGCTTCGGGCCTGGGGTCGATGAACTGGCCCGAGATCAGCGCGGCAGGCAGCGCCAGCACCAGCCCGACCAGCGAGGCGCCGAACAGCAGCTGGATCGGGTCGAGGCCGGCGGTGCCCCATTTCGCGACGATATTGCCCTCCAGCGCGTAGAAGGCTGGCGCGATCAGGGCGACGGGCAGCCAGATCGCGGCGGCACGGTCGGGCAGGCTGCTGTGCGGCAGGGCGATCAGCGCGACACCCAGAAGCCCCAGCACCAGCCCCGCCAGCCGCGCCAGGCTGAAGCGGTCGTTGCCCATCGTCAGGGCGATGGGAAAGGCGAACATCGGCACCAGCGACAGCACGATCGACACCACGCCCGAGGGCAGATGGCTGATCGAGAGATAGGCAAAGCTGTTGGGAAGCAGCGTGCCCACCAGCGCGATCAGGGCACACATCCGCCATGCGGCGCGTCCCTTCGGCAGGCCCTTGCCGGTGACCGCGACCAAGGCGCCCAGCGCCAGCGTCGACACCACCAACTGCCAGAACAATAGCCCCAGCGGCTGATATCCGGTGGAGACCGCGATCTTCGACAGCGGCTGCGTCAATCCCCAGCCCGCGCCCAGAAGCATCAGCAATGCATAGGGCGCGAAGGGGCGTGTCACGGATGCGCCTGTTGCAATCGCCCGCCCACGCGAATCATGCTGATCCTGGTCGCAAGGCCAGTGCGATCGTCGGTCTCGACATAGACGCCCGACAGCGTGGCCTCGCCCGCCGCCGGTTCGAACCGGGCCTTCGGCATGCCGGTGACGAAGCGGCGCATCGGCTCGGTCTTCTCCATCCCGATGACCGAGTTGTAATCGCCGCACATGCCCGCATCGGTAAGATAGCCGGTGCCCGCGTTCAGGATCTGGGCGTCGCCCGTCGGCACATGGGTATGGGTGCCCACGACCAGACTGGCACGGCCGTCGCACCAATGGCCCACGGCCATCTTCTCACTCGTCGCCTCGCAATGGATGTCGACGATCGCGGCCTGCACGAGGCCGCCCAGCGGATGCGCCTTCAGCACGCCTTCGAGGGCCGAGAACGGATCGTCGAAGGGCCGCTTCATGAACACCTGACCCAGCGCCTGCGCCACCAGCACCTTGCGCCCGCCCTGCGCGGTGAAGACCCGCGCGCCCTTGCCCGGCGCGCCCTTGGCGAAATTCAGCGGCCGGATGATGCGCGGTTCCTGCTCGATGAAGGCCAGCATGTCCTTCTGGTCGAAGGCATGATCGCCCAGCGTCAGGCAATCGGCCCCGGCCTCTAGCAGCGCCTTGGCATGCGGGCCGGACAGCCCCGCGCCCGCGGTCGCGTTCTCGCCATTGACGACGACGAAATCGAGGCCCCATTCGGCGCGCAGTTTCGGCAGCCGCTCGGCCACCGCGGCGCGCCCGGCGCGGCCCATCACATCCCCAAGGTACAACAGTTTCATGACTTCGGATTAGGGGCTTGGGCACAGAAGGGCAAGGGTGCAGAAGAAGGTTCCCGCGCCGCCCGGGGTTCAGGCGATCGGCCCGGGATCCAGCCAATCCTCGGCGGTGACCCAGTCACAGAAGGTGGCGATCGGCTTCACCCGCCGATGGGCGCGCGGCACCACCAGATAGAAGCCGGGGATCTGCTCGGGCGGCATTCCCTGCATCACCTCCAGCCCGAAGGGCGCCACCAGCTTGCCGGTTTCCAGATCGTCGTGCGCATCGCTGGCCGAGATCAGCCCGACCCCCAGCCCGGCCCGCGCCGCGCTGCGCATCGCGCCCGCGTCCTGCAGCACCAGCGCCCCCTTCGGGTCGCGCGGCGCCACCCCCAGATGGCGCAGCACGTCGGGCCAGAGGTCCGCCGACAGCATCGGATGCATCAGGGTCTGGTCCAGCAGATCCTCGGGCCGACGCAGATCCGCCGCAAGCTGCGGCGCGCAGCAGATCACCTTGATATCCTGCAACAGCAGCACCTGATCGAAGGCCTTCCAGGTGCCATAGCCCCACTGGATCGCCACATCGACCTCGTCCAAGACGAAATCCGGCAGATCCACCATCGAGGTCAGCCGCAGGTCGGCCTCGGGCAGGATGGTGCGGAAGCGGCCCAGCCGGTCGATCAGGTAGCGGGTGGCGAAATAGGGGCTGGCGTTGACGTTGATGCGGGTGCGGTGGCCGATCTTGGTGATCCGGCGCACGCCTTCCTCGAATTCGTCGAACCCGGCCTGAACGAAATGCGACAGCAGGATCGCCTGTTCGTTGGGCTCGATCCTGCGGCCCTTGCGGTCGAACAGCACCACGCCCAGCGCCTCTTCCAGCAGCTTGATCTGCTGGCTGACCGCCTGTGGCGAAACCAGAAGCTCCTCGGCCGCGCCGCGAAAGCTGCGGTGGCGCACCACGGTATGAAAGACCCGCAGCGCGTTCAGCGGCGGCAAACGGTCCGGCCTGCCGCCCATCTCAGATCACCGCCTTTTCCAGAAACGGACGGTTCGCGAGAATGCGCTCATAGCCCACTTCCGTCAGATCCAGCGTGCGAAACCCGCCATAGGTGATCAGTTCGGACACGCCGCGCCCGGCGGCCGGGCCCTGTTGCAGCCCATGCCCCGAAAAACCGTTGGCATAGACGAAATTCTCCACCTCCGGATGGCGCCCGACGATCAGGTTGTGGTCGAGCGTGTTGAAATCGTAATGCCCGGCCCATTGGTTGACGACCTTCAGCGCCTCGAAGGCCGGCGAGCGTTCGGCGAGGGCGGGCCAGACGGTTTCCTCGAATTCCGCATAGCGCGGCTCAAAATCGTCCCAGTCCACGGCCGGATCCTCGACCGGTACGCAGGCGGCGAGGAAATAGCGCCCCTCGGGGCGGCAGAAGACGCCGGTCGGGTCGATCATCAGGGGAAGACGGCCCTGGTTGATCGTCGCGCTGCCCTCGGGCGAGGTGGCGCAGTCGAAGACGAAACTGGTGCGCTTGCGCGGCTCGACCGGCACGTCGAGGCCCGCCATCCGCGCGGTCAGCGCCGCGCGCGGCCCCGAGGCGTTCACCACCGTGCCCGCCGCCACCGTCGCGCCGGATTTCAGCGTGACACCGGTGACGCGCGCGCCTTCGCGGGCGATGGCGACCACCTCGTCGGTGACATATTCCGCCCCCTGGGCGCGGGCCTTGTTGCGAAAGCCCCACATCAGCCCGGTGTTGTTGAACCAGCCCTCACCCGAGCGCCCGTAGGAGGCCAGCAGAATATCGTCGACCCGCAGATGCGGGAAGGCGCGGGCCAGATCCTCGGCCCCCCAGAGCACCACATCGGCGCCGCAGGCACACTGAACCGCGTGGTTTTCGCGCAGGACCTGAGCTTGCGATGCGGTGTTGGCCAGAAACAGATAGCCGCCGGGGTGGAAGTTCAGATCGGGGCGGTCGTCTCCGATCTGCATGGTCTGCGCAAAGTCGCGGATGAACTGCATCCCGAACTGGCTGATCTTCACGTTGACCGCGTTCGAGAACTGCACCCGGATCGACGAGGACGACAGCGCGGTGGAGGCCTTCGCATAGCTCGGGTCACGTTCCACCACCAGAACCGAGCCGTTGAAATCGGGATTGGTGGTCAGGAAATAGGCCACGGCCGAGCCGATCACCGCCCCGCCGACGATCACCACGTCATAGCTTTCTTTCATCGCGCCGCCTCATCGTCGGGATGGCCAAGCTCGACGAACCAGCCGCCAAGGTGGCGCACCTTGGGATCGACCGGATCTGGGGCCGGGGTGCGGCCCTCGACGCCCGCGCGATAAGCTTCGGTGTTGTCCTGCGGCTGGTAGCCCAGATGCCCGGCCAGCCGGTTGTCGACCGGCTTCACCTGATTGTCGGACATGCCGAAGGCCACGGTGAATTCCACCCGTGGCGCGGTCAGCGCGGCGCTGGTCAGCCGCACGCAATCGTCGAACGACAGCCACGACCACAGCATCCGCCGATCCGCCGGTTCGGGGAAGGAGGAAAAGATCCGCAGCATCGCGCTCTCGATCCCGAACTTGTCCCAATAGAGCCGGCCCAGATCCTCGACGAAGCATTTCGACAGACCATAAAGGCTGTCGGGCCGGTGCGGGGAAAGGGCGTCGATATGGGAGGTCAGATCGTGATAGCCGATCGCATGGACCGAAGAGGCATAGACGACCCGCTTCACCCCATGTTTCCGCGCGCCCTCATAGATATGATAGCTGCCACGGATGTTGGAATTGAGGACCGTGTCCCAGTCCTTTTCCAGCGGCGCACCGCCGAAATGCACGATGGCGTCGACCCCCTCGGCCAGCGCCATCACCGCCTCCATGTCGGCGAGGTCGCAGAACACCGCCACTTCATTGGGTTGCAGATCCTTGATCTCGGCCACGTCGGTCAGCCGCAGGCGGCGCGCCAGGGGGGCGAGGCCCCGACGCAGCTCCGTGCCAAGGCGGCCGGCGGCGCCGGTGATCAGAAGCGTGTCGAAACGGGGCTGGGTCATGGGGTCTCCTGGGGGGTGTGGGGTGTACGGGCGGCGTCCGGGCCGGACTGCGGGGGCCGAGGCGCGCCCGAGACATAGCCCCGGCGCAGATCCTCGGCCCGCGCCGCGGGGTCGCGCCGGTCGGGCGGGCCGAAACCGCCGCCGCCGGGCAGATGCAGCACCAGCCGGCGCCCGGCGGGGACGTGCTGCCAGCCCTTGGGCCGCATCCGGGTGCCGTCGTCCAGCGCCACCACGCCCGGCGCGCCGCTTTCGCCGCCATCACGGCCACGGGCGGCGTGGTTCACCCGGTCGAACATCGCCGAGAAATCGAACGCATGCCCCGGCAGGGCGGCGATCTCGATCACCTGCCCCAGACCGCCGCGATACTGGCCGTCGCCGCCCGAATCCGGACGCAGCTCCTTGCGCCACACCACGATCGGGCCGGTCTGTTCGGTCGCCTCGATCGGCATCGTCATCACCCCCGAGGGAAAGGCCGTGGCCGACAGCCCATCCAGCCCCGGCCGCGCCCCCATCCCGCCCGAGTTGAACATCAGGATCTCGGCCCGCCGCCCTTCGGCGCCGTTGGCGGGCCGGGCCGAGATGTGGATGTTCCACAGCGCCGCCGCCCCTTCCGCAAGGATCTGCCCGGGCAGCGCCTTGGCCAGCGCGCCCAGCACCAGATCGGGCACCATATGGCCGATGACATGGCGCAGGCTGACCGGAGCCGGACGCTCGGCGTTCAGGATGTTCACCGGCGAGGAAATGGTGAACATCTCCAGCGAGGCCCAGTTGTTGGGGATGTCCGGCGCCACCACACATTTCAGCGCATAGCAGGCATAGGCCTTGGTGTAGATGATCGGCACGTTGATGCCCCAGCCGCTGACCGGGGCGCTGCCATCCATATCGACATGGATGCGCCCTTCGCCGATCTCGACCCGGGTGGCCAGCCGCACCGGCGTGTCGTAGCCGTCGGTGACCATGTCGTTTTCCCACGCGCCCCTGGGCAGCGCCGCGATCCGCTCTTGCATCGCCCGGCGGGTGCGGCTGAAGATGAATTCGCCCAGCGCGTCGAGGCTTTGCAGCCCGGTCTCTTCCATCATGTCGATCAGCCGGCGGTGGCCCACCTCGTTGCAGGCCGAGAGCGAGTAGAAATCGCCCACCACCTGGTTCGGCTCGCGCACGTTCTGGCGCAGGATGCGGACCAGATCGCGGTTCACCGCGCCGCGCTCGGCAAATTTCATGATCGGGATCTGGATCCCTTCCTCATAGACCGATTTGCCATCGGCGCCGAAACCGCGCCCGCCCACGTCGACCACATGCGCGGTGCAGGCGAAGAAACCGACCAGCCGATCGCCCTTGAAGGAGGGCGAGACCATGGTGATGTCGTGCAGGTGGCCGGTGCCCTTCCAGGGGTCGTTGGTCACATAGGTGTCGCCCGCGAACATGTCGTCGCGGCCGATTTCCTCGATGAAATGCAGCACGGCCTCGGCCATGGTGTTCACGTGGCCCGGCGTGCCGGTGACCGCCTGCGCCAGCATCCGGCCTTCGGGGTCGAACACCCCCGCCGACAGATCGCCCGCCTCGCGCACCGAGGTCGAGAAGGCGGTGCGCAAAAGCGTCATCGCCTGTTCCTCGACCACCGAGATCAGGCGGTTCCACATCACCTGCAGGCGGATATCGTCGATCGTGTCGGTCATTGCGTGGTCTCCTTGCGGATCAGCAGCAGGCTGCCGTCGCACTGCATCACCGCGTCGAAGGGCGCGGTGACGACGGTCGAGGTCTCATCCTCGACGATCACCGCGGGGCCGGACACCCGCACGCCGGGGGTCAGCGCCGCGCGCTCGACGATGGCCGAGGCCTGCGCGCACCCGGCGGAGGGGTCAAAAACCGCGCGGGTAACGGGCGCTTCGGCGAGGCTGTCGCCCCGGGTCAGCGCGACGCGGGCCGGCGCCGGGCGGATGTCCTCGGCCCGGACCGAGATTGTCACGATCTCGATCTCCAGCCCGTCGAGCCCGTCGATGGCACGACCGAAGAAGCGGGCGTAGGCATCGCGAAATGCCTCCTTCAGCCCCGCCGCATCCTCTGCGGCAAAGGGCCGGTCGGGCAGCGGCACAGGGATTTCCCAGCCCTGCCCGGCATAGCGCATGAAGGCGGTGATCTCGCGGCGGATCTCGCCCTCGGTGCCAGCGCGCACGAAGCCTTCGGCAATGCCCCGCAGCCCGGCGATCACGGCGTTCACCTGATCCGCGTCGAAGCTGGAAAGCCGGACCAGATTGGACGCCAGCGCCTCGTACCCGAAGGGCGCCTTGAGGAAGCCGATGGCCGACCCCACCCCCGCCCCGGCCGGGATCAGGCATTCGCGGATGCCCAGCTTTTCGCACAGGCGGGCGGCATGCAGGGGGGCGGCGCCGCCGAAGGCCACCATGACGTTCTGCGCGATGTCCTTGCCGTTCTCGACCGCATGGACGCGGGCGGCGTTGGCCATGTTCTCGTCCACCACCTCGCAGATGCCGAAGGCGGCGGCGGTGGCGTCAAGGCCCAGCCGGTCGCCGACCTCGGCGCGGATCGCCTTGTCGGCATCCGCGGTGGACAGCCGGATCGCGCCGCCGGCGAAATTGTCGGGGTCGAGCTTGCCCAGCAAAAGGTCCGCATCGGTGATCGCGGGGCGCGTGCCGCCACGCTGGTAGCAGGCAGGCCCCGGTTCCGACCCCGCCGATTCCGGGCCGGTCTGGATCCGGCCCATCGCATCGACCCAAGCCAGCGACCCGCCGCCCGCGCCGATCTCGATCATCTCGATCACCGGGATCGAGATCGGCATGCCTGAGCCCTTGGCAAAGCGGTAGGTGCGCGCCACCTCAAAGCTGCGCGCGGTCTTGGGGGTGAAACCCTCGATCAGGCAGATCTTCGCCGTGGTGCCGCCCATGTCGTAGCTGACGACGTTTTGCAGCCCGAAGCGCCGCGCCACATCGGCGGCAAAGATCGCGCCGCCCGCCGGACCGGATTCGATCAGCCGCACCGGAAATTCCGCCGCCGTCTCGACCGAGATCAGCCCGCCGCCCGAATGGATCATGAACACCGGGCAGCGCGCGCCCATCTTCCCCAGCCGCACCTGAAGCCGGGCCAGGTAATCGGCCATCCGGGGCCGCACATAGGCATTGGCGCAGACGGTGTTGAAACGCTCAAACTCGCGCATCTGCGGCGAGACCTCGGCCGAGATCGAGATCGGCACATCCACCCTGGAGGCGATGATCTCACGCGCGCGGGCCTCATGCGCGGGGTTCATGTAGGAATGGATGAAGCCGATCGCCACGGCGCCGAAGCCCCCCGCTGCGATGCGCTCTGCAACCTCTTCCAGCGCGGCCTCGTCCAGCGCCTCCAGCACCTGCCCCTGCGCGCCGATCCGGCCCTTCACGGTAAAGCGGTCCTCACGCGGGATCAGCGGGGCGGGCAGCTTCATGTTCAGATCGTACTGGGCAAAGCGGTTTTCCGTGCGCATCTCGATCACGTCGCGGAAGCCATCGGTGGTGACCAGCGCGGTGCGCGCGCCGCGGCGCTCGATCAGCGCGTTAGTGGCCAGCGTCGTGCCGTGGATCACCAGATCCAGATCGGCGGGCGTCAGCCCCGCCTGCCCCAGCACCACTTCGATGCCGTCCAGGATCGCCTGTTCCGGCGCGGCGTAATCGGTCAACACCTTGGCCGAGAACATCTTGCCGCGATATTCCAGCGCGACATCGGTGAAGGTGCCGCCGATATCGGCACCCAGGCGGATCGGATCTGCGGCGCTCATGCCTATTCCTTCGCGGCCAGCGCGGCGGCGCGCATCTGGCTGAGGCTCTGGCGCGGGGTCAGCGCCTCGGCCGAGATGTTGAGATCCAGCACCGCGCCGGTCTTCGAGGCCAGCGCGCGTGCAAACGCGGCGGCGAAATCGGCGGTGGCCTCGACCCGCTCGCCGTGGAAGCCATAGGCGCGGGCGAGCGCGGCGAAATCGGGGTTCGCCATGTCGGTGCCCGAGACGCGGGTGGGATAGTGGCGTTCCTGATGCGCGCGGATCGTGCCGTAGATGCCATTGTTGAGGATCAGGATGATCGGCTGCGCGCCGGCCTGCGCGGCGGTGGCGAGTTCCTGGCTGGTCATCTGGAAATCGCCGTCGCCGGCGAAACAGACGACGGTGCGCGACGGATCGGCCAGCTTCGCGGCAATCGCGGCGGGCACGCCGTAGCCCATGGCGCCCGATTGCGGCGCCAGCAGCCGCGCCTTCGGCCCAAAGGCGAAGAACTTGTTCGGCCAGACGGCGAAATTGCCCGCGCCATTCGCCAGAATCACATCCTCGGGCAGGACCGCGCGCAGATGCGCCATCACCCGACCCATATCGACGGGCGAGGGCAGATCGGGCAGATCGAAGCCCTTCTCATAGGCCGCGCGCCCCTCGACCCGCCATGCGCCCCAACCGCCCGCCACCGGCGTTTCGGCCAGCGCCTTGGCAAAGGCATTGGGGCCGGCCTGAATGCCAAGTTCGGGTTGATAGATCTTGCCGATTTCCAGATCCGAGCCATGCACATGGATCAGCCGCTGTTTCGGCATCGGCACGTCAATCAGGGTATAACCGTCGGTCGAATTCTCGCCAAAGCGGTTGTTGATGGCGAGGATCACGTCGGCCTGACCGATCAGCTTCCTGACCGAAGGCACCATGCCGACGCCAGCCTCGCCGCAGAACGTGGGCGAGGTATTGTCGTACTGGTCCAGATACCGAAAGACCGACACCACCGGGATGTCCGAGGACTCGGCAAAGCGTTGCAGCGCGGCGCGGCCCGCGGGCGTCCAGTTGCAGCCGCCATAGAGGATCACCGGGCGCTTGGCCGCCGTCAGGGTCGCGCGCGTCTTGGCCAGCGCGGCGGCAGAGGCCTCGGGCTCTGGCATCTCGGGGGCATGGGTCAGGGGGGCGGCATCGGTCAGCGCGGTCAGCATGTCCTCGGGCAGCGCGATGACCACCGGGCCGGGGCGGCCAATGGTGGCGGTTTTCCAAGCCCGGGCCAGGATCTCGGGGATCCGCGCGACCTGATCGATCTCAACCGCCCATTTCGCCATGGTTCCGAAAACCGCGCGGTAGTCGATCTCCTGAAACGCCTCGCGGCCCTTCATGTCGGTGCCGACCTGGCCCACGAACAAAAGCATCGGCGCCGAATCCTGCATCGCCGTATGCACCCCGATCGAGGCATTGGTGACGCCGGGGCCGCGGGTGACGAAGGCAATGCCGGGCTGGCCAGTCAGCTTGCCCCAGGCCGCGGCCATGAAACCCGCCCCGCCCTCGTTGCGGCAATTGATGAAATCCAGCCGCCCCTTGGTGTCATGCAGCGCATCCAGCACCGCCAGAAAGCTTTCCCCCGGCACGCCGAAGCTTTTGGTCGCGCCCAGCGCCACCAGGCTTTCCACCAGCAATTGCCCGCCACTGCGCATCACCGCTCTCCCCTGTTCGTCGCGGGTGCGCTCGGGTCGACTCGGGCGCTTCACCCCGGGCGATCCTGCGCCGCCCCGGCGCCGGGCGAAATCAAGAATTTCAAGGGAACGACAAGTTCAGCTTGTCAATCACGCCGTTGTGACGCCCTCGCAACAGGCGCCGGGCAGGGGCGCCGGGGGGCGCATCGGGGGGCCTGCCCCCGGCGGCCGCCCTGCCCGCCGCTCAGAACTCGGACCAAAGCGCGAGGCTGATCCCCGGCCGTCCGCCCCCGCCAAGCGGCAGGTCGGATTGCAGTTTCACCTGCACCTTTCCCAACCGCAGAATGACCGCGGGGCCCAGCCACAGCGAGCGCCGGGCCCCGGGATAGGCATTGGCGCGCAGCTCCAGTATGAAGGTCCAGCGGTTAGAAGGCGTGAGACCCAGCGTCAGATCAAGCTTGGGGGCGATGGCACGCGGCGTGGACCAAAGCTCGGCCTGCACCTCGGCCGCGATCCAGCCGTCGCTGGGCAGGCGCAGGGGGCCGATCCGGTCGCCCGCGGAAAATCCGCGCCCCCAGGCCAGGCCCGGGCGCAGATAGGTGACCCCGCGCGTCCCCGCCTGCAGCCGGCGCCCCACCCCCAGTGTCCAACCCAGGGCAGTGCCGTCGGCGCGCGCCACCGCATGGCCAAAGCCCAGCAGCACCTCGCCCCCGCCCGCGCGGCGCAGCGATTGCAGCACCACAAGCCAGCCATCCCCCAGCCCGCCCTCGGCGTAGACATCGGTTTCGGCCGAAACGCCGTATCCTGCCTGCGCCGGGCCGGAAACGCTGATGCCGCTGGACAGGAACCAGCGCCCCGCATCGCGTGGCCAGGCACCCGCCCGCGCGGGCCCCGCGATGGCAGACAGCAATGCAACCGCCATGACGGCCCCGAAAACCGCCCCCGGGATGGCGTTGCGAACCGATCGCCGCAGCATGGCTGCCTCCCCCCATCGCATGATGAACTTTGCAGCAAACAGCGTTAACGAAGGGTAAATGCCGCCGGATCGGGCGCCGGGCAACCAAACGGGCTGGTGGCTTTTGGTACGGCGCGCTAGGCATTGCACGAAGCGCCGAGGAAAATCGCTGATGCGGTGGCGCGCAGGAGGGATCGATGACCGACATCACCATGATCGAGGCGGCGGCGCAGCGACTTCAGGGCCACATCCGGCGCACCCCGCTACTGGGGTCGCCGCAACTGGACCGGATCGCCGGGCGGCGGCTGCTGGTCAAGGCCGAATGCCTGCAGCACACCGGCAGTTTCAAGGCGCGCGGCGGCTGGTCGGCGGTCTCGGCGCTGGCGCCCGAGGTGCGGGCGCGCGGCGTGATCGGCTATTCCAGCGGCAATCACGCGCAAGGCCTGGCCCGTGCCGCTGCCGAACAGGGCGCGCCCTGCGTGATCATCATGCCTTCGGACGCCCCGGCGCTGAAGATCGCCAACACCCGGGCGCTTGGGGCCGAAGTGGTGCTTTACGACCGCGCCAGTGAAAGCCGCGAGGCGATCGGCGACACGCTGGCCGCCGAACGCGGGCTGACGCTGATCCGGCCCTATGACGACCCCCAGGTGTTGGCCGGTCAGGGCACGACGGGGCTGGAAATCGCGGCCCAGGCCGCCGAGGCCAGGATCACCCGGGCCGAGGTTCTGGTGCCCTGCGGCGGCGGCGGGCTGACCGCCGGCGTGGCGCTGGCGCTGGAGGCGAAGGCGCCCGAAATGCGCGTCCGCCCGGCCGAGCCGGAGGGCTTTGACGACACCGCCCGTTCGCTGGCGGCGGGGCGGATCGAACGCAACGCCCGTCTTTCAGGGTCGCTCTGCGACGCGATCATGACGCCAGAGCCAGGGGCGGTGACCTTCCCGATCAACAGCCGCCTTTGCGGCCCCGGCCTTGTGATCACCGACGACGAGGCCCTGCGCGCCATGGCGCTGGCCTTCCTGCATCTGAAGCTGGTGATCGAGCCGGGCGGCGCGGTGGCGCTGGCGGCGGCGCTGTTCCATGGCGCGGCGCTAGAGGGCGATTGCGTCATCGCCGTGGCCTCGGGCGGCAATGTCGACCCCGAGAACTTTGCCCGGGCGTTGAAGACGCTCGCCGAGTAGCGACAGCCGGGTTGTCGGGCCACGCCCCGGCACGCGGCCAGCCCATCCGGCGCCAAGGGGGCTTGCCCCCCCCGACCGATCACATCGCGCGGCAACTAATTGACATTGATAACTACCTGCCACAAACCTGCGGCAGGAGGAGACGCGATGAAAACTCAGGTCTGTATCGTGGGCGGCGGGCCGGCGGGGCTTTTGCTGTCGCATCTTCTGCACCTTGCGGGGATCGAGAGCGTGGTGCTGGAACGCCGCTCGCGCGATTATGTGCTGGGCCGCATCCGCGCCGGCGTGCTGGAATGGGGCAGCGTCAAGCTGCTGGAAGAGGCCGGGCTTGGCGCAAGGATGCGCAAGCAGGGTTTTGTCCATGACGGCACCTATCTGGCATCGCAAAACCGCGGCTTTCGGATCGATTTCAAAGCCCGCGCGGGGCATCCGGTGATGGTCTACGGCCAGACCGGAGTGACCCACGACCTTTACAAGGCCCGCGACGCCGCCGGCGGCATGGTGATCGACGAGGCTGAGGGCGTCACCCTGCACGGCCTGCCCGACCGCCCCCATGTGACCTATGTGAAGGACGGCACCGAGCACCGCATCGATTGCGATTACATCGCCGGCTGCGACGGCTACCACGGGGTCAGCCGTCAGGCGATCCCCGCGACCCTGCTGAAGACCTTCGAGAAGGTCTATCCCTTCGGCTGGCTCGGGGTGCTGTCAGAAACCAAACCGGTCTCGGACGAGCTGATCTACGCCAACCACAGCCGCGGCTTCGCGCTGTGCTCGATGCGCAACGAACATCTCAGCCGCTATTACCTGCAGGTTCCCGTCGACGATCCGCTGGATAAATGGACCGACACCGCCTTCTGGGACGAGCTGAAGCGCCGCATCCCCCATAACGCGGCCGACCGGCTGGAAACCGGGCCCTCGATCGAGAAATCCATCGCCCCGCTGCGCAGCTTCGTGGCCGAGCCGATGCGCTGGGGCCGGCTGTTCCTGGCCGGCGACGCCGCCCATATCGTGCCGCCCACCGGCGCCAAGGGGCTGAACCTGGCGGTGTCGGACGTGCATTACCTGTCGCAGGCGCTGATCGCCCATTACCGCGACGGCGCCGACGACCTGATCGAGGGCTATTCCGACCGCGCCCTGACCCGGGTGTGGAAGGCGATCCGCTTTTCGTGGTGGATGACGACGCTGCTGCACCGCTTCCCCGACCAGACCGAATTCGACCAGCGCTTGCGCGAGGTGGAAATGGACTACCTTGAAGGGTCCGAGGCCGCGCAGACGGCGCTTGCGGAAAACTACATCGGCCTGCCCTACTAGGGAGCAGTGCCACAGGACCGCCCCGTGGCGACTGACACAGGAACGCCTCGTGGCGACAAGGAGGACGACATGAAAATCTGCGATCTTGGTGATATCAAACTGCACTACCGCGAAGATGGCGACCCGAACGGCGCGCCGCTGGTCTTCTCCAATTCGCTGGGCACCGACCTGCGGCTTTGGGATCAGGTGTTGCCGCTGCTGCCCAAGGGGCTGCGCATCATCCGCTACGACAAGCGCGGCCATGGGCTAAGCGATTGCCCCCCCGCGCCCTATTCCATGGGCACTCTGGTGCGCGATGTCGAACGGCTGCTGGATGCGCTGAACGTCAAGGACAGCGTCTTCGTGGGCCTGTCCATCGGCGGCATGATCGCCCAGGGGCTGGCGGTGAAGCGGCTGGATCTGATGCGCGCCATGGTGATCTCGAACACCGGCGCCAAGATCGGCACGGTCGAGATCTGGGACAAGCGAATCGAAGATGCGCGCAAGGGCGGCATCGAGGTGCTGGCCGACGCGGTGATGGAGCGCTGGTTCTCGAAAACCTTCCGCGCGACGCCCGAACTGGCGGCCTGGCGCAACATGCTGGTGCGCACCCCGGCCGATGGCTACATCGGCTGCTCGGCCGCGATTTCGGGCACCGATCTTTATACCCCCACCTCGGGGCTGACGCTGCCCACGCTGGCGATCGCGGGGTCCGAGGACGGCTCCACCCCGCCCGATCTGGTGCGCGAGACGGCCGATCTGATCAAGGGCAGCCGCTTTCACCTGATCCGCGGCGCGGGCCATCTGCCCTGCGTCGAGAACCCCGAGGAATACGCCCGGGTCCTGACCGCCTTCCTGAAGGAAATCGGCCATGTCTGAGGGCCGGTCCGACATCCGCAAGACCGGCGAGGCCACCCGCCGCCGCACCCTTGGCGACGCCCATGTGAACCGCTCGCGTCAGGATCCCGAGGGCTTCAACGCCCCCTTCGTCGACCTGATCACCGACGCCGCCTGGGGCCATGTCTGGGGCCGCGACACGATCGCGCCGCGCGAACGCTCGATGATCACGCTGGCGCTGCTGGCAGGCCTGGGCAACTGGGAGGAATTCGAGCTGCACCTGCGTGCCACCGCCAACACCGGCGCCAGCCGCACCGACATCCAGGAGGTGCTGCTGCATGTGGCGATCTACGCCGGCGTGCCGCGGGCCAACACCGCCTTCAAGCTTGCCGACAGGATTCTCACTGAGATGGAGGAGGACTAGCAATGGCTGACGCACCTGTTCGCGGGCCGCTGGTCGCGCGCGACCGGCTCTGGCATCCCCCGGCCTATGCTCCGGGCTACAAGACCTCCGTGACCCGCGCGCCCAGTCGCGCGCTGGTCGCCGCGCCCTCGACCCTCAGCGAGGAAACCGGCCCCGCCTTCGGTCAGGACATGCTGGGCGAGCTGGACAACAACCTGATCCTCAACTTCACCGGCCAGCCGGCCATTGGCGAGCGGATCATCATGCATGGCCGCGTGCAGGACGATCAGGGCCGCCCGGTGCCCGGCGCGCTGCTGGAGATCTGGCAGGCCAACGCGGGCGGGCGCTACCGCCACAAGAAGGACGGCTACGCGGCCCCCCTGGACCCGAACTTCGGCGGCTGCGGACGCACCGTGACCAATGCCGAGGGCCGCTATGAATTCCTCACCATCCGCCCCGGCGCCTATCCCTGGCCGAACGGGCCGAACGACTGGCGGCCGATGCATATCCATATCTCGGTCTTCGGCTCGGGCTTTGGCCAGCGGCTGATCACCCAGATGTATTTCGAGGGCGATCCGCTGATCGCGCGCTGCCCGATCGTCAACACGATCAAGGACGGCTCGGCGATCGAACAACTGGTCGCGCCGCTCGACATGTCGGCGGCGATCCCGATGGATTGTCTGGCCTACCGCTTCGACATCACCCTGCGCGGCCGCCGCCAGACCTTCTTCGAAAATCGACCGGAGGGCCTTTGATGACCAAGCTTCCCTATCTTCCCGAAACGCCCTCGCAGACCGCCGGGCCCTATGTCCACATCGGCCTGACACCGAACGCGCTGGGCAATGCGGGCATCTATCCGCAGGATCTGGGCATCTCGCCGATCCGCGACGGCGCCAAGGGTGAACGCATCACCATCCGCGGCACTGTCACCGACGGCGCCGGGATGATTCTGCGCGACGCGCTGATCGAGACCTGGCAGGCCGATGCCGAGGGTCTTTACCCCGCCCCAAACGAGGCGCGCGGCCAGGCCGACCCGAACGTCACGGGCTGGGCGCGGGTCATCGCCGACTTCGACTCGGGCCAGTGGACGCTGAACACAATCAAGCCAGGATCGGTGCCACACACGTCTGGCGGGACCATGGCTCCGCACATCTCCCTCTGGGTTGTCGCAAGGGGGGTAAATATCGGACTTCAGACAAGAATTTACTTCGAAGATGAGTTAGCAGCGAACAAAAAATGCCCTATTCTTGCCCGGATCGAACATAAGGATAGAATGCGAACTCTCCTGGCGAAGAAGACGGGTAATGGTGAATATTGGTTCGAGGTTAAGCTGCAGGGAGAGGATGAAACAATTTTCTTCGACCTCTGAGGCAATGAATGACCCGAATGATCCTGATCCACGGCGCCTGGGGCTCTGCGCAGACCTGGGATTTCGTCGTGCCCCGGCTGAAAGCGCTGGGACATGATGTGACCGCCGTAACCCTTCCCGGGCACGGGGCGGACAGCCGCGACCCGGGCGAGGTGGGGATGGATGATTACATCGCCCATGTCGCGGAAATCGTCACCGACGGCCCGCCCGCCCTGCTGGTGGGGCATTCCATGGGCGGCATGGTGATCTCGGGAACGGCGGAACAGGTGCCGGGTTCGATCCGCAAGCTGGTCTATGTCGCGGCGCTTTTGCCGCGCAGCGGTGAATCGCTGCTGGATCTGATCAAGGGCCAGGACACGATGGGTCTGGTCGAGGCCGTGCGCCAGGGTCGCATCCCGATGACCACGGAACTCGACCCCGAGATCGCGGCCCCGATCCTGTACCCCGAAGCAACCGAGGAACAGCGCGCCTGCGCCACCTATGTGGCCGAGCCGAACCGCGCCCAGACCGACGCTGTCACCCTGGGCAAGAATTTTGCCTCAAGGCCGCGCGCCTATGTGTTCGCCGCGCGCGACAAGGTCGTGACATATCCGCTGCAGAAGGCCATGGTGGCGCACACGCCCTGCGCCGAGACCTTCACCCTCGATTGCGGCCATGTCCCGCAACTGACCCGGGCGGAGGAGCTTGTCGCAATTCTCGACCGGCTCTGAGGGACCTGCATGAAAGACCCCTGCATCGTTTGCTTGGCCATGCCCGGATCGGGGGGCTGCCAGCCGCGTGAAACGGCGATCGCCGCGTCCCTCGGGCCGGGGGCCGCCTGATGCCGGCCTCGCCCCTCGACAGCGCGCTGTACCGCGGCCTGCTGGGCGACGACGAGACCGCGCGGCTTTTCACCGACAGCGCCGAGCTGCGCGCCATGCTGCTTGTCGAAGGCGCGCTGGCGCAGGCGCAGGGCGCGCTTGGCCTGATCCCCAAGGAAAGCGCCGCCTTCCTGCACCGCGCCTGCCACGAGGTGCAGATCGACCCCGCCGCCCTGGCCGAGCGCATCGCCAAGGATGCCGTCCCCGTCCCCGCCCTGGTGGACGCCACTCGCAAGGCGCTGGAGGCGCCCGCGCATGCGCAATATCTGCATTGGGGCGCCACCTCGCAGGACATCATCGATACCGGGCTGATCCTGCGCCTGCGCCAGACCCTGACGATCCACGAGGCCCGCCTTGTCGCCCTGACCAAGGCGCTGGGCGTGCTGGCCAAGGCCCATTCAACGACCCCGATGGCCGCACGCACCTATGGCCAGGCGGCCACGCCGACCAGCTTTGGCGCCGTGGTCGCCAGTTGGGGCGCGCCCTTGCTGCGCCACCTGCAGCGCCTGGAAGAGCTGCGCCCGCGCCTGCTGGTGGTGTCGCTGTCGGGCGCCTCGGGGACGCTCAGCGCGATGGGCCCCGAGGGCGCGGCGGTGCAGGCCGAGCTGGCCCGGGCGCTGGGGCTGGGCGATCCGGGCGCAAGCTGGCATTCGCAGCGTGACCGGATCGCGGAACTGGCGGGCTGGATGACCGGCCTCACCACCAGCTTGGGCAAGATGGGCGAGGATCTGATCCTGCTGACCCAGACCGAGATCGAGGAGGTGGCGCTGGGCCAAGGCGGCGGTTCCTCGACCATGCCGCAAAAGCAGAACCCGGTGGCGCCCTCGGTGCTGGTGACGCTGGCGCGGCAGGCGGCGGCACTGAACGCGGGGCTTCAGGGCGCCAATGTCCATGCGCTGCAACGCGACGCGACCGCCTGGGTCACCGAATGGATGGCGCTGCCGCAACTGGTGATCGGCACCGGTGCCGCCCTGGCGCGGGCCGCAAGTCTGGCCGCCACCCTCGGCCCCGACGCGGCGAGGATGCGCGCGGCGCTCGAAGGCGGCCTTGGGCTGGTCCATGCCGAGGCGCTGAGCTTCGCGCTGGCCCGCCAGATGCCGCGTCCCGAGGCCCAGGCCGCCGTCAAGGCGCTGACTAGGGAAGCGCGCGAAAGCCAGACCCCCCTGCCCGAACTGGCCGCCCGCGACTGGCCCGGCACCGACTGGTCCGCGCTTTTGTCGGCCGAGGGCCAGTTGGGCTGCGCGCCCGCCGAGGCCCGCGCCTTCGCCGCCGCGGCCGAGGCCCTTCCCTGCGACGACTCCCGGGGCTAGGCTTCGCCGGTCCGGGCCCATCAGGGCCTCATCAGGGCCCGTCTGGGGGGGCGATGCCAAACCGCGCTGCAATGATCTTCGTGGTCCTGACCGTGCTGCTCGATGCGATCGGGATCGGGCTGATATTCCCGGTCATGCCGGAATTGATCGAATCGGTCACCCGCGGCGGCCTTTCGCATGCGGCGCTTTGGGGCGGGGTGCTGACGGCGGCCTTCGCGGTGATGCAATTCGCCTTCGGGCCGGTCATCGGCAGCCTGTCGGATCGCTTCGGCCGGCGGCCGGTGATGCTGGTGGCGCTGGCGGTGATGGCGGCCGATTACCTGGTGATGGCGGTGGCGGGCACGATCTGGCTCTTGCTGGCGGGCCGCATCGTCGCCGGGGTGACGGCGGCCACCCATACCACCGCCGCGGCCTATATGGCCGACATCTCGGCGCCCGAGCGGCGCGGCCGCAACTTCGGCCTGATCGGAGCGGCGCTGGGCCTCGGCTTCATCCTGGGTCCGGCGCTGGGCGGGGTGCTGGCCAGCTTCGGCACCCGCGCCCCGTTCTGGGCCGCCGCCGCGATGGCCGCCGCGAACCTGGCCTTCGGCGCCCTCGTCCTGCCCGAAACCCTGCGCGCGCCCCGCGCCTTTTCCTGGCGCGGCGCCAACCCGCTGGGCGCCTTCCGCGCCGCGGCGCGCCTGCCCGGCCTGTCGCGGCTGATGGCGGTCTTCCTGATCGCCCAGATCGCCAATTTCGTCTACCCTGCGGTCTGGGCCTATTGGGGCGCCGCCCGCTTCGGCTGGGACGCGCAGATGATCGGCCTGTCGCTGGCGTTCTACGGCGCCAGCTTCATGGCGGTGCAGGCGCTGCTGGTCGGCCCGGCGATCCGGCTGATGGGCGAACGCCGCACCGCCACCCTGGGCCTGGTGATCGACGTCATCTCGGCCTTCTTCTTCGCCTTCGTCTGGAACGGCAGCGCGGCACTCGGCTTCGTGCTGATCTCGGCGCTGGGGGGCATCGCCACGCCCGCGCTTCAGGCAATGGCCTCTCACGCCGCCCCCGACGACGCGCAGGGCGAATTGCAGGGCCTGCTGGCCAGCCTCGCCGCGATTACCATGATCATCGCGCCGCTGATGGCCACCGCCGTCTTCGCCGCCTTCACCGGGCCCAACGCGCCGATCTTCGCCCCGGGCGCGCCGTTCCTGGTCTCGGCGCTGCTGCTTGTCGCCGCCGTCGTGCTTCATGTCGCGCCCGCCCCTTGCGCTTCACACGCAACACCCTAGCCTCTGCCAAAACACCGGGAGGAACCCATGCAGAAGATCCGCGCCGCCGTCTGTCACGCCTTCAATGAAGACCTGCAAATCGAAGAGGTCCTGCTGGCCCCGCCCGGCCCCGGCGAGGTCGAGGTGACGCTCGACGCCGTCGCGATCTGCCATTCCGACATCCACTATGCCGAGGGCGCCTGGGGCGGCACCCTGCCCGCCGTCTACGGCCATGAGGGCGCCGGCCGCATCACCGCGCTGGGCGATGGCGTCACCGGCCATGCGCTGGGCGATCATGTGCTTGTCACCCTGATCCGGTCCTGCGGCACCTGCCCGACCTGCGCCTCGGGGCAACCGGTGCATTGCGAAACCCCCTATGACAAGGACAACGGCCCGCTGAAGATGGCCGACGGCAGCACCTTGCAGCATGGCCTCGCCTGCGGTGCCTTCGCCGAGAAGGCGGTGGTTCACCACAGCCAGATCGCCGCCTACCCGGCCACGATCCCCGCGGCCTCGGCCTGCCTGCTCAGCTGCGGCGCGATCACCGGCGTCGGCGCGGCGGTGAACACCGCGGGCGTGCGGCCCGGCGACGTGGTGGTGGTGATCGGCGCCGGCGGCGTCGGCCTGAACGCGATCCAGGGCGCCCGCATCGCCGGCGCCGCCCGGATCATCGCGGTGGACATGAGCCAGGACAAACTTGACGCCGCGCGCGATTTCGGCGCCACCGACGGCGTGCTCGCCACCGATCCGAAACCCTGGTCCACCGCGCGCAAGCTGGCCGGGCGAAAGGCCGACGCCGTCCTCGTCACCGTCGGCGCCATCCCCGCCTATGACACCGCCACCCGCTACCTCGCCCCCGGCGGCAAGGTGGTGGCGGTCGGCATGCCCCATTCCGGCGCCACCTCCAGCTATGAGCCGGTGATGCTCGCCGCCACCGGCCAACACCTGATCGGCTCGCTGATGGGCGAAACCGTGCTGGGCCGCGACATCCGCTGGATGGTCGACCTCTACCAGCAGGGCCGCCTGAAACTCGACGAGCTGGTGACCAAGACCTACAGCCTCGATCAGATCAACACCGCCATCGCCGACACCAAGGCCGGCCACGCCCGCCGCAACGTCATCACCTTCTGATGTCCGCCCGGCCGATTTCTTTCTGGTGAAAATATCCTGCGGGGGTCCGGGGGTGCAAAACCCCCGGCGCCTGCACCCGGAGCCCACCATGCGCCTCAAGGACCTCGACATCATCGTCATCGCCCCCCCGGCCCCCGGCTGGGGCGGCCGCTACTGGACGCTGATCAAGCTCACCACCGACGACGGCATCATCGGCTGGGGCGAATGCTATGCCTCGACCGTCGGCCCCAAGGCGATGCGCGCGGTGATCGAGGATGTCTTCGCCCGCCACATGCAGGGCGAAAACCCCGAAAACATCGAGCTGATGTTCCGCCGCGCCTATTCCGCAGGCTTCACCCAGCGCCCCGACCCCACGGTGATGGGCGCCTTCTCGGGGCTGGAAATCGCCTGCTGGGACATAATCGGCAAGGCGCGGGATCGCCCGGTCTGGGCGCTGCTCGGCGGCATGATGAACCGCCGCATCCGCTCCTACACCTATCTCTTCCCCGGGCCGGGCGACCTGACCCCCGATTTCTGGGTGAACCCCGACCTTGCCGCCGAAGCCGCCGCCCGCCGCGTGGCCGAGGGCTTCACGGCAGTGAAATTCGACCCCGCCGGCCCCTATACGATCCGCGGCGGCCACCAGCCCGCGATGTCCGACATCACCCGCTCCGTCGCCTTCTGCCGCGCCATCCGCGAGGCCGTGGGCGACCGCGCCGACCTGCTGTTCGGCACCCATGGCCAGTTCACCACCGCCGGCGCGATCCGCCTCGGTCAGGCGCTGGAACCCTACAATCCGCTCTGGTTCGAGGAACCGATCCCACCCGACAACCCGCTCGAATTCGCCGAGGTCGCCCGCGCCGTCCGCATCCCCATCGCCACCGGCGAACGCCTGACCACCAAGGCCGAATTCGCCACCCTGCTGCGCACCGGCGGCGCCAAGATCCTGCAACCGGCCCTGGGCCGCGTCGGCGGCATCTGGGAGGCCAAGAAGATCGCCGCCCTCGCCGAACCCTTCAACGCCGAGATCGCCCCCCATCTCTACGCCGGCCCGATCGAATGGGCCGCGAACATCCACCTTGCCGCCTCGATCCCGAACCTGCTGATGGCCGAAACCATCGAACAGGGTGGCGCCTTCCACCTGGCGCTGATCAAGAATTCGATCCGCTGGGAAGAGGGCTTCCTTTTGCCGCCCGAAACCCCCGGCCTCGGCATTGAGGTCGACGAGGCCCTCGCCCGCGCCCATCCCTATACCGGCGACAAGCTGCATCTCGAGATGCAGGAAGACCCCTGCGACTACGCCCACGGCAACCGCTTCGAGGGCGGCGCCCCGTCAACCGAAACGCGCTAACTCGCTTTCATTGTTCCCAAAATACGCCAGCCGCGAAGGGCGTCAGCCCTTCGCCCCCTGGCCGCGGGAATAGACATCCTCATAGCGGATGATGTCGTCCTCGCCCAGATAGCTGCCGGTCTGCACCTCGATCAGCACCATCGGCAGCTTGCCCGGATTCTCCATCCGGTGCACCGCCCCCAGCGGGATGTAGACCGACTGGTTCTCGGTCAACAGCTTGACCTCGTCGTCGATCGTCACCTTCGCGGTGCCCTGCACCACGATCCAATGCTCGGCCCGGTGATGGTGGCTTTGCAGGCTCAGCGCGGCGCCCGGATGCACGACGATGCGCTTGACCTGAAAGCGCTCGCCAATGGCAAGGCTTTCGAACCAGCCCCAGGGGCGGTGATCCTTGGGGAAGCTCTCGGCCTGGGGCGCCGATTTCGCCTTCAGCGCGGCGACCGCACGCTTCACGTCCTGGGCGCGCGACTTGTGGGCGATCAGCACCGCATCGGGCGTCGCCACCGCGACCATGTCCTTCAGCCCGATGCCGACCAGTTCCAGCCCCTCGGCCTCGGACCTGAGCAGGCTGCCTTCGCAATCGATCGCGGTGACCGGGCCGGCGGCGGCATTGCCGGCCGCATCGGGGCCCATCTCGTCGCTGACGGCGGCCCAATCGCCCAGATCCGACCAGCCGCCGCCATAGGGCACCGCCGTCAGGTTCGAGGCCCGCTCCATGATCGCGAAATCGACCGAGATCTCCTCGGCCTCGGCCCAGGGGGCGGGATCGAGGCGCAGGAAATCGAGATCCGCCTTCGCGCCCTCGACGGCGGCGCGCACCGGGCCCAGAATGGTCGGCGCATGGGCCTCAAACGCCGCGATCATGGTCTTGGCCGAAAACAGGAAGATCCCGGCGTTCCACAGGAAATTCCCCGCCGCCAGCATCTCGGCCGCGCGCGCGGCCTGCGGCTTCTCGACGAAGCGGGTCAGCGCCACGGGGTCGGTACCGCCGCCGGGCTGGGCGGCCAGCTCCAGCCAGCCATAGCCGGTCTCAGCGCGGGTGGGGCGAATGCCGAAAGTCACGATCTGGCCAGCGCGCGCGGCCTCGGCCCCGGCCTCGACGGCGGCGCGGAAGCCCTCGGCATCGGCGATCACATGGTCGGCGGGCGCGATCAGCATCAGCGCCTCGGGATCGGTGCGTGCCAGATGCAGCGCGGCGGCCAGCACGGCGGGGGCGGTGTTGCGCGCCTCGGGCTCAATCAGGATGGCGCCGGGGCGGATGTCCAGCGCCGCCAGCTGCTCGGTGACGATGAAGCGGAAATCCGATCCCGTCACCACCAACGGCGCGGCGAATCCCGGCCCCGACAGGCGGCGCGCGGCGGCCTGGAACAGGCTTTCCGCGCCCACCAGCGGCACGAATTGCTTTGGATAGCTCTTGCGCGACAGCGGCCAAAGCCGCGTGCCGGCGCCGCCACACATAAGAACCGGGGTGATCGTCATCGTGGGAATATCCTTCTGCCCTGGCGGGTTCGCGCAAACTTCCGGCACCATACCCGACCCAAGCCCCGAGACAAGTCGTCAGCCGTCCCCGATGCACAGCCGCCCGTCAGGTGCGGCCTCGATCCGGGGGGTGGCGCGGATATGGCGCACCAGCACCTCTCGGTAGACAAGGCCGGTGTTCTGGCTGGGCAGCGCCCGCAGGTCATGGCCCGGCAGATCGCCCGGCACGCCGCCCGCGATCGGCAGCCCGTTCCAGCGTTCGCCGAAACTGCCGAGCGCCAGATAGGTGGTCATGGCGATGCGGAACCGCCGCGCGGCCAGCTCGGCGATGGGCTGGCCGAAAAGGGTGATCCGATCGGCCCGGGCCTTGGCCGCAGTCCCCCCCGGCACGATCCGGTAGCGCAGCCCAGATGAGGCCTGAAGGAAGCCCCGCGCGATGAAGCCCCCGGTATCGATGTCGGTTTCATCGGGGCGCAGCAGGCGGCGGGCGTTCGATTGCAGGATCGCCGCGATCTCGGCCCCGGTGGCGGTAAGGATGAAGACCTCGTCGGAATAGGGCATGACGTCGAACCATTGCCCGAAGGTGACCGGACCCGGCGCCACCCCCGCCAGGATCGAGCCGCCGTTCAGCAGCGCCAGATCCGGCGCGCCGCCGGGCAGGCCGGCCAGTTCCGCGACCAGCGCGTCGTTCATGTAATTGGCCAGCGCGCATTCGCCCCGGTAGCGGCTGTCGCGGGTGGCGCCCCAGCCCAGCCCATCGCCCGGGGCAAAGCCGATCGGCTGCGCCATCCGGTCGCGCACAAGCGCAATCATCGGCTCCATATGGGCGGCGGCAAAGGCACGGTCCTCTGCCCCCTGCCCCAGCGCGATCAGCCGCGCCTGCGGCGCCTCGCCCGGGGTCAGGGTGATCTCGCCCAGGAAGCGCCCGTTGGCCTCGGCCTGGGCGATCAGGATGCCGTGGCGCAGGTTTTGCGGCTCGACCCCCTGCTCATTCAGCCGGGTATGGGTATGGGCGCCGACGATCACGCAAGGCCTGCGCGTCAGCCGCGCCGCGGTTTCCGCCAGGGCGAAATCGGCCTCGCCGATGTCGCGCGCGACCGTGGCCTTGCCCGAGGCATGGGTGCCGCCGCCATAGCCGCAATGCGACAGGATCACCACCGCATCCGCCAGCGGCGCGACCAGCGGCAAAAGGCGTTCCAGCACCGCGACCGGGCTGGCCACCGCCAACCCCGGATCCGAAGGCTGACCCACCCGCGTCTCGACCCGGGTGGTCAGGCCGATGATCGCGATCCGCATCCCCTTTGCCTCGGCCAGAGCGGCGGCGTGATAGTGGCGCCCCGGCACCAGATGGGCCGAGCTGTGGACATTGGCCGAGAGCACCGGAAAATCCGCATCCGCCGCGATCCCGCGCACCAGTTGCGCGGCCCCCCGGTCGAATTCGTGATTGCCGATCGCCGCCGCGTCGCAGCCCGCCGCCGACAGCGCCCGGTAGCCGGGGTCGAGGGTGAAATCTGCCGCCCCCCAGCCCAGCAACTCGTCGAAGATCGAGCCGGTGTGATCGTCGCCCGCCGACAGGAACAGCACCGCCTCTTCGGGGCCGGCGGCGGCGCGGGCGCGGGCGACGTGGCCAGCGATCTCGGCCATGCGCTGGGGGCCTTCGGGCAGGTCAGCCAGATGGTTGTGCAGGTCGTTCACATGCAAAAGCCGCAGGCGCGTGGCCGACGGACGCGGCGCGGGCGGAGGCGGGGCCGACGGAGGCGGGGCGCCGGGGATATCCTCGGGCGCCGCCGCGCTCAGTTCGGCGGGCGCGGGGGCCAGCGGGTCAACCTCGATCAGCCAGAGCGCATCCAGCCCGCCGCGCGGATTGGGCGTGGCGCGGCGGATGCGGGCGCCCCGGCCCCGCGGGTCCAGCCGGATCGGATCGGGGATGGCGGGCACCGGATCAGACCGCCGCCGCGGTGACTTCGACCTCGACCTTGAACTCGGGCCGGGTAAAGCCCGAGACGATCACCAGGGTCGAGGCCGGCGGCACCGGCACGCCCGAAAGCCAGGCATCGCGCGCCGCCATATAGCCCGCCATATGGGCGCGGTCGGTGACGAAGGCGTTGATGCGGATCACCTCGCCCGGGCCCATCCCGGCCTCGGCCAGGATCGCGGCGATATTGGCGAAACACTGATCGGCCTGGCCGCGCGCATCCTCGGCCACGCTGTCGTCGGGGCGCACGCCCAACTGCCCCGAGGTCACCACCAGCCGCGCGCCCGCGGACGTCTCGATCCCGTGGGAATAGCGGGCAAAGGGGGGGCGGATGGCGTCGGGCGAGAGCGGGGTCATGAACTATCCTTTCGCGTGCAGAATCGGCGCGCCCAGACCCTGCCGCCTGTGACGCGCCCGGGCAATCGCTTAACCCGACCCGCGGCGGAGCGGGTGCCAGACTGGGCAAACCGGCCGATTCCAGATCAAAAAAACAGCAAAAGATGGACTCAGGCCACAGGTTTGCTCAAAATTCTGTCACGATCACCGTGGGAAGCTTACCCCGGACCCAAAGCACAGATGGACCACGAAGGAGGTTTCCCGATGAAGATGACGCGTGCGGCCCTGACCGGGGCGGTGGTGAGCTTTGCCCTGGGCGCTGGCCCGGCCCTGGCGCTGGACAAGGTGACCTTCGGCACCAACTGGCTGCCCGAGGCCGAGCACGGCGGCTATTATCAGGCGGTCGCCGACGGCACCTACAAGAAATGCGGGCTGGACGTAACGATCGTGCCGGGCGGGCCGCAGGTGAACAACCTGGCGATGCTGATGGCCGGCAAGCTGACCTTCAACATGGACGGCAACTTCCTGTCACCGTTCCAGGCCGCCAAGCAGGGTATCCCGCTGGTCGTGGTCGGCGCCGATTTCCAGAAAGATCCGCAGATCCTGATGACCCATCCGGGCCGGGTGAAGGATTTCAAAGACATCGCCGACCTGCCGAAGATCTTCATCGGCAACAACGGCTATCAAAGCTTCTATCGGTGGCTGATCACCGCCTGGCATTTCAAGCCCGAGAACCGCGTGGCCTACACGTTCAACTCGGGCCCCTTCATCGCCGACAAGAATTCGGCGCAGCAGGGCTATGTCACCTCGGAACCCTATGCGGTGGAAACCCAGGGCCATTTCAAGCCCGATGTCTGGCTGCTGGCCGACCATGGCTGGAACACGCCCTCGACCCTGATCGAGACGATGCAGGGCACGTTGAAGGCCCATCCCGACTGGGTGAAATGCTTTGTCGAGGGCTCGGCCATCGGCTGGGCGACCTACCTGTACGGCGATCCCTCGAAGGGCAATGCGGCGATCCTGAAGGCCAATTCCGAGATGAGCCAGGCGCAGATCGACTATTCGATCAAGGTGATGAAAGAGCATGGCATCGTCGATTCCGGCCTGTCGCTGACCAAGGGCATCGGCGCGATGAGCGGCGAGACGATCCACAGCTTCTACGACAAGATGGTCAAGGCCGGCGTGGTCGAGAAGGGGTTGGACATCGACAAGATCTACACCCTGAAATACGCCAATTCCGGCGCCTCTCTGGCGGTGAAGAAGAAGCTTCTGGGGCAGTAGATGACCTTGCAGGAAACTGGCGTGGCGGCGGAGACCGCCGCCGCGCAGCCGGCGCCGCTGTTGTCGCTTGACGGCGTGTCGAAGGTGTTCAACGGCGATCTGGTGGCGCTGAAGGGCATGTCGCTTGACGTGTTCCAGGGCGATTTCGTCTCGCTTCTGGGGCCGTCGGGCTGCGGCAAGTCCACCGCGCTGCGGCTGATCGCCGGGCTCAGCCATCCAACCTCGGGGCGGATCAACTGGGCCGGCGGGCAGGATGCGGGCGATCTGGGCGTGGTGTTCCAGGAACCCACGCTGATGCCCTGGGCCACGGTGGCGCAGAACGTCTGGCTGCCGTGGCGGCTGCGCGGCGCCAAGTTCGCCGCGATGAAGCCGCAGATCGAAGAGGCGCTGGCCCTCGTCGGGCTGGAGAAGTTCATGGACAGCTACCCGCGCGAATTATCGGGCGGGATGAAGATGCGGGTCTCGATCGCGCGGGCGCTGGTGACCAATCCCCGGCTGATCCTGATGGACGAACCCTTCGCCGCGCTGGATGAGATCACCCGCCACAAGCTGAACAACGACCTGCTGGCGCTGCGTGCCAAGATCGGCTGCACGATCATCTTCGTCACCCATTCGGTGTTCGAGTCGGTGTTCCTGTCGTCGCGGATCGTGGTGATGGCGGCGCGCCCGGGCCGGGTGATCCACGAGGTCGCCGTCGACGCCCCCTATCCGCGCGGCGAGGATTTCCGCACCTCGACCGATTACGCCGCCCATTGCCGCGCCGCCAGCGCCGCGCTTCACGACGCGATCGGAGACTGACATGGCGATTGCCGAAACCGCCCCCACCGCCGCCGCCGCCCCGATCATCGACGCGGAAGAGGCCCGCCGCGCCCGCAACCGGCGCCGCGAGCGGCTGGGCCGCTGGCTGATGCCGCTGATCGTGCTGGTGGTGATGATCTTCCTGTGGGACAGGATCTGCGTCTGGAACAACATCCCGCATTACATCCTGCCACGCCCCGGGCTGGTGGCCGAAACCCTGTGGGTCGACCGGCTGATCCTGTTCAAGGCGCTTCTGATCACGCTGCGCACAACGCTGCTGGCGCTGCTGGTGGCGGTGATCGGCGGCGTCGGCCTTGCCGTGCTCTTTACCCAGAGCAGGCTGTTCGAGATGTCCTTCTACCCCTATGCGGTGATCTTGCAGGTGACCCCGATCGTCGCCATCGCGCCGCTGATCTTCATCTACATCCAGTCGAAGCTGATCGGCATGCTGCTCTGCGCCTGGATCGTCGCCTTCTTTCCGGTGCTGTCGAACACCACGCTGGGGCTGAATTCGGCCGACCACAACCTGCGCGATCTGTTCAGCATCTACGGCGCGACGCGCTGGCAAAAGCTGCGCTATCTGCAACTGCCCTCTGCCCTGCCCTATTTCCTGGGCGGGCTGCGCATCGCCGGCGGTCTGGCGCTGATCGGGGCGGTGGTTGCGGAATATGTGGCCGGCACCGGCGGCGTGGGGTCGGGCCTGGCCTTCACCATTCTCGAAAGCTCCTACCGCCTGAACATCCCCCGGGTCTTTGCCGCGCTGATCCTGATCGCGGCGATGGGGGTGGTGATCTTCACGGTGTTGTCGCTGTTTAGCCATCTGTTGCTGCGCAAGTGGCACGAAAGCGCGCTCAAGCGGGAGGGGTGATGGATTTTCGCGTTCTGCCCAGCGGCGCCTATGTCCTTCGCAACCTGACCACCCCCGCCTGCCTGCTTGGCCAACCCGGCGATCTGATCCCCCTGACCCTTGTGGTCGAGGGCGGCCGGATCGCCCAGCCGCGCGCCGGGCTGGCAGAGGTCGACATGCAGGGCGCGATGGTGTTTCCCGCCTTCACCGACATGCACACGCATCTCGACAAGGGCCATATCTGGCCGCGCAGCCCCAACCCCGACGGCACCTTCATGGGCGCGCTGACCACCGTGGGCGCCGACCGGGCCGCGCATTGGTCGGCCGAGGACCTGCGCGCGCGGATGGATTTCGCCCTGCGCTCGGCCTTCGCGCATGGGACGCGGGCGATCCGCACGCATCTCGACAGCCTGCCACCGCAAGACGCGATCTCCTTCCCGGTGTTTCGCGAGATGCGGGACGAATGGTGTGGCCGGATCGATCTGCAGGCCTCTTGCCTGGTCGGTGTCGACGGGGTCTCGGGCGACGGCGCCTATGTGCAGACCGCCGATATCGTGGCCGAAAGCGGCGGCGTGCTGGGCTGCGTCACCTATCCGGTCCCGGACCTGCGCGCGCGGCTGCTGGCCTTCTTCCGGCTGGCGGCCAAGCGCGGCCTGCACGCCGATTTCCATGTCGACGAGACCGGCGACGCCAGTGTCGCGACGCTGAAACTGATCGCAGAACTGGTGCTGGAAACCGGGTTCGATGCGCCCGTGACGGTGGGGCATTGCTGCTCGCTCGCCGTGCAGCCAGAGGACGAGGCGCTGGCGACGCTCGATCTGGTGGCGAAGGCGGGGCTGAATGTAGTCAGCCTGCCGATGTGCAACATGTACCTTCAGGACCGCAGCCCCCAGGGCGCCCCACCCCGCACCCCGCGCTGGCGCGGCGTCACGCTGGTGCATGAGATGAAGGCGCGCGGCATCAACGTCAGCTTCGCCTCCGACAACACCCGCGATCCGTTCTATGCCTACGGCGATCTCGACATGATCGAGGTGATGCGCGAGGCCACCCGCATCGCCCATCTCGATCATTCCCGGGCGGATTGGGTGCAGGCCTTCCTGACCAACCCTGCCAAGGCCTGCGGCTTCGCGGCCCCCTCGCTTTCCCCCGGCGCGCCCGCCGATCTGGTGATCACCCGGGCGCGCGGCTGGACCGAGCTGTTCTCGCGCCCGCAATCCGACCGGATCGTGCTGCGCGGCGGCCACCAGATCGACCGCACCCTGCCCGATTACGCCGAACTCGATCATCTGATGAGGCCCGCATGACCCCCAACGCCGCCGCCGCCAAGGCCGCCCTGTCGCATATCGAGCAGGACGAAAGCCCCAGCGCGATCCGCTCCAAAAGCCGCGATTTCTTCTGGTATTCGCCGCTTTTGAAAAAATGGCTCGACCATGTCAGCGCCGATTTCGTCGTCTGCCCCGCGTCCGAGGCTGAGGTGATCGAGATCCTGAAGACCTGCTATGCCCATGACGTGCCTGTCACCGTGCGTGGCGCCGGCACCGGCAATTACGGCCAGTCGATGCCGCTGGCGGGCGGCTGCGTGATCCACATGAAGAATTTCGCGCGGGTGAAGGAAATCCATCCCGGCCGGGTGATCGCCGAACCCGGCTGCATCATCCGCGACCTCGACCGCGAAACCAAGGCGCGCTCGGGGCAGGAGCTGCGCATGACCCCCTCGACCGCCGCCACCGCCACCATCGGCGGCTTCATCGCAGGCGGCTCGGGCGGCGTGGGGTCGGTCACCTGGGGGGCGCTGCGCGATCTGGGCAACATCATCCGCCTGCGGGTGATCACCATGGAGGCCGCGCCCCGCATCCTTGAGTTCCGCGGCGAGGAACTGGCCCGCGTTTCCCACGCCTACGGCACCAACGGCATCATCACCGAGGTCGAGATGCCGCTGGCCCCCGCCTATGACTGGATCGACCTCTTCGTCGGCTTCAAGGACTTCCCCGAGGCCGCCCGCTACGCCTGCGATCTGGCCAATGAGGACGGCATCCTGATCAAGCTCGCCTCGGTCTACGAAGCCCCGATGGCGCATGAGTATTTCCAGCGGGTGAAGCCGCATGTGACACCCGAGGACACGCTGGTCGGGCTGATGGTCGCGCCACAATCGATGGACGCGTTCCAGACCTTCACGGCCCGCCGGCCCGGGGCGCAGATCCTCTACCGTTCGGACGCGAACGACTGGCCGCGCGATCCCGGCCCGGTCTATGAATTCGGCTGGAACCACACCACGCTGCGGGCGATCAAGTTCCGCCCCGAGATCACCTATCTGCAGGTGCGCTATTCCTACCCCGACCATCTGGAGCTGATCGAGAAGGTCCGCGCCACCTTCGGTGCCGAGGTTCTGCAGCATCTGGAGGTGATGCGCGAGAACGGCAAGGTGATGTGCGCCGGGCTGCCGCTGGTGACCTACACCACCGACGAACGGCTGGAAGAGATCGTGCGGATGCACGAGGACATGGGCTGCATGATCTTCAACCCGCACCGCTACACGCTGGAGGAAGGCGGCCGCCAGATGCACGACCAGAGACAGCTGGATTTCAAGCGTGAGGCCGACCCCAAGGGCCTGCTCAACCCCGGCAAGATGATCGCCTGGGACACCTCGGACTGGGATTACGCGCGTCCCTACGCCTACCCCGGGATGAAGGCCGCCGAATGAGCCGCACGCTGGTCCTCTACGCCCATCCGGTGCCGGACAGCTTCAACGCCGCCGTCCATGACACGGTGGTGACGACGCTGCAGGCGAAAGGCTGGGAGGTGGACGATTGCGACCTCTATGCCGAGGGCTTCGACCCGGTCCTGTCCGAGGCCGAGCGGCGCGGCTACCACGACCTCGACACCAACGTCCGGCCGGTGGCCCAGCATGTCGAGCGGCTGCTGGCCGCGCAGGCACTGGTGCTGGTGTTTCCGGTCTGGAACATGGGCTATCCGGCGATCCTGAAGGGCTATTTCGACCGCGTCTTCCTGCCCGGCGTGTCCTTCGTGCTGAAGGGCGGCACGGTGCGGCCGAACCTGACGCATATCCGCAAGGTCGCCGCCTGCGTCACCTATGGCGGCGCGCGGATGCGGACGCTGCTGGCCGGCGATCCGCCGCGCAAGGTGGTGACCCGCACCCTGCGCTACACCAGCCAGGCCGAACGCCTGCGCTACCTCGCGCTCTACGACACGAACCGCGCCACCGACGCCCGACGCCACCGCCATCTGGCCCGCGTCCGGCGTGCTATGGAAAGGCTCTGACGATGCGCGCGCTGGTGATCTACTGCCACCCCCGCCCCGACAGCTTCACCGCCGCCGTGCGCGACGCGGTGCTGGAACGGCTGGCGACAGCACGGGCCGAGGTGCGGGTGGTCGACCTCTACGCCCGCGGCTTCGCCCCGTTGATGAGCGCGGCGGAACACGCGGGCTACCTCGACAGCCCCGCGAACCGCGCGCCGGTGGCCGAGGATGTCGAGCATCTTGGCTGGGCCGATACGCTGATCTTCGTCTACCCGACATGGTGGTACGGGCTGCCGGCGATGCTGAAGGGCTGGCTCGACCGGGTGCTGTTGCCCGACGTGGCCTTCCTGATGCCCGGGCCGGAGCACAAGACCATCCGCCCGGGGCTGACCCATATCACCCGGCTGGGCGTCTTCACCACCTGCGGCGCCAGCCGCTGGCTGACACGGTTCGTCGGCGCCCCGGGTAAGCGCACGCTGATGCGCGGGGTCGGGCTGATCTGCGCGCCGCGCCTGCGCAAGGTGTTCGCCGCGCAGTACCGAATGGACGCCGCCACCCCCGCCAGCCGCGCCCGTCACCTCGCCCGCGTCCGCCGCAAGATGGACCGCCTGATCGCCGCCCGCGCGCCCGCCCCCACGCCCCACCGGGAAATGCCCGCATGATCCCCGCCTCGACGCCACCAACACGCCGGAGACACCATGAAACGCCTTGACTGGGCCCAGTACCGCACCACCGAATTCGCCGCGATGGACCCCGCGACCACGATCGCCATCCTGCCCACCTGCGCGATTGAGCAGCACGGCCCCCACCTGCCCACCGGCACCGACACGATGATCGCCGAGGGCATGCTGGCCGAATTGCGCGCCGCCTGCCCGGACGATCTGAACATCCTGATCCTGCCGGTGCAGGCGGTGGGCAAGTCGAACGAACATGTCCACGCGCCCGGCACCCTGACGCTAAGCGCCCAGACCGCGCTGGCCGCCTGGACCGAGATCGGCCTGTCCGTCGCGCGCGCCGGGCTGCGCAAGTTGGTGATCGTCAACAGCCATGGCGGCAACCTCGACCTCGTGTCGATCCTGTCGCGCGAATTGCGCGTCCGTGCCGGGATGCTGGCGGTGAAATGCCAATGGAGCGGCTTCGAGAAGCCCGAGGGGATGTTTTCCGCGCAGGAGCGCCGCTTCGGCATTCACGCGGGCGATTACGAGACCTCGCTGATGCTCGCCTTCCGGCCCGAAAGCGTCGACATGAGCCAGGCGCAGGATTTCCGCTCCAGCGCCGAACACGCGCCGATCCCGCCGACCGGGCCGCTGTCCTATGGCTGGGTCTCGTCGGATCTGAACCCGCTGGGCGCGGTGGGCGAGGCCCATCTGGCAACCGCCGAGAAGGGCCGCGCCACCTGCGCCCATCAGGTGGCGGGCTTCATCGGCATGCTGCGTCAGGTCCGCGACCTGCCGCTTGACGGTTTCGCGCCGACGCTGCCGGGCTAAGGCCGCGGCCCCTTCACGGCGCCTCGCAACCACGTCAGAATGGCTTCCCGTAACTCCGCCCCACGCGCCGTCACAGGCGAAATAGAACGGAAATTGCTAAACCTCAGGCCAGTGCTTTCCGGATCTCGTCGGCCGAGGCCCTCCGGCGCCCGGCGCCGTCCAGCAGCGCGGCGACGGCGGTCACCAGATCGGCATTTCCCGCCGCCGGGCGCCCGTCGGGCAGGTAAAGGTTGTTCTCGAACCCCACCCGCACATGCCCGCCCAGAAAGGCCCCGGCGGCGACGCAGGCGGCCTCATCCGGGCCGAAGGCGCAGGTGCTCCAATGCCCGAAACGCGGCAGATCGGGCGCCAGGAACGGCAGCAGATCGGCGGGGGATGAGCGCTGGTCCTTGGCATAGCGCCCCAGCACATAGAGCACCGGCACCGAGGCCCAGGGGATCAGCCCGCGCCGGTCCAGATCGGCAAGCGCGCGCACGTCTTCAGCATCGTAGAGGATGATCTGGGGCAGCACGCCCTCTTGCGCCATCCAGGCCAGCGTCTCGGCAAAGGCGCCCTCATGCGCGGCGTCGGGGACGAATTCGCGCAGCGCGAGCGAGGCCGCCTCGGGCGCCGAGGCGCGCAGCACGGCGATCTGCTCGGTCGGGGTGTAGCGGCCCACGGCCTCGGTGGTGATCTGGATCACCATCTCGGGGCCGACGGCGCGCCGGATCGCCGCGCTCAGGCCGCGATAGGCCTCGGCGTCCAGCAGATGCTGCCCGGCGGCGTCGCGCAGATGCACATGGATCATCCCGGCGCCGGCCTCCTTGCAGGCGGCGGCGGTGTGGGCAAGTTCGGCCTCGGTCATCGGCAGCGCCGGATGATCGGCCTTGGTGCGCCGCGCGCCGTTGGGCGCGACCGCGATGGCAACCGGGGTGCGGGCGACTTCAGGGGAAACTGCAGAGAGCGGGTTGGGAGACATCGGCCACGATCCTGGGTCATGCATCATATGTATCACATGTATCATTTCGTATAGTATCGCAACATGTGTTGCAATGCCCGAAGCGTGATAATAAAGTGACCGGATGGATTCCGCGCCGCTCACTACCACGATCATCGAGGCGTTCAACAGCCTTCCCGCGCAGCTGAAACTGGCGGCGCGCTATGTGCTGGATCACCCGCATGACGTGGCGCTTCTATCGATGCGCGAACAGGCGCGGCGGGCCAATGTGACGCCGGCGACGATGACGCGGCTGGCGCAGCAACTGGGGCTGGAAGGCTATGACGCGCTGAAGGCCGCCTATGCCGAAGCGGTGCGCGACGGCGGCATCGGCTTTACCCGGCGGGCCGGTGTGCAGGTCGAGAACCAGAAGCTGAAGGGCGACGAAGCGCTGGCGGCGGACATGCTGGGCGCGGGCGCGCATCAATTCGCGCAGATGGCGAACCCCGACACGATCGCGCGGCTGGCGGCGGCGGCGCGCGATCTGGGGGCGGCGGGGCGGATCTATTGCCTTGGCATGCGCTCCAGCCACGCCGTTGCCTGGCATTTCTCCTATATCCTGTCGCTCTTTAGTGAAAGCGGCGTGCTTCTGGACGGGACCGGCGGCACCAGCGTCGACCGCATCCGCCACGCCACCCCCAAGGACGCCCTGGTTGCGATCAGCGTGGCGCCCTACACCCGCGCCACGCTGGAGATCGCCGAATATGCCGCCGCCCGCCGCGTGCCGCTGATCGCGGTGACCGACAGCGAGGTCTCGCCGCTGGCCCAGATTGCCCGCCACAAGCTGATCGTGCCGGTCGAAAGCCCCTCATTCTTCCACACCATGGCGCCCGCTTTCGCCCTGGCCGAAATGCTGGCCGTGCTGATCGCCGGCCGTGGCGGCGAGGCCGCGCTTGAGGCGCTGCGCAAGGCCGATGCCCAGATGATCGACTTCAACACCCATACCCACTCGTTCCCGAGGTTCTCGCCATCATGACCCGCCTGTTGCATCGCCTGACCATGTCAGAACTTCCGGTTGCCGTGGGCGGCGAAGGGATCGAGCTGATCGACAAGACCGGCAAGCGCTATATCGACGCCTCGGGCGGCGCGGCGGTGTCTTGCCTGGGCCACGGCCACCCGGATGTGCGGGCGGCGCTGCACCGGCAGCTTGACCAGATCGCCTATGCCCATACCGGCTTTTTCACCACCGACGCCGCCGAGGCCCTGGCCGAGCGCCTGATCGACGGCGCCCCCGAAGGCCTGTCGCATGTCTATCTGGTGTCGGGCGGGTCCGAGGCGGTGGAAGCCGCGCTGAAGATGGCGCGGCAGTATTTCGTCGAGAAGGGAGAGCCGCAGCGCCGCCACATCATCGCCCGGCGGCAAAGCTATCACGGCAACACCCTGGGCGCGCTGGCCGCCGGTGGCAACGAATGGCGCCGCCAGCAGTTCCAGCCGCTGCTGATCGAAACCAACCATGTCGATCCCTGCTTCGCCTACCGCCATCAGGGCGCGACCGAAAGCGATGCCGATTACGCCGCCCGCGCCGCCCAGTCGCTGGAGGACAAGGTGGCCGAGCTGGGGGGCGAGAACGTCATCGCCCTCGTGGCTGAAACCGTCGTCGGCGCGACCGCGGGCGCGGTGCCTCCCGTCGCGGATTACTTCAAGCGCATCCGCGAGATCTGCGACCGCCACGGCATCCTGCTGATCCTCGACGAGGTGATGTGCGGCATGGGCCGGACCGGCACGCTGCACGCGGTCGAACAGGAGGGCATTGCCCCCGACCTGATGACCGTGGCCAAGGGCCTTGGCGGTGGCTATCAGCCGATCGGCGCGGTGCTGCTGGGCCAGCATATCCACGACGCTTTCGCCACGGGGTCAGGCTTTTTCCAGCATGGTCACACCTATATGGGCCACCCGATGGCCGCAGCCGCCGCGCTGGCGGTGCAGGAGGTGATCGCGCGCGACGATCTGCTGGCCAATGTCCGCGCCATGGGCGGCGCGCTGCAAGACCGGCTGACGGCGCAATTCGGCAATCACCCCCATGTCGGCGACATCCGTGGCCGGGGCCTGTTCCAGACGATCGAGCTGGTGGCCGATCGCGGCACCAAGGCACCCTTCGATCCGGCGCTGAAGCTGCACGCGCGGATCAAGAAGGCCGCGATGGGGCTGGGGCTTATGGTCTATCCGATGGGCGGCACGATCGACGGGGTGCAGGGCGACCATGTGCTGCTGGCGCCGCCCTTCATCGTCACCGAAGACCAGATCGGCATCATCGTCGACCGACTGGGCCGCGCCGTCGAGGCCGGGCTGCAAGAGATAGCGGCCACGCCGTGAGAAGATGTCCGGCGCCGAAGCCATCGGCACCGGCCTGAGTGGCCCCGGGGCGACAACCCGGGCCTCAAACGAGCCCCCGGGCGGGGCTATTCCAGACGGGAGTAAGTGAATGTCCAAGACCTTGAAAACCCTGTTCTCGGCGGCGCTCGTCGCTGGCGGGCTGCAGGCCGCGCCGGCCTCGGCGGCCGATCAGTTCATCACCATCGGCACCGGCGGCGTGACCGGCGTCTACTACGCCGTCGGCGGCGCGATCTGCCGGCTGATGAACAAGTCCCGCGCCGAGACCCATATCCGCTGCTCGACCGAATCCACCGGCGGCTCGGTCTTCAACGTGAACGCCATCCACACCGGCGATCTGGATTTCGGCATGGCCCAGTCGGACGTGCAGTACCAGGGCTACAACGGCACCGGCCACTTCAAGGGCCGGAAGGTGGGGGAGCTTCGCGCCGTCTTCTCGGTCCACCCCGAGCCCTTCACCGTGCTCGCCCGTCCGGGTGAAGGCATCAAGACCTTCGCCGATTTCAAGGGCAAGCGCTTCAACATCGGCAACCCGGGTTCGGGCACGCGCTCGTCGATGGAAGAGCTGCTCAAGCAGATGGGCTGGAGCGACAAGTCGTTCTCGCTGGCCGCCGAACTGAAGGCCGATGAGCAGGGCTCGGCGCTTTGCGACAACAAGATCGACGGCTTCTTCTACGGCGTCGGCCACCCCTCGGCCGCGATCCAGGATCCGACCACCCAATGCGGCGCCAAGCTGATCCCGCTGACCGGGCCGGCCGTCGACGCGCTGGTCAAGGAGCATCCCTACTACTCCTACGCCACGATCCCGGGCGGCATGTACAACGCCAACCCGAACCCGACCAAGACCTTCGGCGTCCGCGCCACGCTGGTCACCTCGGCCAACACCCCCGATCAGGTGGTCTATGAGCTGGTGAAATCGGTCTTCGAGAACTTCGACGAGTTCAAGAAGCTGCACCCGGCCTTCGCCAATCTCGACCCGAAGGAGATGATCTCGAAAGGTCTGTCGGCGCCGCTGCATCCGGGCGCGGTGAAGTACTACAAAGAGCGCGGCTGGTTGTAAGCCGCCCCACCGGCGGAAGGCGCGCAGCCCGTGCCTTCCCCCACCTTCCGCCGCGCGGCCCCGTGCCGAGGCGGCAGTTTTCCTTCTTATGAAGACACCCCGACGATGAAGACACTGGGACAGGAGAACCCCCATGAGCCAGGCTGACGACGCTCACAGCCACAGCCATGTCGATGTCGACGCGCTCAACGAGATGGTCGCCGAAGCGGACACCGGCGGGCGCAAGCCCATAGGCGCCACGGGCAAGCTGATCGTTGCGGTCGCGCTGGCGTGGTCGATCTTTCAGATCTGGTATGCCTCGCCGATCCCCTATGCGATCGGCTGGGGGGTGGTCAGCGACGGTATTGCGCGCTCGATCCACCTGGCCTTCGCGCTGTTCCTGTGCATGCTGACCTTCCCGGCGTTCAAGCGCTCGCCGCGCGACCGGGTGCCCTATGCCGATTGGGCGCTGGCGTTCGCGGGGGCCGCCTCGGCGCTTTATCTGGTGGCGTTCTACAACCAGATCGCCGAACGCCCCGGCCTGCCGACCACCACCGATATCGTCGTCAGCGTCATCGGCGTGCTGATCTTGCTGGAGGCCGCGCGCCGTGCCGTCGGCCCCGCGATCACCGTGATCGCCGTGGTGATGCTGGCCTATATCTTCCTCGGCCCCTACATGCCGGGGCTGCTGGCGCACAAGGCTTCGTCGCTGTCGCGGGTGGCGTCGCAGATGTGGCTGACCTCGGAAGGTGTGTTCGGCGTCGCGCTGGGGGTGTCGACCAACGTCGTCTTCATGTTCGTGCTGTTCGGCACGCTGCTGGAGCGCGCGGGCGCGGGCGGCTATTTCATCCAGCTGGCGTTTTCGCTGCTGGGCAAGTATCGCGGCGGACCGGCCAAGGCCGGGGTCGTGGCCTCGGGGCTGACGGGGATGATCTCGGGCTCGTCTATCGCCAATGTGGTGACCACCGGCACCTTCACCATCCCGCTGATGAAGAAGGTGGGCTACTCGGCCGTCAAGGCCGGCGCGATCGAATGCGCGGCTGGCGTCAACGGCCAGATCATGCCGCCGGTGATGGGCGCCGCGGCCTTCCTGATCGCGGAGTATGTCGGCATCTCCTATGCCGAAGTCGTCAAGCACGCCTTCTTCCCGGCGCTGCTGACCTATGGTTCGCTGTTCTACATCGTCGATATCGAGGCGATGAAGATGGGCCTGACCGGCCTGCCCTCGCAGCATCGCGCGGCGCGGCTGCAGGGACTCGCGCGCGGGATGATGGGGGTGTCGGGCTTCGTCGTGCTCTGCGGGCTGGTCTATTACGGCATCGGCTGGACCAAGGTGGTCTTCGGCCCGGCCGCGACCTGGGTGGTGCTGGCGGCGCTGGTCGCCACCTATATCGGGCTGGTGAAATACCGCGCCGGTCACCCCGACCTGCAGCTGGAAGATATCGACAAGGCCTTCTCCGAGGTGCCGCATTTCGGCGAGACCGCGCGCACCGGCCTGCATTTCATCCTGCCGGTGGTGCTGCTGATCTGGTGCCTGATGGTCGAGCAGCTTTCGCCCGGCCTCTCGGCCTTCTACGGCGTCGTCGCGCTGATGGCGCTGATCGTCACCCAGCGTCCGCTGACCGCCTATTTCCGGCGCGAGCGCGGCTTTGGCCCGCATTGGCTGACCGGCGCGCGCGAATTGCTTGACGGGCTGTCGGCGGCGGCGCGCAACATGACCTCGGTCGGTATCGCCACCGCCACCGCGGGCATCATCGTCGGCACCGTGCTGCTGACCGGCGTCGGCCTGGTGATGACCGAGATCGTCGAGTTCATCTCGGGCGGGCATCTGATCATCATCCTGCTGTTCACCGCCTTCATCTGCATCATCCTTGGCATGGGCATGCCGACCACGGCCTCTTACGTCGTGGTGGCGACGCTGATGGCGCCGGTGATCGTCAACCTGGCGGCGCAGAACGATCTGGCGGTGTCGCTGGTCGCGGTGCATCTGTTCGTCTTCTACTTCGGGCTGATGGCCGATGTGACGCCGCCGGTGGGGCTGGCGGCCTATGCGGCGGCGGCGATCTCGGGGGCGGATCCGGTGAAGACCGGCTTTCAGGGCTTCAAGTACGAGATCCGCACCGCCCTGCTGCCGTTCATCTTCATCTTCAACGGTGGGGTCTTGATGATCGGCATCAGCGGGCCGGTGGAATTCGTGATCATCGTGGTGACTTCGTTGCTGGCGATGCTGGCCTTCGTGTCGGCCACCCAGGGCTGGTTCCTGATCCGCAACCACTGGTGGGAGACGCTGGCGCTGCTGCTGGTGTGCTTCACCCTGTTCCGGCCCGATTACTGGCTGGATCAGCTTTACGCGCCCTTCGTGAAGGAACCGGCGAGCAAGCTTGTGCAGGCGGTGGAGGCCACCCCGGCGGGGCGGCCGATCCATCTGCTGGTCAAGTCGCTGGACTACAAGGGCGACGAGGTCGAGAAGCTGGTGCGCATCGATCTGGCGGCTGGCAAGACCGCGGTCGACCGGCTGCGCGACGGCGGGCTCAGGGTGAACATTCTGGGCGATCTGGTCAGCGTCGGCGCCGTGCGTCTGGGCAGTCAGGCCGGCAAGCTCGGCCTGCAGTTCGGCGACCAGATCATCGGCGTCAAGGTGCCCGCAGAGCGGCCCTCGCGCTATTGGTTCACGCTGCCGGGCCTCTTGCTGCTGGGGTTCGTCTTCTGGCTGCAACGCCGCAGGCGCGCCCGCGGCGACGGCGGCGCGCGCGGTGCCCGCCCGATGGCCGCCACGGCCTGACGCTTCGCGCAGGCGCGCCGCACTGGCCGCGCCTGCGCCCCCCCGAAAAAGCGCTGTCGCCATTTTGTCGACAATCGCAGTGCCTGAGCCGGCCTTTCCGGCGATTATGGCCAAGGCCGCATCAATGGCCCGGAGTTTCCCGCATCGCGTCACGACTTCGCCGCAATGCGCGGTGATCTTGAGGGAGAAAGGCACGCCTTCCCCGCTGGGGTGCCGCGCCAGAACAGGAGAACCAGGATGAAGACCGAACGCCGCTGGATGAAATGGGTGCTGGACGAAACCGCCAAGGACCAGCCGGCGATGCCGTGGCAGCGCGGCCAGCGCCGCAAGCCGGAAACGCTGCAGGCGATGCCGGTGACCAAACCCGCGCAGGTCTTCGCCGCCGAGTAACCGCGTCGTTGGACGCCAGGCGTCCAGGCCGGCCGGAACGGCCTGTTCCCTGCAATCGAGACGACCAAGGCCGGGCTATGCCCGGCCTTTTGCGTCGCTGCCCCGAATCAATGCCAAGGCCCGCGGCACCACACCCGCGCACCGCGTCACCGATCCCCCGCCACCCGGCGCCAGTTCGGAAACAATCGCGGAAAATCTTTGGAATTGGCGCTAAATAGTTGCCGAATATGAAAAAATTTTGACAACCTCATGACAAGGCGGCATCATGTTCTTGTCGCGGTTAAAGATTTCAAGACAGCTACGGTCCCACAGCGTGCCCGGGGTAGTCAGCGCAAAGCTGCCCTCCCCCCCCCGTCGCTCCTCTGGCGACGGGACCGGCCGCTTCGGTCTACCCCGACCACCAATCCCCGGCTTCCCTATAAGCGACCCGTCCCGCATCGGGACGCGGCGGCTCAGGCGCTACGGTTCAGGCGTTCTTCGAGCACGTCGAAGGGCACACCCGGCGCATCCTTCGCGCAGCGGATCACCAGACTGGTCTTGACCGAGGCCACGTTCTCGGCCGAGGTCAGCCCCTCGGTCAGGAAGGTCTGGAAGCTGGACAAATCCGGTGCCACGCATTTCAGGATAAAGTCGATCTCACCGTTCAGCATGTGGCATTCGCGGACCAGCGGCCAGTCGCGGCAGCGCTGCTCGAACGCGGAAAGATCGGCCTCGGCCTGGGAATGCAGCCGCACCATCGCGAAAACCTGAACTTCGAAGCCCAGCTCTCGCGGGTCGATGTCGGCGTGATAGCCGCGGATATAGCCCGCCTCCTCTAGCGTGCGGACGCGGCGCAGGCAGGGCGGGGCCGAGATCCCCACCCGACGGGCGAGCTCGACATTTGTCATCCGCCCATCCTCTTGCAATTGCGCAAGAATGTTGCGATCGATCTGGTCAAGCTTCATGCCGGGCATCGGGGATCCTCTTGTCAGCGCTTCGGAACTTACGAAATAGCCCGCATCTGCGCAATAATATTTCGTGAATGCGCAATATTTCTTTGTATGCAGCGGATAATGCCTCGCTCCGCCGGGCGCAAGCTCTTGCGGTCATTCTTTGAAATAACCCCGACCGCCAGGATGCGGGCTATTTCGTGGTTCCGGCGTGCGAAGACAAGCAGATGTGGTGTCGCGGGCCCGCCGGGCGGGGGCTTTGCCTGCGGCCCCCCCCGGCACCACGGCCGGCAAAGGGATCATCGTGCCCCGGCCCAGATTGAACCCGCCGCGCCATGGCCCTAAACTCCGCCCGGCGAAGGCGGGAGGCCAGATGAGCGACGATCCGATCAGCTTCAAGGCGATGTGCGCACGCTTCGACGTGACCCCGCGCACCCTGCGCTACTACGAATATATCGAGCTGCTCCAACCCATGCGCGAGGGCCGGGCCCGCTTCTACACCGCGCGTGAGGTCGCGCGGATGACATTGATCATGCGCGGCCGCCGCTTCGGCTTTTCGCTGGAAGAGCTGCGTCAGTGGCTGGAAATGTACGACAAGCAGGGCACCGTCCCGCAATTCGAGACCTTCGTGGACATGGCCGACCGCCAGCTTGTCGCGCTCAAACGCCAGCGCGAGGAGCTGGACGCCACCATCGCCGACCTCCACACCCTGCGCGACGAGACCGCGCGGCTTGCCGCCGATGCCCGTACCCGGGATACCGTGAAAACGGCGAAAAACGGCTGACGTTCCGTCACCTTCCGCCGTGACGTCACGTTATGTTTACGTTCGCGTCAACTCGCCTTGTATGCTGTCGCCCTAGATTGCATCTCAGATGCCTGCGCTGACGGGCGGATCAAGAGATGAAGCGATGACACCTGATGACCTGATGACGATACGCGAGATGTGCGACATGTTCGAAGTGACGCCCCGCACACTTCGCTTCTACGAATCCAAGGAGCTGCTGTTCCCGATACGGGACGGCCAGAAGCGGCTGTTCACCCGGCGCGACCGGGGCCGGCTGAAGCTGATCCTGCGCGGCAAGCGCTTCGGCTTCAGCCTCGAGGACATCCGCCAGCTTCTGGACATGTACGACCGTGAAGGCAGCCATGCCGAGCAGCTGGCCCGCACGGTCGAGAAGGCGCGCGAGCGTCTCGCCCAGATGGAGCGGCAGCGCGCCGAACTGGGCGAGGCGATCGACGAGTTGAAAGAGCAATTGGCGCATGCCGAAGGGCAGCTGACGCACCGCCGTCAGTCCAGCGCCGCGCGTTAGGAAAGGAAGACTGAATGCCCGCCTACATGGCCCCCACCAAGGATATGCAATTCCTGCTGCATGAGGTGCTGAAAGTCACCGAAACCGGCGTGAAGGGCTATGATGAGATCGACCGCGATTTCACCTCGGCCGTGCTGGAAGAGGCCGGGCGTCTGGCGTCCGAGGTTCTGGCCCCGCTGAACCTGTCGGGCGATGCCGAGGGCTGCCGGCTGGAAAACGGCGTGGTTTCCACCCCCAAGGGCTTCAAGGCGGCGTTCGAGGCGTTGAAGGAAGGCGGCTGGAACGGGCTTGACCTGCCCGAGGAATTCGGCGGTCAGGGCCTGCCCTATGTGATGGGCAGCGCGGTGGGCGAGATCATGGTCTCGGCCAACATGGCGTTCAACATGTATCAGGGGCTAACCCATGGCGCGATCGGCGCGATCCTTGCCCATGCCTCGCAGGAGCTGAAGGAAACCTTCCTGCCGAAGATGGTGTCGCTGGACTGGACCGGCACCATGAACCTGACCGAGCCCCATTGCGGCACCGATCTGGGCCTGATCCGCACCAAGGCGGAGCCGCAGGATGACGGCGCCTACCTGATCACCGGGCAGAAGATCTTCATCTCGGCCGGCGATCATGACCTGGCCGAGAACGTGATCCATCTGGTGCTCGCCAAGGCGCCGGGCGGTGGCGAGGGCACGCGCGGCATCAGCCTGTTCATCGTGCCGAAGTTCCTGGTGAACGACGACGGTAGCCTTGGCGCGCACAACGGCGTCAGCGTCGGCAACATCGAAGAGAAGATGGGCATCCACGCCAACGCCACCTGCGTGATGAATTTCGACGGCGCCCGGGGCTTCCTTGTAGGTGAGCTGCACAAGGGCATGCGCAACATGTTCACGATGATGAACGAGGCGCGGCTGGGTGTCGGCCTGCAGGGCTATGCGGTGGCCGAGGCCGCCTATCAGAACGCCGCCGCCTATGCCCGCGACCGGCTGCAGGGCCGCGATGTGACCGGCATCAAGAACCCGGATGGCGCCGCCGATCCGATCATCGTGCACCCGGATGTGCGCCGCATGCTGATGGATCAGAAAAGCTTCATCGAGGGCGCCCGCGCCTTCACCTTCTGGGGCGCTCATCTGATCGACCGCGCCCACCGCGAGGGCGACGCCGAGGCCGAGGGGCTGATCTCGCTGATGACGCCGGTGATCAAGGGTTTCCAGACCGACAAGGGTTTCGAGAGCGCGGTGCTGGCCCAGCAGGTCTATGGCGGGCATGGCTATATCGAGGAACAGGGCATGTCGCAGTTCACCCGCGACGCCCGCATCGCGATGATCTACGAGGGCGCGAACGGCATCCAGGCGCTCGATCTGGTCGGCCGCAAGCTGGCGCAGGACGGCGGCAAGCATGTCATGGCCTTCTTCGAGATGGTCAAGGCCGAGTGCAAGGCGCATGATGGCGACGACCGGATGAAGGCCTTCGCCGAGCCGCTGAAGGCAGCCTCGAAACAGTTGCAGCAGGCGGGGATGTTCTTCATGCAGAACGGCGTGAAGAGCCCCAACGCGGCGCTGGCGGGGTCCTACGACTTCATGCATCTGATGGGCCATGTCTGCCTCGGGCTGATGTGGACGCGGATGGCGGCTGCCGCCCATGCCGCGCTGGACGCGGGCGCCGAGGACAAGGATTTCTACGAAACCAAGATCGCCACCGGGCGCTATTACATGGCGCGCCAGCTTCCCGCCTGCGCGATGCATCTGGCGCGAATCGAAAGCGGTGCCGATCCTGTGATGGCGCTGGCGGCCGCGTCCTTCTAATCTGGCCGGGCCCCGGCACAGGAACTGGGGCCCGAACCCACGGAGGAGACAATGCCCAAACGCTTTCGCATGACTCGCCGCTTTCCGGTCTCGATGACCGAGGACGGCTACCGCCGCCTGAAGCGCTTCGCGCGAGAGGCCGGTCTGGACGAGGGCGAGGCGCTGTCCTTCCTGTTCGAGCATTTCGACAGCGTGACCGACGCGGATAACCTTGGTCACCGGCTGCGGCTGTTCAATTCGGAGCTCGAGGCCCGCAAACGCTGAGACAGCAAGCACGAAAAGCACAGGGAGGAACGCATGGCTTCGAGCTGGATGACGGACGAGCACAGGATGCTTGCCGAGATGGCGCGCAAATTCATCACCGAGGAATGGGCGCCCAAGTTCGAGCGCTGGCGCAAACAGGGCGAGATGGACCGCGACACCTGGGCCGAGGCCGGGGCGCTTGGGCTGCTGTGCCCCTCGATCCCCGAGGAATACGGCGGCGTGGGCGGCGATTTCGGCCATGAGGCGGTGATCCTGGCCGAGGCTTCGCGCGCCAATCTGGCCAGCTGGGGGCAGGGCATCCATTCGGGCATCGTCGCGCATTACATCCTGAGCTACGGCACCGAAGAGCAAAAGAAGCGCTGGCTGCCGAAGATGGTGACCGGAGAGATCGTCACCGCGCTGGCGATGACCGAGCCTTCGTGCGGATCGGACGTGCAGGCGATCAAGACCCGCGCGGTGCGCGACGGCAATGCCTACCGGCTGTCGGGCCAGAAGACGTTCATCACCAACGGCCAGCACGCCAACCTGATCCTGGTGGCGGCCAAGACCGACCCGTCGGCCAAGGCCAAGGGGATTTCCCTGGTGGCGCTGGAAACCGAGGGCGCGAAGGGTTTCACCCGGGGCCGCAACCTTGACAAGATCGGGCTGCAAGCGGCGGACACGTCGGAGCTGTTCTTCGACGATGTCGAGATCGCGCCGGAAAACATCCTCGGCGGCGAAGAGGGCCAGGGCTTCTACCAGATGATGAAGCAGCTCCCGCAAGAGCGGCTGATCATCGGCTGCGGCGCGGTCGGCGCGATGGAGGGCGCGGTCGAGCGCACCATTCGCTATGCCAAGGAACGCGAGGCCTTCGGCGGCAACCTGCTGCAGTTCCAGAACACCCGCTTCAAGCTGGCGGAATGCCAGACCAAGACCATGGTGGCGCGCGCCTTCCTTGACGAGTGCATCACCGAACATCTGGAAGGCAAGCTGACGGTCGAGAAGGCGGCGGCGGCAAAATACTGGCTGACCGACACCCAGGGCGAGGTGCTGGACGAATGCCTGCAATTGCACGGCGGCTACGGCTTCATGCAGGAATATGCCGTGGCGGAAATGTGGACGGATGCCAGGGTGCAGCGCATCTATGGCGGGACGAACGAGATCATGAAGGAGCTGATCGCGAGGTCGCTCTGAAGGAGAGAAGCATGGGCGCGGCGCGGCTTGGACGGTTGGAGGCGGGGGTTTCACACCCCCGCACCCCCGTGGAGTATTTTCGCCAAGATGAAGCGGGAACGCGTTTCGAACCCTTCTGTCGCGTGCGGGCAGCCTGCAGTTCACCCCGCCGCCGCGCGCGACCGTCAGACGGAACGCGCGGCGCGCGGCGGGGCTTCACCTTGGGCGGTCATCGGCTCTCCAGCCTGTACCGCGCCAGTAACTTTGATGGATCAGGGTTAACCGCCGGTTACCAGAAGACCTTTTGGTCTTCATCTTGGTCCAAATGCTCAAACACGGCGCCTGCGACGGGCGCGACATCGGGAAGGATGTGCTGATGACCGCCAAACTCTACTGCTTCGGGGAATCCGGAAATGCCTACAAGGCGGCGCTGACACTGGCGCTGACGGGGTATGATTGGGAGCCGGTCTATGTCGACTTCTTCAACGGCGAAAGCCGCAGCCCCGAGTTCCGGGCGATCAACGAGATGGGCGAGGCCCCGGTGTTCGTCGAGGGCGATCTGACCTTGACCCAATCCTGCGTGATCCAGCTGCATGTGGCCGAGAAGACCGGCAAGCTGATAGACGGTGATCGCAACGAGATCCTGCGCTGGATGTTCTGGGACGCGCAGAAGGGGTCGGGCCAGCAGGGCGGCCTGCGCTTCATGATGAACTTCCTGCCCGAGGAGAAGCGCCCGCAGGAGGCGATCCAATGGCTCGGCGGCCGGGTGATGAGCGCGCTGAAGGTGCTCGAAGGCCATCTGGCGGGGCGCGACTGGATGGTGGGCGACCAGGTGACGCTCGCCGATATCGCCTGTTGCGGCTACCTTTACTACCCCGAGCCCTACGGGTTCGAGCGCAAGGATTTCCCCAATATCGACGCCTGGCTGGACCGCATCACCGCCCTGCCCGGCTGGAAACACCCCTATGAGTTGATGCCCGGCTCGCCAGCCGACCGGGCGTAAGGAGGACATGATGACCGACGCATTTATCTACGACACGGTGCGCTCCCCGCGTGGCAAGGGCCGCAAGGATGGCAGTCTGCACGAAGTCACCGCCGCGCGGCTTTCGGCGCTGGTGCTGAACGCGTTGAAGGCGCGCAACAACCTCGACGGCCATGCGGTCGAGGACGTGATCTGGGGCAATGTCACCCAGGTCATGGAGCAGGGAGGCTGTCTGGCGCGGACCGCCGTGCTGGCCTCGGATCTCGACGAATCGATCCCGGGCGTGTCGATCAACCGCTTCTGCGCCTCGGGGCTGGAGGCCGTGAACATCGCCGCCAACCAGATCCGCGGCGGTTCCGGTCAGGCCTATATCGCCGGCGGGGTCGAGATGATGGGCCGGGTGCCGATGGGCAGCGACGGCGCCGCCATCGCCGTCGACCCCGACATCGCGATGAAGACCTATTTCGTCCCCCAGGGCATCGGTGCCGACATCATCGCCACCGAATACGGCTTTTCGCGCGACCAGGCGGATGCGCTGGCCGTCGAAAGCCAGAAGCGCGCCGCGAAGGCCTGGGACGAGGGCCGCTTTGCCCGCTCGGTGATGACCGTCCGGGACGTGAACGGCCTGCCGATCCTTGACCATGACGAATTCATCCGTCGCGGCACCGACATGCAGACGCTCGGCGCGCTGAAGCCCAGCTTCAAGGATATCGGCGAGCAGATGCCGGGCTTCGACAAGGTGGCGATCATGAAATATCCGCATCTCGAGCGGATCGATCATGTCCACCACGCGGGCAATTCCTCGGGCATCGTCGACGGTGCCGCGGGGGTGCTGGTGGGCAATGCCGAATTCGGCAAGCAATACGGGCTGAAGCCCCGCGCCCGGATCCGGTCGACCGCCAAGATCGGCACCGATCCGACGATTATGCTGACCGGCCCGGTGACGGTGACCGAGAAGATCCTGCGCGAAAGTGGCATGGCATTTTCCGACATCGACCTGTTCGAGGTGAACGAGGCCTTCGCCTCGGTGGTGCTGCGCTTTCAGCAGGCCTTTGACGCCGACATGGACAAGGTCAACGTCAACGGCGGCGCGATCGCCATGGGCCACCCGCTGGGCGCCACCGGCGCGATCATCCTCGGCACGCTGCTCGACGAGCTGGAGCGCAGCGACAAGGAGGTCGGCCTTGCCACACTGTGCATCGGCTCGGGCATGGGCGCGGCCACCATCATCGAGCGCGTCTGATGGCGGTCTTCCGCAAGGACAGCCTGCCCGAGCACGAGAGCGCCTCTGGCTACCCCGCGCCCTACAACCTCGGGCGCGGAAATTTCAGCGACCGCCACCTGACCGAGGCCGGCGGCCTCACGCAGTTCGGCATCGCGCTGGAGACGCTGCATCCGGGCCGGCAATCCAGCCAGCAACATTGGGAAGAGCACGAGGACGAATTCCTCTACATGCTGGAGGGGTCGCTGACCGTGGCCGAGGATCAGACCGACACGATCCTCAATCCCGGTGATTTCTGCTGCTGGAAGGCGGGCGACCCGGTCGCCCACACCTTGCGCAACCACACCGATGCGCCCGCGGTCTACCTGATCGCGGGCGGCCGTCAGCCGCACAACATCTGCCACTATCCGGGCCTCGACCTGTTGGCGACGTCCGCGGGGTACACGCATCTCGACGGAACCCCCTACCCGAAAGAGGGAGAGAAGACATGAGCGATTTTCATTTCAAGAAAGGCGCCGACGGCGTCGCAATCATCACCTGGGACGTGCCCGACAAGTCGATGAACGTCATGAGCTTCGAGGGGCTCGAAGAGCTGGACGCCCATGTCGCGGCGGCGCTGGCGGACGATGCGGTGAAGGGCATCGTCATCACCTCGGCGAAGAAGGATTTCGCCGGCGGGATGGATCTGAACGTGCTGGCCTCGCTGAAGGACAGCGCCGGCGACGATCCCGCCAAGGCGGTGTTCGACGGGATCATGCGCATGCACGGCGTGCTGCGCCGGATTGAGCGCGCCGGGATGGATCCCAAGACCCTGAAGGGCGCCAAGCCGATCGCCGCCGCCCTGCCCGGCACCGCCGCCGGCATCGGGCTGGAACTGGCGCTGGCGACGCACCGGATCTTCGTGGCCGACAACCCGAAGGCCAAGCTGGGCCTGCCCGAGATCCTCGTCGGCCTCTTCCCCGGCGCGGGCGGCACGACGCGGCTGGTGCGCAAGCTGGGCGCGATGGGCGCCGCCCCGTTGCTGCTGGAAGGCAAGATGAACGACCCCAAGAGGGCCAAGGCCGCGGGCGTGATCGACGAGGTGGTCGAGGATCCGCTGGCCGCCGCGAAGGCCTGGGTGTTGCAGGCCAAGGACAGCGATTGCGTGAAGCCCTGGGACATGAAGGGCTACAAGATGCCGGGCGGCGCGCCCTACCAGCCGGCGGGTTTCATGACCTTCGTCGGCGCCGCCGCGATGGTGCATGGCCGGACGCAAGGCGTCTATCCGGCCGCCAAGGCGCTGCTGAGCGCGGTCTATGAGGGCGCGCTGGTGCCCTTCGACACCGCCCTGAAGATCGAGGCGCGCTGGTTCACCCATGTGATGATGAACCCCTCCTCGGCCGCGATGATCCGGTCGCTGTTTCTCAACAAGGAAGCGCTGGAGAAGGGTGCGGTGCGGCCCCAGGGCGTGCCCGACCAGAAGGTGCAGAAGGTCGGCATCCTCGGCGCCGGCATGATGGGCGCGGGCATCGCCTATGTCAGCGCGCGCGCCGGCATCGAGGTGGTGCTGATCGACGCGGCGCAGGACGCCGCCGACCGCGGCAAGGCCTATTCCGAAGGGCTGCTGGACAAGGCGATCAGCCGCGGCCGGTCGACCAAGGAGAAGAAGGACGAACTGCTCGCCCGGATCACCGCCACCACCGATTACGCCGCGCTGAAAGGCTGCGACCTGATCGTCGAGGCGGTGTTCGAGGATCCCAAGGTCAAGGCCGAGGTCACCGCCCGCGCCCAGGCCGTGGTGGCCGAGGACTGCATCTTCGCCACCAACACCTCGACCCTGCCGATCACCGAGCTGGCCAAGGCCGCGAAGGACGCCGCCGGCTTCATCGGCATCCACTTCTTCAGCCCCGTCGACAAGATGGCACTGGTCGAGATCATCAAGGGCAAGAAAACCGGTGACCGCGCCGTGGCCAAGGCGCTCGACTTTGTGCGCCAGATCCGCAAGACGCCGATCGTGGTCAACGACGCGCGCTTCTTCTACGCCAACCGCTGCATCATCCCCTATATCAACGAGGGTGTGCGCATGGTGGCCGAAGGCGTCGAACCCGCACTGGTCGAGAACGCGGCGAAACTTGTCGGCATGCCGCTGGGCCCGCTGCAACTGGTGGATGAGACCTCGATCGATCTGGGCGTGAAGATCGCCAAGGCGACCAAGGCGGCGATGGGCGCGGACTACCCCGACGACGCCGTCGATGACGTGCTGTTCTGGATGTACAATCAGGGCCGCCTGGGGCGGAAATCCAAATCGGGCTTCTATGCCTATGACGACAAGGGCAAGCGCACAGGCCTGTGGCAGGGGCTGGCCGACAAATACCCCGCACAGGACGATCAGCCCGACGTGACCGAGGTGCAGCACCGCCTGCTCTTCGCCCAGGTGCTGGAAGCGGTGCGCGCGCTGGAGGACGGCGTGCTGATGGACATCCGCGAGGGCGACGTCGGCGCGATCCTTGGCTGGGGCTTCGCGCCCTGGTCGGGCGGGCCGCTTTCCTGGCTGGACATGCTGGGGGCTGCGCGCGCGGTCGAGCTTTGCGATCAGCTGACCAAACGCTACGGCGACCGTTTCGCGGCGCCGAAGCTGCTGCGCGAGATGGCGAAGAAGGGCGAAACCTTCTACGGTCGCTTCGCCCCGACCGCAAAGGCAGCCTAAGACCGGCCTTTCTTTCTGGCACAAATATCCTCGGGGGGTCCGGGGGGCAGACAGCCCCCCGGACTTCTTCTTTTCTAGCTTTCGAACCGGTAGCCGAAGCGCGCGATGTCCTCGGCGCACAGATCCGCCACCAGATCCTGCGTCCCCGCATCGTAATAGCCCCGCCAATCGCGGCTCCGGGCCGAGGCATTGGCCCGTTCCAGCGGGGCAAGCACTAGGCCCAGATGCGCCTCTAACGGGGCGACATCGGTGTCGAAATGCTCCAGCCGGATGAACAGATCGCAATGCTCGCGGCCGTCAGAGCCGCGCAGATAAGCGCCGTAGGGCGCCGCCTTGACGCTTTGGCGGGTCTGGGGGGCGCGCAGGAAATCCGCGAAATCCGTGGCCTTGGCCAGGCGCACGGCGGGATGGTCCCAGCCCTGTTCGCGCAGCCAGTGATAATAGCTGACCATCCGGTCCCAGGGATTGCGCACCAGGGTGACGGTGAAGAAAGCGGCAATCTCGTCCACGCTCACCAACCCCTCGATATCGGCCAGCGTCGCGTGCTTCCACAGCCGCCCGCGCGCGCGCAGGCCCTGCAGCCGCCGCGCCCGCGCCCGCGCCTTGGGGGTGTCGCCGATCAGGATGTCATCCTTCATCGCCCGCGCCTCCAGCGCGAGGCTAAGCGCCGTGCCCCCGGTCTTGGGAATATGGACGAAGATGTAGCGGCGCCTGCGCGAAATGATCATGCGGCGCAGAGTGCCCCGTTGCACGCTGCGCGTAAAGGTGGCGGCAGGCGGATGGACGGGCGCCGCGCCCATCGTTGCTCAAAATTGCCGAGCCGCAACGATGCCCCCTCCGTGGACCATTCTCCCCAAGCAGAAACAGATTCCGTCCGATACATGGCCCGCGTGGGCTTTCCTTTCGCCTTGCGCGCGGTATTACTCGATCAGGTGCAATGATGGGGGAGGCCACGCGCATGGGCTGGCTGGCGGACGAGACGGGACTGGAACGCAACGCGGCGAATTATGTGCCCCTCACGCCGCTGTCGCATCTGCACCGCGCGGCCGATATCTTCGCGACCCGCACCGCCGTGGTCTATGGCGGCACCCGCCGGACCTATGCCGAATATGCCGACCGCGTGGGACGGCTTGCCTCGGGCCTGACGGGCCGCGGGGTGCGGCCGGGCGACGTGGTGGCGACGCTGCTGCCCAACACCCCCGCCCAGGCCGAGGCGCATTTCGGCGTGCCCGCCGCCGGTGCCGTTCTGAACACCATCAACACAAGGCTCGATGTCGAGACGGTCGCCTATATCTTCGACCATGGTGGCGCAACGATGGTACTGGTCGACAGCCCCCTGATCCCGCTGGTCGAGGCCGCCATCAAGGCGATGGAAGGCCCCGCCCCGCAGATTATCGAGGTCGCCGATGCCGAGGTGGGCCATGTGCCCTCGGGCCGTTATCCGGAGTATGAGGCGCTTCTGGCCGGGGGCGACCCCGACGCGCCCTGGATCATGCCCGAGGACGAATGGGAAAGCATCGCGCTAAACTATACCTCGGGCACCACCGGGCGGCCGAAGGGCGTGGTCTATCACCACCGCGGCGCCTATCTTTGCACGATGGGCAATGCGATCGCCTGGCGCATGGTGCTTTACCCCGTCTACCTGACGATCGTGCCGCTGTTTCACTGCAACGGCTGGTGCCATCCCTGGATGATTCCGATGCTGGGCGGCACGCTGGTGTGCTGCCGCGACATCACTGCGGGCAACATCTATGCCGCGATCGCCGACGAGGGCGTGACCCATTTCGGCGGCGCCCCGATCGTGCTGAACGCGCTCATCAACGCGCGGGCCGAGGAACGCCGCGACTTCGACCATGTGGTCGAGGTCTTCACCGCCGGCGCGCCGCCCCCCGCCGCGACCCTGGCGGCGATTGAGCCGCTGGGCTTCAACATCACCCAGGTCTACGGGCTGACCGAGGTCTACGGCCCCGCCACCGAATGCACCTGGCGCCCGGACTGGGACGGGGCCGAGGGCGACACCCGGTCCGAGCTGAAGGCGCGCACCGGCGTCTTGATGCCGATGATGGAAGAGGCGGTCGTGCATGACGAGGCCGGCCAGCCGGTGCCGCGCGATGCCCACCACCTGGGCGAGATCGCGCTGCGCGGCAATGGCGTGATGAAGGGGTATTATCGCAATCCCGAGGCCACGCGCGAAGCCTTCAAGGGGGGCTATTTCCGTTCGGGCGACATCGCCTTCCAGCATGAGGACGGCTATATCAAGATCACCGATCGCGCCAAGGATATCATCATCTCGGGCGGCGAGAATGTGAGTTCCGTCGAGGTCGAGGGCGTGCTGATGCGCCACCCCGCGGTCAGCCTCTGCGCCGTGGTCGCCAAGCCGGATGTCAAATGGGGCGAGGTGCCCTGTGCCTTCGTCGAGTTGAAGGAAGGCGCCAAGGCGACCGCGGCCGAGCTGACCGCCTTCGCCCGCGAACGGCTGGCGGGGTTCAAGACGCCCAAGCATGTGGTCTTTTCCGAGCTTCCCAAAACCTCGACCGGCAAGATCCAGAAGTTCGAACTGCGTGCCGTGGCCAAGCTGCTGGACGCCTGAGGCGGGGGCGCTGCCCCCTGCGCCCCCGAGATATTTGTGCCAAAGTGAAGGCAAAGAGGCCCGCTTTGGTCTTCTTCTGGGATGAGATACGCCACCGAGGCCGTCCCCCTTGCGCCATCGGTTCGAGCGACGATGACGACGCGAGGTGCCCCCCCCGGCGCAATGATCTGCAAACTGCCCCGCTGCAGCGATGCAAAACCGCCCGCGCGGGTCCCCCTCCCCTTTGCCCCGGACACGACATGCGGTAGAGTAGCGTGAAAGAGGCACAAAGAGCAGGCCCATGCCGCGCGTCACGGCGCTGTCGAAATACCAAAGGCTGGAAAGCCAAGGAATCTGGCACGAGACGCCGGATGCGCAGCGGCGTGACGTCATCGTCTCGTTCGGAGAGGCCTCTTTGGTGCTGTCCGACAGCCGCTCGGAAAGCGCGCTGACCCATTGGTCGCTGCCCGCGCTGATCCGCATGAACCCGGGCGAGATGCCCGCGCTCTTCACCCCCAGCCCCGACGCCGTCGAAACCCTTGAGCTGGACGACGAAGACATGATCGGCGCGATCGAGACCGTCCGCGGGGTGATCGATTCTCACCGCCCGCGCCCCGGACGGCTGCGCCAGTTCCTGATCGCCGGGACCATCCTGACAGCGGTGCTGCTGGCGGTGTTCTGGCTGCCCGGCGCACTGATCCGCCATACCGCACAGATGGTACCGGCCTCAAAGCGCCAGCAAATCGGCGAGATGGCGCTGGCCGACCTGACCCGCGTCACCGGCCCACGCTGCGCGGGTTACCCCGGCACCAGGGCCCTGGCGAAATTGACCGACAGGCTGTTCCCCGAAGGCGGGGTGCACATCGTCGTGGTGCCCGGCGGGCCGGTCCGGGCGGCGCATCTGCCCGGCGGCATCCTCGTATTGCGCAGCGACCTGATCGAGGATTTCAACGGCCCCGACGTCGCCGCCGGCTATGCGCTGGCCGAGCGCGCCCGCGGGGCGGAAACAGACCCGCTGCTTGGCCTGCTGCATTGGGCGGGGCTGGGCGCCACGGTGCGGCTGCTGACGACGGGGCAGATGGTGCCCAAGGCGCTGCACGGGTACGGCGAGGCCCTGTTGCGCGCGGCCAGGCTGGCCCCGCCGGCCCACGACGGGGCCCTGATCGCGCGCTTCAAGGCCGAGGGCCTGCCGACCACGCCCTATGCCAAGGCCCTTGCAGCCACGAAACCGCCCGTGCCCGGCGCCGCCGCAGAGGCCGCCCGCTTGATCGCCGCCGATCCCTTTGCCAATGGCCCGCCGCCGCCGGCGTTGATTTCAGATGACAACTGGGTCGGGCTGCAGGGCATCTGCGGCGATTAGAGCGCCCGTGATGGCGGGGACACCGATCGCGCCACTTGTGATCACCGAACTTGTGCGGCCCCCCGAAACACGAAGGCGCCCCCGCCGGATCAGGAGGGGGCGCCTTGTTTCTTGCCTGTTTCTGCCTTCGTTACTGCCGGGTCTTGCCTGCCCTTGTCGTCTCTTGTGTCTCTTAGGTCGCTAAGGCCTAACTAGCGGATATAGGCGTCCCCGAAACCTGCCGCGCGGACCTGGTGCAGTGCCGCGGAAAGCTGCGCGGACGATCCGAACGGACCTGCCATCACCGTTTGCAGGACGCGCCCGTGCGAGCGCAGGTGCCCCATCGCCACCGGATAGCCCATTGCGCGCAGCCGCGCCGCGGTATCATTGGCATTCGACGGCACGCCGAAGCTCCCCACCTGCACATAGCTACCTGTCGCAACCGGCGCAGAGGCCCGCGCCATATCGCGGCTTGACCCGATGGCGCGCAGCGGTGCGCGGCGCGTCACCGCGACCTCGCGGGTCGGGCGCGGCGGCGCGGCCGTCTCGGGGTAGCGCAGGCCGGGATTTTGCGCCGCGGCGTTGCGCATGGTCGTGGTATTGATCAGCTCGCGCGGGACCGAATGGGTCCAGACCAGATCCATCTGGGCATTGCCCTCGGGGGTACGCGGCCCGCGCTGCGGGTTCAGGCGGCCATCGCTCCAGGCTTGCTTGTAGCCGGGCGGAACCTCGGTGGCGCCAGAGGCCGAGCGGGGAAGGCTGTTCAACGACCGGGCAAAAGGATCGCCGGTCGAAATCGCGGAGTAGACCTGCTGCCCGCCCGATGTCGCCGCAGCGGCCCTGGCGGGGGCCCCTGCCCCATAGGCGTGATAATTGGCGGTGGTTGTGCCATTGCCGCCCTTGTAGGGCAGCAAAGGCGCCGGCGGCGCGATCGGCACATTGGCGCTGCCCGTGTCGTCGGGCTGGTAATTCGCGGTATTGGCTGCCGCCTGCGGCTGGTTGGAACCCGCGACCACCCGGACGACCAGATAGGTGTTCGACCCCGGCGCGCAGCTGATCGCGCTGCGCCCGTCCGACAGGGTGTAGACCTGCGAAACCTCGGGCGCATAATCGGCACATTGCGCCTTGCGGACCAATTGCACCGGACGCCCCGCGATCGACGGCCCGCCGACCACGGCGGCCGGAATCACGCGGGCGGGCGCGACCTGGGCGCGGCTGCGCTGCATCGCCTTGGCGGCGGGCACCGCGGCGACCGGCGTGCCGCTGGCAATGCCCGGGGTGCTTTGGGCGGTGAAGGCCTCCGCGCTGCCGGCGGTGGCATTGGGCATCGAGGTGCCGGCAGACTCTGCGGCCGAGGCCGTCACCGTGGGCTTCTTCGGCGACAGCGGCATCGACGTCGAGAAGCTGCCCTCATGGTTGGGGCGGGTCTCGTTGGCGGCGAAGGTCGGCTTGTAGCCGCAATAAAGGTGCCGGTCACGGGTGACGCGCGGCACCCAGGAGGTTTGAGAGCCAAAACCAGCGCGCAGGAAGATGCAGCCGCTGCTGTCGACGAACTGGTTGCCGTTGAAGCTTGCAGGGGGCAGCTCCGCCGGGCCTTGCGACTGATCCATCGTCCGCGCCTGCCCCATGTAGGGTGTCAGACCCGTCGCCACCATCGCGACCGCCAGCACTCGAAACAACATGATTACCCCCTTGGTGCGTTGGAAAATCATGACGGAAGCCGGACGCTGAGTAAAGCATGAATTGGCTTATTTTGTGCCAAACATCCTGTCACCCGCATCCCCTAGCCCTGGCACAATATATCCATTGTCGTCCAACTTCTCGTCTACCGCCGCTGTCACGATCGGCACATCGGGATGGGCTTCGCGCATTCTCTTGATGCCTTCCGGCGCTGCCAGCAGGCACAGAAAGCGCAGGTTCTTGGCGCCCGACTTCTTCAGCAGGTCGATCGCCGCGACCGAGGAATTGCCCGTCGCCAGCATCGGATCGACGACGATCACCGGGCGGTCGCCCAGCTCGGCCGGGACCTTGTAGTAGTATTGCACCGGCTCCAGCGTCTCCTCGTCGCGGTAGAGGCCGACAAAGCCCACCCGCGCCGCCGGGATCAGTTCCAGAATGCCGTCGAGCAACCCGTTGCCCGCCCGCAGGATCGACACCAGCACCAGCTTCTTGCCCTCGATCGCCGGGGCGTCCATCGCGCAGATCGGGGTTTCGATGCGCCGGGTGGTCAGGGGCAGCTCGCGCGTCACCTCATAGGCCAGAAGCTGGCTGATCTCGCGCAGAAGCTGGCGGAAGCTGGCGGTCGAGGTCTCCTTGTCGCGCATGATCGACAGCTTGTGCTGCACCAGCGGATGGTCGACGACGGTCAGATGGGTCTTCATGGCTGGCTCTCCAGTCGCTTGATCAGCGCGGCGCGGGTGGTCTTGTCGCAAAAGGCGGCCTCGGCGGCGGTTCTGTTAAGGGTATGGAACACCCCGTCGTCCCAGTCCAGCGCCTCGGCCAGGCGATCGAATTCGCGCGTCATCGTGGTGTGGAAGAACGGCGGATCGTCGGTCGAAACGGTGACCTTCACGCCCTGATCGTAGAACCGCCCGATCGGGTGGCTGCGCCAGTCCTTGTAAAGGCCCAGCGCGATGTTCGATCCGGGGCAGACCTCCAGCACCACGCCGGCCTCGGCCAGCTCCTCAACCAGCGCCGGATCCTCGATGGCGCGCACGCCGTGGCCGATGCGCTCGACCCCCAGATCCTTCCAGGCGCGGCGCACGCTTTCCGGCCCGCCCCATTCGCCGGCATGGCAGGTCAGCCGCAGCCCGGCCTCGCGCGCCATGTCGAAACTGTAGAGGAAATCCTTCGGCTCGCCGGTCTTCTCATCGCCGCCCATGCCGAAGCCCACGATGAAATCACCGGCGGTTTCGGCGGCACATAGCGCGGTTTCGCGGGCCTTGTCGGGGCCGAAATGGCGGATCGGGGTGACGATGCCGCGCAGGATCGGGCCACCCTGGGCCTCGATCTCGGCCGCGGCTTCCTGGATCGCGGCCAGATATTCGCGCCAGGCCGACAGGTCGCGGCCACCGCAGAAATCGGGGCTCAGGAAGGTTTCGGTATAGATCACGCCGTTGGCCGAGCTTTCTTCCAGCACCGCGCGGGTCAGGCGGGCGAAATCCTCGGGCGTCTGCAGGACCGAGGTGGCGGCCTCGTAGACGCGCAGGAAATCCCAGAAATCCTTGTAGGCGTAATGGCCGCGCTCATCGAAGATGCCGGAGATGTCGACATGTTTCTCGGCCGCGAGGCCACGAATGAAAGCGGGCGGCGCGGCGCCCTCGAAATGCAGGTGAAGTTCGATCTTCGGGATCACAGGAAGCTCCGTCCGGGGCCTTGCGGCGTCAATCCAAGATGCGCGGCGATCGAGGCCGCGATATCCGCATAGGCCACCTGACCGACCGGCCGCAACCCCAGCCCCGCCCCCAGCACCGGCACCCGCTCGCGGGTGTGGTCGCCGCCGGTCCAGGTGGGATCGTTGCCATGATCGGCGGTGAAGATCATCAGATCGCCCGGGCGCAGGCGCGCCACCAGCCGCCCGACCTCGGCATCGAACCATTCCAATGCGCGCGCATAGCCCGACACATCGCGGCGGTGACCCCAGAGGCTGTCGAATTCGACTAAATTGGCGAAGACCAGCGCGCCGTCGGGCGCCTCGGCCAGCAGCCGGTGCAGATGATCCATCAGCGCGGCATCGTCGGGGCCCTTGTGCAGCGCCCCCACCCCGCGCATCGAGAAGATGTCACCGATCTTGCCCACGGCATGGGTCTGGTGCCCCGCGTCCTGCGCCCAGTCCAGCAGCGTCGGCGCCGGCGGGGCGATGGCGTAATCGTGGCGGTTGGGGGTGCGGCGGAAATCGCCGGGTGCGCCGGTGAAAGGCCGCGCGATCACCCTGCCCACCCGCATCGCATGCAGTCGGGGCGCGAGCGCCTCGCACAGCGCATAAAGCCGGTTCAGGCCGAAATGTTCCTCATGCGCGGCGATCTGGAAGACGCTGTCGGCCGAGGTATAGCAGATCGGCCAGCCGGTGCGGATATGGTCCTCGCCCAGCCGCGCGATGATCTCGGTGCCCGAGGCGTGGCAATTGCCCAGGATCTCGGCGCAGCCCGCCAGCCGGCAGACCTCGGCCACCAGATCGGCGGGAAAGCTGTCGACGGGCGCAGTGAAATAGTGCCAGTCCCACGGCACCGGCACGCCCGCCAGTTCCCAATGCCCCGAGGGGGTGTCCTTGCCGCGCGACACTTCGGTCGCCGCCCCCCACAGGCCCTGCGGCAGGGCCGTAAGCCCCGGCGTCTCGGCGCCCGAGGCCAGGCGCACCGCCGCCCCCAGCCCCAGCGCATCGAGATGGGGCAGGTTCAGCGGGCCGCTGCGCCCCTGTTCCGCCTGCCCCGCCGCGCAGGCGCGCGCGATATGGGCCAGCGTGTTGGCGCCGGTGTCGGGAATGCCGTCGTTGAAGAAGTCCCCCGCATCCGGCGCCCCACCCGCGCCGACACTGTCCATCACGACAAGGAAGGCGCGGGCCATCACGCGATCCTCTCGTAGATCAACGGCGGCTCTTCCACCTCGGTCTCGCCCAGCGTGAAGGCGGCGCGCACGGCGGCTTCGGCGGCGTCGGCCTCGGCGTCGGTCGCGGCATGCACGATCGCGACCGGCAGATCCGCCGAGACATGTTCCCCCACCCCCGCGATGTCGGACAGCCCGACCGAGGGGTTGATCCGGTCGCCGCCCTTCATCCGCCCGCCGCCCAGCGCCACGACCGCCAGACCCAGCGCCTCGCCGTCGATCGCCGAGACATAGCCCGCGCGCCCCGCCAGAACCTCGCGCATGACGGGGGCCGAGGGCAGCCGGTCGGGCCAGCGCTCAACGAAATCCAGCGGCCCGCCCAGCGCCGCGACCATGCGGCCGAAGATCTCGGCGGCATGGCCCGATTCCAGCGCGGCCTCGATCCGGTCGGCGCCGTCCTCGGCATCGGCGGCGAGCCCGCCCAGCGCCAACGCCTCGCCGCCCAGCGCCGCCGTCAGATCCCAAAGCGCCGCGTTGACGGAGGTGCCGGTCAGCGTCTCCATCACCTCTATCACCTCCAGCGCATTGCCGGCGGCGGCGGCCAGCGGCTGACTCATGTCGGTGATCAGCGCGGTGGTCATGCAGCCCGCGCCCTGCGCCGTCGACACCAGCGCCTGCGCCAGATCCAGCGCATCGTCATAGGATTTCATGAAGGCGCCCGAGCCGGTCTTGACGTCCAGCACCAACCCCTCCAGCCCGGCGGCCAGCTTCTTAGACAGGATCGAGGCGGTGATCAGGTCGATCGACTCGACCGTGCCGGTTACATCGCGCACCGCGTAAAGGCGCCGGTCGGCCGGGGCAATCTCTTCCGTCGCGGCGACGATGGCGCAGCCCACATCGCGGGTCACCTCGCGCAGCTTCTCGACCGAGACCTCGGCGCGAAAGCCGGGGATCGCCTCAAGCTTGTCGAGCGTGCCGCCGGTATGGCCCAGCCCGCGCCCCGAGATCATCGGCACATAGGCGCCGCAGGCCGCCAGCGCCGGCCCCAGCAGTAGCGAGACGCAATCGCCCACCCCGCCGGTCGAATGTTTGTCGAGCACCGGGCCCGGCAGATCCCATTCCAGCACGCGACCGGAATCGCGCATCGCCCGGGTCAGCGCCACGCGGCCCGCGTCGCCCAATCCTTGCAGGCAGACGGCCATGGCGAAGGCGCCGGCCTGGGCGTCGCTTACCGCCCCCGAGGCCAGGCCCCGGGCGAACCAATCCAGCGCCTCGGCGTCGGGGCGCTCACCCCGGCGCAGCCCGGCGATGATCTGGCGGGCGTCCACCTCAGCCCTCCATATGGGCGCCACTGAAGGCCCCCGGCAGCAGATCGGCCACGGTGACGTCGCGCGTCTCACCCGACAGCGTGCACATGGTGACCGTCACCCCCGCGCCCGCGAATTCGGCGATCTTCTGACGGCAGCCGCCGCAGGGTGGCACCGGCGTGGGACTGTCGGCGATCACCAGAATCTCGGCGATCTCTGTCTCGCCCGCGGCGACCATCGCGGCGATGGCGCCGGCCTCGGCACAGGTGCCTTCGGGGTAGGCGACGTTCTCGACGTTGCAGCCGACATGGACCCGGCCCGAGGGCGTGCGCAGCGCCGCGCCCACCTTGAAGCGGGAATAGGGCGCGTGGGCGTTCTCGCGCACACGGCGCGCGGCATCTAGCAGGGTCTCTGGCATGGTGGCCTCCGTTGCTGTGCCGGGCAATGTGCGGCGCGCGGGCGGGCGATGCAAGAGGTGCCGGGGCGGCAGCCCGGGCGGCGGATTTCGGCGCGGGTTTCGAACATGTGAAGTCTGTGCGATGTGATAGGCTTCACAGTGGCGCCCGCGCACCGGCCCCGCACCGGCCCCGCACTGGCCCCGCAACTTCGTCTTGAAACTGTGGGGCCAGAGGCGCTAACTGCGTCGTGGACGGAATGGTTTAGCATTAAACCAAATCCCAGGGAGGACGCTGATGGACGAGCACAGGCAGGACAGCGCGCGCCAGGCGGCGCTCGATTATCACGAGTTCCCGAAGCCGGGGAAGCTGGAGATCCGGGCGACCAAACCGCTGGCCAACGGCCGCGACCTGAGCCGCGCCTATTCCCCCGGCGTGGCCGAGGCCTGCCTGGAGATCAAGGCCGACCCCGCGACCGCCAGCCGCTATACCTCGCGCGGCAATCTGGTCGGCGTGGTCACCAACGGCACGGCCGTGCTGGGCCTGGGCAACATCGGCGCGCTGGCCGCGAAGCCGGTGATGGAAGGCAAGGCGGTGCTCTTCAAGAAATTCGCCAATATCGACTGTTTCGACATCGAGCTGAACGAGAAGGACCCCGAGAAGCTGGCGGAGCTTGTCTGCGCGCTGGAGCCCACCTTCGGCGCGATCAACCTTGAAGACATCAAGGCGCCCGACTGCTTCATCGTGGAAAAGATCTGCCGCGAGCGGATGAACATTCCGGTCTTCCACGACGACCAGCACGGCACCGCGATCGTGGTGGGCGCGGCGGCGACCAACGCGCTGCACGTCGCGGGCAAGGAGTTCGCCGACATCAAGGTGGTGTCGACCGGCGGCGGCGCGGCGGGCATCGCCTGCCTCAACATGCTGCTGAAACTGGGCGTGCGGCGTGAAAACGTCTGGCTGTGCGACATCGCCGGGCTGGTCTACGAGGGCCGCGAGGAAGAGATGACGCAGCAAAAAGCGGCCTTCGCCCAGAAAACCGACAAGCGCCAATTGGGCGAGGCGATCGCGGGGGCCGATCTGTTCCTGGGCCTGTCGGGGCCGAACGTGCTGACGCCCGAGATGGTGAAACAGATGGCCAAGCGGCCGATCATCTTCGCGCTGGCCAACCCGATGCCCGAGATCATGCCCGATGCCGCGCGCATAGCGGCGCCGGACGCGATCATCGCCACCGGCCGGTCGGATTACCCCAACCAGGTCAACAACGTGCTGTGCTTCCCGTTCATCTTCCGGGGCGCGCTGGATGTGGGCGCCACGACGATCAACGACGAGATGCAGATCGCCTGCATCGAGGGCATCGCGGCGCTGGCGCGCACCACCACCAGCGCCGAAGCCGCCGCCGCCTATCAGGGAGAGCCGATGGCCTTCGGCGCCGATTACCTGATCCCCAAGCCGTTCGATCCGCGCCTGATGGGCGTGGTCGCCAGCGCCGTGGCCAAGGCGGCGATGGAAACCGGCGTCGCCAGCCGCCCGCTTGAGGATCTCGGGGCCTATCATCGCCGGCTGGATGGGTCGGTGTTCCGCTCGACCCTGTTGATGCGGCCGGTGTTCGAGGCCGCGCGCACCGCCAACCGCAAGATCGTCTTCGCCGAGGGCGAGGACGAGCGCGTGCTGCGCGCCGCCGCCGCCATGCTGGAGGAAACCACCGAGGTGCCGATCCTGATCGGCCGCCCCGACGTGGTGGCGATGCGCTGCGAACGGGCCGGCCTGCCGATCCGACCGGGCGAGCATTTCGAGATCGTGAACCCCGAGAACGACCCCCGCTACCGCGACTATTGGGGCACCTATCACGAGCTGATGGCGCGCCGCGGCGTCAGCCCCGACATCGCCCGCGCCATCCTGCGCACCAACACCACCGCGATCGGCGCGATCATGGTCCACCGCGGCGAGGCCGACAGTCTGATCTGCGGCACCTTCGGCCAGTATCTGTGGCATCTGAACTATCTTCGTCAGGTGCTGGCCCGCGACGGGCTGCACCCGGTCGGCGCGCTCAGCCTGATGATCCTGGAAGACGGGCCGCTGTTCATCGCCGACACCCATGTGAACCAGGAACCGACGCCCGAACAGATCATGGAAACCGTGATCGGCGCCGCCCGCCATGTGCGCCGCTTCGGTCTGGCCCCCAAGGTCGCGCTGTGCTCGCATTCCCAGTTTGGCAATCTCGAGGGCATCTCGGGCGAGAAGATGCGTGCCGCGATGGAGATGCTCGACGACAGAGAGCCCGATTTCACCTATGAGGGCGAGATGCATATCGACGCGGCCCTCGATCAGGGGGTGCGCGATCGGATCTTCCCCGCCGCGCGTTTCGAGGGCGCCGCAAACGTGCTGGTCTTCGCGAATTCCGACGCGGCCTCGGGCGTGCGCAATATCCTGAAGATGAAGGCCGGCGGGCTGGAAGTCGGGCCGATCCTGATGGGCATGGGCAACCGCGCCCATATCGTGACGCCGTCGATCACCACCCGGGGCCTGTTGAACATGGCCGCGCTGGCCGGCACGCCGGTCGCCCATTACGGCTAGGGCGCCAGACTGCGCGGGGCGGCGATCTGCAAATTCGCAAAATTTGCAAATCTCCGCCTTGCGCCCTGCCCGCCTGTAAAGACGGACACGGTTTGCAAATAATTGCAGGGCGTCCGCGCGAAGATCTGCAAAATTCTTCGTGCGCCGCCCCCCGGCGGGCCGCAAGAAACTTGCGCCCAGCCGCCCGCCTTCCTAACACAGAGACAGCCCGACCGGGACGGGGCCGCGTGCCTCGGACGATAAGCTGCAAAGCCCCCGTCGGCCGCCGGAGGAAAGCGCCCCACGCGGGGTCAGGAGGAGGCAGCGATGAGCTACAAGGACGTCTATGCGCGCTGGAAGGCCGACCCGGAAGCCTTCTGGATGGAACAGGCCGAGGCAATCGACTGGGTGAAGAAGCCCTCAAAGGCGCTTTGGGACGAAAACGCCCCGATCTATGAATGGTTCAAGGACGGTCTGGTCAACGCCTGCTGGAACGCCGTCGACCGCCATGTCGCGGCCGGGCGCGGGCCGCAATACGCGATCATCTACGACAGCCCGATCACCGGGCGCACCCACAAGATCACCTATTCCGAGCTGCGCAACCGGGTCGCCACGCTGGCCGGCGCGCTGAAGGCCAAGGGGATCGAGAAGGGCGACCGGGTCATCATCTACATGCCGATGGTGCCCGAGGCGCTGGAGGCGATGCTGGCCTGCGCCCGCCTTGGTGCGATCCACTCGGTCGTCTTCGGCGGTTTCGCGGCGCACGAACTGGCCGTCCGCATCGACGACGCCAAGCCCAAGGCGATCCTGGCGGCCTCTTGCGGGATCGAGCCGGGCCGGGTGGTGCATTACAAGCCGCTGCTCGACGCCGCGATCGAGCAGGCTACCCACAAGCCCGACTTCTGCGTCATCCTGCAGCGCGAGCAGGAGGTGGCCAAGATGATCGAGGGCCGCGATTTCGGCTGGCACAGCTTCCAGTACGGCGCCCAGCCGGCGGATTGCGTGCCGGTCGAAGGCGACCATCCCGCCTATATCCTTTACACCTCTGGCACCACGGGCCAGCCCAAGGGCGTGGTGCGCCCCACGGCGGGGCATCTGGTGGCGCTGAACTGGACGATGAAGAACATCTTCAACGTCGATCCGGGCGAAGTATTCTGGGCCGCCTCCGACGTCGGCTGGGTGGTCGGTCACAGCTACATCACCTATGGGCCGCTGGTGCATGGCAACACCACCGTGGTGTTCGAGGGCAAGCCCGTCGGCACCCCCGACGCGGGCACCTTCTGGCGGGTGATCCAGGACCACAAGGTCGCCAGTTTCTTCACCGCCCCCACCGCCTTCCGCGCGATCAAGCGCGAGGATCCGAAGGGCGAGCTGGCGTCGCAATACGACCTGTCCAGCCTGCGCGCGTTGTTCCTGGCGGGTGAGCGCGCCGATTCCGACACGATCCTCTGGGCGCAGAAAACCCTGAAGGTGCCGGTGATCGACCATTGGTGGCAGACCGAAAGCGGCTGGCCGATGGTCGCCAACCCGCTGGGGATCGAGGAGCTTCCCGTCAAGCTCGGCTCTCCCACCGTGCCGATGCCGGGCTATGACGTGCAGATCCTGGATGAGGGCGGCCAGCCGATGAAGCCGGGCGAACTGGGCGCGATTGCGGTCAAGCTGCCGTTGCCGCCGGGCACGCTGCCGACGCTCTGGAACGCCGAGGCGCGGTTCCGCAAAGCCTATCTGGAGCATTTCCCCGGCTATTATGAGACCGGCGACGCGGGCTATATCGACGAGGACGGCTATCTCTACGTCATGGCGCGCACCGACGACGTGATCAACGTCGCGGGCCACCGGCTGTCGACCGGTGCGATGGAAGAGGTGCTGGCAGGCCATCAGGACGTCGCGGAATGCGCGGTGATCGGCGTGACGGATGCGTTGAAGGGGCAGCTACCGCTTGGCTTTCTGTGCCTCAACAAGGGCACCAACCGCCCGGAGGACGAGATCGTGCGCGAATGCATCGGTCTGGTGCGCGAAAAGATCGGCCCGGTCGCGGCGTTCAAGCTGGGCTGCGTGGTCAACCGGCTGCCGAAGACGCGCTCGGGCAAGATCCTGCGCGCGACGATGGTGAAGATCGCCGATTCCCAGCCCTTCAAGATTCCGGCGACGATCGACGACCCGGAGATACTCGATGAAATCCGGCTGGCGCTGCAGGGCCTGGGCTACGCGCGATAGTGAACCTTCCGTCACACAACGGAAAATTGTGATCGCCAGGCGGGTAAATCCCCGCCTGGGCTAGCGTCAAACCTGTCTTTCCAGCCATGTTGGCGGATCGCGGCGCTTGGCGTAATCTACATTCATCTGCAACTATGAAGTGTCAAGCCCGACCCCTCGCGGCCCGGGCACGGCTCAATCCGCACCATGACCTATGCGATATCTGTTCCCGGACACTCCGCCGGCAAGGCAGCCCTCTGCCTCGCCCCGCAGGGCCATGACTTCCGGGCGGTGATCGCGGATGGCACCGGTGGCCGGCACCCTCTGATCGACATCGCGGGCCCCGAAGGCGCCCCCGACCTGCTACGCCACCTCTGCGCCGATCTCGGCACGGTCAGGGCGGAACGTCTGATACATCCGGCTCGCAAGCCAAAGGCCGCACGCCCCCCCCGCGTAGGCAGATCCCTGGCCAAACGCGGCCCCAAGGCGCTGTGCCTGCCCGATGACCTGATCCCCCTGATTGCCCGGCAATCGCCGCCAGAGGCCTGCCCATGACCGAACCGGCCCCCTTCCTGCTGATCGAGGACACCCCCTCGCTGCAACAGCTGTACCAGACGATCCTGACACTCGACGGACATCAGGTCCACGGCGCGGTGACGGCGGCCGACGGCTGGGAAGCCTTCCGCGCCACCCGCCATCCGATCGCGCTGCTCGACCTGATGCTGCCCGACCGCGACGGGCTGGATCTGATGGCCGACATGCTGGCGCTCGCCCCCGAGACGCGGGTGATCGTGATCACCGCCAATGGCTCGATCAACAAGGCGGTCGAGGCGATGCGCGCCGGGGCCCATGAGTTCCTGGTCAAACCCTTCGACGACAAGCGCCTTCTCGCGGCGGTCGCCAACGCCCGCCGCGCCGCGCCGAACCTCGCACGTTTGCCCCCCGCGCAGGTGGGCCCCACCGGCGACCTGATCGGCGATTCAGCGGTGATGGAGCGCGTCTACGCCACGATCCGCTCGGTCGCGCCCTCGATCGCCACCGCCTTCATCACCGGCGAAAGCGGCACCGGCAAGGAGCTGTGCGCCCAGGCGATCCACGACCTGTCGGGCCGCGCCGGCCGCCCCTTCATCGCGCTCAATTGCGGCGCGATCCCGCAGGATCTGCTGGAATCCGAAGTCTTCGGCCATCTCAGGGGCTCGTTCACCGGCGCCATCGCCGACAAGCCCGGTGCTGCCGCCGCGGCCGATGGCGGCACCCTTTTTCTTGACGAGATCTGCGAGATGGACCTGGCCCTGCAGGCCAAGATGCTGCGCTTCCTGCAAACCTCGACGGTCCAGCCGGTGGGCGCGACCCGGCCGCGCAAGGTCGACGTGCGCATCCTGTGCGCCACCAACCGCGATCCGCAGGCCGAGGTCCGCGCCGGCCGCTTCCGCGAGGATCTTTACTATCGCCTGCATGTGGTGCCGATCCGCATGCCGCCCCTGCGCACGCGCGGCGAAGACGTGATCTCGATCGCCGAAACCACCCTCGCCCGCCTCAGCGCCGAAGAGGGCCGCAGCTTCACTGCGCTCTCGCCCGGGGTGAAGGAACGCTTCCGCGACCATCCCTGGCCGGGCAACGTGCGCCAGTTGATCAATGCGCTGCGCAACGTCGTGGTGCTGAATGACGGCCCGGTGGTGACCGAAGCCATGCTGCCGCCCGATCTGATCGCCGAGGCCACCCCGCCGCCCGACGCGGGTCGCCCTGCGGGCCCGACGGCCGCTCTGCACCTCGACGACCTGATCGGCCGCCCCCTGGCCGAGATCGAGCAGATCGTGATCGAGGCCACGCTGGCACGTTACGACGGCTCGGTCCCGCGCGCGTCGCGCAAGCTTGAGGTCTCGCCCTCCACGCTCTACCGCAAGCTCGAAAGCTGGCGCCAGCACCGCGACGCCGCCGAATAACCCTTTCATTGTTCCCCAAATACGCCCGCGGCGCCCGCCCGCCCGCGAATCTCAGGCGGGGGGCCTCAGGCGAATTGCTCGCTCAGCAACCGCTCTTCCAGCCCATGCCCCGGATCAAACAGGATCCGGTGCCGCACGGCAGGTTCCGACCGCACCTCGACCACCCGTACATCGGGCACGCTGCGCCCGTCGCCCTCGGCCATCACCGGGCGCTTTTCCGGCTCCAGCACATCGAAGCGCACCACCGCGCGCTTGGGCAGGATCGCGCCGCGCCAGCGCCGCGGCCGGTAGGCCGCCACCGCCGTCAGCGCCAGCACCTCGGACCCGATCGGCAGGATCGGCCCGTGGGTCGAGTAATTATAGGCGGTCGATCCGGCGGGCGTGCTGACCAGGGCGCCGTCGCAGATCAAGGGCTCCAGCCGCACCTTGCCGTCGACGCTGATACGCAGCTTCGCCGCCTGCGGCCCGGCCCGCAGCAAGGACACCTCGTTGATCGCCAGCAAATCGCGTGAGTTGCCCTCGGCATCGGTCGCCGTCATCCGCAACGGGTTGATCACCTCTTCCTCGGCCGCTTCCAGCCGTTCGACCAGGCGCTCTTCGGAGAATTCATTCATCAGGAAACCGACGGTGCCGCAATTCATCCCGTAGACCGCCACGTCGCGGGTCTCGGTCGCGTGCAGCGTGTACAGCATGAAGCCATCCCCGCCCAATGCCACGACCACCTCGGCCTCTTCGAACGGCACCCCGCCGTAGCGCGCCACCAGCCGCGCGCAGGCCGCCTGCGCCACATCGCTGCGGCTTGCGGTGAAAGCAATTTTCCGACCCACGCGCCGCCTCCTCTACCCTGGCGCACAGTCTTCACCCGCACCCACGCGATTGGCAAGAGCCGCGCGGAAGGGAAAAGCCGTCGTTTCCAGCCTTTTTCCCGGGCAGCGCATCGGCTAAACAGCCTTCAACCGCAGCCCCCCGTACAGGAGATGGCCATGAATACCCAAGCCCCCCGCGATCCCGGCTTCTTCACCGAAGCGCTCGAATCCCGCGATCCCGCGATCTTCGGCGCGATCCGCAACGAGCTGGGCCGTCAGCGCGACGAGATCGAGCTGATCGCCTCCGAGAACATCGTCTCGGCCGCCGTGCTGGAAGCGCAAGGCTCTGTTCTGACCAACAAATATGCCGAAGGCTATCCGGGCAAGCGCTACTATGGCGGCTGCCAGTTCGTCGACGTGGCCGAGACCCTGGCGATCGAGCGCGCCAAGGAGCTGTTTGGCTGCGGCTTCGCCAATGTGCAGCCCAATTCGGGCAGCCAGATGAACCAGGCGGTGTTCCTGGCGCTGCTGAAGCCGGGCGACACCTTCATGGGGCTTGATCTGAACTCGGGCGGGCACCTGACCCATGGCTCGCCGGTCAACATGTCGGGCAAGTGGTTCAACGTGGTCTCCTACGGGGTGCGCGCGCAGGACCAGCAGCTTGACCTCGAAGAGATCCGCGCCAAGGCACTGGAGACGAAGCCCAAGCTGATCCTCGCCGGTGGCACCGCCTATTCCCGGGTCTGGGATTGGGCCGCCTTCCGTGCCATCGCCGATGAGGTGGGCGCCTATCTGATGGTCGACATGGCCCATATCGCGGGGCTGGTGGCCGGCGGTCAGCATCCCTCGCCGCTGCCGCATGCGCATGTCGTCACCACCACCACGCACAAAAGCCTGCGCGGGCCGCGCGGCGGGATGATCCTGACCAACGATGCCGACATCGCGAAGAAGGTGAACTCGGCCGTCTTCCCGGGCCTTCAGGGCGGGCCCTTGATGCATGTGATCGCCGCCAAGGCCGTGGCCTTCCACGAGGCGCTGCGGCCCGAGTTCAAAACCTATGCCGCGCAAGTGGTGGCCAACGCCCGCGCGATGGCCGACCAGCTGATGAAGGGCGGCATCGACATCGTGTCGGGCGGAACCGACAACCACCTGATGCTGGCCGATCTGCGCCCCAAGAAGGTGACCGGCAAGGCCGCCGAGGCCGCCCTTGGCCGCGCCCATATCACCTGCAACAAGAATGGCGTGCCGTTCGATCCGGAAAAGCCCTTCGTGACCTCGGGCATCCGCCTGGGCACGCCCGCGGGCACCACCCGCGGCTTCGCCGAGCCGGAATTCCGCCAGATCGCGGATTGGATCGTCGAGGTGGTCGACGGGCTGGCCGCCAATGGCGACGAAGGCAATGCCGAGGTCGAGGCCAAGGTGCGCGCCGAAGTGGCGACGCTTTGCGCCCGCTTCCCGCTGTATCCCAAGCTCTGACCCCCCGGGGGTCAGAGAAAGCCGCGCCAGACCAGTGTGGCCACGAACAACGCCGCGACCAGCAAAAGGCTAAGCACCACGCTGGTCGCGATTCCGCGCAGCGCATCGCGGCGGCGTTCGCTACGCCCCAGGCGCGACAGATGCCGCGTCAAGGCGTCATGCGCCCGCGCCAGACGCACCCTATCCAGCCTTGGCAGTAGCTTCGGGTTTCGCGCCAGATCGGCGGCCTCGGCCAGCATCGCCGCCTCATGCCGCAGCTTGCGCGGCAGCTGGCTTCCCCCGTCGCGAAGCTTCGCCGGCAAGTCCCTGCCCCGCACGTCCAGCCGGTCTTCCATCAGCTGAGAGACCCGCTCGGCCATCTGCTGAACACTCAAATCACTCATATCCGCCCCCTCGCGCCGCAGTCTAGCCCGCCCCGCCCTCTGCAGGGAACGGAAAATGCGGCGCCCCCATTGCCCTTTGCGCCGCTGCGCCTATACCTCCGTTCATGCTGACCACGATTCTTCAGGGCGAATCCAGCGCCCAGCCCCCGCTGCTGATCGCGCATGGCCTGTTCGGCTCGGCCCGCAACTGGGGCGCCATCGCCAAACGGCTGTCCGTGGGGCGGCAAGTGATCTCGGTCGACATGCGCAACCACGGCACCAGCCCGCGCCGCCCGACCCAGGGCTATGACGGCATGGCGGGCGACCTGTCCGAAGTGATCAACCTGCATGGCGGGCGCGCCGATGTGCTGGGCCATTCGATGGGCGGCAAGGCGGCGATGGTGCTGGCCCTGACGCGGCCCAAGCTGATCGAGCGGCTGATCGTCGCCGATATCGCACCGGTCGCCTACAGCCACAGCCAAAGCGCCCTGATCCGGGCGATGCGGGGCCTGGATCTGGAGGGGCTGACATCCCGGGTGGAGGCCGACCGGCGCCTTGCCGCGACGGTCGACGACCCCGCGACCCGGGCCTTCCTGCTGCAATCGCTTGATCTTCGGGACGAGCCGCCGCACTGGCGGCTGAACCTTGACGTGCTGGAGGCCGAGATGAGCCGCCTTGTCGGCTGGCCCGGGGTATCGGGCCAGTTTCAGGGCCGGGCATTGTTCGTCACCGGCGCGCAATCGAGCTATGTCGATGACGACGGCCGGGCCCGCATCGCCGCGTTATTCCCTGCCGCGGAATTCCACCAGATCGAGGGGGCGGGCCATTGGTTGCACGCCGAAAAGCCGCGCGAATTCGAGGCCGCAGTCGCCGCCTTCCTGGAACGCGGGGGCTGAGGCCGGGGCGCGCACGATCCCCGGATCAGCCCTCCCCGTCCGGCGCCAATGGCCACCGCCCTGCCTTGCAGGCCACAAGACGTCCCCTAAGCTCGCCACTGTCGCCGCGGGACGCGTAGGCCGACAGCTGGCAGCCCGTCACCTGCGCCACCAACGCCACCATCGTCGCGCGGATCGCCAGATGCTCGCCGGGCCGGGCATAGCCCAGGCGAATGACCTCGACCCGGTCGTCCTTGCGAAAGAGCACATACTGGCGCCCGTCGCGCTCCACCTGGGTTCGCGCGGCGCCAAAAAAGGCCGGCGCCGGTTGCGCCCCGCAGCCCGCAACCAGAACCAGCGGCAGAAAGCCCACAGCACAGCGCATCCCCATCTCCTCCCGGTTTCGCCCGCGATCGACCCGCCCCGAAACACGCCCCGCCTTTTTGTGGCTTCGGCGGGAACCAGCCTGCCCCGGACAAGGTTAACAGCCGGTAAAGTCACATGTTCGCGTCCCTAGCGCGTGGCAGAGTTGACACGGACGTGGCTGCCCGGCAACGTGCCGGCCTGATTTTCAACCGGAGCAGGGAGTTCCGCATGATCCGCATCGTTCTACTTCTTACTGTCGCGCTGGGGCTTGCCGGTTGTGACACGATGGCTGGCGCCGGGCAGGATATTGCACATGCCGGCCATGCCCTGACCTCCACGGCGAAGCAGACCCAGGCGAAGATAGACTGATCCTCGGGGGTCTGTGCGGGGCGCACATCGCCCCCACCTTCGGCCCGGTTCGGGCGCGCAACCGGGGCCGGGCCGGGCGAGCGGCTTGATGTCCGCTTGACCGGCCTTCGATTCCTGCTCATATGCGCGCCATGACCGACCTGAACCGCATCCGCAATTTCTCGATCGTGGCGCATATCGACCACGGAAAATCCACGCTTGCCGACCGGCTGATCCAGCTGACCGGCACCGTCGCCCAACGCGACATGAAGGAGCAGATGCTCGACGCGATGGATATCGAGCGCGAGCGCGGCATCACCATCAAGGCCAACTCGGTTCGCATCGAGTATCCGGCCAAGGATGGCCATACCTACATTCTAAACCTGATCGACACGCCCGGCCACGTCGACTTCGCCTATGAGGTCAGCCGAAGCATGCGCGCGGTCGAGGGCTCACTTCTGGTCGTCGACGCCTCTCAGGGGGTCGAGGCGCAGACGCTGGCCAATGTCTATCAGGCGATCGACGCGGATCATGAGATCGTCCCGGTCCTGAACAAGATCGACCTGCCCGCCGCCGAACCCGACCGGGTGAAAGAGCAGATCGAGGATGTCATCGGCATCGACGCCTCGAACGCGATCCCGATTTCCGCGAAATCCGGCCTGGGCATTCCCGAGGTGCTGGAGGCGATCGTAAATCGACTGCCAGCCCCCAAGGGCGACCGCGACGCACCGCTGAAGGCGATGCTGGTCGACAGCTGGTACGATTCCTACCTTGGCGTCGTCGTGCTGATCCGCGTCATGGACGGTGTCATCCGCAAGGGCGACACGATCCGGATGATGCGCACCAAGGCGACCTACAAGATGGAAAAGCTGGCGGTGCTAAAGCCGCAGATGGTCGACATCGCGGAACTGGGCCCCGGCGAGATCGGCGTCTTCACCGCCTCGATCAAGCAGGTCCGCGACACCCGCGTGGGCGACACGATCACCCATGAGCGCGCGCAATGCGCCACCCCCCTGCCGGGTTTCAAACCCTCGCAGCCGGTCGTCTTTTGCGGCCTCTTCCCGGTCGACAGTGCCGAATTCGACGCCCTGCGCGACGCGATCGAGAAACTGGCGCTGAACGACGCCTCCTTCAGCTACGAGATGGAAACCTCGGCCGCGCTGGGGTTTGGCTTTCGCTGCGGCTTCCTTGGCTTGCTGCATCTGGAGGTCGTGCGCGACCGGCTGGAGCGCGAATACGATATCGACCTGATCACCACCGCGCCCTCGGTCGTCTACCATATCCACCTTCGCGACGGCACGATGAGCGAGCTGCACAACCCCGCCGACATGCCCGACCTCACCCTCGTCGACCATATCGAGGAGCCGCGCATCAAGGCGACGATCATGGTGCCCGACGAATATCTGGGCGAGGTCCTGAAGCTGTGCCAGGACCGGCGCGGCATCCAGATGGACCTGACCTATGCGGGCAGCCGCGCGATGGTGGTCTACGATCTGCCGCTGAACGAGGTGGTTTTCGATTTCTACGACCGGCTGAAATCGATCACCAAGGGCTATGCCAGCTTCGACTACCAGATCACCGGCTACCGCGAGGATTTCCTGGTGAAGATGTCGCTGCTGGTGAACGACGAACCGGTCGACGCGCTGTCGATGATGGTGCACCGCGACCGGGCCGACATGCGTGGCCGTGCGATGTGCGAGAAGCTGAAAGAGCTGATCCCGCGGCACATGTTCAAGATCCCGATCCAGGCGGCGATCGGCGGCCGGGTGATCGCGCGCGAGACCATCGCGGCGCTGCGCAAGGACGTGACGGCGAAATGCTATGGCGGCGACGTGACGCGGAAAAAGAAGCTGCTGGAAAAGCAGAAGGCCGGCAAGAAGAAGATGCGCCAGTTCGGCAAGGTCGAGATCCCGCAGCAGGCCTTCATCAACGCGCTGAAGATGGACAGCTGACTACAGCCGGATGACCGAGATCAGCCGGCCGTAATCGACCTCGCCCAGATGGGTGGTGCGGCGGTAGGAATAGAACCGCGCCGGATCGCCGTAGGTGCAGTGGCGTGTCCATTCCGCGGCCCCCACCCCGGCGGCGCGCAGCCGGTGCAGACCGAAGGCGGGCAGATCGAACTGTACCCGGTCGCCGGTGCCGCCCGCGAAGAAGCGCGCGTTCTCGGGGTCTTCGGCCAGGAAATCCTCCATCATCTCGGGGCCGACCTCATAGGCGGCCTGGCTGATCGCGGGGCCGATCACGGCGCGGATGTCGGCGCGCTGCGCGCCCAGCGTCTCCATCGCGTCCAGCGTGGCCTCCAGCACCCCGCCCAGCGTGCCGCGCCAGCCGGCATGGGCCGCGCCCACCACCCCGGCACGCGTGTCAGCGAACAGGACTGGCTGGCAATCGGCGGTCAGGATGCCCAGCGCCAGCCCCGGCACCCGCGTCACCATCGCATCGGCGCGCGGGCGCGTGTCGCCCTGCCCCGCCCCTGCGCCTGCCCCCGCCGCAGGCGCTTCGGTCAGGGTCACGACATCGGCGGAATGAACCTGATTGATCGTCACCAGCGCCTCGGGCGCCACGTCCATCGCCACAGCGACCCGGTCGCGGTTCACCGTCACCGCCGAGGCCTGATCCGAGGATCCCGGCCCGCAGTTCAGCCCCTCGAAGATCCCCGAAGAGGCACCGCCGCGGCGGGTAAAAAAGCCGTGACGGACAGCGGCAAGACTGGGTGAGGTGATGATTTCTAGGGTCATGTTTCCGGTGATGCGGTCTTTGCTGCGGGGTCCAACCCGGGTGGCAGGCTTTGTCCGGGCCCGGCCAGGCCCAGCACCTTGAAGAGCCTTCCCATTTCTTGCTCGGCGGTCAAGCGCTGCGTGGCCGCGCGATGGGCGAGCAGTGCGGATCCGCTTAGCCGCCGGGCCAGAACCTCGGCGCGATGCCCGATCCCCAGGCGCGAAAGCCAGGCGCCTTGTTCGGTCAGGCCCGAGGCCATTACCCCCGGCGCCGCCCGTCGCAGCGCCTCGAAATCGACATGGGCGGTCAGATCGGCCTCGCCGGGATGGGCCAGCGGCGGGTCGCTTTCGCGGGCACGCAGCGCCTGCAGCGTGTCGCCCAGCGATCGCCAGCCGCCGTAATCGATGATCAGCGCGGCGCCGCCATGGTGGGTCAGCCGCGCCTTGATCGCCTGCATCACCGGGGCGGCGGCGGCGCAGGTCTCGACCACGTCGCCCTCCTGCGTGTCGGCCAGCCGGTGGGCCAGGGCCTGGGGCGCGACCGCGTCCGACAGGCCAAAGCGCAACCCGCCCGGCGCGTCCTTCTGCGCCAATCCGACCAGCCGCTCGCGCCAGGCGGGGCCGGCGCGCTGGAACTGGCGGATCGGCAGGGCATCGAAGAACTCATTGGCAATCAGATAAAGCGGCGCCTCGGGCAGGCTATCGGCACGGTCGAGCCATTGTGGTGGGAACTGGTGGGGGGGCGCGGCGGCCTCCAGCGCCCGCGCCTGGGCGGCGCGCAGCCTTGGCGAGGCCTCGACCAGATGCAGGCGCAGCCCTTCGTGGAACCCCGGCACCGCCCGCGTGGCGCGCAGGATATCGGCCATCAGCGTGCCGCGCCCGGGGCCCAGCTCGGCCAGGGTGAAGGGGGATGGCGCGCCCTGATCCAGCCAGCATTGCGCCAGCGCCAGCCCCGCCAACTCGCCGAACATCTGGCTGATCTCGGGCGCGGTGATGAAATCTCCCTGCTGGCCGAAGGGCTCTTGCGTGGTGTAATAGCCATGCGCGGGATGCAAAAGGCACTCCGCCATGTACTCGGCCACCGGGATTGGGCCTCCCGCGGCGATTCGCCGGGCCAGGATCTGCGCGAGCGGCGTCACCCCGGCCGGCGCCGAAAGCTGCGCCACAAGAAGAACAGCCCCACGATGATCATCGGCAGCGACAGCACCTGCCCCATGGACAGGCCGCCCAAGCCGTGGCCGAATTCGACCACATTGCCCATCGGGTCGGAAATGCTGCGAAATTCGGGATCGGCCTCGCGGAAGAATTCGACGATGAAGCGGGCGATGCCATAGCCCGTCAGGAACACCCCCAGAAGCCTCCCTGTGCGTTTCAGCGCACCGGTGCGCCAGGCCATATACAGCAGGATCGTCCCCAGGATGATCCCTTCCATCCCAGCCTCGTACAGCTGCGAGGGGTGGCGCGTACAGACCCCCACCCAGCCGGGGCCGCAATTCGACGCGGCCGGCCCGGGGAAGGCCACGGCCCAGGGCAGGTGGCTGGGCAGGCCCCAAAGCTCGTTATTCACGAAATTGGCGAGCCTTCCCAGCAGCAACCCGGGCGGCGTGGCCACGGCCAGCGCATCGGCGGCCTGCAGCAGCGGGATCTTGTGATGCCGGCAGAACAGCGTCACCGCCAGCATGACGCCCAGCAATCCGCCATGGAACGACATGCCCCCGTGCCAGACCTGCGGGATCTGCCAGGGATGGGCGAAGTAGAATGCGGGCTCATAGAACAGCACGAAGCCGGTGCGGCCGCCCAGCACCACGCCCAGAATCACCCAGGTCAGCAGATCCTCGACATGCCGGGGCAGCATCGGCGCCTTGTCGGCGGGCCAGAGACGCGGGCGCTTGACCAGCGACACCACGATCCGCCAGCCGATGATCAGCCCAAGGATATAGGCCACCGCATACCAGCGCAGCGAAAAGCTGGCCCCGAACAGATGAATCGTGAAAATGATGGGCGAGATGTCGGGAAAGGGGATGTAATGCTGCATGTCACCTCCGTCTTCGCTTGGTTGAATAGGTTTGCCCGGCGAAGTCAACCTTGAGATTCCCGCGCGCGCGGCCCATATGGGGACAAGCGTTACCGGAGGCCCCGATGCAGACCCGCAACAAGATTCTCGACGACTTCTCCCAACTGATGACAAACGCGATGGGCGTGGCCCAGGGCGCACGCACCGAAGCCGAAACCGCGATGAAAGGTCTGGTCGACCGCTGGCTGGCCGACCGCGACTTCGTCACCCGCGAAGAATTCGACGCCGTCCGCGCGATGGCACAGAAGGCACGCGAGGAAAACGAGGCCCTCAAGGCCCGCCTCGACGCCCTTGAGGCCGGCCCGAAACCCGCCAAGGGCTAAGCCCCCTTCGCCTGCAGGGCCAGCCTCTATCACAAGGCCGCGATCCCCGCGCGGCCTGTTCTTTCTCTTTGGCAAAAATATCCCGGGGGGCACAGGGGGGCAGCGCCCCCCTCTCTGCGATGAACTGGCGCGCACCAGGTCGCTCCCCATCGGCGCTTCCCCCATCGGCGCTCCATCAACGCGCGCCCTACATCGCCTCTTTCACCCCCGCGCGGATCAGGAACAGGTTGGTCGGCCAGGCCGTCAGCAGCCCCGCCCCCATCGCGATCTGCATCGCCAGCCAGAACGGCGGCGAGGCCGGGATCAGCGGCGCGCCTATCAGATTGGGGAAGATCCAGAAATGAAACAGCGCCATCGCGCCGTACATCCCCACCTGCCAGGATATCAGCGACAGCGTATCGGCCTTCAGCGCCTCGACGATGCCGCGCCCGGGCGACAGATCACGCATGGGCACGATCGCGTAATACTGGAAGATGATCCCAAGGACGAAGGCCAGCACGAAATCGAGGCCCCAGACCGCAAAGATGCGCTCGCTCCAGAAACCGGGATAGCCGAACGGCACCAGCAGCGCGGGCCAAAGCGCGGCGCCGCCCTCGGCCAGAATATCGCCCAGCGCACAGCCCGCGCCGCAATGCAGCGCCCCCTTGGTCACCGAGGCCGGATCCGGATCAAGTCCGCCGCCGTGGTGATGAGGACCGCCGCCGTCGCCGGCGCGGCCATGGCGCAGGTAGAAGGCGATCAGCAGCGGCCCGCCAAACAGCGCGGTCAGCGGCCAGACGGCGTTCATGATGGCCATCGGCTGCGGCCGGCGGCGCAGATCGCGCACCAGCCAAAGCGCCGAGAGCACGCCGATCAGGATGGTCAGCCAGGACAGGATTGTAAGCCAGGTCGGGGTCATGAGCACGCGCAAGGTTGGGGTGGATTTCTGTGCGTCTGCCCCGGCCCCCTGGGGAAAGGGCCGGGGCGCGCCGTGCTGGGGACAGATAGCACATAGACGCAGTCCGGACAGGCATGCCGGATGTCAGAAAAACGCAAGCCGCCGGGATCGGTTCCGGGCCGTTGAAAAAATTCCCGCGCGGCCCGCCTGCCCGAAGATTGCGGCAAGGGCGCCGCGGATCTGCGCGGCCCCCCTTCCACCCCTCACTTTCGGCACCCAGCCGATCCCGCGGCCGCAAGGCTTGCCTTCACCGCCGGTCCGGGGATGATGGACGGGATGGCCGGGCAAGCGCCCGCCCCACCCAGCAAAGGACACCGGGATGACCCGATCAAAATTGCGTCTGTTGATGATCTGCGGGACGTTGCTTGCCCTGACGGCCTGCGGTTTTTCCGGCGTTTCGGGCCCGTCCTCGTTCTTCTGACGGCCGGGCGCCCCGCCCCGCCTCAGTGCGTCTTGCGCTTCTTCGGCTTGCCATGCATGCCCGCACGCCCCGCCGTCGAGCGGCCGCGCGCGGCGCCTGCGGCCTCGACCGCGGCCTCGACCGCCGATTGCCGCGCCAGCGGGTCGTCCGAGATCGCCAGATCCACCGCCTCCAGCCGCTTGATCTCGTCGCGCAGACGCGCGGCCTCTTCGAATTCCAGGTTCTCGGCGGCCTTGCGCATCCGGATGCGCAGCCCGTCAAGATGGGCCTCGAGATTGGCGCCGTGCATCGGCGTCTCGACCTTGGCGGTGACGCGGCTCATGTCGGTGTCGCCCTGCCAGAGGCCGGACAGCACGTCGTCGACGTTCTTCTTCACCGTCTCGGGGGTGATGCCGTGTTCCAGATTATAGGCGACCTGCTTGGCGCGGCGGCGGTTGGTCTCGTCGATGGCACGCTGCATCGAACCGGTGATGCGGTCGGCATACATGATGACCCGCCCTTCGGCGTTCCGCGCCGCCCGTCCGGTCGTCTGGATCAGCGAGGTTTCCGAGCGCAGGAAGCCTTCCTTGTCAGCGTCGAGGATCGCCACCAGCCCGCATTCGGGAATATCGAGCCCCTCGCGCAGCAGGTTGATGCCGATCAGCACGTCGAAGGTGCCAAGGCGCAGGTCGCGCAGGATCTCGATCCGCTCGATCGTGTCGATGTCGGAATGCATGTAGCGCACGCGGATGCCCTGTTCGTGCAGGTATTCGGTCAGATCCTCGGCCATGCGCTTGGTCAGCGTGGTGCAAAGGGTGCGCATGCCCCTGGCGGCGACCTTGCGGACCTCATCCAGCAGGTCGTCGACCTGCATTTCCACCGAACGGATCTCGATCTGGGGGTCGATAAGGCCGGTGGGGCGGATCACCTGTTCGGTGAAGACACCGCCGGTGCGCTCCATCTCCCAGTTCGAGGGGGTGGCGCTGACGAAGACCGATTGCGGGCGCATCGCGTCCCATTCCTCGAACTTCAGGGGGCGGTTGTCCATGCAGGACGGCAACCGGAAGCCGTGTTCGGCCAGAGTGGATTTGCGCCGGAAGTCGCCTTTGTACATACCGCCGATCTGCGGCACCGAGACATGGCTTTCGTCGGCGAAGACGATGGCGTTGTCGGGGATGAATTCGAACAGCGTCGGCGGCGGCTCTCCCGGCGCACGGCCGGTGAGGTAGCGTGAATAATTCTCGACCCCGTTGCACACGCCAGTGGCCTCGAGCATCTCCAGATCGAAGCTGGTGCGCTGATCGAGGCGCTGCGCCTCCAGCAGCTTGCCCTCCTTGGTCAACTGGGCGAGGCGTTCGCGCAGCTCTTTCTTGATGCCGACGATGGCCTGCTGCATCGTCGGGCGCGGGGTCACATAGTGGGAATTCGCGTAGATCCGGATCTGCTTGAAATCATCGGTCTTGGCGCCGGTCAGCGGATCGAATTCGGTGATCGACTCCAGTTCATCGCCGAAAAAGGAAAACCGCCAGGCCCGGTCTTCGAGGTGCGCGGGCCAGACCTCGATCACGTCACCCCGCACCCGGAAGGTGCCGCGCTGGAAGGCCGCGTCGTTGCGGCGAAATTGCTGGGCCACCAGCTCCGCGATCATCTGGCGCGAATCGTAGCTTTCGCCCACCACCAGATCCTGGGTCATCGCCGAATAGGTCTCGACGCTGCCGATGCCGTAGATGCACGAGACCGAGGCCACGATGATCACGTCGTCGCGTTCCAGAAGCGCCCTTGTGGCCGAGTGGCGCATCCGGTCGATCTGTTCGTTGATCTGGCTTTCCTTCTCGATGAAGGTATCCGACCGCGCGACATAGGCCTCGGGCTGGTAGTAGTCGTAATAGCTGACGAAATACTCGACCGCGTTGTCGGGGAAGAAGCCCTTGAATTCGCCGTAAAGCTGGGCGGCGAGGGTCTTGTTCGGGGCCAGGATGATCGCCGGGCGCTGGGTTTCCTCGATCACCTTGGCCATGGTGAAGGTCTTGCCGGTGCCGGTGGCGCCCAGAAGCACCTGGTCCTGTTCGCCGGCCTGCACGCCCGCCACCAGTTCGGCGATCGCGGTGGGCTGGTCGCCGGCCGGCTGGAACGGCGTCTGCAGGACAAAGCGTCGGCCGCCCTCCAGCTTGGGGCGGGTCAGCACCTCGGGGCGCAGGACGGGGGCGTTGGTGTTGTTGTGCGGCATGGCGATTCCCTGGGGCTTCCCCCCAATCTGGTCCGTTTTTGTTCCGGCGCAACCCCGGGCGGGGATGGCGCGGCGGCGCGGGGCCGCCTCGGGGGTTGCGCAAGCGGCCGGTTTTGCAGATAACCGCCACGGACGACCTGCGAGGAATGCCATGCGCGCACGCATCTATCAGCCGGCCCGGAACGCGATGCAATCGGGTCTGGCAAAGACCCATCAATGGGTGCTGGACTTTGCCCCCGAAAGCCCGCGCGGGATCGACCCGCTGATGGGCTGGACCTCGTCGCCCGACACCCAGAGCCAGGTGCGGCTGCGCTTCGCTACCCGCGCAGAGGCCGAGGATTACGCCCGCGAGCACGGGATCGACTATATCGTCGTCCCGCCCAATTCGCGCAAGGCCAACATCCGCCTGCGCGGCTATGGCGAGAATTTCGCCACCGACCGGCGCGGCGCCTGGACGCACTGAACGGGTGTAAATCCGGATCAAGTTGCGGCGGATTCGGGCTCAAGATCCGGCGATGCATTTCGGATTAGCGGATCTAGTGGCGACGCGTGCGCCTTCAGCTAGATGTTGATCGAGCTGCCGTCGACGCAATCCGCGCGGGTAAAGAGACCACGGGCGGCCCTTTCCCGGCCGCCCTTTTCATTTCCGGGGCATGCCATGACCATCACCCATCTCGTCACCCATTCCGGCGGCTTTCACGCGGACGAGCTTCTGTCCTCGGTGATCCTCACCCGCCTCTACCCGGGGGCCGAACTGGTCCGCTCGCGCGACGCGGCATGGATCACCCCGGGTGAGGGCAGGATCATCTACGACGTCGGCCGCGCCTACGATGCCCAGGCCCGGATCTTCGATCACCACCAGCGGCCCAACCCGCTGCGCGAGGACGGCCAGCCCTACAGCTCCTTCGGGCTGATCTGGAAGCACTTCGGTCACGCCTATCTGCGCGCGCTGTCGGTGCCCGAGGCGGACCTTGAGGTCATCCACAGCGGCTTCGACCAAAGCTTCGTCCTGCCGCTGGATCTGATCGACAACGGGGCGCTGGAGCCGTCGGTCGCAGGGCCGCTGGCGGGATTGACGCTGCCGGTGCTTCTGGAAACCCTTAAGCCACCCTTCGACACCCGCGGCGCCGAGGCCGACGATGGGGCCTTCGCCCAGGCGCTGCCCGTCGCCCGGGCCTTCATCGAGGCCGCAGTGAACGGCAGGGCCGCCAAGTGCCGGGCCGAGGCGATGGTGATGGCGGCAATCGAAGCCGCCGGCACCTCCCGCATCCTCGAGCTGCCCATGGGCATGCCCTTCCGATCCGCAATCGAGAAGGCGGGGGCCGATCACCTGCTCTTCGTGATCCACCCTCGCGACGACGACTGGGCGCTGACCACGATCCGCAAGGGCGGGGACACGTTCGAAAGCCGCGCCGACCTGCCTGCCGCCTGGGCGGGACTGACCGACGCCGCGCTGGAGGCGGCCAGCGGCGTCAAGGGGGCGACCTTCTGCCACAACGCCCGCTTCATTGCCGTTGCAAAGACGCGCGAGGCAATCGGGCAGATGGCGGATCTCGCCGTTGCCGCCTGCGGATGAGGCAAGAAAGCCGATCGTCTCCAGGCCAAGCTCGACCGTCAGAAATGCGCAGATAGTGACCTTTGCAAAGTCGCAACGGTCATGCGCCGCCGAGCGACGTGATCGGCCCTGAGCCGACCTTCACACCTGGTGCAGCGAAGGTTCCAAGCCAGCCCAGAGCTGCCGGACGTGCTTCGCGCAGCATTTGGCGTGTGGCGGGCAAGAAGGGCGGAATCTTGACCGGTCGCGGCCGTATAGGCGTGCAAGGTCAGATTTCCTTGCTTCGCGCCAGACGCCTCGTCTAGCTTCAACATATGGTTGTGATGATAGTGGGCGCTTAGCATGGTTGAAATTGATGAATGGAGGTTCGAGCCGCAATCGGACCGGCTCTATTTTCACTTCGACGTTTCCGAACACTTCCTCAAGCTCGACACCTTCATTCGCACTGCTGACAGCGCACGCAAGATCATCGATTCTTTCAATGAAGACTTCTTTCATCCCGGCTTATTCACCGAAATCGAGCTAGATTGGTTGCGTGCGCCTGAATGTGCTTTAGAATCAAGCTGCTAAACAAAGACCTTCGGCAGCATCGGACGCACGCATGGGTGAAACGCTACAGCCGGTC
>CAJYAD010000014.1 GCA_913064775.1 uncultured Albidovulum sp. | reverse complement strand
CGTGATGTGCTGCTTTCGCAAGAAACCGTTCGAAGAAATGATGGAGCGCACCCCGCATCTGGCGCAGCGCCTGCTGGAGATGACGCTGGACGAGCTGGACGCCGCGCGCGAATGGATGCTGCTTCTGGGGCGCAAGACCGCACGCGAGAAGATCGCCTCGCTGATCGCGATCATCGCCAAGCGCGATGCCTCGGCCCATGCCGCAGGGCGCGGTGGCGGCGTGACTGTCGACCTGCCGCTGACCCGCGAGGCGATGGCGGATTATCTGGGTCTGACGCTGGAAACGGTCAGCCGTCAGATCTCGGCGCTGCGTCGCGACCAGGTGATCGTGATCGAGGGCAAGCGCCACGTCACCATCCCCGGCATGGACCGCCTGCTGGAAGAGGCGGGCGACGATTCCGACGGCGGCATCCCTTCCTGAGGGCGCGCGCGGTCGCGGGGGGTGCCCGCAGCGGCGGGGGCGCTGCCCCCTGCACCCCCGGGATATTTCCGCCAAAGTGAAAGCAGGGGGGGCGGCCTATCCGCCCACCAGGGTTTCCGCGATCTGCACGGCGTTGAGTGCGGCACCCTTGAGCAGTTGATCCCCCACGACATACAGGCACAGGCTGCAGCCGGTCGGATCGCCCAGGTCGGTGCGGATGCGGCCGACGAAGACATCGTCCTGTCCGGAGACCTCAGACGGCATCGGGAAATGGTTCGCGGCCCGGTCGTCGACCACCCGCAGCCCCGGCGCCGCCGCCAGCAGGGCGCGGGCCTCGGTCACGCTGACCGGTGCGTCGAAGCTGAGCGTCAGGGCGATGGCATGGGCGCGCAGCACCGGCACGCGGATGCAGGTGATCCCGATCGGCAGCCCGGGGGCACCCAGGATGCGTCTGGTCTCGGCGATCACCTTCAGCTCTTCGCCATTGTAGCCTGAACGCGGATCGACCTCGGCGTTGTGGCTGAAGAGGTTGAACGCATAGGGGTGGGGCAGGACGGAGGGCGCGAAATCCTCGCCCGCCAGTGCCGCGGCGGTGCCGGCGCGCAGCTCCTCCATCATCGCGGCACCACCGCCCGAGGCCGCCTGATAGGTCGCGGCCTGGATGCGGCGGATCGGGTGCACGCGGTTCAGCGGCGCCAGCGCCACGGTCATGATAGCGGCCACGCAATTGGGGTTGGCGATCATCCCGCCCGAGCCGTTCAGCCCGCCATGCCCGGCCAGCACCGCGCCGTTGACCTCGGGGACCACCAGCGGCACCTCGGGCGCCATGCGGAAGGCCGAGGAATTGTCGATCACCACCGCGCCCGCCTCGGCTGCCAGTGGCGCGTAATGGCGCGAGATCGTCGCCCCGGCCGAGAACAGCGCGATGTCGATGCCCTCGAAACTGTCGTCGGTGAGTTCCTCGATCACCAGTTCGGTGCCGCAAAAGGGCACCCGCCGCCCGGCGGAGCGGGCCGAGGCGAAGAGCCGCAACGAGGCCAACGGGAAGGCGCGCGCCTCAAGGCAGGCGATCAGTTCGACCCCGACTGCGCCGGTGGCGCCGACGATGGCCACATGCGGCGCTGGCCGCGCGCGTGGCAGGGCCCGCGCCGGGGCGGCGACGGCCAGGGGGGAGGGGTCTTCATCGGAAAGGGGGTCGGTCAGCATGATCTCGCTCTCGGTTTGGCGGGAGGAGGGGCTGATCTTTGCTTCAGGCCCGCTCCTTCCCGGAGGGGCCTGGGGTGGTCGTCAGTCGCCTGAACACACCCGCAGAACCCCCGCCGAGGCGGTGGTCTTTACGGTGCGTTTAATCTGGGCGGTCATCTGCGACATGTCTGCCCCATAGCGCGAAATTCGCCGCCGATCAAGCCTGCTGGCGGGGCGGGCGGCGCCTCGACCCGCCTGCCGCACCCCCGCCGCGCTCTTGACGGCCCGCCCCCTGCCGCCTATCCCCCGGGGGTATGTCCTACGGAGAGCGCCCGATGACCACGCAAGTGCCCGAGACCGAGATCGTGTCTGCCTGGAAAGTCGCCTGCGACGGCGGCGAGGGCGCGTCGGGCCATCCCCGGGTCTGGCTGTCGGTCTCGCATGAGACCGGCTTTGTCGAATGCGGCTATTGCGACAAGCGCTATATCCACGAAAGCTTCAAGGATAAGCTGTCGGACACGGCCGAGGGCTGAGGGCTTTCGCGGCCCCTGCACGGCCTTTGCCGTCGCGGGACCGGCCCTAGACGAGCGGCGAAAAGCGAGACCGGGGAGGCGCAACATGGCGTTCGGCAAGGGCCACCACCTGCATCTGATCGACGGCTCGGCCTTCATCTTCCGCGCCTATCACGCGCTGCCGCCGCTGACCCGCAAATCCGACGGCTTGCCGGTGGGGGCTGTGGCGGGCTTTTGCAACATGCTGTTCAAATATGTCGAGGGCTGGAACGGCTCTGACGCGCCGACCCATGCGGCGGTGATCTTCGACTATTCCTCGAAGACCTTCCGCAACGATATCTTCCCCGAGTACAAGGCCAACCGCCCCGAGCTGCCCGAGGATCTGCGGCCCCAGTTCCCGCTGACCCGCGACGCGACGCGCGCCTTCAACATCTCCTGCATCGAGCGCGAGGATTACGAGGCCGACGACATCATCGCGACGCTTGCCACCCAGGCTGATGCGGCTGGTGGATCGGTCACGATCATCTCGTCGGACAAGGATATGATGCAGCTGGTCGGCGGCGGGATCGAGATGTTCGATGCGATGAAGAACCGTCGCATCGGCGTCGACGAGGTGATCGAGAAATTCGGGGTGAAGCCCGACCGCGTGGTCGACGTGCAGGCGCTGGCCGGCGACAGCGTCGACAACATCCCCGGCGCGCCCGGGATCGGGGTGAAGACGGCGGCGCTGTTGATCAACGAATACGGCGATCTGGAAACTCTTCTGGCCCGCGCCGAAGAGATCAAGCAGCCCAAGCGCCGCGAGACCCTGCTGACCATGGTCGATCAGATCCGCACCTCGCGCCGGCTGGTGGAGCTGTGCCGCGAGACGCCAATGGGCGGGATCACGCTGGACGATCTGGAGGTGCGCGATCCGGTGGCCGAGGATCTGCTGGGCTTTCTGTCGAGGATGGAATTCCGCACCCTGACCAAGCGGGTGGCCGAAAAGCTGGGCGCCGAACCCCCGGCCGTGGCCGAGGCGGTGGCCCATGCGACCGTTGACGCCGCCGCCGCCGCGCCCGAACAGCCACCGATCGACCCTGCGGTCTATGAATGCATCCGCGACGCCGCCGCGCTGGCCCCCTGGATCGACGCGATCCGCGAGCGCGGCGCGGTCGCGGTGGACACCGAGACCACCAGTCTCGACGAGATGCAGGCCGAACTGGTGGGCATCTGTCTGGCGGTCGAGGCGGGCCGGGCCTGCTACATTCCCGTGGGCCACCGGCCTCCGGGCGATGGCGGCGGCGATCTTTTCGGCTCGGACGCGCTGGCCGAGGGGCAGATGCCGCTGGACGAGGCGCTGGCGCTGCTAAAGCCGGTGCTTGAGGATGACGGGGTCCTCAAGATCTTCCAGAATGCCAAGTACGACACCAAGATTCTTGCCCGCTACGGCGTGCACGCGGCGCCGATCGACGACACGATGCTGATGTCCTATGCGCTGCATGCCGGGCTGCATGGCCATGGCATGGACGCGCTGTCCGAGGAATATCTGGGCCACCGTCCGATCCCGATCAAATCGCTTCTGGGGTCGGGCAAGTCGCAGATCACCTTCGACCGGGTGCCGATTTCGGATGCGGTGAAATATGCCGCCGAGGATGCCGACATCACCCTGCGGCTGTGGCAGATATTCAAGCCGCAGTTGCACCGCGCCCGGGTGACCACCGTCTACGAGACGCTGGAACGCCCGCTTGTGCCGGTGCTGGCCGAGATGGAGATGGCGGGTGTCGTGGTCGACCGCGATGTCCTCAGCCGGATGTCGAATGCCTTCGCGCAGAAGATGGCGGGGCTGGAGGCCGAGATCCGCGAACTGGCGGGCGAGGATTTCAACGTCGGCAGCCCCAAGCAGCTGGGCGAGATCCTGTTCGACAAGATGTCCCTGCCGGGCGGCCAGAAGGGCAAGACCGGCGCCTATGCCACCGGCGCCGACGTGCTGGAGGATCTGGCCGCCGAGGGCCATGATCTGCCCGCGCGGGTGCTGGACTGGCGCCAGCTTGCGAAGCTGAAATCGACCTATACGGACGCGCTGCAGACCCATATCAACCCCGAAACGGGGCGGGTGCATACCTCTTATGTGCAGACCGGGGCGAACACCGGGCGGCTGGCCTCGACCGATCCGAACCTGCAGAATATCCCCGTGCGGACCGAGGAGGGCCGGCGCATCCGCGAGGCTTTCATCGCCCCCGAGGGGCGGTTGGTGGTCAGCCTCGACTACAGCCAGATCGAGTTGCGGATCCTGGCCCATGTCGCCGGGCTGGCCGAGATGAAGCAGGCCTTCCGCGACGGACTCGACATTCACGCGATGACTGCGTCCGAGATGTTCAACGTGCCGATCGAGGGGATGGACCCAAGTATCCGCCGTCAGGCCAAGGCGATCAATTTCGGGGTGATCTACGGGATTTCCGGCTTTGGTCTGGCGCGCAACCTGCGCATTCCGCGCTCTGCGGCGCAGGGGTTCATCGACCGCTATTTCGAGCGCTTCCCCGGCATCAAGGCCTATATGGACGCGACCGTCGCCTTCGCGAAGGAGCACGGCTATGTCCAGACGCTGTTCGGCCGCAAGATCCACACCCCCGAGATCGGCGCCCGCGGTCCCAAGGCGGGGTTTGCCAAGCGCGCGGCGATCAACGCGCCGATCCAGGGGGCGGCGGCGGATGTGATCCGGCGTGCCATGGTGCGGATGCCGGCGGCGATCGCGGGGCTGCCGGCGAAGATGCTGCTGCAGGTCCATGACGAATTGCTGTTCGAGGTGGACGAGGGCGCGGTCGACGACACCATCGCCCGGGTCAAAGAGGTGATGGAGGGCGCGGCGGAGCCGGCGGTGAAGCTGGACGTGCCGCTGATCGTCGAGGCCGGCACGGGGCGGAACTGGGCCGAGGCGCACTAGGGCGCGCGGCCGGTCAGGGCCCGTCGCGGTGCTTCGCAAGACCTTGCGTTTGAGGGGGGCGCGGCCCCCCTGTGACCCCCCGAGATATTTTCACCAAAGTGAAAGGGGAAAGGGGTGGTTTCCGGGCTGGGGCCGATGGGCTAACGCTTCGGGCGGGGCGTTTTCGTCTTTGATCCGGAGGATCCCGACATGACCGAGCCGGTCCACTTCCTGCATCTCACCGATTTGCATTTGTCGCATCCGGGATTGGCGGATCCGCATTTGCTGACCGATACCGCAGCCATGCTGGATCGGGTGCTTGACCGGATCGCCGGGATCGTCCCGCCGCCTGCCTTTATGATCGTCAGCGGTGATCTGACCAATAGCGGGGCGCCCGAAAGCTACCGGTTGCTGGAGGAGAAGATGCGCGGCGTGGCGATGCCGGTCCTTTACGCCTTGGGCAATCACGACAGCCGCGAACATTTTCATGCCGTGATCGGTGGCCGAGAGACTGACCTTGCCGCGCCGCTGGACTATGACCGCGTGGTCGCGGGGGTGCATGTGATCGTGCTGGATACGATGATCCCGGGCAGGGTGGGCGGCACGCTGGGTGAGGCTCAGCTTGCCTTTCTCGACGGCGCCCTGGGGCGGCAACAGGGGCTGGCCAAGATCGTCGTCATGCATCATCCGCCCGCGCTGGATCCGAACGCGCCGCTGGCCTGGGAAACCCTCGACTGGCCCGCGACCGAGCGGCTTTGCCGTGTCTTGCAGGGGCGGTGCGATGTGGCGGCGATTCTGTGTGGGCACATCCATGTGGCACGGGTGGCGCATTGGCATGGGGTCCCCGTTCTGACCGGGGTCGGCCTGCACAACAGCTTCGATCCGCTCTATTCCGGTGGCCTTCGCGCGATCGAGGGGGCGGGTTTCTCGCTTTGCACGCTGCGGCCCTCGGGGCTGACGGCGACGGTGGTATCGTTGCCCAGCGAAGCGCGTGAATTGCGCATCCTGCCATGGGAGACGGTTCTGTCCCTTCGCTGAAGGGGCGCGGGCCGACGGGATCGCGGGCTGGCGCCGCTCAGAACGTCTCGACCCAGGGGCGGAGCGAGAGTTCCTCGGACCAGGCCGAGCGTGGCTGATCGGCCAGCGCCAGATAGCTTTGCGCAATCGCGGCCGGGTCGAGCATCGAATCGGGGGCGTCGGGGGCCTCGACCCGGCCGGGGTTGCGGATCCGGCCGTCGATGTTGATCCAGGCGACGTGGATGCCCTTGGGATGCAATTCGCGCGCCATCGACTGGGCCAGGCCGCGCTGGGCGAACTTGCCCATCGCGAAGCTGGCCGATCGCGGATAGCCCTTCACCCCGGCCGAGGCGCCGGTGAACAGGATCGTGCCGTGGCAGCCGTCCTGCGCCGGGGCGGCCAGCATCGCCTTGGCCGCGGCCTGACCCACCAGGAAGGCGCCGAAGGCGGTGACTTCCAGCGCGTGGCGGACTTCTTCGGCGTCAACCTCGGTGATCGGGCCGCGCACCCGGGCCGAGGGGTTGTAGACCACCACCCGGGGCGTGGCCCCGAGGGCGGCGAACAGCGCCGCCACCTGGGCCGGGTCGGAGGCGTCGCAGGCATGGCGGCTGGCGCCGGTTTCCTCGGCGATGCCGGCCAGCTTGTCGACGTCGCGGGCGGCCAGCGCCACGGCATCACCGCGGGCGGCGAAGGCGCGGGCCAGCGCGGCGGAAAGGCCGGCACCGGCGCCGACGATCAGGGTCAGGGGGTTGGTCATGGTCGTCTCCCGAGGTTTGGCGCAGGCTGGACCGTGCGGCGGGGCTTGTCAAAGGCATGCCCCGGCGTCGGGCTTTCGCGCATGCCCACACCGGGCCATAGTGGCGGTGAAACGTGGGGAGAGGGCGCCATGGCTGACGAGGTTTTGATCGAGGTCGACGCGGACGGGGTGGCGGAGGTCGTGCTGAACCGTCCGCAGAAGAAGAACGCCTGGACGATGGCGGTCTTCGACGGGCTGGCTGCGGCGGCGGCCGAGCTGCGCTGCCGCAAGGGCCTGCGTGCGGTGATCCTGCGCGGCGCTGGCGGATGCTTTTCCGCCGGGATCGACCTGAGCGTGCTGCAAAGCTTTGCCGCCGATTTCGATGCGATCCGCGCGCAGATGCTGACGCCACCCGACGGCCAGGCGGCGAACCGGTTTCAGGCGCCGGTGACGGGCTGGGCGGAGCTGCCGGTGCCGGTGATCGCGGCGATCGACGGCGTGGCCTTCGGTGCCGGGATGCAACTGGCGCTGGGGGCGGATTTTCGCATCGCGGCGCTCGATGCCCGGCTGTCGATCATGGAGGCGAAATGGGGCATCATCCCCGACATGGGGATCAGTCAGAGCCTGCCGAAACTGATCCGCGCCGATCTGGCCAAGGACCTGATCATGACCGGCCGCATTCTGGAAGCAGAGGAGGCGCTGAGCCTGGGCCTGGTCACCCGCATCGCCGAGGATCCGCTGGCGGCGGCGCGTGCGATGGCGGCGGGGCTTGCCACCCGCTCGCCCGACGCGCTTGCAGCGACGAAGGCACTGGTCGAGCAGGCCTGGAGCCTGCCCCCCGGGCCCGGGCTGGGGTTGGAGGCCCTTCTTCAGGCGGGTATCATCGGCGGGCCGAACCAGTTGGAGATGGTGATGGCGAACCTGCAGAACCGCCCCCCGAAATTCCGATAGGACCGACGCCCGAGAGGACCCATGCCGCACGATCACCACCATCATCACCATGTCGACCCCGAGGCCGGGGACGGGCGCGTCGCCTTGGCGGTGGCGGTGAACCTGCTTCTGACGGTAGCGCAGATCGTGGGCGGGGTGCTGTCGGGCTCGGTCGCGCTGATCGCCGATGCGATCCACAACCTGTCGGACGCGCTGACGCTGGTGATCGCCTTTTCCGCCCGTCGCATCGCCCGGCGCCCGGCGGATGCGACCATGACCTTCGGCTATGGCCGGGCCGAGGTGGTGGCGGCGCTGGTCAATTATACCTCGCTGATCCTGATCTCGATCTGGCTGGCCGGAGAGGCGGTGCTGCGCCTGTTCCACCCGCCGCAGGTCGCGGGCGGGATCGTCATCGTGCTGGCGGGGATTGCGCTGGTCGTCGATCTGGCGACCGCGGGGCTGACCTATGCGATGTCGAAGAACAGCATGAACATCCGCGCGGCCTTTCTGCACAATCTGGCCGATGCGGGGACCTCGGTCGCGGTGATCGTCTCGGGCGGGCTGATCCTGCTGTACGACTGGCGGCTGGCCGATCCGCTGGTGACGCTGGCGATTTCGGGCTGGATCCTGTGGCATGCGCTGCGCGAGATCGGGCCGGTGATCCGCATCCTGATGCTGGGCGCGCCGCCCGATGTCGGGGTCGAGGCCCTGATCGAGCGGATCGGCGGGGTCGCCGGGGTTTCGGGGGTGCATCATCTGCATCTGTGGCAGATCGACGAGCATGAGACCTCGATCGAGGCGCATCTGGTCGTCGACCGCCCGGGCGCCGAGGCCGAGGTGCGCCAGCTTCTGCGGCGCGATTTCGGCATTCGCCACGCGACCTTCCAGATCGAGGCCCCGGACGCGCAATGCGCGGATCCTCACCTGATCGGACATGCGGCCCACTGAAGCCCCGGGGGGGCGCGGGCGGTAAGGGGGCACTCGCCTGCCGCATCGCCTGCGCCTAGACGTGCTGGCCGCCGTTCACCTCGATCTCGGTGCCGGTGACATAGCTCGAATCCCCGGCGCAGAGGAACCAGATGACGCTGGCCACCTCCGCCGGCTGCCCCAGGCGGCGCAGCGGCAGGGTTTCGACGATCTTATCAGTCCCGGGCGATAGGATCGCGGTTTCGACCTCGCCCGGGGCGATGGCGTTGACGCGCACGCCGAGGGGCCCGAAATCATGCGCCATCTCGTGCGTCAGCGCCGCCAGCGCGGCCTTCGAGGTGGCATAGGCCGCCCCGGCGAAAGGGTGCACCCGGCTGCCGGCGATCGACGTCACGTTCACCACGCTGCCCCGCGCCGCGGCCAATTCGTCCTTCAGGCCACGCGCCAGAATCACCGGGGCGAAGAAGTTCACATGAAAGACCTGCCCCCAGGTCTTCAGATCGGTGTCGAGCGTGTTCAGCCGCGCCCCGCCCGCCCCCTTGGGAGAGATCCCCGCATTGTTCACCAGCGCGTCGAGCTGGCCGTCAAGCTTGTCGCGGATCCTCTCGATCGCGGCGATCGTGCGGTTCGGATCGGCCAGATCGATCTCGATATGGTTCTCGGCGCCGCCCGGCCAGGGGCAGCGCGGATCGAACGGCTGGCGCGAACAGGTCAGAACCCGCCAGCCCTCGGCCGAAAAGCGCTTGACCGTGGCGTGGCCGATGCCGCGGCTTGCCCCGGTCAGGACCAACGTCTTCTGATGTCCTGCCATTCTGCCCTCCAGTGGCGCTGGGGAAAGCCTAGCCGGGCGCGCGGGAAGTGCAATGGCCCGCAGCAACGACGGCGTGACGCCCGATCAGACCGCCTCGGCCCTTGGCAGGGGCGGGCGTCTGCTCTACCACTTCTTCCCAAGCCCCAGGACATGCCCCATGAAGAAGCAAATCATGCGTGACCCCGTCGAAACTGCCCGGACCCTCTCGGAAGCGTTGCCATACCTGCAGCGCTATACCGGCGCCGTGGTCGTCATCAAGTTCGGCGGCAACGCCATGGGCGATGATGAGGCCATGGCCGATTTTGCCCGCGACGTCGTGCTTATGAAGCAGGTCGGCGTGAACCCGGTCGTCGTGCATGGCGGCGGGCCGATGATCAACAAGCTGCTGGGTCAGCTGGGGATCAAATCCGAATTCGTGCGCGGCAAGCGGGTGACCGACAAGGCCACGGTCGAGGTGGTCGAGATGGTGCTGTCGGGCCTTGTGAACAAGCGCATCGTTCAGGCGATCAATGACGAGGGCGGGCGCGCGGTGGGGATTTCCGGCAAGGATGACGACCTTATGGTCTGCATCGCCGACGACCCGGAGCTGGGCTTTGTCGGCAAGCCGGTGGAGATGAACGTCGAGATCATCCGCGACCTCTATAGCGCCGGCATGATCCCGGTGATCGCCCCGGTGGCGACCGGCATGGAGGACAACGAGACATTCAACGTCAACGGCGACACTGCCGCGGGCGCGATCGCCGGCGCGCTGAAGGCCGACCGCCTGCTGCTGCTGACCGACGTGGCCGGGGTGAAGGACGCCCAGGGCAATGTGGTGACCGAACTGACCCCCGAAGAGGTGCGCGAGATGACCGATGCCGGCACGATCTCGGGCGGGATGATCCCCAAGACCGAAACCGCGCTGGCCGCGATCGAGCAGGGGGTGCGTGCGGTCACCATCATCGACGGCCGGGTGCCCAACGCCTGCCTGCTGGAACTTTACACCGAGCACGGCGCCGGCAGCATCATCCGTTCCTCCGCCTCGCGGGAACGGCTGCGCACGCGGTGACCCGCCGCGCCGAAGGTCTTGACGCGATCGCCGATGCCGCGGCGCACGATCGGCTGTCGGTGCTGGGCGCCTTTCATCCTGAAACGGGCGGCACGCTGGTGTTGCTGGGCCCGGCCGAGCCCGGCTTCTGGCCGCATCTGACAACGCAGCCGGAATGGCACGACGGCGCCCCCGATCCGGTGGACCGCTGGTCGGCCCGGGTGATCGGCGCGCTGGCCGCGGGTTTCGGGGCCGAGGCCCGCTTTCCCTTTGGCGGCCCGCCCTGGCATCCGTTCTACGCCTGGGCGCTGGCCTCGGGCCGGGCCTGGGCCTCGCCCGTGGCGCTGCTGGTCCATGACCGCGCGGGGCTGATGGTCTCGTATCGTGGGGCGCTGCTGGTGCCGGAGCGGCTGGAATTGCCCGCGCCGCCTACGGCCAGCCCCTGCGCGACCTGCGTGGGGCGCCCCTGCCTTGGTGCCTGCCCGGCCGGGGCGCTGGGCGCGGGCGGCTACGATGTGGCCGCCTGTCACGCCTATCTAAACCAGCCGGAGGGGGCCGCCTGCCGGACACGCGGCTGTGCGGTGCGCCGGGCCTGTCCGGTCTCGGCGAACTATGGCAGGTTGGAGGCGCAATCCGCTTATCACATGGGGCAGTTCCACCGATGACCAAGCGCCTGATCCTGATCCGCCACGCGAAATCGAGCTGGGATGACCCCCTGATGCCCGATCTTGCCCGTCCCCTGAACCCGCGCGGACAGCACGCCGCTACCGCGATCGGGGCTTGGCTGGCTTCGCGCGGGCATCTGCCGGACGAGGTGCTGTGCTCGAACGCCGCGCGCACCACCGAGACCTGGGCGCGGCTGTCGCCGGCGCTGAAAGATGTGCCCGAGGCGAAACTGACGCCCACGCTCTACAACGCCTCGGTCGAAGTGATCCTGGCAGTGCTGCGCCACGCCACGGGGCGCGAGGTGATGATCATCGGCCACAATCCCGGGCTTGCGGATTTCGCCCACCGGGTGCTGAACCGGCCACCCCCGCACCCCGAGTTCCAGCGTTTCCCGACCGGCGCGACCTTGGTCGCCGAATTCGAGATCTCGCAGTGGCAAGAGGCCGATTTCGCCCAGGCCAGCGCCGTCGACTTCATCGTGCCGCGCAACCTCGAGGCGTAGGGCGGGCCCGTCCCGTGGGTTGGTAACCGCATATTTACCGATTAATTATTAGAAAAAAGCAATCGTAGGGCGAATATTCGCGCAGCTGCAATCAAGGCGCTTGCCGAACTGTCAGGAGTGATGCACAAAAAAATGAAATCGTGTGTGGGGGGTGCATATATGCGATGGTGGGAAGGCGTGGGTTTGGCCACGATTGTTTCTGGACCGTCTGAATGCCGCCGATGTTGCTTGGCGGTGATCGAGTCGAGCATTTGTTCGCACGGCACATTCCGGTGACACTGGTTCCCTTGTTGCCGAATGATGTTCCGGGCCTTCGACTTGGCTTGTCGGGTCGCAGCATTTCACGCGTCTGACGCCGTAGGGTGTTAGGTCGCCGCTTACTACGATCTTCCGGGGTGCTAGTCTGAACCGGAATACATTCAGGGATTGATATGTTTTTCGTTCCGCTTCTGGTTGCGTTTTTGACCTCTCTCGCTGTTGGCGAGCTGATACTTCGAACCCGTCATCTTCATGGCCACGTCACGGTCGACGGGACGATTGGAACCCAGAAAATCCACCGCGGCGAGGTGCCGCGAATCGGCGGGCTGGCGGTTGGCATCGGCCTGCTGGCGGGCGGACTTTGGATGAGCCTGGTCGGCAGCGATCAGTGGTGGGTCTTCGCGGCCTGCGCCGTGCCGGTTTTCGCCGCCGGATTTTGGGAGGATCTGACCAAGCGGGTCAGCGTCACGACGCGTTTGCTGGCGACGATCGTGGCGGGAATGGTGTTCTCGCAAGCCACCGGCTATTCGCTGCATCACCTTGGCATCCCGGGCGTCGACTCGTTTCTGGCGGTTCCGCTGATTGCGTTGTTCTTTACCGGCTTTGCGGTCGGTGGCGTGGCCAATGCGCTGAACATCATCGACGGCTGCAATGGCCTTGCTTCGGGGGCGGGGATGATCCTGCTCGGCGCGTTCGGGGTGATCGCCTGGCAGGCGGGCGATACCGCGCTGACGTTGGTCAGCCTGACGACGCTTTGCGCGGTTGGCGGCTTCTTCGCGCTGAATTTTCCCGGCGGACGGATCTTCCTGGGCGATGCCGGCGCCTATTCGATCGGCTTCCTGCTGGCCGCACTGGCGGTTGCGCTGCCCGCCCGCAACCCGGAGATCTCTCCTGTCATCGGGCTTTTGGTGTTGGTCTACCCGGTCAGCGAAACCGTCTTCTCGATCCTGCGCCGCATGGGGCGGGGGAATGGCGCGGTTGGCCGGCCCGACCGGCAGCATCTGCACAGTATCGTCTTCCGCGCCCTGAACGGTGTGATCGAGAACAAGACCTATCGCAATTCGACCAGCGCCGCAGTGCTGTGGCTGCTGCCGCTGGTCTCGTCGATGATGGCGATCATGGTCGCCCGCGACAGCACGGCCGAAGTGCTTGCCGTGACCCTGATCAACGCGCTGCTCTACCGCGGCGCCTATAGCGTGGCCGTGGCGCGGGCGCGGGCCCGGCGCCGGCTCGGGGTTGTCGGACCGGAGTAAAGGGTCGCATGGGGCCATGGGGCGGCGCGTGCCTGCGCCCCAACGCCCTGCGCATCCCGGGGGCGGGCGTGCTAGATCAGCCCCGCCTTGGCGAACAGCGCCTTGAGGTCCGCTTCGGGACGCGCGCCGAAATGGCTGATGACCTCGGCCGCCGCGGCCACGCCCATGCGGCCGCACAGCTCCAGCGGGTGACCCATTGCCAGACCGTATAGGAAGCCCGCGGCGAACTGGTCGCCCGCGCCGGTGGCATCGACGGGCACCACGCGTTTGACCGGCACCGTCACTTCCTCTTCCCCGCGCACCAGCACGACGTCCTGGCCCGATCGGGTGCAGACGATCAGGCCGCTTTCCTGCGCGGCCTGTTCCAGCGCGGCGCTCAGATCGGTCTGATAGAGCGCCTCCCATTCGTGTTCGTTGCCGATGACGTAGTCGAGCTCGCGCACCAGGTGGCGGAAATCATCGCGGTGGCGGTCGACGCAGAACGGGTCGGACAGCGCGATGCCGGCCTTGCCGCCATTCTTGTGGCAGACCTGCACGGCGCGCTCGAACGCCTGCTTGCCCTTCGGCTTGTCGTAAAGATAGCCCTCGAGAAACAGGATCTCGGCCTGGCCCGCCACGTCGTCGGCGACGTCCTCGGGGCCCAGTTCCGCCGAGATGCCGAGGTAGGTGTTCATCGAGCGCTCGCCATCGGGCGAGACGAAGATCATCGAGCGCGATGTCGGCAGCTCTCCCCCCGTGACCGGCGGGTTGACGAAATCGGTGCCGCCCTGGGCCATCTCGTCGGCATAGAAACGGCCCAGAGCGTCGTCGCGCACCCGGCCGATGAAGGCCGTGGATAGCCCCAGATTGCCGATCCCCGCCAGCGTGTTCGCGACCGAGCCGCCGGGCGCCTGGGTGCGGTCCTTCATCGCGCCATAAAGCATCTCGCCGCGTTCGCGCTCGATCAGCTGCATGATGCCCTTCTCGATCCCCATGAGATCGAGAAAGCTGTCGTCGCTTTGGGTCAGCACGTCGACGATGGCGTTGCCGATACCGACAACCTTGTAGGTCTTGGTCACAGGGTCTTCTCCTCAAAGGGGCAGAGATCGCGGATCAGGCAATCGGGGCAGCGCGGCTTGCGGGCCGTGCAGATGTAGCGCCCGTGCAGGATCAGCCAGTGGTGGGCGTGTTGCTGGAACTCGGCCGGGATGTTGTCCTCGATCGCGCGTTCCACGATGGCGACGTCCTTTCCGGGCGCGATGCCGGTGCGGTTGCCGATGCGGAAGATATGGGTGTCGACCGCCTGGGCCGGCTGGTGGAACCACATGTTCAGCACCACATTCGCGGTCTTGCGCCCGACCCCCGGCAGCGCCTGAAGCGCGGCGCGTGAGCTGGGCACCTCGCCGGCGTAATCCTCGGCGAGGATGCGGCTCAGCTTGATCACGTTCTTCGCCTTCTGGCGAAACAGGCCGATCGTCTTGATATGCTCGGTCAGGCCTTCCTCGCCCAGAGCGAGCATCTTTTCCGGCGTGTCGGCGATCTGGAAAAGCGCGCGGGTGGCGCGGTTCACGCCCGCATCCGTCGCCTGGGCCGACAGCGCCACTGCAACCAGCAGGGTATAGGCGTTGACGTGCTCCAACTCACCCTTGGGCTCGGGCTCGGCCGCGCGGAAGCGGGTGAAGATCTCGCGGATCGTGTGATAATCAAGCTGCTTGGCCATTCGCAGAGGTATGCAATGCCCGTCCCCGCAGGGCAAGGGTGCAGGGCTGGCCTGGGCCGCAGGCGCGCGCCGGGGTGGCATTAACGCGGTCTTCAGCGCGATGCAGGAGGATTGGGTGAAACCAAGCAGGCGGTTCGATGCCCTATATCTATTCACCCGACGCCCTGATCTACGATTCTGTCGCGAACACTTGGTCGCTACGGCCGGATTACGACCCAAAGATACACCGGGTCGAGATCACTTTCTCGGATAACGACGCCACGCTGGGCGGCGATCAGGTCAACGACGAGATCGGCTCGGACACCGACCAGACCGCCGAAATCCGGGATCCGAACGGCACGCTGATCACCTCGGGCCAAGTCTACGACGAGGAAACCTATAAGGTCCTGCGCCCGGACAACACCATGTTCCGAATTGACCGGCTGGAAATCGGCGGGCAGCATGTGGGCTTTGTCACTACCGACCTACTGGAACCCGGTGTCAGCTATCCCATGCATGAGGCGGAAAACGTCTATGACCCGGGAGGCGAGATGCATCATGAAGACAATCGCCTTACCTATGCGCAGATATCGGAGGTCCCCTGCTTCCTGGCCGGAACCAGCGTGATGACCGAGCAGGGGATGGTGCCGGTGGATTGGCTGCGTCCCGGCGATCGTCTGTTGACGCGCGACCGTGGCTTTCAGTCGCTGCTTTGGGTCGGCCGCTTCGAGCTGGGTCAGGCGGGAAAGGTCCTGCCGCCCGAATCGCGGCCGGTCGAAATCGAAGCGGGGGCGCTGGGGGGCGGGCAGCCTTCGGCCAACTTGTGCGTGTCACCGCAGCATCGGCTGCTGTTGCAGCATGCTCAGCTGCAATTGTGCTTCGGACATGAGGCGATGTTCTGCGCCGCCGATTTCCTGACCGGCTGGCCGGGCGTCAACCGCCCCGAACGGCGCGGGCCGCTGATCTATTACCACCTGCTGTTGCCGCACCATGCGGCGGTGCTGTCCGATGGGCAGTGGACGGAATCGCTGTTCCTGGGCGATCAGATGGAAGAGATCGTGCCGCCGACGGAACGCGCGGAGCTGCGCCGTCGGGCGGGCGCGGCGGGGCTGGGCCATGAGGTGACGGCCTATCCCTGCCTGCGCCGCTGGGAGGTTGCGTTGCTGACGCCGCCGAAGGTCGAAGAGGGCACCACGGATCTGTCGCGCACCTGGGCCGAGGGGCTGCAAGCCCGGGCCTGACGCGCGCGGGGCCGCGCAGGAGTCGGGGCAGGGCAGCTTACCAGCGGCCTAGCGCGGCCTCGTCCTCGTCCTTCGCGTCGACCCATTCGGCGCCCGCCTCGGTGATTTCCTTCTTCCAGAACGGGGCGCGGGATTTCAGGTAATCCATCAGGAATTCAGCCGCTGCGAAGGCCTCGGCCCGGTGGGCGGCGGCGGTGGCGACCATCATGATCGGCGCGCCGGGCGCCAGCGCCCCGAAGCGGTGGATCACCAGACAATCGATCAGTTCCCAGCGCGTCGTGGCCTCGGCCACGATCTTGGCGATCGCGCGTTCGGTCATGCCGGGGTAATGCTCGATCTCCATTGCCTTCAGGCCCCCGCCGGGCAGATCGCGTACGATGCCCGAGAAGGTGACGATACCGCCGACGCCCGCGTCCTGCCCGAAATCGACCAATTCCGCAGCGATGTCGAAGGCGGCTTTCTGAACGCGGACGGCCATCTTAGCCCCCGGTCATCGGGGGGAAGAAGGCGATTTCTCTCACGCCCATCAGCGGGGCGTCGAAATCGGCAAGCTCCTGATCCAGCGCCACACGGATCGCGGCGGGGTTCTCGAAGGCGGCGGCATAGCGCGGCTCGCGCGCCGAAAGCTCGGCCACCAGCTCGCGCACCGTGGCGGCCTGGGTTTCGACCTGCTCTTTCGGCAGGCCGATGCGTTCGCGCAGCCAGGCGAAGTAGAGCACCTCAATCATCCTTGCTTCCCTTCAGATGGGGCAGCGCCTTGAGGAAATAGTCGAGCCCGGTGACGAAGGTCAGCGCCGCCGCGATCCAGATCAGGATCAGCCCGGCGATCGTCGCCTCGGACGAGGTCCAGCGCAGCACCCGTTCCTGGGTGTTCTCTACATAGCCAAGCCCGGTGCCCAGAAACAGCACGGCGATCGCCAGCATCTGGAAGGTGGTCTTCCACTTGGCCAGCTTGGTGACCTTCAAAAGCCCCGCCGTGTCGCCCAGATATTCGCGCAAGCCACTGACGAAGACCTCGCGGAACAGGATCACCGTGGCGGGCAGGATCAGCCAGGGGTTCATGCCCGAATAGCCGGTGATCACCACCAGCGCGATCACCACCATCGCCTTGTCGGCGATCGGATCCAGCATCGCGCCGAACTTCGATTCCTGGCCCCAGCGGCGGGCAAGGTAGCCGTCGATCCAGTCGGTCATCGAGGCCACAACGAACAGGCCAAGCGCCAGCCAGTCGGCGGCGGGGCGGGCGAAGTACAGGAACATCACCGGCACGCCGGGGGCCGCGAACAGGCGCAGCACGGTCAGGGCATTGGGAATCCACCATCTCATAAGGTCTAAGTAGTGGCTTGCGAGGCGGCTGGAAAGTGCTTCTGCACCCCGGCACATGAAGAGTTCGCGACATTGTGGCCGTAGAAGCGCGTCCGGTTGGCGCCGGTCTGCATTGGCGGTGAAGTATCAGCCATGGTGGAAGAAATCGTAGATCGTCTGCGCGACCCGGTCCGAGATCCCTTCCACCGCCAGCAGATCCGACAAACCGGCGCGGCTGACCGCCTTGGCGCTGCCGAAATGCGCCAGCAGCGCGCGTTTGCGCGCGGCGCCGATGCCCGGCACGTCGTCGAGGGGATTGGCGCTCATGGATTTGGCGCGGGCGGCGCGGTGGGTGCCGATCGCGAAGCGGTGGGCCTCGTCGCGCAGCCGCTGAAGGAAGTAGAGCACCGGATCGTTGTGGCGCAGCGCGAAGGGGCGCTGTCCGGGGCGGTGGAATTCCTCCTTGCCGGCGTCGCGGTCGATGCCCTTGGCGACGCCGACCATGGGAAGATCCTCGACCCCCATTTCCTGCATGATCCCCGCCACCGCCGAGACCTGCCCCGCGCCGCCGTCGATCAGCAGAAGGTCGGGCCAACTGCCGCCCTGGCGGTCGGGGTCTTCCTTCAGCAGGCGGGTGAAGCGGCGGGTCAGCACCTCTTTCATCATGCCGAAATCGTCGCCCGGGGTGATCTCGGTCCCCTTGATCTTGAACTTGCGGTACTGGCTTTTGACAAAGCCGTCGGGTCCCGAGACGATCATCCCCCCGACCGCATTGGTGCCCTGGATGTGCGAGTTGTCGTAGACCTCGATCCGCGTCGGCGGCGCGGGCAGATCGAAGGCCTCGGCCAGCCCCTTCAGCAGCCGCGTCTGGCTGGCGCTTTCCGCCAGCTTGCGCGCCAGGCTTTCGCGGGCGTTGCGGGCGGCGTTCTCGACCAGTTCGGCCTTTTCGCCGCGCTGCGGCACGGCAAGCTCCACGTTGCGGCCAGCGCGGGCCGACAGCAACTCATGCGTCAGGTCGCGGTCCTCGATCTCATGCGACAGCAGGATCAGCCGGGGCGGGGGCTTGTGTTCGTAGAACTGCGCCAGGAAGGCCTCGAGGATCTCGCTCTCCTCGGCACCGGCGCCGGTGCGGGGGTAGAAATCGTGGTTGCCCCAGCTTTGGTGGCCGCGGATGAAGAACACCTGCACGCAGGCCTGCCCGCCGTCGGTATGCACGGCGATCACGTCGGCCTCGGGCACCGTGCGGGGGTTGATGCCCTGGGCAGATTGCACCTGGGTCAGCGCGTTGATGCGGTCGCGCAGGGCCGCCGCGCGCTCAAACTCCATCGCGTCCGAGGCCGACTGCATTTCGGCCGCCAGGCTGGCCTGGATCTTCGTGGTCTTGCCCTTCAGAAAGGCTTCGGCATCGGCGATCAGGCCCTCGTATTCCGCTTCGGTCACCTTGCCGACGCAGGGCGCGCAGCACCGCTTGATCTGATACAGCAGGCAGGGCCGGGTGCGGCTTTCGTACATCGTGTCGCTGCAATTGCGCAGCAGAAAGACCCGCTGCAGATGGTTCAGCGTCCGGTTCACCGCCGAGGCAGAGGCGAAGGGGCCGAAATAGCTGCCCTTTTCCGAGCGCCGCCCACGATGCTTCTTGATCTGCGGAAAGCTGTGCGTGCGGCTGATCAGGATGTTGGGGAAGCTCTTGTCGTCGCGCAGCAGCACGTTGTAGCGCGGCTTGAGCTGCTTGATCAGGTTCTGCTCCAGCAGCAGCGCCTCGGTCTCGGTCCGGGTGGTGAGGAACATCATCGACGCGGTCTCGCCGATCATCCGCGCGATACGCTGCGAATGGCCCGTGGGGCGGGCATAGTTCGACACCCGGGCGCGCAGGTTGCGCGCCTTGCCGACATAGAGCACCTCGGACTTCGCGTTCAGCATCCGGTAGACGCCGGGCGAGCTGTCCAGCAGGCGCAGATAGGATTGGATCACAGTATGACCGGTTGCGGGCGCCACTTCCGGGCCGTCTGCCGGGCGATCTTCGGGGCGATCTGGGGGGGTGGGCTCTTCAGTCATGGCCTTGGCGCTGATTCCACTTGGGGCTGCACTCTATGAGCGCCAATGACAAGAGAAAAGCTGTCCACGGTTTTTGTGGATAAGTCTGGTGGAAACTTTGGGTCAGACCGGATTTTCCCTTGGTTTTTGGAAATTTCCACGGTTTGATTAATTTTTGTGCAATAACGTAACCATCTGAATACGTGTGGAAAAAATTCGAGTGCTTGGCAAACACCTGATATTCCTAACAGATTTCTAACGATTCTGTGACGGTTTGGGCTGACGTGGACAAGTCAAGAGCGAAGCGCGCCCATCTTGCCGCAGGATCAGGGCTCAACGCCCAGGATGTCGGGGGTTTGCCAGGCAAGATGTTGGCCGCCATCGGGGCACAATAGTTGCCCCGTCACGCCGTCGGCATCCAGGAAATAGCCCAGCGCGGCGGTGATATCCTCGGGTCCCGCGCCGCGGCCCAGCACGGTCGCGGCGCGCTGGCGGGCGAAGTGGTCTTCGGTCTGGCGGGCGCCCTGCAGCGTCGGGCCGGGGCCGATGGCGTTGATCCGGATGTCGGGGGCCAGCCCCTGGGCGGCCGTCCGGGTGAAGGCCCAAAGCCCCATCTTGGCGATCGTGTAGGACATGAACTCGGGGGTCGGTTTCAGCACCCTCTGATCGATCATGTTGACCACCAGGGCGCGGGCCAGCGGCTCGCCCCGCGCATCCGTGCCCGCCTTGGGCGCCTGGGCCGCGAAGGCCTGGGTCAGCTGCACCGGCGCACGCAGGTTCGATCCCAGCGCCCGGTCCCAGCTGTCGCGGGTCATGCTGTGGACGTTGTCGTAGTCGAAGATCGAGGCGTTGTTGACCAGCACCGTCAGCGGCCCGCCCAGCGCGTCGGCCGCCCGGCCCACCAGCGCCTCGGTCGCGTTCTCGTCCAGAAGGTCGGCTTGCAGCGCCTCGGCCCGGCGGCCCATGGCGCGCAGCTCGGCTGCGGTGTCGGCGGCGGCCTCGGCCGAGCCCGCGTAATGCACCGCCACGTCGAAGCCGCGCGCGCCCAGATACAGCGCCATCGCCCGACCCAGCCGTTTCGCCGCGCCCGTCACCAATGCCCGTCCCGGCTCCATCCCGGCTCCTCTTACTGCACCACTGCGACCAGGAAGAGGACATAACCCGCGATCAGCGCAAGTCCCCATTTGCGGGTGATGTCGCGCCGGCCCAGCACGAAGGGCGCCATCGCCAGCGTCGCGGCCAGCATCGCCCACAGGTCGAAATTCAGCATCGAGGCAGGCACCGGCAGCGGCCCGATCAGGCCCGCGACACCGATGATCCCCAGCAGATTGAAGACGTTCGAGCCGATGACATTGCCCATCGCCACGTCGGCCTCGCGTCGCAGCGCCGCGGTGATCGAGGTCGCCAGTTCCGGCAACGAGGTGCCCATCGCCACCAGCGTCAGCCCGATCACCGTCTCCGACACGTCGTAGATCCGCGCGATGCCCACCGCGCCGTCGACCAGCAGCTCCGCCGCCAGCGGCAGGCCGATCAAGCCCAGCACAGTATAAAGCGCGATGCGCCACAGTGGCATGGCGGGATCGGCGCCCTCAAGATCCACTTCCTCGGCGACGCGATGGGCCTTGGCCTTGCGATAATTGTCCCACAGCATCAGGCCCAGGCCGGCCAGCAGCACCAGGGCATGCGGCCAGCGGATCGGCCCGAGGAAGGCGACCAGAATGAACAGAAGCGTTGCGGCCAGCATCGTCAGATAGCTGCGCCTGGCATGGGCGTCGCCCGCGTGGATCACCGAAATCACCGCCGGGATGCCCAGCACCAGAAGGATGTTGGCGATATTCGATCCGACGACATTGCCCAGCGCGATCCCCGGCGCGTGGTCCAGCACCGCCTTGACCGAGACCAGAAGCTCGGGCGCCGAGGTTCCGAAGGCCACCACCGTCAGCCCCACGATCAGTGAGGGGATCCCCAGCCGCAGCGACAAATTCACCGCGCCGCGCACCAGAAGATCGCCCGCCACCACCAACAGCACCAGTCCGGCAAGGACGGCGAGGATGTCCTGCCACATCAGTGCCGGTCCTCGCATTGGCACTTGCCCGCGCCGATGCGAAAGCGCCCGCAGCGGCGGCATTTTCCGGGCTTCGACAGCTTGCGCCCCTTCATGCCCGGCACACGCAGCCGCCCGAACATCGCCAATACCAGCATCGCGATCAGAAAGAAGGTGACGAATTTCACCATCGCGTCACAGCCCGAACCGCGCCATCAGGGAACGTTCCTCGACCTCGGCGACCGCACTGGCCAGCGCCTCGGTCCCCAGCCGGCGCAGCAGGCCGCGCCTTGGCCCATAGGTGCGCAGCCGAACCTTGTCGCCGTAGATCTCCTTCATCTTCGGCACCAGATGGGCAATGCCGTCGGCCAGGCCCAATTGCACCGCGCGGGCGCCCAGCCAGAAGGAGCCGTCGAAAAGTTCCTCGCCCGCGTCCAGCTTCGCGCCGCGTCGCGCCCGGACCTGGGCGATGAAAATCTCGTGCAGGGGGGCGTGCAGTGCCTTCAGGCGTTCCACGTCCTCGGGGCGTTCGGGCCGGAAGGGGTCAAGGAAGCTTTTCGATTTCCCCGCCGTGTGCACGCGCCGCTCTATCCCGTGGCGGGCGATGAAATCGGCGAAACCGAAGCTTGACGAGATCACCCCGATCGAGCCGAGGATCGAGGTCTCGTCCGCCCAGATGTGATCGGCCGCCGTCGCCAGCCAATAGCCGCCCGAGGCCGCCACGTCCTCGACGAAGGCATGCACGGGGATCTGCTTTTCCTCGGCCAGGCGGCGAATGCGGGCGGCGATCAGGCTTGATTGCGCGGGCGACCCGCCCGGAGAGTTGATCAGCAGCGCCACAGCCTTTGGCCGGCCCTTGGAAAAGGCGCGCTCGATCATCGGCGCAAGAACGCCGTCGTTCATGCCCGCGCCAAGGCGTCCGCCGGTGGCGATGACCCCCTGAAGGCGCAGCACGGCGACGGTGGGTTTGGAACGTCCTGGAAGAAAGGTGAATGCCATCGTCCCGATGTAAGCCGGGCCAACCCGCGCGACAAGGCGGCAGGGCGTGCCGGGGCAAGGAATCTTGTCGCAGCGGATGAAAAAGCGGTGTCTGCGGTGTTGGCGCCGCCCTGCAAGGCCCTTTCGGCCCCGTTTCCCGCCCCCCGTTTCCCGCGCCGCGCGCGGCGTGCTACACCGAAGGCGCGGCGCAATCCGGCCGCGCCCAGCCGCGGAGGCCCCCTTGATCGACAAGCTCGAGATGTTCATGGCGCTGGCCGCAGAGAAGCATTTTGGCCGCGCGGCCGAGGTTTGCGGGGTGACGCAGCCCACCCTGTCCAGCGCCATCAAGCAGCTGGAGGATCAGCTTGGCGTGCAGCTGGTCTGGCGCGGGTCGCGCTTTCAGGGGCTTACGCCCGAAGGGCTGCGGGTGCTGGACTGGGCGCGCCGGATCGTCGGCGATGCCCGTACCCTGCGCGAGGAAATGCGCGCCGTGCGCGAGGGACTGTCCGGCGTCTTGCGCATCGGGGTGATCCCCACCGCGCTGCCGATGATCGCCCGGCTGACCGATCCCTTCACCGCGCGCCATCCCAATGTCCGGGTGATGATCTATTCGCGCACCTCGATCGAGATCCTGAAGGAGATCGAGGATCTGGAGCTGGACGCCGGCATCACCTATCTGGACAACGAACCGCTGGGCCGGGTCGCGCGGGTGCCGCTTTATTCCGAAAGCTACCAATTGCTGGTGACGCGCGGCATGGCGCTGGCCGATCGGTCCTCGATCGGTTGGGGGGATCTGGGTGGGGTGCGGCTGTGTCTGCTGACCGGCAACATGCAAAACCGCCGGATCGTGAACCATCACCTCGCCGCTGCCGGGGTTGAGGTCGACGCGCAGATCGAATCGAACTCGATGCTGGCGCTTCTGGCCCATGTCGCGACCGGCCGCTGGGCCTCAATCGTCGCCGAGCCGGTCGCGGATCTTTTCAAATGCGATGATATTTGCGCGATCCCGATCCGCGCCCCGGACGCGCATCACCAGGTCGGCCTGATCGCCCCCTGGCGAGAGCCGCATACACCCCTGCTGGAGGCGCTTTTGGAGGATGCGAGCAAAATCGCCCGTATCGCCTGAAGCTTGATAGACGCGCTCTATCAAGCAACGGTAAGTCGCTATTGATTTGCCTATCGTTGGGGCTAGAACCACCAGAACATAATCCGGAGGTTTCCCATGGCGCAGCCCAGCCCAGAAATAGCGTCCCGCGTGGAAGAGATCATTGCCGACCATGCGGCGCTCGAAGGGCCCTTGCTGCCCATCCTGCACGCGGTGCAGGCGGCCTTTGGCCATATCCCGCGCGATGCGTTGCCGGTGATCGCCGACAAGCTGAACCTTTCGCGCGCCGAGGTGCATGGGGTGATGTCGTTCTACCACGACTTTCGCGAGGACAAGGCCGGGCGCCATGTGCTGAAACTTTGCCGGGCCGAGGCCTGTCAGGCGATGGGCGCGGACCGCGTGGCTGCCCATGCGCGCGGCAAGCTGGGCATTGAATGGCACCAGACCACCCAGGACGGCGCCGTGACGCTGGAGCCGGTCTTCTGCCTTGGGCTTTGTGCCTGTGGCCCGGCCGCGATGGTCGACGGCCGCGTCGTCGGACGGGTCGATGAGGCCCGGGTAGATGAATTGCTGGCGGAGGTGCGCTGATGAAGATCTACGTCCCCCGCGATGCCGCCGCCCGGGCGCTGGGCGCCGATGCCGTCGCCGACGCCGTTCAGGCCGAGGCCAAGACGCGCGGCGTCGACATCACGCTGGTGCGCAACGGCAGCCGCGGCATGATCTGGCTGGAGCCGCTGGTCGAGGTCGAGACCGACGCGGGCCGTATCGCCTTCGGGCCGGTCGCGGCCAGTGACGTCGCGGCGCTGTTCGACGCCAAGTTCGGCAAGCACCCGCTGGTGCTTGGCCAAACCGAGGATCTGCCCTGGATGAAGGGCCAGACCCGGCTGACCTTCGCCCGCGTGGGCGTGATCGACCCGCTGGATCTGGACGATTACGAGGCCCATGGCGGCCTGACCGGCCTGCGCCGGGCGCTGGACATGTCGGGCGACCAGATCGTCGCCGAGGTCACCGAATCTGGCCTGCGCGGCCGGGGCGGGGCGGGCTTTCCCACTGGCATCAAGTGGCGCACGGTCGCGGGCGCCCAGGCCACGCAGAAATACATCGTCTGCAACGCCGACGAGGGCGACAGCGCCACCTTCGCCGACCGGATGCTGATGGAAGGCGACCCCTTCACCCTGATCGAGGGCATGGCGATCGCCGGCATCGCCACCGGCGCGACGCGCGGCTATGTCTATCTGCGTTCCGAGTACCCCGACGCGATCGAGGTGATGGGGGCCGCGCTGAAGATCGCGCGCGACCGCGGGTTGCTGGGCGACAGCGTGCTTGGCTCTGGCAAGGCCTTCGACATGTGGGTGCGCGTCGGTGCGGGCGCCTATGTCTGCGGCGAGGAGACCTCGCTGCTGAACAGCCTTGAGGGCAAGCGTGGCGTGGTGCGGGCGAAGCCGCCGCTGCCGGCACTGGAGGGGTTCCTCGGCAAACCCACGGTGGTGAACAACGTCATCTCCCTGGCGACGGTGCCGGTGATCCTGGAAAAGGGCGCGGCGTTCTACAAGGACTTCGGCCATGGCCGGTCGCGCGGCACGATCCCCCTGCAGATCGCCGGCAACGTCAAATACGGCGGGCTTTATGAATGCGCCTTTGGCCTGACGCTGGGCCAGATCGTCGATGAGATCGGCGGCGGTACCGCCACCGGCCGCCCGGTCAAGGCGGTGCAGGTCGGCGGGCCCCTGGGCGCCTATTTCCCGCGCGATCTGTTCGACACGCCGTTCGGCTATGAGGAATTCGCAGGCAAGGACGGGCTTGTCGGCCACGCTGGCCTGACGGTGTTCGACGACAGCGCCGACATGTTGGCCCTGGCCCGCTTCGCGATGGAATTCTGCGCCATCGAGAGCTGCGGCAAATGTACCCCCTGCCGGATCGGCGCGGTGCGCGGCGTCGAGACGCTGGACCGCATCGCGGCGGGCGACGGCGCGGGCATCCCGCTGCTGACCGACCTGTGCCACACCATGAAACTCGGCTCGCTCTGCGCTCTGGGGGGCTTCACGCCCTACCCGGTGATGAGCGCGCTCACCCATTTTCCCGATGAGTTCACCGGGCGCCAGAAGGAGGCCGCCGAATGAAAGACTTCATCCTTCCCGAAAGCCTGGACCAGGACTTCGGCACCCCCGCCAGCCGGTCGAAGACGCTGGTCACGCTGACGATCGACGGCTTCGCCGTCACCGTGCCCGAGGGCACCTCGATCATGCGCGCGGCGAAAGAGACCGGGATCACGATTCCGAAGCTTTGCGCCACCGACATGGTCGAGGCCTTCGGCTCTTGCCGGATGTGTCTGGTCGAGATCGAGGGCCGCGCGGGCACGCCCGCCTCCTGCACCACGCCAGTGGCGCCGGGTATGGTGGTGCGCACCCAGACCGGCCAGTTGAAGACCCTGCGCCGCGGGGTGATGGAACTTTACATTTCTGACCACCCGCTGGATTGCCTGACCTGCGGCGCCAATGGCGATTGCGAATTGCAGGATGTGGCGGGCGCGGTGGGGCTGCGCGATGTGCGCTACACGACCGGCGCGAACCATTACGATGACGGATCGGGCACGCTGGCGGCGGGTGACGCGCGGGCGCGCGGCCGGACGCCGCTGGGCGATCTGGGCAACCCCGACTGGCTGCCCAAGGACGAATCCAACCCCTATTTCACCTATGACCCGTCGAAATGCATCGTCTGCTCGCGCTGCGTGCGGGCCTGCGAAGAGGTGCAGGGCACCTTCGCGCTGACGATCCAGGGGCGGGGCTGGGACAGCCGGGTGTCGGCCGGCACGGCGTCGGACGATTTCCTCGGCTCGGAATGCGTAAGCTGCGGCGCCTGCGTGCAGGCCTGCCCGACCGGCACCTTGCAGGAAAAATCGGTGATCGAGATCGGCGTGCCCGAGCACAGCGTCATCACCACCTGCGCCTATTGCGGGGTGGGCTGTTCCTTCAAGGCCGAGATGCGCGGTGACGAACTGGTGCGCATGGTGCCCTGGAAGGACGGCAAGGCGAACCGCGGCCATAGCTGCGTGAAGGGCCGCTTCGCCTGGGGCTATGCCCAGCACAAGGACCGGATCCTGAAGCCGATGATCCGCGACAAGGTCGAAGACCCCTGGCGTGAGGTCGAATGGGATGAGGCTTTCAGCTTCGCCGCGACCCGCCTGCGCGGGCTGCAGGAGACCCACGGCAAGGACTCGATCGGGGTGATCACCTCGTCGCGCTGCACCAATGAGGAAACCTATCTGGTGCAGAAGCTGACCCGTCAGGTGTTCGGCAACAACAACACCGATACCTGCGCCCGGGTCTGCCATTCGCCCACCGGCTACGGGCTGGGGCAGACCTTCGGCACCTCGGCCGGGACGCAGGATTTCGACTCGGTCGAACATTCCGACGTGATCATCGTGATCGGCGCCAACCCGACCGATGCGCATCCGGTCTTCGGCTCGCGCATGAAGAAACGGCTGCGGCAGGGGGCGAAGATCATCGTCATCGACCCGCGCCGCATCGATCTGGTGAAATCGCCCCATATCAAGGCCGCGCATCATCTGCCGCTGCTGCCCGGCACCAACGTGGCGATGCTGACCTCGCTGGCGCATGTGATCGTGACCGAGGGTCTGATGGATGAGGCCTTCATCCGCGAGCGCTGCGATTGGGACGAGTTCCAGGATTACGCCGATTTCGTCTCGGCCCCGGAAAACAGCCCCGAGGCGCTGGAAGCCGCGACCGGCGTTCCGGCGGCGGAGGTGCGCGGCGCGGCGCGGCTGTTCGCCACCGGCGGCAACGGCGCGATCTATTATGGGCTGGGCGTGACCGAGCACAGCCAGGGCTCGACCGCCGTGATCGGCATCGCCAACCTTGCCATGCTGACCGGCAACATCGGCCGGCCCGGCGTCGGCGTGAACCCGCTGCGCGGCCAGAACAACGTGCAGGGCTCGTGCGACATGGGCTCGTTCCCGCATGAGTTGCCGGGCTACCGCCACGTCAAGAACCCCGAGGTGCGCGAGATCTTCGAATCGCTCTGGGGCACCAAGATCTCCGACGAGCCGGGACTGCGGATCAACAACATGCTCGATGCCGCGGTCGAGGGCACCTTCAAGGGGATCTACATCCAGGGCGAGGACATCCTGCAATCGGATCCTGACACCCATCACGTCGCGGCCGGGCTTAAGGCGATGGACTGCGTGATCGTCCATGACCTGTTCCTGAACGAGACCGCGAACTACGCCCATGTCTTCCTGCCCGGCTCGACCTTCCTGGAAAAGGACGGGACGTTTACCAACGCCGAACGCCGCATCAATCTGGTGCGCGAGGTGATGAAGCCCAAGACCGGCCTGGCCGATTGGGAAGTCACCCAGGCGCTGGCCAATGCGATGGGCGCGAACTGGACCTACACCCACCCCGCCGAGGTGATGGAAGAGATCGCCGCAACGACCCCGAGCTTTGCCAATGTCACATTTGAGCGGATCGCCCAATACGGCTCGGTCCAGTGGCCCTGCAACGACAAGACCGGCCCCGAGGGCACGCCGATCATGCATGTCGACGGCTTCGTGCGCGGCAAGGGCAAGTTCATCCGCACCGAATATGTGGCGACGGATGAAAAGGTGGGGCCGCGCTTCCCGCTGTTGCTGACCACGGGGCGGATCCTCAGCCAGTACAACGTGGGCGCCCAGACCCGGCGCACCGACAACACCGCCTGGCACCCCGAGGACCTGCTGGAGATCCATCCTCAGGACGCCGAGGATCGCGGCGTGCACGACGGTGATTTCGTCCGTCTGGCCAGCCGCACGGGCGAGACGACGCTGCGCGCCAAGGTGACCGACCGTGTGGCGCCGGGGGTGATCTACACCACCTTCCACCACCCCGAGACCCAGGCCAACGTGATCACCACCGACTTCTCGGACTGGGCGACCAACTGCCCCGAATACAAGGTCACGGCGGTGCAGGTGTCGCCCTCGAACGGCCCGTCCGAATGGCAGGTGGAATACGACGCTCAGGCCAAGGCCTCGCGGCGGATCCTGACGGCGGCGGAATGATGCAAGCCCATCGCCCCCAGACCCGCCGCGTCTATCGCGGCGGCGGCTACACCGAGGCGCCGCGAGAGCTGCCCGAGGAGATGCCGGTGTCGCTGTCGTTCAACGGCACGACCCAGGCGGTGATGATGGCCACGCCCGCGAACCTCGAGGATTTCGGGCGCGGCTTCGCGCTGACCGAAGGCATTGCGACGCCTGAAGAGATCACCGAGATCCGGGTGATGGTGCAGGCGCGCGGCATCGACGTGCAGATGTGGCTGGTCGATGCGGCGGTGCAGCGGCTTGCCGCCCGCCGCCGCTATATGGCGGGGCCGGTGGGCTGCGGGCTTTGCGGTCTGGATTCGATCGACGCGGTGCTGCGCGACGTGGCGCAGGTGCCCGCCAGCGATCTGCACCTCAGCCCGGCGCAGGTACAGGATGCGATTGCGGCGCTGCCCGGCCATCAGGCCCTGCACGACACCACCCGCGCGGTCCATGGCGCGGCCTTCTACCGCCCCGGCGACGGCGTCGTCGCCGCGCGCGAGGACGTGGGCCGCCACAATGCGCTCGACAAGCTGGCCGGGGCGCTGCTGGCGCAGGGGGTCGATGCGGGCACGGGGGCGCTGGTGCTGACCAGCCGCGTCTCGATCGACATGGTGCAGAAATGCGCGGCGATCGGGGCGCCGGTGCTGATCGCGGTCTCTGCGCCCACCGCCCATGCTGTCCACCTGGCCCGAGACGCCGGGATCACCCTGATCGGGCTGGCCCGCCCCGACGGGTTCGAACTGTTCACCCATCCGTCCCGCATTGGCCCGGAAAGGACCGAGAATGTCGCCTGAAAAGATGATCCGCATGGCGAACCAGATCGCCACCTTCTTCCACTCGAAACCGCATGATCAGGGCGTGACGGGCGTGGCCAATCACATCAGCGACTTCTGGGATCCCCGGATGCGCAACCAGCTTTTCGCCCATATCGACGCAGGCGGCGCGGAGCTGGATGCGCTGGTGCTGGAGGCGGCCCCGACGATCCGCCGCCCGAAAGCCGCCTGAAACGGCGCAGGCGCGTCCCGGTGATCCGGCGCCCCCGCAAGGGGGCCGTCGCCCCCGGTTCGGGCAGGCGCGATAGCGGCGCCGGGCGCCCCGCTGTGGCGCCACTTCCCCACCGTTTCCCCGTCGGTTCCTGTCGCGTCGACCACGTCTTGAGCCTTCGCGCGTGAAGTGCGACAAAACGCCCGAGGCGGACCGGAGGAACCCATGGCCAACACCCTGTTTGACGCGCTTTTTGCCCCGTTAGCCGGGCGCCCCAGCCCGTTCCTGATCCTGCCCGGCGGGGAGGAGATCAGCGGCGACGCCTTCCACCGGATGATCGCCCGATTCGCCAATGCGCTTAGCGCCGAAGGTGTGGTGCCCGGCGACCGGATCGCGGCACAGGTGGCCAAGACGCCCGAGGCTCTGGCCCTTTACGGCGCCACGGTGGCGGTGGGCGCGGTCTTCCTGCCGCTCAACACCGGCTACACCCCCGACGAGGTGGACTATTTCCTTGGCAACGCCACGCCCCGGCTGTTTTGCTGCGACGGCACCAGGGCCGAGGCGCTGGCCCCGGTCGCGGCGCGGCACCGGGCGCGGCTGCTGACGCTGAACGCCGACGGCACCGGCAGCCTGCCAGCCCTGGCCCAGACCCAGCCCGAGACGCTGACCCCGGCCAAGCGCGGCCCCGACGATCTGGCGGCGTTCCTTTATACCTCGGGGACGACGGGCCGTTCGAAGGGCGCGATGCTCAGCCACGCGAACCTTCTGTCGAATGCCGAGGTGCTGGTCGATTACTGGCGCTTCACCGACGCCGACGTGCTGCTGCATGCGCTGCCGATTTTCCACACCCACGGGCTGTTCGTGGCCTGCAACGTGTCACTGCTGGCGGGCGGCGCGATGATCTTCCTGCCCGGTTTCAACCTTGATGAGGTGATCCGGCTTCTGCCCCGGGCAACCTCGATGATGGGGGTGCCGACCTTCTACACCCGGCTTCTGGACGATCCGCGCTTCACCCGCGATCTGGCGCGTCACATGCGGCTGTTCACCTCCGGCTCTGCCCCGATGCTGACCGAGACGCATCTGGCCTTCGAGGAATGCACCGGCCAGCGTATCCTCGAACGCTACGGCATGACCGAGACTAACATGAACACCTCGAACCCCTATGACGGCGAGCGCCGGCCGGGCACCGTCGGCTTTCCGCTGCCGGGGGTCGAGGTGAAGATCACCGATCCCGACAGCGGCGCGACCCTGCCTCAGGGGCAGGCCGGAATGATCGAGGTGCGCGGGCCGAACGTCTTTCAGGGCTATTGGCAGATGCCTGAAAAGACCCGCGAGGAGCTGCGCGAAGATGGCTTCTTCATCACCGGCGACATCGGCCAGATCGACGCCGAGGGCTATGTCAGCATCGTCGGGCGGCAGAAGGATCTGATCATCTCGGGCGGCTACAATGTCTACCCCAAGGAGGTGGAGCTGATCCTCGACGACCTGCCGGGTGTGCTGGAATCGGCGGTGATCGGCGTGCCGCATCCGGATTTCGGCGAGGCGGTCTTTGCCGTGCTCACCCCCACTGGCGACGGGCCAAACGAGGGTGCGATCCGCGAAGCGCTGGGGGCGAGTCTGGCGAAGTTCAAGCAGCCCAAGGGCTATGCGGTGCTGCCCGAACTGCCGCGCAACACCATGGGCAAGGTGCAAAAGGCGCTGCTGCGCGCGCAATTCGCCAAGACCTTCGCCTGAGGCGCCGGGCGCCCGGACGGCGGGGTCTGCACGGCCCCGCCCTAGTCACCCGCTCTAGTCGAAGGTGCCTGTCACCCGGCCGAACAGCATGAAGGCACGGGCGGTGCGGGTTTCGGCCAGATCGGCCAGCTCCTGATCCGAGGCCGTCTTCTCGAAACCAACCAGGGTCTTGTCGAACTGACGCAGGAAATGATGCGCCGCATCGCGAAAGATCGGGTCCGAGCGCATTCGCCCCGCCGTCAGCGCCAGGCTGGAGCGGTCGCGCACGCCCCCCAGCGCGGCGATGGTCTGGCCGCGCTCGCCTTGCGCAAAGCGGCGCCACACTTCGGTGCGGGCGCGGTCGGGCGTCAGATCATCCATGTAGATCCCGTCCTGGCTAAGCAGCGTCAGCACGTCCTGGGCGGCGCGGATCAGGCGGGCAAGGTCACGATCTTCCAGCGCGGCGCGAAGCGCGCGAAAGCCGTCCTTGTCGTCGACCGAATCGGGGAAGTTCAGCGCCTGGATGAAATCGGGCACTGAAATCGGCGGATGGAAGGCCTCGGCCGGGGTGCCCAACGCCAGCGCGGGCTGGTCCTCGCCCGGTGCAGCGGGGGGCAGTGTCAGCGCGGTCTTGCCATCGGCCGAGGGGATCACCCGGTCATGGTCGCGGCGCGAGCTGAAGGTGGCCAGCGCGGTTTCGGTCTGGCGCTGAGCGGCGGCGATCTCATCGAGCTTGCGCTCAACCGAGGGGCGCAGGCCCAGGGCACTGGCCTGGCTTTGCTGCACATAGGCGGCGCGCAGCCCGTCTACGGCGGCCTGCAGGCGCGCGGCCTCTTCGCGCAGCCCGCGCACATTGCGCGCGGTCATCGCCGCCACCCAGATCATCGCGATCGGCAGGAAGACCGCCAGCAGCGTCATCACCGCCGTCAACACGTTGCGGTCGCTCGCCATGCCGCCGGTCATCATGAAGAAGGTGCCCACCGCGATGACCCAGGCCAGCGTCAGTGCCACCGCGATCACCTCGGTCGTGGTGACGGGTTCCGACGCCCGCTGGCGGGCAAAGATGCCCAGATCGAGGCCGCGCTCGGATTGCCTGGGGCCGGCGGCACCCAAGGGCTTGGCGCTGCCTTTCGGGGCGCCTTTGGCCGTCGCGCGAGGCCTGCCGTCAGGCGCATCGGCGCCTTCGGCCTGAGGGGGGCTAGGGGTCTTGGTCATCTCCGGTTCTCCGGCGAATCCGCTTTCGACAGGGACCTTGCGGCTTAAATATAGCGGATGCTCAGAATCTCGTAGCTGCGATCGCCGCCGGGGGTGCGCACCTCGACGCTGTCGCCTTCATCCTTGCCGATCAGGGCGCGCGCCAGCGGCGACTTGATGTTCAGCAACCCGCGTTCGATATCGGCCTCGGCCTCGCCCACGATCTGATAAGTGCGCTCTTCATTGGATTCCTCGTCGACCAGCGACACGGTGGCGCCGAACTTGATCGTGCCCGACAGTTTGGTGGGGTCGATCACATCGGCGCGGCCCAGCAGTCCTTCGAGTTCCTTGACGCGGCCCTCGATGAAGCTCTGCTTTTCGCGCGCGGCGTGGTATTCGGCATTCTCCGACAGGTCGCCATGTTCGCGTGCCTCCGCGATGGCGCGGATCACTGCCGGGCGTTCCACCGACTTCAACTGCTTCAGTTCACTGTCGAGCGCGGAATGGCCCGCGCGGGTCATCGGTATCTTTTCCATCGGTCACTTTGCAAAAAAGACGCCACTTGGCCAAGCAACGGCCATGGCGTCAATCCATCTCTCCCCACTACCTGACCGCAGCGAGGGGGCAAATGCAAGGGGCAAGGAACGGCACCGCCCGCCATGAGCCACGATTTGCTGCTTGCCCGGGTGATGCGGGCAGCGGCACCAAGTGACGTTGCGCCACGGCGGCGCGGGGCCCGCCCCGGGGGCCTTTGTGAGGCTCACAATGATTGCGATGCGCGCCCGGGCGCGCTAACGCTGGGCCGGGGCTAACAGGGAAGCGCCCGCGCCCGGCTGCGCCGAGGTCCGCACACGAAAGGACGAAAGATGACCGAGACCACCCGTGAAGCGATGGAATATGATGTCGTGATCGTCGGCGCCGGCCCTGCCGGACTGTCTGCCGCGATCCGGCTGAAGCAGCTCGATGCGGATCTGAACGTGGTCGTGCTGGAGAAGGGGTCTGAAGTCGGCGCGCATATCCTGTCGGGCGCGGTGCTGGATCCTTGCGGGTTGAACAAGCTGATCCCCGACTGGAAGGAAAAGGGCGCCCCCCTGAACGTGCCGGTGAAGGAGGACAACTTCTTCCTGCTGGGCGAGGCCGGCAAGATGCGCATCCCCAACTGGCCGATGCCCAAGCTGATGTCGAACCACGGCAATTACATCGTCTCGATGGGCAATGTCTGCCGTTGGATGGCCGAACAGGCCGAGGCCCTTGGGGTCGAGATCTTCCCCGGCATGTCCTGTTCCGAGATGGTCTATGACGACAAGGGCGGCGTGAAGGGCGTGGTCGCGGGTGAGTTCGGCAAGAACCCCGACGGCAGCGAGGGCCCGGGCTATGAGCCGGGGATGGAGCTGCACGGCAAATATGTCTTCCTGGCCGAGGGCGTGCGCGGGTCACTCTCGAAAGAGGTGATCGCGAAATACGACCTCTCATCGGGGCATGAGCCGCAGAAATTCGGCCTCGGGATGAAAGAGATCTGGGAGATCGACCCCGAAAAGCACCGCGAGGGCACGGTCACCCACACGATGGGCTGGCCGCTGGGGTCGAAGGCCGGCGGCGGGTCATTCATCTATCATCTTGAAAACAATCAAGTCTATGTGGGTTTCGTCGTCCATCTGAACTACAAGAACCCCTATCTTTACCCCTATATGGAATTCCAGCGATTCAAGCATCACCCGATGGTGGCTGAGCTTCTGAAAGGCGGCAAGCGGGTGGCTTACGGCGCGCGGGCGATCTCGGAAGGTGGGTTCCAGTCGATGCCGAAGATGGTGGCGCCGGGGGTGGCGCTGCTGGGCTGTTCGGTCGGCATGGTCAACGTGCCGCGCATCAAGGGCAACCACAACGCGATGCTGTCGGGCATCGCCGCCGCCGAGGCCGCCCACAAGGCGCTGGCCGAGGGCCGTTCGGGCGACGCGCTGACCGGCTATGAGGCCGACGTGCGGGGCGGCGCGATCGGGGCAGATCTGAAGAAGGTCCGCAACGTCAAGCCGATGTGGTCGAAATGGGGGATGTTCCCGTCGCTGGCGTTGGGGGGGCTGGACATGTGGACCAACAGCCTTGGCTTCTCGCTGTTCGGCACGCTAGGCCATGGCAAGACCGACGCGGCGGCGACCGGCGAGGCGAAGGATTACACGCCGATCGACTACCCCAAGCCTGACGGGGTGCTCAGCTTCGACCGGCTGACCAACGTCAGCTTCTCGTTCACCAATCACGAGGAAAGCCAGCCCTGCCACCTGAAGCTGAAGGATCCCTCGGTGCCGATCGCGGTGAACCTGCCGAAATTCGCCGAACCGGCACAGCGCTACTGCCCGGCAGGGGTCTACGAGGTCGTGGGCGAGGGCGCGGAGGCGAAGTTCCAGATCAACTTCCAGAACTGCGTGCATTGCAAGACCTGCGACATCAAGGATCCCAGCCAGAACATCAACTGGACCACGCCGCAGGGCGGGGACGGGCCGAACTATCCGAACATGTAACGGCAGGTCCAACATGTAACGACCGGCCCAACATGTAACGGTCGAGGGCCCCGGCCCGGAAAAGAAAAACGCGGCGCCCCAGAGCGCCGCGTTTCTTTTTGTCCGGGATGTCCGGGTCGATCAGGCCTCGGCAGGGGCCTCTTCGCCCTCGGCTTCGTCCTCGTCCTCGGCGCCGCTCGACCGCAGGCCGGAGGGCGCGGCGAGGTTCGCGATGACGAAGTTGCGGTCGATCGTGGGCTTGGCGCCTTCGGGCAGGGCGACGTCGTTGATGTGGATGACATCACCGATTTCCTTGCCGGTCAGATCGACGGTGATGTGATCGGGGATGTCGCCCGCGGTCACTTCCAGCTCGACCTCGGGGCGCACCACGACCAGCGTGCCGCCGCGCTTGAGGCCCGGCGCCTCCTCGTGGCCTTCGAAGGTCACGTGGATGAACAGGTTGATCCGGGTGGTCCGCTTGAGACGCATGAAGTCGACATGCGTCGGCAGGTCCTTCACCACGTCGCGCTGCACACCGCGGCAGATGACGCGGACGTCGTCCTGGCCGGGCACCTTCAGATTGAAGAGCGTCGACAGGAAGCGACCGGCCCGAAGCCGGGTCAGCAGCGGGTTGAATTCGAGGTTGATCGGCAGCGGATCGGTGCCGCCGCCATAAACGATACCGGGTACGTAGCCCTCACGACGAGCTTGACGAGCGGCCCCCTTGCCTGTCCCCGTCCGTACCTCGGCGTGAAGATCAGGGATCTTGCCAGCCATGAGAGGTCTCCATTGGTTTGCGGATGGCCGTCCTCCAAGGGTGCACGGCCAGGAAACCGCGCCTATAGGTCAGAATCGGCGCGAAGGGAAGGGGAAAGCACGCAGGGCCCGTCATCGCGGGGCCACTCATCGCAGGGCCGAGGGGGCGGGCGCCTCCGGCGGGCGTATTTGCGGAACAATGAAAGGATGGTCCCGCTTTGATTGTTCTCCAAATACGCAAACGGCCTCTGCCGTCCGGCCGCGACGCCCGCCGCTCAGGCCCAGCGGCCCTCAAAATCCTCGGGGATCAGCAGGTTCTGAAGGCCCAGCGCCTTCACGTCGCGCTCACCGCAGAGCGCCATCGTGATGTCCAGCTCCTTTTGGATCACCTCCAGCGCCTTGGTCACGCCGGCCTCGCCCATCGCGCCCAGCCCGTGTAGATAGGCGCGGCCGATATAGGTGCCCCGCGCCCCCAGGGCGAGCGCCTTGAGCACGTCCTGACCAGAGCGGATGCCGCTGTCCATGTGCACCTCGATCCGGTCGGCAACGGCGCGGACGATGCGCGGCAGCATCCGGATCGACGACAGCGCCCCGTCCAACTGGCGCCCGCCGTGGTTCGACACGATCAGCGCATCGGCCCCGAAATCGGCGCAGAGGCGGGCGTCGTCCTCGTCCAGCACGCCCTTGAGGATCAGCTTGCCGCCCCACATGTCGCGGATCCGGGCGATCTTGTCCCAGTCGAGCTTGGGGTCGAACTGCTCATTGGTCCAGCTCATCAGAGAGGAGGCATCGCCCACGCCCTTGGCATGGCCCACGATATTGCCGAAGAAGCGCCGCTTGGTGCCCAGCATCCCCGTCCCCCAACGCCATTTCGTGGCGAGGTTCAGCATCGTCGGCAGGGTCATCTTGGGCGGCGCGGAGAGGCCGTTTTTCAGATCCTTGTGGCGCTGCCCGAGGATCTGCAGATCCAGCGTCAGCACCAACGCGTCGCAGCCCGCTTTGCGGGCCCGGTCCAGCGTGCGCTCGACGAAATCCCAGTCGCGCATGACATAGAGCTGGAACCAGAAGGGTTTGGTCGTATGGGCCGCCACGTCCTCGATCGAGCAGATCGACATGGTCGACAGCGTGAAGGGCACGCCGAAGCGTTCAGCGGCGCGGGCGGCCTTGATCTCGCCGTCGGCGCATTGCATGCCGCACAGCCCCACCGGCGCCAGGCCCACCGGCATCGCCACGTCGCGGCCGATCATCTTGCTGGCGGTGGTGCGCCCGGACATGTCCACCGCCACCTTCTGGCGCAGCCGCAGCTTGGCGAAATCGGTGGTGTTGTCGCGGAAGGTCTGCTCGGTATAGCTGCCGCTTTCAGCATAATCGTAGAACATCTTCGGCGTGCGGCGGCGGTGCAGGCGCTTGAGATCGGCGATGTTGGTGATGACAGCCATGGCGGGGCCTTTCGCGAAGTTGGTAAAGCGCGATTACCAATGCATGAGTTTTCTGGCAAGTTGCCTGCGCGAAACTGACCCGCGTGCGGCTTGGGGCGCAAGTGAAATCAGCGCCTGCGCGGCAGGATTTCAGGCGCCCGTTGCCGGAACGATCTGTGCTGTGCTGCGCGTGTTCGCCCGGGCCAGGCCAGGACCGAAATCATTGGCGCGCCGCTCCTGGCGCCGTCTTTTGCTGGCCCCGGTGCGAGCTGGATCCCGGGCGCGCGACGGGGGTGGAACGGCAGGGGGGCGTCGCCGCACGGGGCTGACGGCGAAGATCGCCTGAACGCTCAGTTCCCGCACATCGCCTTCGCGGTCTGGCCGAAGTTCTGGTAGCGGTCCCAGAATGCATTGTCCTGGCGCGAATCCGAAACCCGGACTTCCTGCGCCTTGTGGGGGTCGCGAAAGAAGCTGGCCGCGCGATTCTGGTCGCGGCTGCCCAGCGTCAAGTCGGCCGCTTGCTGGATGCAACTGCACAGCGCCGGCGTCGCCGGCCGCTCGGATTGGATGCAGGCGCGGCTGATCACCCCTGCATAAAGAGAGGTCGCCGGGGTAGAAAGCACCGCCGCCGCGAGAAGAAGTTTTTTCATGTCACTGCCTCGTGTCGATTGCCTGATCCCGCGCGCGCGGTTGACCCCGCGCTGCCCGTACTGCCTGTATGCCCACGCAGTATGCCTCGAAAACCGTGTGTCTTCAATGTTTGCGGGCCGTTGGCGCGGTGGGCGGGCGCGGTTGGGGCGCTTTCGGCAAGAACATGCCGATCGGGCGGGGGCACTGCGGCCTCGGTGCTGGGGGGCCTAAGGCGTTGGAGCCAGCCCTTCCTGTCGCCCGATCTGGTGGGGTTTTCGGATGAACCGTCGCCCGCACCCCCGGGGGCATCCCGCGCGGGATCAGATCAGACGCGGCAGAAACACGACCCCGCCGACGCAAAGCGCGCCGAGGGCACAAATCAGGACACCCGCGGCGGCGACATCCTTGGCGTCGCGGGCGAGGGCGCTCCACTCTGGGCTGGCGATGTCGACGACATGCTCGATCGCCGTGTTCAGCGCCTCGGCCGCCAGGACCAGCGTGATCGCCAGGATCAGCGCCAGCCATTCCCCCGGCGACACCCGCAGATAGGCGGCCAGCGCCACCACCACGGCCGCCGCGACAAGGTGAAACCGCGCGTGGGGCTGGCGCAGCAACACCGCAAGGCCGCGGCCGGCATAGAGGAAGCTGGCAATCCTCGGGTGCAGCTCCGGCATCGGATCTCAGAACTGTTTGGTATAGGACAGCGACATGCCGTTGTGCGTCGGCGCAAGGGTCAGCTGGTTGGCGAAAGGCGTGGTGAACACCCGCGCGACGGCATAGCCGATCGCGGCCCCCGCAAGCACGTCCTGGGCATAGTGCTTCTTGGCCTCGACCCGCGCCAGGCCGGTCAGGGCGGCAAGGCCGTACATCACCGGAACATAGGGTTGGTATTGCTGACCATAGCGGATGTCGAAATAGGTGGCGGCCGCGAAGGCCAGCGCCGTATGCCCGGAAGGAAAGCTGCGGTTGTTCGACCCATCCGGGCGCTTTTCATGGATCACGGCCTTCAGCGCCTCGACCGCCAGGAAGGTCGTGCCGGCGGCCTTCAGCCCCTGGGTGAAGCCCGTCCTGTCCGATTTCGACAGCGTCGTCGCCGCCGCCACGCCGCCCAGCCCCAACACCAGCCCTGTCGACACATTGTCCCAGGTCTGCGTCTTCCCCGCGACGGCCGCTTGTGGCGCGAGCGTGCCAAGCGAAAGCAGGACAGCAAGACTGACGGGGCGGAGAAACGCTGCGTTCATACGAAATCTTTCCTTGCAGGGGACCCGGCAGCGGCAGGCTTGCGGGCGGTTTATCTAGGCGCTGGGCGCGGCTTCACTATCGGTGCTCGGGGCGCTGAATGCGATTCCTTCTGCCCGGATCGCGGTAACGTGACATCCATGCCCCCCATCGCGCAAGCCGCGCAAGGGGTGAGAGCGCGCTCCAGAATGCGACGCCAGCAGCCTTGGTGCCTTTGATCCGGCGCGCCTGCCTCGGAAACGCAAGAAACGTGACCCCGACGAGGGGCCACGTTCCGGTTTCAGGTCGGCAGGTCCGCGCGTCAGTCGTCGCCACCACCGCCGCCACCACCGCCACCACCGCCGCCACCGCCACCACCGCCACCGCCGCCGTCTCCACCACCGCCGCCACCGCCGTCTCCACCACCGCCGCCGCCGCCCGCTGCGCCGGATCCGTTGCCGTCGTCAGAGGCCTCGGCCTGCGCGCCCGAGCTGCTGTGGTCAGAGGAATCGTCGGCCTCGGCGGTGCTGTTGTGATCCGAGGCATCGTCGGCCTCGGTCTGCGTGCCGTTGGTGCTGCTGGTTGAGATGGTTGTCGAAGTTGAGGCTACAAGCGTGAGCTGCTGCGCATAGGCGGCCGAACTCAACAGGATCGCCGTTGCCGTCAATGTCAGTAATTTCTTCATGGTCTCCTCCTTGGGGCATTCGAGGCGTCGATCGGGGGCCGAAAGACGGTGCCTTCGTTGAAGAAACTTCTTCGTGTCGGAAAGGTGGCAACTTCGCGACGCGCGAATGGTTGTATCGCACATCAGCGGCATCGCCTGTGATGGTGATCTCACAAGGGCGTGGCAATTGGGGTGGGGGAAGTCGGGCAGCGTGTCGCCTGCCCGGATCGCCTGCCCGGCGGCGCCACTCGTCGCACGTGCCGATAAACAGCCCGCGTCCGTCGCGGGACGCGGGCTGGTCGGCGTTCGGGGGACCGTTCGGGTTGGCGGCCTACATCGATTTCTTCGCGTTGATCTGCCAGACCTCGTCGACGATCTTGCGACCACGGTAGACCAGCACATAGCGCACCGGGACCGAGGGTTTGCCGACGAAATGCACGTTCGCCGTCACCGTCATGCCCTTCGGATCGCCCACGACGTCGATGGCCGAGGCGGTTTCATGCGTCTTGCCCATCTTGTGGATGAACTTGCCCCAGGCCTCCTTGATCTCGCGCTTGCCGTGATAAGTGCCGTTCAGCGGGCCGCCGATCCAATGCAAGGTGGCATCGGGGGCGTATTGGCTCATGATCCGGTCGAGATTGGCGCCGGCAATCGCCTTGAAATGCATCTGCGCATCGGGGGCCTTCGTGGCGGCGACGGCGGGCAGGGCCGACAGCCCGAAGGCAGCCACAAGCACGAGGGAGCGAGCAATCTTGGCAGACATCTGGTATCTCCTTCCGGGTTACAAATGGAATGCGACACATTCCAGCATGAGAATGCGGAAGGGCATGAATCATTAGCCCGTGTGGTCACGCAGGAATGATGGCCCTGCGTGCCACGGGGGCCTTCCGACAGGAGCCGTTCCCGCCCGGTCCGCGGCGTGCTCAAAGCCCGTCAAGGACCGCCCGGGTCAGGGGGGACGTGCTGTCTTCCAGCCCGTCGATCACGTCGAAATGGTGCTTGCCCGCGTCCACTTGCCAGGCGCAATTCCAGGCCTCGGACAAAAGCCGCGCGTGCCACAGGAACGAAGGCCGCTCGGCCCCGCCGACCCAGACGGTCACCTCGCAGCCGGCGCGGCGTTCCAGCAGCGCGGGGCTTTCGGCCGTCGCTTCGGCGGCGTCGAGATGCAGGGTGTCGTTCATCGAGGTCTCGGCCAGTGGCCGCAGATCGCTGAGCGGCGAGATCGGCACGGCCCGGCGCAGGCGCGCGGCGATGGCGGCGGGCAAGGGGGCATCATCGCAGGCCATGCGTGCGGAAAGATGGCCACCGGCGGAATGGCCGGTCACCGCGATCGGGCCGTCGACTTCGGCCCCGACCTCGGCCCCGGCGGCGGCGATTGCGGCGCCGATCTCGGCCGTCATCCGGGCGATGCGCGCGCCGGGCGCCAGCGTGTAGGCCGGCATCGCGCAGGCCCAGCCCCGCGCCAGCGCGCCTTCCGCCAGATGCGACCAAAGCCGCGGGTCGAAGCGCAGCCAATAGCCGCCGTGAATGAAGATCATCAGCCCGCGCGGCGCGCCCTCGGGCAGGAACAGATCGAACCAGTTCCGCGCGTCCGCGCCATAGGGCAGGCCGAGGCGGGCGCGCGGCCCCAGCCGGGTGCGGAAGGCTTCGGCCTTGGCGGTCCAGCGCGGCGGATAGGCTGCCGCCCCGGGGATGAAGCCGCCGTTGTCATAGGCCCGGTCCAACTCTTCGCGCATCACAGCCCCCCTCGTTTCGCCTTTCCTAGCGCGCCGGATGCCGTGGGAAAAGGCCGAAGGCGCCCATGCGCCGCGCGCCGATCCGCCGATCTGTCCCGGGCCCGCTTGTCTTGCCTGCGCTCTGCAATAGCTGGACAAGCAACCCGGGCCCATGCTTTGAAACATCAACCCTGCGCGGCCCCCTGACGGGCGCCCGCCGCTCATGATGAAGGAGAAAGAGATGCTCGATACCGCGACCGACCTGCGTTCCCTGCTCAAGGACCCCGCGCTGCTGGCGACCAAGGCCTTCGTCGCCGGCGATTGGGTCGACGCCGATGACGGCGCCACTTTCGAGGTCACCAACCCCGCGCGCGGCGACGTGATCTGCACCGTCCCCGACATGAGCCGCGCCGAGACCGCCCGCGCGATCGAGGCCGCCCGCGTCGCGATGAAGGGCTGGGCCGCGCGCGCCGCGAAGGAACGCGCCCAGGTGATGCGCAAGTGGTTCGATCTGATGATCGCGAACCAGGAAGACCTGGCCTTGATCCTGACTGCCGAGATGGGCAAGCCCCTGGCCGAGGCGCGGGGCGAGATCGCCTATGGCGCCAGCTTCATCGAATGGTTCGGCGAAGAAGCCAAGCGGATCTACGGCGAAACCATCCCCGGCCACATGGCCGACAAGCGCATCAGCGTCATCAAGCAGCCGATCGGCGTGGTGGGCTCGATCACGCCCTGGAACTTCCCCAACGCGATGATCGCCCGCAAGGCCGGCCCGGCGCTGGCGGTGGGCTGCGGCTTCGTCTGCCGCCCGGCTTCCGAGACGCCGCTGTCGGCGCTGGCGATGGCGGTGCTGGGCGAACGCGCGGGCCTGCCCAAGGGGATCTTGTCGGTGGTCACCTCGAACAAGGCCTCGGACATCGGCAAGGAGTTCTGCGAGAACCCGACGGTGCGCAAGCTGACCTTCACCGGCTCTACCCAGGTCGGTCGCATCCTGTTGCGCCAGGCCGCCGATCAGGTGATGAAATGCTCGATGGAACTGGGCGGCAACGCGCCTTTCCTGGTGTTCGACGATGCCGATCTGGATCTGGCGGTGCAGGGCGCGATGGCGTCGAAATTCCGCAACAACGGCCAGACCTGCGTCTGCGCCAACCGGATCTATGTGCAGGCCGGCGTCTATGACGCCTTCGCGCAGAAGCTGTCCGATGCGGTCATGGCGCTGAAGGTCGGCGACGGGTTGAAGGACGGCACCGAAGCCGGTCCCCTGATCAACGAGAAGGCCGTGACCAAGGTCGAGGATCACATCAAGGACGTGCTGGAACATGGCGGCGCGGTGGTGACTGGCGGCCACCGGCACGCGATGGGCGGCACCTTTTTTGAGCCCACCGTGCTGACTGGCGTGACGCAGGAGATGAAGGTCTCGTCCGAGGAAACCTTCGGGCCGGTCGCGCCGCTGTTCAAGTTCGAGACCGAGGAAGAGGCGATCGAGAAGGCCAATGCCACGATCTTCGGCCTGGCGTCCTATTTCTACGCCCGCGACATCGGCCGGATCACCCGGGTGCAGGAGGGTCTTGAATACGGGATCGTCGGCGTCAACACCGGCATCATCTCGACCGAGGTGGCGCCCTTCGGCGGGGTCAAGCAATCGGGCCTGGGCCGCGAAGGCAGCCACCACGGCGTCGAGGATTATCTGGAGCTGAAATACATCTGCCTGTCGGTCTGAGGGGGCACCTCCCTCGGCCCACTCCGGCCCGGCGGCAGCGCCGGGCCGGCGCAACTGGTGCTAGACCACCTTCACCGGCATCCCGATCCGGGCCAGCGGGAACAGCTCGGCGATATGTTCGTTCGAAAGCGATATGCCATCGCCCGCGTGCCGCAACTGCGCGCTTTCCGCGCGGCCGTGGATGCGAAACCCCTGCCAGTCGAGATAGAGCGCATGGCTGCCCAGCGGGTTGTCCGGCCCCGGCGGGATCACCCCCGGCAGGCCGGGCACGCGGGCGGCCAGGTCCGGCCCCGGGCGCCAGGTCGGGCCCTCGACCTTGCGCACCACCTGGGTGCGGCCGCGCCACAGCAGCGTGCCGCCGCCGGGCGGCGCGATCGGATAGAGGCGATGGATCCTGCCGTCGCCGCCCCAGACATGCAGGGTGCGGGCCTTGGTATCGGCCAGCATGGCGCCGTTCTCGATCATGTCGAAATGGTCTTGCCAACTGACCGGCCCGGTCAGCGCGTCTGCCCGGTATGGCAGCGTCAGCATCGCCACGCCGCTTGCCATCAGCCCCAGCACACCTCGTCGCCCGAAGGCGTTTCTGCGCGTCATCGCCCATTCCTTCCTGTTTCGGGTCTGTCCTGCAGTGATAAATGGACACTGTCCGAGTCCCTGCAAGTCACGATCCGCGCCAAGCGCGCGACCCGGCGAGAGCACGCCGCGCCAACCCTGACCGCGGGCGGGCCGCCGCCGATGGTGCCCGGCCACGCGCTTGTGCGGAGGCAGGAGGGAATAAATGTCACAAAACTGACGTGCGGTTGTCATCCTGGCGATTCCTGGCGCGGCAACACTGAGAAAGGCCTTCGGGATGCCTGTCCCCGGCTTGGCGCAGTCCCCCCACGCAGCGCCGGCGCTGCCCTCGGATCACCGCCATGCGGCCCGGGGGCGGTTGCGCATCGCAGATCGCCGGGCGGGGCTTAGCCGCCGCGCAGCGCCCGGACCCGGGCAGCCAGCCAGGTCAGATCGGTATCGGCGATGCCCAACTCGGCCAGATGCGCGGCTGTGTTGTAAAGGTATTCGCTGTTCGGCCCGCGCCCGCCGGTGGCATGGGCGATGATCCGGGCCTGTTCCTCCAGCGCCAGACCGCCGCAATATTGCACATGGTCCGGGTCGATCACATAGGTCAGCGCCCGCACCACCGGGCCGCCCTGCAGCCCGACCTCCTGCCAGGTCTCCAGATAGGCCGAGGAGATCAGCTCTCGTTCGCGCAGATAGGCGAGGGTGTCGTCCTCGGCGCCCTGCGTGACGGCGAAGGCCACGCCGTCGCAATGCGCGCCCGCCAGCGCGTCCAGCGCCAGCACGAGGCCCGGATCGGCCTCGGTTCCCCGGTGGTGGATCGAGCGCATGCAGAACGAGCGGTGCCAGCCCGACAGCCGCGCGATTTCCTGCCGGGCGACGGGAAAGCCCGGGTTCCAGATCAGCGAGCCATAGCCGAAAACCCAGGTCGTGCCGTCCGTCATAGCTGGCCCTCCGCAAACGCGCCCTGTAAACACCCATAAGCTACAAAGGAAAAGGCCGGATGCGCCGACTGATCGCCGTTGTCCTCATCTTCGCCGCGCTGTGGTTCGGCTATTGGTTCGTCGCGCGCGCCGCGCTGGAACGCGGTGTGGCCGATGCCTTCCGCAATGCCCGCGCCGAGGGCCGCGTCGCGCGCTATCAAAGCCTGGGCGTCACCGGCTTTCCCAACCGCTTCGACATGACGCTGGACGAGGTGGCGCTGGGCCTGCCGCTGGCTGCGCCGGGGGTCTCGGCAGAGGCCATCTGGCACGCGCCGCAGGTTCAGCTGATCGCGCTCAGCTACCGGCCGAACCGGATGATCGCGGTGCTGCCGGGGGCGCAGATGCTGACGCTGCCGGATCAGAAGATCACCCTGATCTCCAAGCAGCTGGCGGCGAATTTCAACCTTGCTGCCGATACCGCGCTCAGCTTCGACAGCCTCGCGCTGATCGGCGACGGGGTGAAGATCACCTCCACCGCCGGATGGGCCGCGACGCTGAAACAGGGGCGGCTGGCGGCGAACCGGCTGCAGGTGCCCGCTACCTATCGCGTGGGCTTCGAGGCGCTGGATCTGGCGCCCAACCCGGCCCTGCGCGCGCGGATCGACCCGAACGGCGATCTGCCAGCGGTGATCGGCAAGCTGCATCTTGACGGGCAGCTGACGCTTTCGGCGCCGCTTGACCGTCACGCGGGCGAAACCCGGCCAGAGCCGCAGGCGATCACGCTAAGCGATGCGCGGCTGGATTGGGGCCAGACCCGGATCACCGCGACCGGCACGCTGCACCGTGGCGCGGGGGGGCTGGCCGAGGGGCAGTTGGACGTGAAGATCACCCATTGGCAGCCGCTGCTGAACATCGCCGAGGCCGATGGCGCGATCGACCCGGCGAGCGTGCCCACTTGGCGCAAGGCGCTGCAGGCGCTGGCGCAGGGCTCGGGTCAGGCCGATACGGTCGATCTGCCGCTGGTCTTTGCCGGCGGCCAGATCAGCTTTGGCTTTCTGCCGCTGGGCCCGGCGCCGCACTTCTGAAGGGGCGGGCCCCCGAAGACGGCGGAAGCCCCCGTATCAGCCCCCGTATCAGCTCTCAGTCTTGCCACGACCGAAGTCGGGGGCGGCGGTGTCCTGACCGGCCTCGATGATGCCGCGCCGGATCGCCCGGGTGCGGGTGAAATAGTCGAACAGATGCTGGCCGTCGCCGGTGCGGATCGCGCGTTGCAGGGCGAAAAGCTCCTCGGTGAAACGGCCGAGGATCTCTAGCGTCGCGTCCTTGTTGGTCAGGAAGACGTCGCGCCACATCGTCGGGTCCGAGGCCGCGATGCGGGTGAAATCGCGAAATCCGGCGGCGGAATAGCGGATCACCTCGCTGTCGGTCACCCGGCCCAGATCGTCGGCCACGCCCACCATCGTATAGGCGATCAGATGTGGCGCGTGGCTGGTGACGGCCAGCACCAGATCGTGGTGGGGCGCGTCCATCTCATCGACATGGGCGCCCATTCCCTCGATCAACTGTCGCAGGCGGGTGGTGGCGCCTGCGTCGGCATCCGGCAGCGGCGTCAGCAGCCACCAGCGGTTGCGAAACAGCGCGGCAAAGCCCGAGCGCGGGCCGGAATGTTCGGTCCCCGCCAGCGGATGACCGGGGATGAAATGCACGCCCTCGGGGATCTCTGGCCCGACCGCCTCGATCACCGCCTGCTTGACCGAGCCGACGTCGGTCACCGTGGCGCCCGGCAGCAGATGCGGTCCGATCTCGGCGGCCACCGCGGCCATCGCGCCCACCGGCACCGCCAGCACCACCAGATCGGCGCCCTGCACCGCCTCGGCCGCCGTCGCGTGGATCGAATCGCACAGCCCGATCTCTTCTGCGATGGCGCGGCTCTCGGCGCTTTTGGCGTGGCCCGCGATATGGCCGGCAAGCCCCGCCTCGCGCATCGCATGGGCCATCGACGAGGCGATCAGCCCCAGCCCGATCAGCGCGACCCGGTCGTAGACCTGCGCCATCACCGCTGTCCCTTGAACTGCGCCACCGCATGGGCGACCCGGCGGCAGGAGGATTCATCCCCCACCGTGATCCGCAGGCAGTTCGGCAGCCCGTAGCCCGTCACCCGCCGCACGATCAGCCCCTGGGACTTCAGATGCGCGTCGCAGGCCTCGGCCTCATCCGCGCTGGCAAAGCGTGCCAGGATGAAATTCGCCGTCGAGGTGTCCGACGGCACGCCGACCTCGGCCAGCGCCTCGGCCAGCCAGGCGCGCAGGCGGGTGTTGTCGGTGCGGCATTTCACGACCCAATCCTGATCGCGCACCGCCGCCTCGGCGGTCTCGAGCTGCGCCACCGACAGGTTGAACGGCCCGCGGATGCGGTTCAGCACGTCGATGATCTGCTTCGGCCCATAGCCCCAGCCGATGCGCAGCCCCCCCAGCCCGTAGATCTTGGAGAAGGTCCGCGTCATCACCACGTTCGAGCGCGTCTCGGCCAGCGCCTTGCCGCCGTCGAAGGCCTCGACATATTCCGCATAGGCCCCATCCAGCACCAGAATCGCCTGCGGCGGCAGGCGGTCGGCCAGCCGCGCGACCTCGGCCCCGCCGATCATCGTGCCGGTGGGGTTGTTGGGATTGGCCAGGAAGACGATCTTCGTGCGCTCGGTGCAAGCGGCGAGGATCGCGTCGAGATCGACCACGCGCTCGCGCTCCGGCACCACCACCGGGGTCGCGCCGACCGAACGGGTCAGCACGTCGTACAACAAAAAGCCGTGCTCGGTCCGCACGACCTCATCGCCGGGCCCGGCATAGGCCTGGCAAAGCAGGGTCAGCACCTCGTCCGAGCCGGCCCCGCAGATCACGCAGCCGGCGTCCAGCCCGTGCACGTCGGCGATCGCCTCGCGCAGCGCGGCATGGTCGGTCGACGGATAGCGGTGGAGTTGATGCACCGCCCGCGCATAGGCCTCACGCGCCTTCTGCGACGGGCCATGGGGGTTCTCGTTCGAGCTGAGCTTCACGGCATTGTCGATGCCGGCGACATGGGATTGGCCACCCTCGTACGGGGCGATGTCCATGATGCCGGGTTGCGGGCGGATCGCGTCACTCATGTTCAACTCCTTGGTCTTGGCCGGGTCTTAGCGGGCGGCGCGGGGGCTTGCCAGAGGTTTGAACGGTACGGCCTGCAGATATGCAAAAGGGCCGCACCGGATGGCGCGGCCCCCGTAAAGGGTAATCCATCCGAAGGGGATCAGTTCTTCGCGTAATATTCCACGACGAGGTTCGGCTCCATCTGCACCGCGTAGGGCACATCGCCAAGCGCCGGGGTGCGCACGAAGGTGGCGGTCATCTTCGAATGGTCGGCCTCGATGTAATCGGGCACGTCACGCTCGGGCAGGCCGACGGCTTCCAGCACGATGGCCAGCTGACGCGAGCGGTCGCGCACGGCGATCACGTCGCCTTCCTTGACGCGGTAGGAGGGGATGTTCACCCGCTTGCCGTTCACCGTGACATGGCCGTGGTTCACGAACTGGCGCGAGGCGAAGACGGTCGGCACGAACTTGGCGCGGTAGACGACGGCGTCGAGACGGCGCTCGAGCAGACCCACGAGGTTCTCGCCGGTGTCGCCCTTGATGCGCTCGGCCTCACCGTAGATGCGGCGGAACTGCTTTTCGGTCAGGTCGCCGTAATAGCCCTTGAGCTTTTGCTTGGCGCGCAGCTGGGTGCCGAAGTCGGAAAGCTTGTTCTTGCGGCGCTGGCCGTGCTGGCCGGGGCCGTATTCGCGGCGGTTCACCGGGGATTTCGGACGGCCCCAGATGTTTTCGCCCATCCGGCGGTCGAGCTTGTACTTGGCAGAGGTGCGTTTGGTCACCGCTGATCTCCTTCTTGCGTTGCGAAGGGCGTTGTCCTCTCCCCGAAGGGCGACAGGCTTCCCCTTGCGGGGGCCTCCAACACCAAAGATGCCCGGGCACAGGGTACCCGGACGCGCGGCTTATACAGGCGCAGGGCCCAGAGTCAACGCCCGCGCCGTCGGGAAATGGCGGCGCGGCGCCCTGGGACAGCTTCCCGGCCGGTGGCGCCCATCACGATACCGCCACCAGAGGGAAAGCAAAAGAACAGCCTTCGCGCTTCTTGCTCGGGGAAAATACCCCACCGGGGCGTCATCGTTGCGCCATCGGCCCCAGCGACGATGGCGATGGGGTGTGAAATCCCCGGCGCCGCAGTTTTCAGCATGGTCCGCGCGGGACACGCCTTCGCGCGCCCGTATGGCCCCGCATGGCCCCGTATTGCCCCGTATGGATTGCCAGCGCGGCCAAGGGGCACTAGCTTGAAGTGCCAGCCCCTGCCCGTGAAAGGACCCATTGTGATCCGCGCCCTCCGCTTCGGCCTCGTCTCGACTTTCTCTGCCGCGCTGATCGCCCTGCCGCCGGCGCTGTCGGCCCAGGCCGCCACTCCAGCGACGCATCCGGCGGCCGATGCTGTGCAGGATGTGGCGGGCGAGGCGCTGCTGCCGCCCGGGGTTGCCGGCGCCTATCTGGCGGCGCGCCAGGCCAGCCGCGACAAGGATTATTCCGCCGCGGCGCGCTACACCGGCGATCTGCTGGCGCGCAAGGTCGAGCGCCCCGCGGTGATGGAAACGGCAATCCAGTCCGATCTGGCGCTTGGCGATTTCGCCTCGGCCGCCCGGGTCTCGGCACAGATGCATGCGCTCGGCATCCGCAGTCAGGTCGGGCAGCTGGTGCGGATCGCCGACCAGCTTGGCAAGGCGCAATATGAGGCGGTGCTGACGGAACTGTCCAAGAATCAGGGGGTTGGCCCGCTGGTTGATGGGCTGGTCACCGGCTGGGCCGACCTTGGCGCCGGCAAGATGAGCGAGGCGAGCGCCGCCTTCGACAGGTTGGCGAAGACGCCGGGGATGCAGCCCTTCGGCCTTTATCACAAGGCGCTGGCACTGGCCTCGGTGGGCGATTTCGAGGGCGCCGAGAAGATCCTGGGCGATGATCATTCCGGCCTGCGGCTGACCCGGCGCGGCCTCATCGCCGAGGCCGAGGTGCTGAGCCAGCTGGAGAAGAACGGTGCGGCCCTGAAGCTGCTTGACGACAATTTTGTCCCCGGCCGCGACCCGGGGGCCGACGCCCTGCGCGCCCGGCTGAAGGCTGGCGAGACGCTGCCCTTCACCATCGTGCGCTCGCCCCGCGACGGGCTGGCCGAGGTCTTCTACACGGTCGCCACCGCGCTGCAGGGTCAGGCCTCGAACAGCTATGTGCTGCTGTTCTCGCAGATTGCCCTGCACCTGCGCCCGCATCTGGCCTCGGCCGCGCTGCTTTCGGCCGGGTTGCTCAGCGATGAGGGTCAGTACGACATCGCGCTGAAGACCTACGCCAGCATCCCGCAGGACGATCCGGCGCATTTCCTGGCCGAGATGGGGCGCGCCGATGTGCTGTATGCCCAGGGCCAGAAGCAGGAAGCCACCGCGGCGATGACGGACCTCGCCAAGGCCTATCCGAAGGTGATCAACGTGCAGATCAGCTATGGCGATCTGCTGCGCCGCCAGAAGATGTGGGCGGGGGCGATCAAGGCCTATGACAATGCGATCGCGCTGATCGGGCCGAAGCCCGCCGTGCAGCAATGGTCGGTCTTCTATCTGCGCGGCATCGCCGAGGAGCGTTCGGGTGATTGGACCGGGGCAGAGCCGGACCTGCGCGAGGCGCTGAAGCTGAACCCCGATCAGCCGGACGTGCTCAACTATCTCGGCTATGCGCTGGTCGACCGCGGCGAAAAGCTGGACGAGGCGCTGGCGATGATCAAGAAGGCGGTCTCGGAGCGGCCCGACGACGGCTATATCCGCGACAGTCTGGGCTGGGCCTATTACAAGCTGGGCGAATACGACAAGGCGCTGACGGTGATGGAAAAAGCCTCTCAGCTGGAGCCGGTCGATCCGGTGGTCACCGACCATCTGGGCGATGTCTACTGGATGGTCGGCCGCAAGCTGGAGGCCCAATTCCAATGGCGCCGGGCGCTGGCCTACGGGCCTGACGCGGACGAGATCGCGCGCATCCGGCTGAAGCTGGAAAAGGGTCTGGACGCCGTGCGCCGTCAGGAAGGCAAAGACGGCGGAAAATCCGCTTCGGAGCCGGCGAAGGCCACCGCGCCCGCGCCGGGCGCCAAGCCCAAACCCGGGGCCACCAATGGCGGCTGAGGCGCTTGCGCCCGCCAAGGTCAATCTGACGCTGCATGTCACCGGTCGCCGGGCCGATGGCTATCATCTGCTCGACAGTCTGGTGGTCTTCGCCGATCTGGGCGACCGCGTGCATGTGGCGCCGGCCGAGGGGCTGAGCCTGCGTGTCACCGGCCCGCGGGCGGCCGGCGTTCCGGCGGGCGAGGACAACCTGATGCTGCGCGCGGCGCGGATGCTGGCCGCCGCGACGGCGCGGGATCCGGGCGCCGCCCTGACGCTGGAAAAGCATCTGCCGATGGCGGCGGGGATCGGCGGCGGCTCCTCTGACGCGGCGGCGGCGCTGCGGCTGCTGGCGCGGCTGTGGGGGCGACCGATGCCGGATGCCGGGGCGCTGATGGCGCTGGGCGCCGATCTGCCGGTCTGCGCCGCCGGGCGCCCGGCGCGGATGCGCGGCCTGGGCGAACGCCTGGACCCCGCCCCCGCCTTGCCGCCGATCTGGCTGCTGCTGGTCAATCCGGGCGCGGCGCTGGCCACCCCCGCGGTCTTCGGCGCGCTGACCCGGCGCGAGAACGCGCCGATGCCCGAGGTCCTGCCCGATTTTCCCGATACCGCGGCGCTGGCCGCATGGCTGGGTGACCAGCGCAACGATCTGGAACCCGCGGCGGCGGCGATCTGCCCGGCGGTGGGCCGGGTGCTGGGCGCGCTTGCGGCGCTGCCTGATTGCCTGCTGGCGCGGATGTCGGGCTCTGGCGCGACCTGCTTCGGGCTGTTCGCCACCGATCAGGCCGCTGAGGCCGCCGCCACCCGCCTGCGCGCCGCCCAGCCCGGCTGGTGGGTCGAGGCCGCGGGCCTGTGGGACGGCGAGGGCGCGGCCTAGTCGGTCAGGCCGGGGTCGTCGGCGACCCGCACCAGACGGGTCAGGTCCGAAAGGCGCTCGATCTGGCGGCCCGATGGGTCGAAATTCGACGGCGCCAGCCAGGCCTCATAGGCCGTGGTTAGCCCCGGCCAGTCGCGGTCGATCACGGCGAACCAGGCGGTGTCGCGGTTGCGGCCCTTGTAGACGGTCGCCTGGCGGAACACGCCCTCATAGCTGAAGCCCAGCCGCTGGGCGGCGCGGCGCGAGGCCAGGTTCAGCGCGTCGCATTTCCACTCATACCGCCGGTAGCCGGCCTCGAAGGCCCAGCGCATCATCAGATACATCGCCTCGGTCGCGGCGCGGCTGCGCTGCAATTCGGGCGCAAGGTTGATATGGCCGACCTCGATCGTGCCGGCGGCGGGGGTGATGCGCAGGAAGCTGGCGACGCCGCCCAGATGGCCGGTTTCCAGATCGCGGATCGCGTAGAAGAACGGATCGTCCTGACCCTGGCTTTCGCGCGCCCAGCGGTGGTAGGCGGCGGCCGACCCGAAGGGGCCGTAGGGCAGGTAATCCCAGATCGCATCGTCGGCGGAATTGGCGCGGTGCAGATCGGCGGCGTGGCTGTCGGCGTCGAGCCGTTCAAGCCGGGCGAAGCGGCCCTGCAGCGCCGCGCGGTCCGGGCGCGGCGGTGGCGTCCAGTCGGGAACCGGGCGGCCGAATTGCTTGGTCTGGGCCATGCTGCTTCCTTGGCAATGCATCCTTGGCCTAGCGCAGGCGGGGGAGGCGGGCAATCCCCCTGCCGCAGGCGGGGGCTCTGCCCCCTGCACCCCCGGGATATTTCCGCCAAAGTGAAAGGGGGGGTTAGAGCAGAATTCGCGGATCGTCCCCCATGTCGAGGCCCGGGAACACCTTGTCTTGCAGCACGTTGCGGTCCAGCCCGTACATGACGCGCATGGCCCAGGCGGGGTAAAGGCGCACGTCGGCTGTCGGCATCAGGTCGCGGCGCTGATAGAGATCGGCCTCGTCCAGCCCCGGCCATTTGCCATAGACCCGGCCGCCGCGGATCGCGCCGCCAGCCATCAGCATGGCACCGCCGGTGCCGTGATCGGTGCCGCCGGTGCCGTTCTCGCGCGCGGTGCGGCCGAATTCGGTGACCGCCAGCACCGTGGTGCGCTTCCACAGCGGCCCAAGGCCGGATTTCAGCGCCAGCATCGCCTGCGACAGCCCCGAGAGCTGCCGGCGTAGCACCCCGGACTGGGCGCGGTGGCTGTCCCAGCCGCTGATCGAGAAGGCGGCGATGCGGGTCTCCTGCTGCATCCGCTCGGCGGCAAATTTCGCCAGCGCCGCCGCCTGATCGGCGCGGTTCGCGGCCTTGCGCATCATCTGCGGGCTCATCGCGCGGTCGTCGCCCAGCTGGTCGGCCAGATCCATCGCCTCGTCGCCCGCGTCGCGAAACAGCGGGTCGTCGTGATAGACCTGTTCCAGCAGCTGCCGGCTTTGCTGGCTTAGCACCAGCCGGGTGTCGGGGGCCCAGCTGCGATAGGGGGCGCGGCCCTCGATCACCTTCAGCTCATCCCGGCCGACGGCAAAGGCGGTCTGAGCCGCGATCCCCGGCACCGATTGCAGCATCCGGTTCAGCCAGCCATCGCGCACCCTGAGGTCGGGCACGTCAAGGCCAGTGCCGGCCTCGAGGATGTCCTGGCCGTCGAAATGGCTGCGCTTGTTGCGGTAGGGGGTGGCGACGGCATGGGCAAAGCCCAGCTCGCCCGCCTGCCACAGCGGCATCAGATCGCCGAGCGCCGGATGCAGCGCGAAGAAATCGTTCAGCATCAGGGGCGGGGCGTTGCCGTTCAGCGAGGGGCCGCGCAGCGCCGCCCAGGCGCGGTCGCCCACCGGGCGCACCACGTCCAGCCCGTCCATCGCGCCGCGCAGGATGATCACCACCAGCCGGTCCTCGCCCGGGGCCGAGGCCAGGGTCACATGGGTCATCAGCGGCCAGGCGGCAGCCGAGCAGCCGATCAGCGCCGAAGCCTGCAGGAAGGCCCGCCGCGAGTTTTGGGAAGAGGATGTGTCGCGCATGTCGGCCTCGTTCAGCGGCGGTTGAAATCGGCCGAGGCAAGGATCAGCCCCACGCCTTCGGCTTTGCTTTCGGCCCGCCGCGCGGCGGTGATCAGGGTCGGGCTGGCGGCCTCGGCCAGCGCGGTCTGGACGAATTCGCGCGGGTCGGGCAAGTCGCCATCCGCGAAGCGCCCGGCCTTCATCGCCCAGCCGATCCGCGCCGCCAGACCCTGCGGGGTGATCCAGGCGCTGGCGTCCTCGTGCCAGCCATCGGGGCCCGAGGGCTGCAGCCAGGGCTGGCCCATCAGCTTCAGCGGCAGTGCCAGAAAGCGCTGCACCCGCCCGGGATCAAAGCCGGCCAGGGTTTCGGGCGGCGTGCCGAGGCCGCGCAGCGAGGCTGCGATGAAATCCCAGGGCTGGCGCGCCTTGGCCCCGGGCCCGATCGGCGCCCAAGCGGCGGGATGGGCCAGCATCTCCGCGTAGACCGTGGGCAGGTGCCCGTCTGAGCGCTGAAAGGCCGCGCTCATCGCCGCGACCATGTCGGGATCGGGCTGGTCCGAGACGAAATGCACCGCCAGTTCGCGAGACAGATGCTGTGCGGTGGCCGGGTGGGCGGCGATGTCGTCGAGCGCGGCGTAGATGTCCGTGAGCCGCGCCGGCTCCTCGCCGCCGTAGCGGCGCCCCAGCACGGTTTCGGCGCCCGGCTCGGCTCGGCCGGGTCGGAAGACGAAGCCGCCCTCGCTGTTGAAGCCAAGGCCGGTCAGCAGCTTGGCGAACTGGCGCACGTCGGTCTGGGTATAGGGGGCGCCGACGCCCAGCGTGTGCAGTTCCAGCAATTCGCGGGCGAGGTTCTCGTTCAGGCCGAACTTGCGCTTGTGGGCCGCGTCGGCGCGCCGCGCGGCCCGCGAATTTGGCCCGACCGAGCTGTTTTGATCCAGATAGATCAGCATCGCCGGATGGGTGGTCGCGGCCTTCAGCATGTCGGCGAAGTGGCCCGCCAGATGCGGGCGGATGGCTTCTTCGGCGAAAGCGTAGGGCAGCAGTGCCATCGCCGGTCCCTTGGCGGCGACGGTGAAGTGATTGGCCCAGAAATATTGCAGCCGCTCGCGAAAGCCGTCGGGCGCGTGCACCGCGCGCTGCAACTGGCTGACGAAGGCCCGCGCCTGGGCGCCGCGCAGGGCCAGCCGCGCCGCGCGCACCCGGTCCTGTCGGCTGCGGTCGCCCGCCATCTTTTCCATCGCGCGGGCCTCGCGCAGCGCCCGCGCGCCGTCCACCGCCTGGACGAGCGAGGGCAGGGGATATGTCTTGGCCACCATGTCCGGCGCCCGCAGCCCTGCCAGCAGCGCCTGCGGGTCCGCCGGCGGGGCGATGTCGGGCGACAGGCCATAGCCGAAGCGGATCGCCGCGATCATGGGGGAATAGCTCAACTGCGTCTCCTCGGGGGCGGTCCGGCGCATGGGGTGCGGTCGGGCCGGGGCGGTGGACAGGCTTAGTGTATCATTCCCCGTGAACGCGGCGTGAGAGATATTCCGTCGCTTTCAAGCCAATTTCGCAGCGCGGGCGCGGCGCGGGCGGCGTCGGGAAACTGCCCGCCGGGACGCGGATGCGGAACAATCCGGGGGGTGGGCGGTTCTGGTCAGGTGACGCAGACGAGGAGAAGACGATGTCCGACATCTATGCCGAGATCAAAGCCGACCACGACAAGCATCGCGCCCTGATGGACCGGATTGCCGATACCCAGGGCGCCAGCGCCGACCGCAAGGCCGCCTGGGAGGCGTTCTACTACGACATCAAATCCCATGCGGCGGCCGAGGAAGAGGTCTTCTATTCGAAGCTGATGGAAAAGACCTGGGGCCAGGATGCGGCGCGCCATTCGGTGCAGGAACATGCCGAACTGGACGACCTTCTCGACGCGCTGAACGAGATGGACATGTCGTCGTCCGGCTGGCTGAACAAGTTCAACAAGCTGCAGCATGACTACACCCACCACATGGACGAGGAAGAGCGCGACATCTTCGCCCGCGCGCGTGAGGTGATCGACGACGGTCGCGCGGCGCAGTACGGCGCGGCGTTTCGCGGCCGTAAGGTGAAGGAAAAGGGGCTGGTCGACGCGAAGGCAGACGATCAGGTCGAGGAATAGGGGCGGCGGCGGTGTGCGGGGCGAGGCCGCGGGCGGGGGCTGTCTGCCCCCCTGCGCCCCCCGAGGATATTTGTGCCAAAGTGAAAGAGGCGGTTCCGGTCGGGGGGCGGTGTCGGGCCTAGTCCTCGCGCGGGACGACGCGCAGGCCCAGCTCACGCAGTTGCTCGTTGGTGGGATCGGAGGGCGCGTCCATCATCAGGTCTTCGGCGCGCTGGTTCATCGGGAACATGATGACCTCGCGGATGTTCATCGTATCGGCCAGCAGCATGACGATCCGGTCGATCCCCGCCGCGCAGCCGCCGTGGGGCGGGGCGCCGTAGCGGAACGCCTTGACCATGCCGCCGAAGCGCTTTTCGACCTCTTCCTTGGGGTAACCCGCGATCTCGAAGGCCTTGAACATGATCTCGGGGCGGTGGTTGCGGATCGCGCCCGAGAGGATCTCATAGCCGTTGCAGGCCAGATCGTACTGATAGCCCAGCACGTCGAGCGGGTCGCCGTTCAGCGCCTCGAGTCCGCCTTGGGGCATCGAGAAGGGGTTGTGTTCGAAGTCGATCTTGCCGGTTTCGGAATCCTTCTCGTAGATCGGGAAATCGACGATCCAGGCGAAGGCGAAGCGATCTTTTTCGGTCAGGCCGAGTTCCTCGCCGATGACGTTGCGGGCGCGGCCGGCGACGGGTTCGAACACCTTCGGCTTGCCGCCGAGGAAGAAGGCGGCGTCGCCGACGCCAAGGCCCAGCTGCTGACGGATCGCCTCGGTCCGCTCGGGGCCGATGTTCTTGGCCAGCGGGCCGGCGGCTTCCATCTCGCCGTCCTTGTCGCGCCAGAAGATGTAGCCCATACCCGGCAGGCCCTGTTGCTGGGCGAAGGCGTTCATGCGGTCGCAGAACTTGCGGCTGCCACCCTTCGGGGCCGGGATCGCGCGGATCTCGTGGCCCTCGGTCTCCAGCAGTTTCGCGAAGATCGCGAAGCCCGAGCCGCGGAAATGGTCGCTGACGTCCTGCATCTTGATCGGGTTGCGCAGGTCGGGCTTGTCCGAGCCGTACCAGAGCGCCGCGTCGCGGTAGGCGATGCGCGGCCAGTCCTGATCGACGCGCTTGCCGTCGCCGAATTCCTCGAACACGTCGCGCAGCACGGGTTCGACCGCGGCGAAGACGTCGTCCTGCTCGACAAAGCTCATCTCGACGTCGAGCTGGTAGAAATCGGTCGGCGAGCGGTCGGCGCGGGGATCCTCGTCGCGAAAACAGGGCGCGATCTGGAAGTAGCGGTCAAAGCCCGCCACCATGATCAGCTGCTTGAACTGCTGCGGCGCTTGCGGCAGCGCGTAGAACTTGCCCGGATGCAGCCGCGAGGGCACCAGGAAGTCGCGCGCGCCCTCGGGCGACGAGGCGGTGATGATCGGCGTCTGGAATTCGGTGAAGCCGGAATGCCACATCCGGTCGCGCATGGATTTGACCACCCGCGAGCGCAGCATCATGTTCTGGTGCAGCGTCTCGCGGCGCAGATCGAGGAAGCGATAGGCGAGGCGCGTCTCTTCTGGGTAATCCTGATCGCCGAAGACCGGCAGCGGCAGTTCCTCGGCCGGGCCGAGGACGGTGAGGTCGCGGATGTAGACCTCGATCTCGCCGGTCGGCAGCTTGGGGTTCACCAGCGCGGCATCGCGGGCCTTCACCGTGCCCTCGATCCGCACGACCCATTCGGCGCGCACCTTGTCGACGTCCTGGAAGGCGGGCGAGTCGCTGTCGGCCAGCACCTGGGTGATGCCGTAGTGGTCGCGCAGGTCGATGAACAGCACGCCCCCGTGGTCGCGCACCCGGTGGACCCAGCCCGAAAGGCGGACAGTCTGGCCAACCTCGGCCAGGGTGAGGGCGGCGCAGGTATGGCTACGATAGGCGTGCATGATCTTCCCCTTCGCGAGGCTCTCGTGTGGTTTCGCGCCGATACACCCCGCGCGGGCCGGGAAGTCAAGCGGGCCGGGGCGAAAGCGTGCTATACAGTCATTCCAAGGGGCAGGCGTTCGGGGGGCGGAGCGAGACCTTTGCCTCCGCGACAATCCGTCCTAGTTTTCAATGGTGAGGGAAAGGAACGCGTGTTCCCGCGTGACGTGATCCGAAGGAAACGATCGGAAGGAGGGGTGAATGTGGACCTGGCTTCTTGAACGAATGTTGTCGGGGCTTGTCCGACAAGGAACGCTGATCTTGCATATGCCCGATGGCAAGACGCAGCGCCTCGGCGACGGCGGGCCCCCGAAAGTGGAGGTCTCGCTGACCGATCCGGCCTTGCCGCGCCGGCTGGTGCTGAATCCCGACATGGCGTTGGGCGAAGGCTATATGGACGGCACCGTGGTGATCGAGAATGACGATCTTTACGGGATGTTGTCGCTGCTGCTGGCGAATGCCGCCGTGGCACCCCGGAACTGGCGCGAATGGACGATGAAGCTGCACCGTCTGATGCGCTGGGTCGAGCAGTTCAATCCCGCCGACCGCTCGAAGCGCAATGTGGCGCATCACTACGATCTGTCGGGCGAACTTTACGATCTGTTTCTTGACGAAGACCGCCAATATTCCTGCGCCTATTTCCGCCAAGCCGATTACACGCTGGAAGAGGCGCAATCGGCGAAGAAGCATCACATCGCCAAGAAGCTGCTGATCGAGCCGGGGATGACGGTTCTGGATATCGGCTGCGGCTGGGGCGGGCTGGCGCTGACCTTGGCGCGCGATTACGGCGCCAGGGTGCTGGGCGTCACCCTGAGCGAAGAGCAGCACAAGGTGGCGGTCCAGCGTGCCCGCGACGCGGGGCTGGAGGATCAGGTGGAATTCCGGCTCTGCGATTACCGCAGTGTTTCGGGGCAATTCGACCGGGTCGTCTCGGTCGGCATGTTCGAGCATGTGGGGGTGCCGCAGTACCGCACCTATTTCCGCACCGTGCATGACCGGCTTGCACCCGACGGGATCGCGCTGATCCACACCATCGGGCGGCCCACGCCGCCGGGCGCGACCAGCCCCTGGATCACCAAGTACATCTTCCCCGGCGGCTATTGTCCCTCGCTCTCCGAGACCATGGCGGCGATGGAGAAAGAGCATCTCTACGAGGCCGACGTCGAGATCTGGCGCCTGCATTACGCCGAGACGCTGAGGAACTGGTATGACCGGTTCATGGCCAATATCGACGAGGCGAAGGCGCTTTATGACGAACGCTTCTGCCGGATGTGGCGCTACTACCTGATCGCGTCGGAACTGACCTTCCGCCACAACAACCAATGCGTGTTCCAGATCCAGCTGGCCCACAAGCAAGACGCCGTGCCGCTGACGCGCGACTATCTTTACGCGGATGTCGCCGAGCGATCCGAACAGGCCCAGCGCCGGGCGGCCGAGTAGGGGCCTTTGCACGGCATGAGGTTCAGCCATGTCAGCATCGTTGCGCGCGATGCCCCCGGGCTCGCGCGCTTCTACACCCAGGTCTTCGGATGCGAGGTGCGGCGCCCTGAACGCGGCGGGGGAATCCGCGCGGTGTGACCCCGCCCCGGACCTTCTGGGCTTGCGCGTGGCGCCTTGGTGGCTATAACCCCGACAATTTGCGCGATTGGGGGTCAGGAATATGCCGAAAAGAACCGATATCAAGTCGATCATGATCATCGGAGCCGGCCCCATCATCATCGGTCAGGCCTGCGAGTTCGACTATTCCGGCGCCCAGGCCTGCAAGGCCCTGCGCGAGGAAGGCTACCGGGTGATCCTGGTCAACTCGAACCCCGCGACGATCATGACCGACCCGGGGCTGGCCGACGCCACCTATATCGAACCGATCACCCCCGAGATCGTCGCCAAGATCATCGAGGCCGAACGCCCCGACGCGCTGCTGCCCACGATGGGCGGGCAGACCGGGCTGAACACCTCGCTGGCGCTGGCCGACATGGGCGTGCTGGAGAAATTCGGCGTCGAACTGATCGGCGCCAACCGCGACGCGATCGAGATGGCCGAGGACCGCAAGCTGTTTCGCGAGGCGATGGACCGGCTGGGGATCGAGAACCCCAAGGCCACGATCATCGCTGCACCGAAGCTGCCGAACGGCAAATACGACATCAAGGCCGGTGTCGCCGAAGCAATCGAGGCCATCGAATATGTCGGCCTGCCGGCGATCATCCGCCCCGCCTATACGCTGGGCGGCACCGGCGGCGGCGTGGCCTATAACCGCGACGATTACGAACGCATCGTGCGCTCGGGGCTCGATGCCTCTCCCGTCGCGCAGGTGCTGATCGATGAATCGCTGCTGGGCTGGAAGGAATTCGAGATGGAAGTCGTGCGCGACCGCGCCGACAACGCCATCATCGTCTGCGCGATCGAGAACGTCGACCCGATGGGCGTGCACACCGGCGATTCCGTCACCGTGGCCCCGGCACTGACGCTGACCGACAAGGAATACCAGATCATGCGCAACGGCAGCATTGCCGTCTTGCGCGAGATCGGGGTCGAGACCGGAGGCTCGAACGTGCAATGGGCGATCAACCCCGCCGACGGGCGCATGGTGGTGATCGAGATGAACCCGCGTGTCAGCCGCTCTTCGGCGCTGGCGTCCAAGGCCACCGGCTTCCCGATCGCCAAGATCGCGGCGAAGCTGGCGGTGGGCTATACGCTGGATGAGCTGGACAACGACATCACCAAGGTCACGCCCGCCAGCTTCGAGCCGACCATCGACTATGTCGTCACCAAGATCCCGCGCTTCGCGTTCGAGAAATTCCCCGGATCGAAGGCGGAACTGACCACCGCGATGAAATCGGTGGGCGAGGTGATGGCGATCGGCCGCACGATCCACGAATCGCTGCAAAAGGCGCTGGCCAGCCTTGAGACCGGACTGACCGGCTTCGACGAGATCGCCATTCCGGGCGCCGAGGGGCCCTCGGGCAAGGCCGCGATCATCAAGGCGCTCAGCGCCCAGACGCCGGACCGGTTGCGCCTGATCGCCCAGGCCATGCGCCACGGGCTGACCAATGATGAGATCCAGCACGCCACCGCCTTCGACCCCTGGTTCCTGGCCCGCATCCGCGAGATCGTCGAGGCCGAGGAAGAGATCCGCCGCGAGGGTCTGCCGATGAATGAGGACGGTCTGCGCCGCCTCAAGATGATGGGCTTCACCGACGCGCGCCTCGCCATGCTGACCGGCCGCGAGGAAGGCCAGGTCCGCCGCGCCCGCCGCAACCTGGGCGTCAAGGCGGTGTTCAAGCGCATCGACACCTGCGCGGCCGAGTTCGAGGCCCAGACCCCCTATATGTATTCCACCTATGAGAGCCCGGTGATGGGCGAGGTCGAATGCGAGGCACGCCCCTCGGACCGCAAGAAGGTGGTGATCCTGGGCGGTGGCCCGAACCGGATCGGCCAGGGGATCGAGTTCGACTATTGCTGCTGCCACGCCTGCTACGCGCTGACCGACGTGGGCTACGAGACGATCATGATCAACTGCAACCCCGAGACGGTCAGCACCGATTATGACACCTCGGACCGGCTTTATTTTGAGCCGCTGACGTTGGAGCATGTGCTGGAGATCCTGCGCGTCGAGCAGGACCGCGGCACGCTGCACGGGGTGATCGTGCAGTTCGGCGGCCAGACGCCGCTGAAGCTGGCCAACGCGCTGGAAGCCGAAGGCATCCCGATCCTCGGCACCACGCCCGACGCGATCGATCTGGCCGAGGACCGCGAGCGGTTCCAGAAGCTGCTGACCAAGCTGGGGCTGAAGCAGCCGGTCAACGGCATCGCCCATTCCGGCGCCGAGGCCTTTCGGATCGCCGCCGAAGTGGGCTATCCGCTGGTGATCCGGCCCTCTTATGTGCTGGGCGGCCGCGCGATGGAGATCGTGCGCGATGATGCGCATCTGGATCGCTATATCCGCGAGGCGGTGCATGTCTCGGGCAAGAACCCGGTGCTACTGGACAGCTATCTGACCGGCGCGATCGAGGTCGATGTCGATGCGCTGTGCGATGGCGAGGCTGTCCATGTCGCCGGGATCATGGAACATATCGAAGAGGCCGGGGTGCATTCGGGCGACAGCGCCTGCTGCCTGCCGCCGCATTCGCTGTCGGACGAGACGGTCGCGGAACTGAAGCGCCAGACCGTGTTGATGGCCCGGGGGCTGAACGTCGTCGGCCTGATGAACGTGCAATTCGCGATCAAGGACGGGGTGATCTATGTGCTGGAGGTGAACCCGCGCGCCAGCCGCACCGTGCCCTTCGTCGCCAAGGCCACCGACAGCGCGATTGCGGCGATCGCGGCGCGGCTGATGGCGGGCGAAAAGATGTCCGCCTTCCCGATGCGCGCGCCCTATCCCGAAGGGGTGGGCCCCGACACACCGCTGCCGCTGGCCGATCCGCTGACGCTGGCCGACCCCAAGACGCCCTGGTTCAGCGTGAAAGAGGCCGTGATGCCGTTCGCCCGCTTCCCCGGCGTCGATACGATCCTCGGCCCCGAGATGCGCTCGACCGGTGAGGTGATGGGCTGGGACCGCACCTTCGCGCTGGCCTTCCTGAAGGCGCAGATGGGGGCCGGGACCAAGCTGCCCGACTCGGGCCGGGTGTTCATCTCAATCAAGGATGCCGACAAGACCGAGGCGATGGCCGGGGCGGTGCGCGATCTGGTCGGCATGGGCTTTTCGATCGTGGCGACGCGCGGCACCGCGACCTTCCTGGAAGGCGCGGGCGTGGCCTGCGAGGTGGTGAACAAGGTCTATGAGGGGCGGCCCAACATCGTCGACCGGATGAAGAACGCCGAGATTTCGCTGGTCTTCAACACCACCGAAGGCGCCCAGGCGATCGAGGACAGCCGCGAGATCCGCGCCGTCGCCCTTTACGACAAGATCGCCTATTATACGACGGCGGCGGGGTCGATCGCGGCGGTCGAGGCGATGAAAGCACGCGGCGACGGCGAGATCGGGGTGCGCACGCTGCAGGGGTGACGCAAGGCCGCTGCGGCCTGTGTAGCCGCCTTGTCTGGGTCCTTGTCTGTCTGGGGCGCTTGCCTGTCGGGGCCGCGCGGAACATCTCTGTCATCACCGCGCGGACGGCCATGGCACTGGCGAAAGAAGGGGCGAAGGCGTGCCATCCGCCCCTTGATCAGCCACAGCAGGTTGGTCACGAATATAATCCCCTTGCAGGGCCTGAAACGCGACAACCGCCCGACACTTTGGTGCCAGAGCCTAGGATTTCGCCCCGAGGCGGACCAGCAGCCAAGACCCCATCCAACCCAGCAGGAACAGCGCGACAATGGCATAGCCGATGGTGCCGAAGCTCTCGGTTGCCGAGACCATTGTTCGCCAGAAGCTACCTGAGAGCGACAGCTTGTCGCCGATCAGCCCAAGTGTCTCGACCAACCCGATCAGCAGCGCGACGGCAACCGAGAGCCCGGTGATGACGAGGTTGTAGACCAACTTGCGGCGCGGCTCGACATAGGCCCATTGATAGGCGCCAAGCATGAGCATCCCGTCGGCGGTGTCGACCAACGCCATTGCCGCCGAGAACAGCAGGGGAAACAGCATGATCTGCCACGGGTGCAACCCGTGCGCGCCGCTGGTGGCCGAGATGCCGAGCACGCCGATTTCGGTCGCGGTGTCGAAACCGAAACCGAACAGGAATCCCAGAAGATAGATCTGCCAGTTGCGGTCCACCATCCGAAACAGCCGCCGGAACGCCCGCGTCATGATCCCGCCGCCCGCGAAGATCAGGTCCAGATCGCCGTCGCGCGGCGTGGCGCCGCGTTTCAGCGCGCGCAGGTTTTGCCATGTGCCACGCATCAACATCAGGTTCACCGCGGCGATCGCCATCAGGAAGCTGGCCGACACCAGCGTGCTGACCACCCCGCCGATGGTGCGCAACTCGGCGAATTCCGGCGCCTGAAGGACCGAGGCGGTGCCGGCGACCACCGCCGACAGGATAAGGACAACGCTGGAATGCCCGAGCGAGAACCAAAGCCCGACCGAGACGGGCCTGCGGCCTTGCTGCATGAACTTGCGGGTCAGGTTGTCGATCGCCGCGATATGGTCGGCGTCGACCGCGTGACGCAACCCGAAGCTATAGGCCAGAAGCGCGGTGCCCAGAAGCACGGGATCGTCCCCGAAACTGCCGAGCGCGAGTGCCCAGAGCGCAAGGTTGATGGAGACCAGGGCGATGCTCATCGCCGTGATCCTGCGTCTGAGACTGCCATTGGCCGCAGCGCCTGTCGGCGGCGCGGCCGAGATCGTGTCGAACATGAACTCTCCTTCGCGGCACCCTCCGTGCCGCTGTGGTTGTCTGGCCCCGGGGGGCCAATGGATCGGTTCGGACAGGCAGGTCTCCTGGCTCGCGGGTCTCGCCGTGCGCCCGGCCTTCCCGGCATATGCCAGTGGCCAATCGGGCGTCGGTCGCCGCTACAGTTGCGGGGGCAGCCACGGATCGGGCCCTCATTTGGTCCGCCCTCCCGTGTTCCCTTTTCATCCGCCCGGCTTGGCCGAGGCGGAACCTGTCGATGACTTATCGCTGTGTCGGCACCTCCTGTTCTTCGCTCAGATCGCTGTCGCGGCGCAGGATGTAGACATCCATGATCCAGCCGTGACGGGCGCGGGCGGCGGCGCGGGTGGCGATGATGCGGGGCGCCGCCTCGGCCAGAGGTCCGGCCTCGGTGATCTCCTCGGCCATGCCCAGATAGGCACCCCACCAGATGCTCAGGCCCGCAGGGTCGAGCGTCTGGAATGCGCAATCGCCATCAAGCATCACCACCAGGCTGTCGACCCCGGTGGGCCAGCCGTGATCGCGCAAGCGGCGGCCGGTGGTGATGGTGACCGGCGCGCCGATGCGGTTCAGCGGGATCGCATGCGCCGCTGTCAGCGCCTGGATCGCGGTGATGCCGGGGATCACCTCAACCGGATGGCCCAGCCGCGCGGCGATGCGCAGGGTGGAATCGTAAAGCGACGGGTCGCCCCAGACCAGCAGCGCGACCCGCCCGGGCGCCGGGGATTGCGCCGCGATCACCCCGGTCCAGGCCCGGGCGATGGCGTCGTGCCAGGCCTCGACGCCGGCGCGGTAATCGGGATTGGCGGCATCGCGGCGGGGCAGGTCGAATTCGGTGATCCGGGGGGCGGGCGCGGTCAGGACCTCGTCGCAGATCTGACGGCGCAGTTCGGCCAGATCCGCCTTGGCCTCACCCTTGCGCGGGATCAGGATCAGATCCGCGGCGTTCAGCGCGCGGATCGCCTGAAGCGTCAGATGTTCGGGGTTTCCGGTGCCGATGCCGATCAACGAGAGGGTCGTCATGCTGCGCTCTCCTTGTCGGTGTCGCGATGGTCCCCGGCCAACGGACCATAGAGGATCAGCGCCGGCGCCGCGCCGATCTCTTGCGCCAGCGCTTCGGCCAGCGTGCCGACGGTGCCGCGTGTCAGGCTTTGTTCCGGATGGCCGATCGCTTCGGCCAAAAGGGCCGGGGTGTCGCTTGGCAGCCCCGCCGCAAACAGCGCCCGCGCCAGCGCCGGGAAGGTGCGCTTGCCCATATAGACCACGGTGGTCGCCTGCGCGTCGGCCAGTGCCGCCATGTTCAGCCCCTCGGGCAGCCCGCCGGTCACGTCATGGCCGGTGATGAACTGCACTCTGCGGGCCGAGATCCGCCGGGTCAGCGGTATCCCCGCGGCGGCGGCGGCGGCACAGGCCGAAGGTACGCCGGGCACGATCTCAAAGCTGATGCCGGCCTCGGCCAGCGCATCGATTTCCTCCTCCAGCCGTCCGAAGATGCCCGCGTCGCCGGATTTCAGCCGCACCACCCGGGCGCCGCCCTTGGCATAATCCACAAGCAATCGGCTGACCTGATCTTGCTTGGGCGAGGCCCGCCCGGCGCGTTTGCCCACCCCCACCAGATCGGCCCCCGGCCTGGCATGCGAAAGGATCGCCCCGGCCGAGAGGTCGTCGAACAGCACCGCATCGGCCTCGGCCAGGCGGCGCACGGCCTTGAGGGTCAGCAGTTCCGGATCGCCCGGACCGGAGGAGACGAAGGAGACAAAGCCGCTCATGCGGGTACCGAGATCAGGTGGAAGAACGTGCCCGAGACCCGCCCGCGATGTGAGCCGGTTTCAGGCACCGGGCGGCCTTCGGCGTCGGTGACTTCGGCCAGCGGCGCGTCCGGTTGGTCCAGCAGCGTCGCATAGTGGAATTCGTGTCCCGCCAGCCCGGTCCCCGGCGGCAGATCGAAAAGCGGCACCGCCAGCCGGGCGCGGCGGTAGCCAAGGTGCATCTTGCGCTTGGCGAAACTGGTGACAAGGCCCAGAAGGCCCGCCATTTCGTGCCGCGTGCCGTCCGCGTCGATCAGCCCGGCGCCAAGCGCCATGTAGCCGCCGCACTCGCCATGAACCGCGCGGGTCTCGGCGAAGCGGCGCAGACCGGCGCGGAAGCGGGTCGCGGCGGCAAGGCGCCCGGCGTGAAGCTCGGGGTAGCCGCCGGGCAGCCAGCAGGCATCGGCGCCCGGGTCGGGCGGCTCGTCGGCCAGCGGCGAGAACGGCAGAATTTCGGCCCCCGCCGCGCGCCAGCCGTCGACCAGATGCGGATAGGCGAAGGAGAAGGCGGCGTCCCGGGCCAGCGCAATCCGTTGCCCCGGCGGGTGCGGCAGGGCCGGCAGCACCTTGGGGCGCGGGCCGGCGGCGGCGGCGGCGAGGATTGCGTCCAGATCGCAATGCGCTTCGATCAGCCGGGCGGCGGCGTCGAGAAGCGGGTCAAGGCGTGGATGTTCCTCGGCCTGCACCAGCCCCAGATGGCGCGCGGGCATGTCGATATCGGCGGCGCGGGGCAGGGCGCCGAAGACGGTGATCCCGGCCTCGGCCATTCCGGCGCGTAAGAGCGCTTCGTGCCGGGGGCTGGCGACGCGGTTCAGCACCACCCCGGCCAGCGCGACGCCGGGCCGGAAGCTGGCAAAGCCCTTCGCGGTGGCGGCGGCGCTTTGCGCCTGTCCGCTGACGTCCAGCACCAGGACCACCGGCCAGCCCATCAGCGCTGCGATATCGGCGCTGGCGCCGGTCCCGGTCTCGCCCGGCGTGGCGACCCCGTCGAAAAGCCCCATCGAACCTTCGGCAAGGATCAGGTCGGCGCCTTCCGCCCGGCCCAGTTCCGCGCCGATCTGCCCCAGCGGCATCGACCAGCTGTCAAGGTTCACCGACACCCGCCCCGATGCGGCGGTGTGGAAGGCCGGGTCGATGTAGTCGGGGCCGGATTTGAACGGCTGCACCGCCAGCCCCCGGTTGCGAAAGGCGCGGGCAAGCCCCAGCGTCAGCGTGGTCTTGCCGGTCCCCGAGGCGGGGGCCGAGATCAGCAGGCCGGGGGGAAGGGCGCTTTCGGTCATTGCGCCTCCGGAAAACGCGGCGCGGGGCCGACCGGGCGGTAGCGGCGGTCGTAATCGCCGGCATAGAGGCGGCTTTCGTCAAAGCCTTCGCCCGCCAGCGCCGGCCCCACGAGGATCAGCGCGGTGCGTGAGATTTCGGCCTCCATCGCCGCCTCGATGGTCTTGAGCGTGCCGCGCAGCACCCGTTCGTCCGGCCAGGAGGCGCGCCAGACCACCGCGACCGGGCAGTCGGCGCCATAATGCGGGGTCAGCTCCTCGACCACGCGCGGCAGCACATGGATCGAGAGGTGAATGGCCAGCGTCGCCCCGGTGGCGGCGAAATTCGCCAGCGTCTCGCCGGGCGGCATCTGTGAGGCGCGCCCCGAGGTGCGGGTAAGCACGACCGATTGGGCAAGGCCAGGCAGCGTCAGCTCGGCCTCCAGCGCGGCGGCGGCGGCGGCGAAGGCGGGCACGCCCGGGGTGACGTCATAGGGAATGCCAAGCGCGCGCAGGCGGCGCAGTTGTTCGCCCATCGCGGACCAGACCGACAGATCGCCCGAATGCAGCCGCGCGACATCCTGACCCGCGTCATGGGCGGTGGCGATCTCGGCGATGATCTCATCCAGCGAAAGCGGCGCGGTGTTCACGATCCGCGCGCCCGGCGGGCAATGGTCCAGCACCCCGGGCGGCACCAGCGAGCCAGCATAAAGGCAGACCGGCGCGGCGGCGATCAGGTCGCGCCCGCGCAGGGTCAGTAGGTCAGGCGCGCCGGGGCCTGCGCCGATGAAGTGGACGGTCATGTCGGGGTCCTTTCCGCGATGGCGGCGGTGGCGGTGCGGTCGGTGGAAATCGCGCGCGGGCCGATCAGCCGCGCCCCCGGCCCGGCGCCCGCAAGGGCTGCGGCCTCGGCCAGGCTGCCGGTGCCGAAACGGGTGGCGATGCGCGGCGATCGGGTCGGTGTGGTCTGGGCCTGCAGCGCCTCGGGCGGCTGGGGGAGGACCGGCAGGCCCAGCTCTGCCGCGAGGGCGCGGAGGACCGGGGCCTCGGCCTTCGCGGCTGCGGTTGCCAGCGCGTCAAGCGGCCCGCCGCCTGCCCGCGCCAGCGCATCCTTCAACGCGGCAAGCGGCGCATTCGCGCGAAATCCGAAACCGGCCACCCTCATCGCGTCACGCTCCATTGCACCAGCGGGCGCGCGGGCTGCCAGCCGCGCCTTGTGCCGAGCGGCCGCGCCTCGGCCAGTTCGATCCGCAAGAGGCCGCCGCCCTTGTTGCCGGACCAGCGCGTCAGCAGCGCCTCGGTCTCCAGCGTGACGGCATTGGCGACAAGGCGGGTGCCCGGCGGCAGGATGTCCCAAAGCCGGGCCAGCAGCGCCTCGCTCGCGCCGCCGCCGATGAAGACGGCATCGGGGCGGGGCAGGCCTTCCAGCCCCTCGGGGGCGCGCGCCTCGGTCACGCTGAAGCGGTCGCCCAGTCCGAAACGTTCGGCATTGGCGCGGGCGCGGGCGGCGCGGGCCGGGTCGGCCTCGACACCGGCGGCGCGGCTGCGGGGGGCGGCGCGCAGCCATTCGATTGCGATCGAGCCAGAGCCAGCGCCGATGTCCCACAGCATCTCGCCCGACCGGGGGGCAAGGGCGGCAAGGGTCAGCGCGCGCACCGGGCGCTTGGTGATCTGGCCGTCGTGGTCGAACATTTCATCCGCCAGGCCCGGGGTGCGGGGCAGGCCCGGCGCTCCGGCGGCCTCGATCGCCAGCGCGACGGGGGCGATCCCGATTGGCGCGCTGCCCGCCAGCGCGGCGGCGGTGGTCTGCGTGATCTCTTCGCGCGGCCCGCCAAGCGCCTGCAGCCGCCACAGGCGCGAGGCGCCGAAACCCTGCGCCACCAGCCAGTCGGCAAAGGCGGGCAGGGCGGCGGCGTCGCGCATCAGGCAGATCAGCCGCGCGCCGGGCGCCAGATGATCAAGCGCGCGGGCGAAAGGCGCGGCGTGCAGGCCGAGGCAGGCGGCCTCTTCCAGCCGCCAGCCAAGCCGGGCCGCGGCAAGCGAGAAGGTCGAGGGGCCGGGGAAGGCGCGCCAGTCACCGGGGGCAAGCTGCGCGGCGAGGCTGCCGCCGGCGCCGTGCCAGAACGGATCGCCCGAGGCCAGCACCGCGACAGGCCGCCCCTTCAGCGCCAGCACCGGCGCCGCCGTGAAGGGCAAGGGCCAGGCCCGCCCGCGCCCGCCCGCTCCGGCCAGCTCCAGATGGCGCGGGCCGCCAAAGATGGCCTCGGCCCCGTCCAGCGCCGCGCGCGCCGGGGCGCCAAGGCCCGCCAGACCGTCCTCGCCAAGCCCGATGATGGAGAGCCAGGGATCAGGCATCCTGTGCCTCCCGGCTTGCGGTGGCGGCGCGGTCGCGGCATTGCTCGGGGCGGGCAACGGACGGAAGGGGTCGCGGATGGCACGGGTTCTGGTTCTGGGCGGCACGACCGAGGCAAGCGCCTTGGCCCGCGCCCTTGCCGAGGCGGGGGTGGATGCGGTTCTTTCCTATGCCGGGCGCACCCGCGCGCCGGGCGCCCAGCCGGTGCCCACCCGCGTTGGCGGTTTCGGCGGGCCCGCGGGGCTGGCCGATTGGCTGCGGGCCGAGGGCATCAGCCATCTGGTCGACGCGACCCACCCCTTCGCCGCGCAGATGAGTGGCAATGCCGTCGAGGCGGCCCGCGCCACGGGTCTGCCTCTGATCGCGCTGGAACGCCCCGCCTGGCAGGCCGGGCCGGGCGATCGCTGGGCCGCCGCGGCAGATACCGAAGCCGCGGTTGCCGCGCTGCCCGAGGCGCCGGCGCGGGTGTTCCTTGCGATCGGTCGGCAGACGCTTGCGCCCTTCGCCGCGCGGCCCGATCATCTTTACCTTCTGCGTCTTGTCGATCCGCCCGAGGCGCCGCTGCCCCTGCCGCGCACCGATGTCGTGATCGCGCGCGGCCCGTTCGATCTGGCCGGGGATACGGCGCTGCTGCGCGATCACCGGATCGACCTGATCGTCGCCAAGAACGCCGGCGGCACGGGGGCGCGGGCCAAGCTGGATGCGGCCCGCGCGCTGGGGCTGCCGGTGGTGATGATCGACCGGCCCGCGCTGCCCGCCCGGCAGGTGGTGGGCAGTGTTGCCGAGGTGATGGGCTGGCTGGGTCATCCCGCGCCCCCCGCTTCCACACGTCGCGGCGAATAGACGAAGCGCCCGACGCGGCGGGTGGTGGAATTGCCGACCAGCACGACTGTGCGCATGTCGGCCATTTCGGGGGTGGCCTCGGCCAGGGTCACGGTGGTCAGCCGCTCTTCGGGGGTGGACACCGCGCGGGCGAAGGTGATCAGCCGCTCTGGCCCGCAGGCGTCGCGCAGGATCTCCAGGGCGCGCTGGAAGCCTTCGGGGCGGGATCTGGAACATGGATTGTAAAACGCCATGGCAAAATCGGCCTCGGCCGCCAGCCGCAGGCGGCGCTCGATCAGATCCCAGGGCTTGAGGTTGTCCGAAAGGTTGATCGCGCAGAAATCATGCCCCAGCGGCGCGCCGGCGCGGGCGGCGGCGGCCAGCATCGCGGTGATCCCGGGTAGCACCCGGATGTCGAGCGCCTGCCACCGCGGCGCATCTTCCAAAGCCTCGAACACGGCGGCAGCCATGGCGAAGACGCCGGGATCGCCCGACGAGACGACGACGACCCGGGCGCCGTTCGCGGCAAGGTCCAGCGCATGGCGGGCGCGGTCCATCTCGACCCGGTTGTCGGAAGGATGCAAGGTCAGCCCGCGCCGGGGCGCCACGCGGGCGACGTAGGGGATGTAGCCGATCACGTCGGTCGCGGCGTCAAGCGCCGCCTGAACCTCGGGGGTGACCTGCGCCGCGTTCCCCGGGCCAAGCCCCGCGATGGTCAGCCAGCCGCTCATTGCGCGGCCGTCCCTGCTGCGGCCACCGGGCGGCGGCCGGTGCCGTGGACGAGGACCAGCGCGAAATAGGGGCAGTCGCCTTCGGGCATGTCCGCAAGGCGCAGGATGCGTTCCTGCGGCATGGTCCCGCGTTCGACCAGCCAGGCGGCCTCTAGCCGTCCGGCGGCGGCCAGCGCACGGCGGATCTTGGGCAGGTTGCGCCCGGTCTTCATCACCACCAGCGCGTCGGCGGCCTGCATGTGGCGGGTCAGATCCGCCTCTGGCAAGGTGCCGGCGAGAACGGTCATCACGTCGTCGCCCCAGGTCATCGGCTGGCCCGTCGCCGTCCAGCAGCCCGACATGCCGGTGATGCCGGGCACGATCTCGACCTCGGCGCGGCCCTTGAGGCGGATGTGGAGATGCATGAAGGAGCCGTAGAAGAACGGGTCGCCCTCGCACAGCACCAGCACGTCTTCGGTCTGCGCCAGCTTCGCAAGGCGGTCTGCCCAATCGTCATAGAACTGCGCGAGGCAGGCGTTGTATTCGGGGCTGTCGAAGGCAAGCTCGGTCGTGACCGGGTATTCCATCGGGTATTCGGCGCAGTCGGGGTGCAGCATCCCCTCGACGATGCTGCGTGCCTGACCGGCGCGCCCGGCCTTGCGAAAATGGGCGACATGACGGGCGCCGCGGATCAGCCGATCCGCGCGCAGGCTCATCAGATCGGGGTCGCCCGGGCCGAGCCCGGTGCAGATGATGCGGCCCATGGTCATTCCTTCCTGCTGGCGAGCGCGTTGATCGCCGCCACGGTGACGGCCGATCCGCCCAGACGCCCGCGCACGATCAGCGACGGCGCGGGCGGCGCGGCCATCAGCGCGTCTTTCGATTCCGCCGCGCCAACAAAGCCGACCGGACAGCCGATGATCGCCGCCGGGCGCGGGCAGGCGGGATCTTCGAGCATGTTCAGCAGATGGAACAGCGCGGTGGGCGCATTGCCGATCGCGACCACGGCGTCATCCAGATGCGGGCGCCACAGCTCCAGCGCGGCGGCGCTGCGGGTGGTGTTCAGCCGCTTGGCGAGGGTGGGGGTTTCGGGATCATGCAGGGTGCAGATCACTGCGTTTTCGGCGGGCAGGCGGGTGCGGGTGATCCCCTCGCTGACCATGCGCGCGTCGCACAGAATCGGTGCGCCGGCCTCCAGCGCCGCGCGGGCAGCGATGGCCATGCGGGGGGTGAAGGCGACCTGCGCCTCCAGCCCGACGAAGCCGACGGCGTGGATCATGCGCACGACGACGACCTCTTCCTCAGGGGTGAAGCGGGCAAGGTCGGCCTCGGCCCGGATCGTGGCGAAGGACTGGCGGTAGATCGCCGCGCCGTCGGTTTCATAGAGATGGGGCATCATCGGTCCGGGTCAGGAGGGAAGGGGAAGCCAGAAGCGTTTGCGGGCTCAGGCCGCGGCGTTCGGGTGGATCGGCGGCGCGGGCGTGATGCGCAAGCGAGAAGCCCTCGGGCGTGGCGGTCAGGGTGATCTCGGCGGGGTCGGGATGGGCGCAGCCCTTGGCGCAGCCCGAGACATGCAGGCGCTGCCCCGGCGGCAGATGCGCGGCAAGGGAGCGTGCAAGCGGGCGCGTCGCGGCCAGCGCCTGCGGGCAGCCGGGCGCGCCGGTGCAGGCCGAGACGCGCAACAGCGGATCGCCGGGATCGGTGATCAGGCCGGGCACGTCGGGCAGGGCGGTGGCGCCGGGCAGGAAGAGCGCGCGCCAGGGGGTGAGGCAGAGTTCGCTTGCATGCTCGGCCAGCGCCGCGAGTGCCTTTGCTGGCAGCAGGCCGAAGGGCGCGGCGACAAGCAACCCGCCCTCGGCCGGCCCGGCGGGCGGAGTGGTCGCAGCAGGCGCCGGGATAGCCTGCGCGCGAAAGCTTGTCAGCCGGGCGGCGGCATCGCGCATCCGGCCGCGCCCATCGGCGCCGACGCCATGATCGGCGAACCAGCGAAGCAGGCTCAACACGGCGCCCGGCGCCTCGGATGCGGTGGTCAACTGCCCCTCGCTCAGCCCGTCGGGACGGATCAATAGCCGACCACCGGCGTCGCGCTCTATCCGGATGTCGGCGGCGGTGTCGCGCAACACCGGCGCGCGCCCGCAATCGAGGGCGAGGCCGAATTTCGCCGGCAGGGGCGGTGCGGTCAGAAGCGTTTCGGTCAGCGCCCCGGCCAGTTCCATCGTGCCGTCCCCCGCCCGGTGAAACGGCGTGACGATCAGGTTTCGGGCGCGCTCTGCCGCAGGGTCCGGGTCCACCAGCCCCAGCGCCGAGAGCGCGCCAATCAGCGCCGGATGCGCCGCCTCGGGGATGCCGCGGATCTGCAGATTGGCGCGCGAGGTCAGTTCCAGATTGCCGGTGCCGAACTGCGCGGCGGCCTCGGCCAGTCCGCGCGCCTGCGCCGGGGTCAGCCGGCCCAGCGGCGGGCGGATGCGCACCACCAGCCCGTCGCCGGAGCCCATCGGGCGAAGCGCGCCGGGGCAGTGCCCGTAGATCTTGAACCCGCTCATGATCCGGCCTCCAGCGTCAGCGCGGTGGAGTTGCGGCGGCTGATCCAGAGCCCGGCCTCGATCAGCGCGCGGAAGGTGGCGCGCAGACGCTCCAGCGCTTCGGGGTTGTCGCGTTCGAGGAAGGCCACGACCTCGTCGCGGTCCAGCGTCGCGGCGTGGTAGAGGTCGAAAAGATGCCCCGGTACGGCGTCCGCCAGATGCGCGAAGGCGGCCATATGGTCGAGCGTGGCGGCCAGTTCCGCGCCGCCCCGGAAGCCATGCGCCATCATCCCGTCGGCCCAGGCCGGATTGGCGGCGCGGGCGCGGACGGTGCGGGCGATCTCTTCGGTCAGGGCGCGTGCGCGGGGGCGGTCGGGATCGGTCGCGTCAAGGTGGTACAGCGCGGCCGGGGCGTGGCCGAGGCGCGCAAGGGCGGCGGCAAAACCGGCCTCGTGGGCGGCGTAATCCTCGGCCATCAGCAGGTCGCTTTCCGGCAGATCCTGAGGGTGGACGAAGGCGTCGGTTCCGGCAAGGCGGGCCTCCAGCGCGGCCCGGGCCTCGCGCGACTGGCCATCGGCGCCGATCGCCCAGCTTGACGCCGACAGCCAGGCCTCGCCCGCGCGGGTACGGGCCTCTGGGCTGAGGTCGGCGATGTCGGCGCCCAGCCCAAGGCCGTATTGCCCGGGCTTTGGGCCGAAGACCCGGGGCGCGGCATTGGCATAGGGATTCTCGTCCGGGGCCTCGTCGCGGTCTGCCAGCGCGGCGCAGCCGGCCTCGAAGAGCTGGGCAAGGCCCGGGAAGATGTCGCGAAAAAGGCCCGAGACCCGCAGCGTCACGTCGATCCGGGGCCGGTCGAGCAGCGCGGGCGGGATCACCTCGAACCCGCTGACCCGGCCGGTGCCCGCGTCCCAGCGCGGGCTAAGACCCGCAAGATGCAGGGCCATCGCGAATTCCTCGCCCGCCGTGCGCATGGTGGCCGAGCCCCAGAGATCGACCACCAGCCCCCGGGGCCAGTCGCCATGGTCCTGCAGGTGGCGGCGGATCAGCTCTTCGGCCAGCTTCACGCCCTGGGCATGGGCGGCGCGGGTCGGCACCGCGCGGGGATCGACGGCGAAGAGGTTGCGCCCGGTGGGGCGAACGTCCGAGCGCCCCCGCCCCGGCGACCCGGCAGGGCCCGGCGCGACGCGGCGCCCGTCGAGCGCCTGCATCAGCCCCGCGCGCTCTTCCGCGCCGCATTCACCGCGCCCGAAGACGTGCAGCCCTTCGCCGAAGCGGCTTTCCTTCAGATCGCAGACGAAGCGGTCGATGCGGGTGATCGCCTCGGCCGGGGTGGCGTCGGGGGGCAGGCCCAGATCTGCGTCCACCCCGCGCGCGCGGGCTTCGTCGCGGATCGCCGCGATCAATCGGGTGCGGCGCGCCGGATCGAGCCCGTCGGCGGTGGAATATTCGTCAAGCAGGCGCTCCAGCGGGGCCAGATCCTCGGGCAGCGCCGAGACGGCCAGGGGTGGCGGCAGGTGGCCCAGCGTCACCGCTCCGATCCGGCGTTTTGCCTGGGCGGCCTCGCCCGGATCGTTGACGATGAAGGGATAGATCACCGGCAGCGCCCCGGTCAGCCGCGCGGGCCAGCAGGCGGGCGACAGCGCCACCGATTTGCCCGGCAGCCATTCCAGCGTGCCATGCGCGCCCATGTGGATCAGCGCATGCGGCGCGCGGGCCTGAAGCCAGAGGTAGAAGGCGACATAGCCGTGGCGCGGCGTGGCGGAGAGGTCGTGATAGGCGGCATCGCGGGCCTTGCGACGGCCGCGCTCAGGCTGCAGGGCGATCAGGGTGCGGCCGGCCTGAACCGCGGCGAAGTGGAAGGCGCCGTTCTTCACGGCGGGGTCGTCCTCGGGGGCGCCCCAGGCGGCGTGAAGGGCCTGCTGCAGCTCTTGCGGAAGGCTGGCCAAGGCCGCACGGTAGGCGTCGAGCGGCCAGGAGAGGGCGTCATCGCGCAGGCGTTTGGCCAGGGCCGGAACGGCGGTGGTCTGGTATCCATCGGCCTGAAGGTCGTCCAGCAGCGCCTCGGTCGAGGCGAGGGTGTCAAGGCCAACGGCATGGGCCATCTGATCGGCGCGGCCGGGATAGGTGGACAGGATCACCGCCAGATCGCGCAGCGCCGCCGGGGTCGCGGCAAGCCGGTACCAGCCGCGGATCCGGGCGACAACCTGGGCGACCAGCCCCGGATCGGTCCGGTGGGCGAAGCGGGCAAATTGCAGATCGGGATCGTGACGACCGGGGGTCTTGAAGCTGATGGCGCCAGCAAAGAGGCGGCCGTCGACCTCCGGCAGCACCACATGCATCGCCAGGTCGGCGGGCGAAAGGCCGCGTTCGGACGCCGCCCAGTCGCGTTTCCGGGCGGTTGACAGCGCGACCTGGAAAACCGGCACGCCAGCGGCGTCAAGCGGCGACACCCCGTCCGCGCCCTGGGCTGAAAATGCGGTTGCGTTGACGATCGCGGCGGGGGGATGGGCGGTGAAATGCTCGGTCAGCCAGCGCGCCGGGCCCTCGGATTTCAGCGACGTGGCGAACAGGCCATAGGCGGTGAAGCCTGCTTTTGTCAGTTCGGCGATCAACGTGTCCACCGGCTCGGTATCGGCGGCGGCAAGGTAGGCGCGGTAGAAGGTGACGGCGATCATGGGGGCCGCGCTGTCGGGCAGGGCCGCGATCACGCCCTTGCCGGGCAGGTAAATCCCGGCCTCGGGCAGGCTCTTGGTGCCGGGCACTGGACCCATATAAAGCCCTGCCGCCAATGAAAGCTGGGCCAGCGCCGCCTGTGCGGCGACCGCCCCGCCCGCCTCGCATAGCGTGGAAAGCTGTCTGAGGGTCGAGACCGGCACGGTCGAGTAGGTGTCGAGCGTCGGGTCCTCGCGTCCGTCACCGGGCAGGACGGCAAGGGCGATGCCGCGCCGCTGGGCGAGGTCGCGCAGCGAGGAAAGACCATAGGGCCAATAGGCCTCGCCCCCGATCAGCCGGACGAGGATGGCCTTCGCGCCGGACAGGGTGCGTTCGACATAGGCGTCGACCGAAAGCGGATGGCGCAGCGCCACGACGTTGCATAGCCGCAGCGAGGGCAGCGATGCGTCGCTTTCCCGCGCCCGGTGCCAACCGGCCGCGAAAGCGCCGAGATCGCTGTCCGAGAACGACAGCACCACCAGATCCGCCGGGTCCTGTCCGGGGTCAAAGGGCGTCTCGGTCTCGTCCAGGCCATGGCTTTCGCGGAAAACGACATGCATCGCGGATCAGGCCCCCAAGGCGGCCCGGATCGCGGGCGCGTCGATATCACCCTTTTCGGCGATCACCACAAGCTGAGAGCGCCGCGGCGCCGCCCCCCATGGCCGGTCGAACTGACAGCGCACCCGGGCGCCGACGGCCTGCACCAGCAGCCGCATCGGCTTGCCCGCCAGCGCGACATGGCCCTTGACGCGCAGGATGTTGCGCTCTGTTGCCAATTGCTCCAGCGCGGCGATCAACCCTTCGCGGTCGTCCTGCTCGGGCAGGTCCACGACGATCGTGTCGAAATCGTCATGCTCATGGTCGTCGAACCCGTCGTGATGCGAGGGGCGTGCGGCCAGATCGTCCTCGGCCGCCGCGTTGAGGCCGAGGATCACCGAGGCGTCCACCGCCCCGTTCGTCACCGCCACCATCGGCAGCGGGCGCGGCGCCTCGGCCGCGATCGCGGCGCGGGCAGCGGCCAGGCCCGCTTCGCCCGCCAGATCGGCCTTGGTCAGCAGGATGATGTCGGCACAGGCGATCTGGTCCTCGAAGACCTCGGACAGCGGGGTTTCGTGGTCGAGGCTCTCGTCGGCCGCGCGCTGGGCATCCACCGCCGCCGGATCGGGGGCGAAGCGGCCCGCCGCCACGGCCTCGGCATCGGCTAGCGCGATCACCCCGTCGACGGTGATGCGCGACCGGATCGCCGGCCAGTCGAAGGCCTTCAGCAGCGGCTTGGGCAGGGCAAGGCCCGAGGTCTCGATCAGGATGTGATCGGGGCGCTGGGGCAGGGCCAGAAGCGCTTCCATCGTCGGGATGAACTCATCCGCGACGGTGCAGCAGATGCAGCCATTGGCAAGTTCCACGACATTCTCGGCGGGGCAATTCTCGTCGGCGCAGCCGCGCAGGATGTCGCCGTCGACGCCCATCGTGCCGAATTCATTGACCAGCACGGCAAGGCGCCGACCGCCCGCGTTCTGCATCAGGTGCCGGATCAGCGTGGTCTTGCCCGAGCCAAGGAAGCCGGTGACGATGGTGACGGGGATTTTGGCGAGATCGGTCATGGCGTGGCCTTCTGAGGGGGGATGCGGGCGAGGGATTGCTTGCGAAACACCACCGGGCGTTCGCGCCAGGGCACGAGGCCGTCATCGGTGCGGGCATAGGCGGCGGCGCCGGCGAGGATGTCGCTGGCATGATCCGGGTCGAGCCGCCCATAGACATAGGACCACGACCCGGGGCGCGACAGCGCGACCGCGGCGCCGCTGTTGCAGGCCGACAGGCATTCGACCGGCACGATCCGGACGCCCTCGGGGCAGGCCTCGGCGGTCAGCGCGGCGTGCAGCCGGGCACCGGGGCAGGTTTCGCCCTCGGCGATCGGCTGACCGGCCTTGCAGGTGATGCAGACATGCAGTGTGGCGACCATTCTTCCTCAGCCCGTTCTTGGCAGGGGGGGGATGTCGCCAGATTGCGGAGTCGGCCCGGGGGACCGCTACACAGCCTGCCGCGGAACACCCCGTCCGCCGGTACTACTATTCGCTGGCAGGTTTCCCGGCTTGCGGAGTCGGGGCCATTGGCCCTGCGGTCGCCCACCTTCCCGGCCTGATCGGGCCAGTGGCATCGGGCGACCTCTCCGGTCACGGTCGCGGGGGCGGCTGTTTCCGGGGCAAATAAGGCCCCGTCGCATTCCCTCTTAGCCTGTCGTATGGCAGACACCAACGTGCGCTCATCTGTGGCAGGAGGGGGCAGGATGTCAAGCAAGGGAAGCGACCGAATGGCCGGGAAACACGTCACCCACGAACGCACCGACGAAGAACATGCCGCGAAGATGGCGAAGAAGAAGGCTGCGCGCGACAAGATCATGGCGAAGAAGACCGGCGAAAAGGGGCTGGTGATTGTCCATACCGGGGCCGGCAAGGGCAAGTCGTCCTCGGGCTTCGGAATGATTCTACGCGGCATCGCCCATGGCATGCCCTGCGCCGTGGTGCAGTTCATCAAGGGCGCCTGGGACACCGGCGAGCGCCGTCTGCTGACCGAGAATTTTGGCGATCTGTGCCAGTTTCATGCGATGGGCGAGGGGTTCACCTGGGAAACCCAAGACCGGGCGCGCGACATCGCCGCCGCCCGCGCCGGCTGGGAGAAGGCCAAGGAACTGATCCGCGATCCCCAGATCCGGATGGTTCTTCTCGATGAGATCAACATCGCGCTGCGCTATGAATATCTGGATGTCGAGGAGGTCGTGGCCTTCCTGCGCGACGAGAAGCCCGAGATGACCCATGTGGTGCTGACCGGTCGCAACGCCGCCGAGGCGCTGATCGAATTCGCGGATCTGGTGACCGAGATGACGCTGGTGAAGCATCCGTTCCGGTCGGGCATCAAGGCGCAGGCGGGGATCGAATTCTGATGCCCGCGCTGATGATTCAGGGCTGCGGCTCGAACGTCGGCAAATCGTTGTTGGTGGCGGGGCTTTGCCGTGCGGCGCGGGCGCGGGGGCTGTCGGTGGCGCCGTTCAAGCCGCAGAACATGTCGAACAATGCCGCCGTGACCGCGGACGGGGGCGAGATCGGTCGCGCTCAGGCGCTGCAGGCGCTGGCGGCGGGGCTGGAGCCGGTCGTCGACATGAATCCGGTGCTGCTGAAGCCCGAAACCGATGTGGGATCGCAGGTCATCGTGCAGGGGCGACGGGTCGGCACCATGAAGGCGCGCGACTACTGGGGGATGAAGCCGTCGCTGATGTCGCCGGTGCTCGACTCTTTCAATCGGCTGCGTGCGCGATACGATCTGGTGATCGTCGAGGGCGCGGGCAGCCCGGCCGAGGTGAACCTGCGCGCGGGCGACATCGCCAACATGGGATTTGCCCGCGCCGCCGGGGTGCCGGTGGTGCTGGCGGGGGACATCGACCGGGGCGGGGTGATCGCGCAAATCGTCGGCACCCAGGCGGTGATCGACCCCGAGGATGCGGCGATGGTCGCAGGCTTCGTGATCAACAAGTTCCGCGGCGACCCGCGGCTGTTCGACAAGGGCTATGATTATATCGCCGCAAAGACCGGCTGGCCCGGCTTCGGCGTGCTGCCGTTCTTTGCGCAGGCGTCGCGGCTTCCGGCCGAGGATGCGCTTGATGTCCACGAAAAGGCGGTGGGCGGCCCGGGCGGAGTGAAAATCGGCTGCCTCGCGCTGTCGCGGATTGCCAATTTCGACGATCTCGACCCGCTGGCGGCAGAGCCGGGGGTCAGCATCCGCATGATCGGCCCCGGCGCGGCGATCCCGGGCGATCTGGATCTGGTGATCGTGCCGGGCAGCAAGTCGACGCGCGGCGATCTGGCGTTCCTGCGCGCGCAGGGCTGGGACATCGACCTTGTCGCCCACCAACGGCGCGGCGGCGCGGTGCTGGGGATCTGCGGCGGCTATCAGATGCTGGGCCGCAGCATAGCCGACCCTGAGGGGATCGAGGGGCCGGCGGGCGACAGTGCGGGGCTGGGGCTTCTCGATGTGACCACGGTGATGTCGGACGACAAGCGCCTGACACGGGTGACGGCGGAACATGCCGCCTCGGGCGCGCGGTTCGATGGCTATGAGATCCACATCGGCCGCACCGAGGGCCCCGATTGCGCCCGCCCCTTCGCGCGGCTCGACGGGGCGCCCGAGGGCGCGGTTTCGGCCGACGGACGGGTGATGGGAAGCTATGTCCACGGCATGTTCGCCGATGACGGCTTTCGCGCGGCCTTCCTTGCGGGGCTTGGCGGCGCCGGGGTGGCCACCGGCTACCGCGCCGGGGTAGAGGCCACGCTGGACCAGCTTGCCGCGCATATGGAGGCCCATCTCGACGTGCCGGGCCTGTTGGCGCTGGCGCGGTAGGGGGCTACCGCGTCTCCCAGCCGGTCGCGACGTTCTGCTGCCATTCCTCGCGGTGCAGCAGGGGCGTGTCATCGGTGAACTCGGGCCAGCCGAGGCAGATATAGGCGGTGAAGACCCAGCCCTCGGGCACCTCGAAGAGCTGCTCCATCCGCCCGGGGTCAAGGATCGAGACCATCCCCAGCCCCAGGTTCTCGGCCCGCGCCGCAAGCCACAGGGTGTAGATCGCCATCGCGGTGGATTGGCGCAGGGTTTCGGGCATGGTCAGGCGGCCGAGGCGGTGGCCTTCCTTCGGGTCGGTGGCGGTGAAGACCGCGAATTGCACCGGCGCCGCGTCGATCCCGGCCAGCTTCAGCCGCCCATAGGCACGGGCGCGGTCGCTTTCGTAGATCTTCTTCGCTTCGACGTTGCAGCGCGCGAATTCGACCTTCACCCCGGCGCGCAACCCCGGATCCTCGACCCGGATCAGCCGCCACGGCCGGGCATTGCCGACCGAGGGCGCGGTGTCCAGCGCGCGTCGCAGCCGGCGCATCACCGCCTCGGGGATGGGATCGCGGCGGAAATGGCGCACGTCGCGGCGCCAATGCAGGATGCGGTCCAGCGTGTCGGCCTCGTCACGGGTGAATTGCATTGCCAACCTTTTCCATTGCCCCGGAAAGCCGGGTCCATTCGTCCTCGTCCCCCGGCAGGCCGAGGCGCAGCCAGCCCGGGCGGCGCGGGAAGATGCGCGACCAGATCCGGTGATGGGCAAGCCGCGCCTGCGCCTCGGCCGCCTCCGGCATGTCGTAGAGCCGAAACAGCCCGGTGCCGCCGATCGGCCGCCAGCCCGCGGCTTGCGCCAGCGCGTCGATGCGCGGGCTTTCGGCGGCCAGCCGGCTGCGGGTCGCGGCGGCCCAGTTGTCGTCGCGCAGCGCCCGGGCGCCGATTTCCAGCGCCGGGCCGGACACCGCCCAGGGCCCGGCCATGGCCGCAAGCTGCGCGACCACGGCCTTCGCGCCGATCGCAAAGCCCAACCGCAACCCGGCCAGCCCGTAGAATTTGCCGAAAGAGCGTAGCACCAGAAGCCCCGGAATCTCCGCGCAATCGGGCGCGATGGACAGGTCCGGCGCGATGTCCGCAAAGCTTTCGTCGACCACCAGCCGCCCGACCTTACCCGCCAGTGCCCGCAGATCGGCGGCTGTGATCGCGCGCCCATCGGGGTTGTTGGGATTGACCAGGACCGCCAGATCGGCGCCGACAAGATCGCCGGGCGCGGTGACCTCATCGACCGTCCAGCCCGCGGCGCGCAGGGCGGCGGCGTGTTCGTTATAGGTGGGGGAAAGCACGCGCGCCCTTCCCGGCGGGGCGAGGCGGGGGATCAGCTGAATCGCCGCCTGCGCCCCGGCCAGCGGCAGAATCGCGGCATCTGTGCGGTAGGCATGGGCGGCGGCGGCGATCAGCGCCTGCCGGGCATCCTGCCGGGGCAGGGCATTCCAGACCTCGGGCGGCAGTGGCGGCACCGGATAGGGGCGCCGGTTGATCCCGGTGGACAGGTCGATCCAGTCGGTCTTCGCACCGCCGAAGCGGGCGATGGCCTGGTCAAGATTGCCGCCGTGATCACGCATGACGCCCTCAGATTGCCGCGAGCAGTGCCAGCAATACCGCCAGCCCGAACAGGGCCCGACGATAAAGCCCAAGCGCGCGCCCGACGCCAGCCGAATCTGGATCGCCGCCCGTGGCATTGACCCAGGGCTCGTCGGTGCGTCGGTCGCCGTAGACCCGGGGGCCTGACAACCGAAAGCCCAGAGAGCCGGCCATCGCCGCCTCGGGCCAGCCCGCGTTGGGCGAGCGGTGGTGGCCGGCGTCGCGCCGGATGGTGGCAAGGGCCGCGCGCGGGGCCGGACCGGCCAGCGCAAAGCAAAGTGCGGTCAGCCGCGCCGGGATCAGGTTCGCCACGTCGTCGATCCGGGCGGCGGCCCAGCCGAAAGCCTCATGCCGGGGCGAGCGATGGCCGATCATCGAATCAAGCGTATTCACGGCCTTGTAGCCGGCGATTCCCGGCAGGCCGAAGAGCATCCCCCAGAACAGCGGCGCCACGACCCCGTCCGAGGCGTTCTCGGCCAGGCTTTCGATCGCGGCGCGGGCGGTGGCGGGGGCGTCGAGATGCGCGGGATCACGGCCCACGATCATCGAAACCGCCGCGCGCGCGCCCTGCAGATCGCCGGCCGCCAGCGGTCGGGCGACCCGGGCGACGTGATCGTTGAGCGACCGCGCGGCGATCAGCGGCCAGGCCAGCACGCCGGTCAGCACCAGGCCGGGCCAGCCCGAAGGCAGCAACGCCTGCAGGGTTCCGGCCAGCCCGCAGGTCACGGCGATGGTCAGAAGGGCTGCGGCGATTCCAGCGGCGCGGCGGCGGGCGGGGGATGTTCCGTCGTGGTTCCAGTGCCGGTCCAGCCAGCCGATCAACGCCCCGATCCAGACCACCGGATGGCGCAGCCGGCGATACAGTGGATCGGGCCAGCCAAGGCCCGCGTCGAGCGCCAGTGCGATCAGCATGGGCAGGGCGTAGAGCATCAATGTCCTCCGGTGCGGAAGCGGACAATGTGGCGGTATCCGGCCGCGCGCATGGCGGATACCGCCGCTTGGGGGGCCGTTCCCGGCGCGAAAAGCAGTGCGCGTGCCGCGCCGGTATGGCCGATCGCGAAGCCAAGCGCGCCGAAGCGGAGGGCGAGTGCCTCGGTCGGGTCGCCGCCGGGGTGGCGCAGTGCAAGGGTGCGGCGGGCCGAAGCGCTGGCCAGTGCTGCGGCGCAGGCCGGGTCGGCGCAGGCGGCGGGCCAGGCGGCGGCTAGGTCGGCGATGTCGGGGAAGGTGCGGTCTTGCGGGTCGGTGCGTCGCATCGGGCCGAAGAAGCCACCCAGCACCTCGAACCGTGGCGCCGGGGGCAGGATGGCCAGCGTCCGTGCCTCCCGCGAGGCCCAAAGGCGCCGCGCGGGGGTCGGAAACATCAGCGGATCGAGCGCGCCTTCGCTCGCAAGGCAGGCGCGGGCGATCACTTCGGGGTCATGCTCTCCGGCGGCGCGGGCCAGCGCCACGCGTGCGGCGGTCGAGGCCCCGGCGCCGCCGCCGGGCGGCATGTCGAGACGCAGCACGAAGCGGCCCCGGCGCGGCAGGCAGAGGAGGGCAAGGAAATGCGCGGCAGCCGCGTGGGTCAGGACGCGGGGACCGGGCTGGTGCAGGGCAAACGCGCCGGGGCGGCAAATGGCATGGGCTTGAAGGGCCGGGCAGGGCAGGGTGATCAGCGCGATCGGGCCCTCGGGCCCGAGCCGCCCCTGAAGGAACTCGCCGAAATGCGCCGCGACCGCGATGGGGCCGCCAGTGGAGCCACCGACTGGGCCAGCCACGGGGCCAGCAGGGCGGCGCTGCGGGCCGACTGCGCTCACGTCAGGCTCCGGTTCACGAAGGCGATGCCTCGGCTGCCGTCGGGGAAGACGCGGATCCGGGTGGCGGAGAGCGGCGCGATCTCGAAGGCAAGCCCGGCTTCGGGGGCGGCAAGCGCCTGGCCGAGCGCCGCGCGAATCGTACCCGCATGGGCGATGATCGTGACGATGCCGGGGGCGGTGGTGGCGGCCTCGATCGCCGGGAGGATGCGGGCGGCGGCCTGCAGGAAGCTTTCGCCCCCCGGTGGGCACATCGCCGCCAGCGCCACGCGGGCCTGTGGGCCGAGGTCGGGCATCTCGGCCATCGGCCGCCCGTCCCAGGCGCCGAAGTCCTGCTCCCACAGGCGCGGGTCGATGAGCGGCTCGGCCTCTGGAAACAGTGCCGTGGCGGTTTCGCGGCAGCGCCGGGCCGGGCTGACGATCAGCCGCGCCGGATCGGCCCCGAGCGCCGCCAGAACGCGCCGCGCCGCCGCGATTTCCGCCGCCCCGGGCAGGCGTGCGGGCAGGTCGCTGCGCCCGGCCAGCAGGCCCGGTTGCGCCACCGGAGCGTGGCGGATCAGAAGCAATTCCGTCGGTTCCGGGCCTTGCACGGTCGGCCTCACCCCTTTTCACGCTGCGCGAATGATGCTTATTGCCGCTGAAACGAGGAGGCAACATGGCGCTACTCATTACAGGCGGCGCACGCTCGGGCAAGAGCAGCTATGCCGAGGCGCGCACGCTCGCATTGCCGGGGGTCCCCCAGTATATCGCAACGGCAGAGGCGCGCGACGCCGAGATGTCGGCGCGAATCGCCGCACACCGCGCCCGGCGCGGGGCCGAATGGCAGGATCACGAAGTGCCGCTTGAGCTGGTCGCGGCATTGGCGCAGACCGACGGGGCCGGGCCCCGGCTGGTCGATTGCCTGACGCTGTGGCTGGCCAACCTGATGGAGGCCGGGCGCGACTGGCGATCCGATGGCCGGGCGCTGGCAGAGGCGCTGGGCAGGCAGCAAAGTCCGGTGATCCTGGTGACCAATGAGGTGGGGATGGGGATCGTGCCGGACAACGCGTTGGCGCGGGCCTATCGCGACGCCGCCGGCTGGCTGAACCAGACCATCGCCGAAGCCGCCGACGAGGTGCAATTCCTTGTCTCCGGACTTCCCCTGAAGGTGAAATGACGCAAAGGCGAAACGACATGAGCGACACGATCTTCCCGGTCTCCTCCTTCGCGCAATTGCGTGGCCGGCTGGCGCGCCTGCCCGAGGCGAGCGAGCCTTCCGCCGCCGCCGCCCGCCGCCATCAGGACGCGTTGACAAAACCGCCGGGGTCGCTTGGCCGGCTTGAGGATCTCGCGGTCTTCATGGCCGGGTGGCAGGGCAATGCGCGGCCCGTGATCAACCACGCGCAGGCGCTCGTCTTCGCCGGCAATCATGGCATCTGCGCGCAGCGCGTGAACCCCTTCCCGCAGGAGGTCACGGCGCAGATGGTCGCGAATTTCCAGTCCGGCGGCGCGGCGATCAACCAGCTGTGCCGGGCAAACGGGGCGGAATTGTCCGTCGTCGCGCTGGATCTCGACCGGCCGACCGGGGATTTCACCCAAGGCCCGGCGATGACCGAGGCCGAGGTGCTGGACGCGATGGCACGCGGGGCGGCGGCGCTGGATCCGCGGGCGGATGTGGTGCTGCTGGGCGAGATGGGGATCGGCAATTCGACCGTCGCGGCGGCGCTGGCGCGGGCAAGCTTCGGCGGCGACGGCTGGGAATGGGTCGGGCCGGGAACCGGGTCGGATCCGGACGGGATTGCCCGGAAGGTCGATGCGATCGAGGCCGGGATGGTGCGGCACGCCGGGGCGCTGGGCAATCCGCTGGCTCTGCTTGCGGCTTTCGGCGGGCGCGAGCAGGCGGCGATTTGCGGGGCGCTGCTTGCGGCGCGGTCGCGAAAGGTGCCGGTGATCCTGGACGGTTTCATCTGCACGGCCTCGGCGGCGGTGCTGCATCCGCTGGGGGTGGGGGCGCTCGATCATTGCCTTGTCGGCCACGCCAGCGCCGAACCGGGGCACCGGCGGCTGCTGTCGGCGATCGAGAAGCGGGCGCTTCTGGATCTGGGGATGCGGCTGGGCGAGGGCTCGGGCGCGGCGGTGGCTTTGGGCGTGCTGCGCGCGGCGCTTGAGGCGCATAACGGCATGGCGACCTTTGCCGAGGCCGGGATTTCGGGCGCATGACCGGCGGGTCCCCCTGGGCAAGGCAGCGCTGGGCAGAGCTGCGGCTGGCGCTGATATTGCTGACGCGGCTGCCGGCCGGGCGACTGGATCCGGCGCCGCCGCTGTCCGCCGCGGTCTGGGCCTATCCGCTGGCCGGCGCCGTGGTGGGGGTGATCGCGGGGCTGGTCTTCTGGGCGGCGCAGAGCGTGGGGCTGACGGCTTTGCCTGCGGCGATCCTTGCGGTGGCGGCGGGGGCGCTGGCGACCGGCGCCATGCATGAGGACGGGCTGGCCGATCTCGCGGACGGCTTTGGCGGCGGCGCCGACCGGGCCCGCAAGCTGGAGATCATGCGCGACAGCCGGCTGGGTAGCTATGGCGCGATCGCACTGGGGCTGGCGCTGCTTTTGCGTGTGGTGCTGCTGTCCGAGGTCCTGCCCGGGGCGCATCCGGTCGCATTGATGGCAGGTGTCGCGGCGCTGAGCCGGGCGCCACTGCCGGTGATCATGCGGTTGATGCCCTCTGCGCGCAGCGCCGGGCTGGGCCAATCGGCGGCGGATCGGATCGGGGTGGGGCAGGTCTGGGCTGGTGTCGGGGTGGCCTTGGTGATTGCGATTGCGACACTGCCGTTCCTGGTTGGGCCGGTATTGGCGGCCGCATTCGCCGCCGCGCTGATCGCCCAGATTGCCCGGCGCCAGATCGGGGGTTTCACTGGTGATGTGCTGGGCGCCGCGCAGGTGATCGCCGAGCTGTGCGTCTGGCTGGTGCTGGCATCCGCGTAGCCTTGGCACCGACGACGGGTCGGGCGGCCCAAGGGCAGCAGGAACCCCAGCTTGCGCGCCGCCACCGGGGGCCGGGGGCAGGGGTGCTATTTTGGCGTCTTCCTCAGCCGCGCAAGCCAGTGCATGTCTCCCCGCATGAGCGAGCCCGCGGCCAGCACGAAGATCAGGATCCCGCCCTGCGCCGCCTCGTAAAGGAACTGGTTCAGTTCCAGCGCGACGAAGCCCGCCCGGATCATGTCCAGCGCGAATCCCGCCAGCAACACCCCCAGCACGGTGCCGAACCCGCCAAGCGGATCGACCCCCGCCAGAACCGCGATGACGACGGCGAGCAGCACATAAGAGCCCTCTCCGTAATTCGGCGTGGCCCCGGCGGTGCGGGCCACGAAGATGATCCCGGCCACCGAGGCCAGCAGCCCGCTTGCGGTATAGATGCCCAGTTGCACCCCCTTGTCGCGGATGCCCGACAGGTTCGCCGCGCGCGGGTTCGCCCCGACCAGGGTGGCGCGAATGCCGAACCGGCTGCCGTTCAGCAACAGCGCGGTGAACAGCGCGCAGACCAGCAGGATGATCGCCGGAAACGGGATGCCGGCGGGGCTGAGGTTGGCGATATCCAGAATGGGGGTGGGCACGTCGGGAAGCGTGTTCCCCCCGGTCCAGGCGATCGCCAGCCCGCCGAAGACCTCCATCGTCGCCAGGGTTGCAAGGATCGCCAGAACCCCTAGCCGGCCGATGATCAGCCCGTTGATTGCCCCGCAGACCGCCCCGACCAGCAGCGCGATACCGATGCCCGTGGCGATCACCAGCGGCCCGCCGTGCCCGGGTTGCGTCGCGCCGACATAGGTGAAGTATTGCACCATCGCCACGCCCGACAGGTCGGCGACGGCCACCACCGAAAGGTCGATCCCGCCAAGCACCATCGAAAGCATGACCCCCAGCCCCAGCAGCGCCGTCTCGGGCACCTGAAAGCCGATCGAGGACATGTTCGCGAAGGTCGGAAAACTGCCGGGCGCGAGCACCGCGAAGATCGCGAAGATCAGCACCGTCACGCCAAGGATCGGCAGCGGGCTGTGCTCTTGCCGCAGCGACGCGGTCGCGCGGGCGAGGGATTGGACGAGCGAGGCGTTCTGGGTCATGACGGGCTCCGGCTCGGTTTCGGGCGTTTTGCGAACAGGTTGGCCCTGGCCCCGGGGGACCGTCGGACCTGAAGGGCGACGCCCACGAAGATCATGCCGCCGATCGCGACATGGTCCCAGGAGCTTTGCACCCCGAGGATGATCAGGCTGTATTGGATCAGCTCCAGCAGCAGCACGCCCAGAACCGTGCCCAGCACGCTGCCCCGGCCGCCGAAGATCGACACGCCGCCCAGCACCACGGCGGCGATGACGATCAATTCGTTGCCGACGATGTCTTGCGGGTTGGCGTAGCCGATCAGGCTGACATGGACCATACCGGCGGCACCGGCCAGGGCGCCGGCGCAGCAAAAGACGACCGTCTTGATCATGCCGACCGAAAAGCCGGCCCGCCGTGCGGCCTCTTCACTGCCGCCGACCGCGTAGATGCCGCGCCCGATGACGGTGAAGCGCAGGCCGAAGTCGATCAGCAGGCAGACGATGGCGATCGGCACCACCAGCATCTGCAGCCCTGCCAGCTGGCCGGTGTCGGTATGGGTCCGGTAGAGGTAATCGACGTTGAAGGATTGCAGCGACATCGGCAGGTTGCTGATGAAGGATGAGCCGATGAAGGTCAGCATCACCCCGACGAAAATGCCCCGCGTGCCCAGCGTGACGATCAGGATCGACAGCCGGCCCAGCGACACGATCAGGGCGTTGATGGCACCCAGCCCCGCGCCGATCAGCGTCGAGATCACGAACATCAGCCAAAGATGGCCGGGCAGCAGCGCATTCGCCGTCAACACCGAGGTGGTATAGGCCGCGAAGATCCCCACGGCGTCGAAAGAGACGTCGATCCCGCCCATCAGCAGCACCAGCATCACGCCCAGGGCAAAGAGAAGCGGCTCATAGGAATTGCGCAGCACGTTGAACACCGTCGCAAGGCCAAGAAAGCCGGGGTTCATGGCGCCGACAATCAGCGCCAGAAGGATGATCGTCAGGGCGACGACGCCTTCGTTGTGGCGGCCGCGCAGCCGCGCCAGGAAATCAGATGCTGTCATGAGATACCGCCAGCGAGACGAGGGAAAGTGAGGTGCGGGAAGGGGGGAGCCGCGCGGTCATGCGGCCAGCTCCTGCAGGATGCGGCCCTCGGAGATGTCGGCGCCCTGCAACTCGGACGCTACCGCGCCGTTGCGCATCACGATGATGCGGTCCGAGATTTCGGCCAGTTCCGGCACGTCGTCGGAAATGACGATGATCGCGGTGCCATCGGCGCTCAGGTCGCGCAGCAGCGAGGTGATTTCGCGTTTGGAGCCGATGTCGACGCCGACCGTGGGGCCGTTCAGGATCAGGATGCGCGGCTTGTCGACGAACCATTTCGCCAGCACCACGCGCTGCTGGTTGCCGCCCGACAGGGTGCGCACCGCGACCGAATCCGACGGCGTCTTGATGCCGAAGGCCTTGATCATCCGCCGGGCGATGGCCGAGACCGAGCGTTTCAGCACCAGCCCCATGGTCAGGGGGATCTTGTCGGTGCTGGCGGCGATGACATTCTGCGCGACGCTGTGGTTCAGAAACAGCCCCTCGCTCAGCCGGTCGCCGGGCACATAGCCGATGCCGTGGGCGATCGCATCCGACACCTGCCGGATCGCGCAGGGCTGGTCGTCGATGCTGATCTGGCCCGAGGTGATGGGATGAATGCCGAAAAGCGCCTCGGCGACGGCTTCGCGCCCGGATCCCAGCAGCCCGGTCACCCCAAGGATCTCTCCATGGTTCAGGCTCAGCGATACATCCTGAAGCAATCCCTCGACCCCGATCCTGTCGGCGCGCAGCGCCACCCGGGTGGCGGTTTCATCCGGGCCGCGCCGTCCCAGCGCGTTGACCTTCTGCCCGGTCATCGCCTCGCTCAGCGACGCATGGTCGAAGCCGGACGCGGGGCCATCGGCGACGACGCGGCCGTTGCGGATGACGGTGATCTCATCCGAGATGCCCAGGATCTCTTCGAACTTGTGGCTGACGAAAGCGACCGAGACGCCCTGTGCGCGCAAAAGCTTCACGGTGGCGAAAAGGCTGTCGACCTCGCGCAGGGTCAGGGCGGTGGTGGGTTCATCCATGATCAGCACCCGCGCGTCCTGCGCCAGCGCCCGGCAGATCGCGGTCAGCTGGCGCTGGGCGATTGAGACACCGGCGGCCAGCGCCGAAAACGGCAGGTCGACATGGATGCGCGCGGCGACCTTTTCGGCGATGGCGCGCGCCTCGCCCGGGCTGAACCGCATCCCGCCCCGGGCGATGATCGGCGCGATGGCGATGTTTTCCGCGATGCTGAGATTGGCGAACAGCGACAGGTCCTGATAGATCACCTGAATGCCGCCCTTGATGCCGATGCGCGGCGTCAGCGACTGATAGGTATGCCCGCCCAGCGTGATGGTGCCGGCATCGGGCACCTCGACGCCGCTGATCGTCTTGATCAGGGTCGACTTGCCCGAGCCGTTCTCGCCCGCCAGACAATGGACCTTGCCCGGATAAAGCGAAAGCGACACGCCATCGAGGGCGCGCACGCCCGCGAACCGCTTCTCGATGCCCTTGACCGAGAGAATTGCCTCATCCGCCATGTGCCTTTCGCCCCCCCCTTTGGTGCGGCGTCGGGGGCACGCGCCCACCGGACCGCATTGGCGGGCCCCGCCCTGGACGGGCGAGGCCCTGGGTCAGATCAGAAGTTGTATTTTCCGATGTTGGCCTTGGTCAGTTTCAGGATCGCGTTGCCTTGGAAGCAATGCGCGCTGACGTCCGAGCCTTCGCATTTCTTGAGGTTGGTATAGCCCGGCACGCCCAGATCGGTGCCGACGCCGACCTTCTTGCCCTGAAGCATCATCAACGCGCCGTTCATGACGGCATGGGCGGTCAGCGCGGAATCCCACAAGAAGACATCCTGGATGGTGCCCGCGTTGACGTAGTTGCGGGTCAGCGACGGCACGCTGGTGCCGGCGATGCAGACCTTCCCGCTTAGGCCGACTTCGGTGACCGCCCGGGCGATGCCGGGGATATCGGTCGAGGCGCTGCCAAGAAAGCCCTTGATATGCGGGTACTTGGCCAGAAGCTCCTTGGTCTTCTGATAGGCGACCTCGGAATTCTCGTTCGCCACGACCGGCCCGGTCACGCGCTTGATGCCGGGAAACTTGGCCTTCGCCTCGTTCAGTTCGGCCTGGGCCCAGGCCATGTGGCTGGCGGCGGTCAGATGGCCGACGAAGGTGACATATTCGCCCTTGCCGCCCATGCAGGACGCCAGCGCATCCATCATCTGCCTGCCGTATTCGGCGTTGCTGAAGGCCTCTAGATCAAGGTTGGTGTGCTTGAGCTGCGGCGCTTCTTGCGAGAACACGAAGATGCCGGCCTTCTGCGCCTTGGCCAGCACCCCCTCAAGCGCCTGCTGCGAGTTCGGATCGACGCCGATCGCCGTGGGCTTTTGCGGAATCAGGTTCTGGATGATCGACACCTGACCCTCGGATGTCGCCTGCGCGGGGCCGGTCTGGGTTGCCTTGACGCCGGTGTCCTTGGCGAATGCTTTCACGCCGTGCTCCATGTTCTGGAACCAGGCATTGGCCGTGACCTTGATGACGTTCACGAACCGCATGTCGTGCGGATCGACCTGCTTGGCCGAAGCGGCCGGGGCGCTGTTCACCACGAATCCCGCGGTCAGCATGCAGACGCCCAAGGCGCCCAGTTTCACGTTCTTTTTCATGACTTTCCTCCCGTTAAAGATTGTCTAAGGCTTCAACCCTTTACCCTGTCCTCCAACGCGAATTACGCCTCCGCGCCTCGTCTTTTTGCCTTCAAAGATGCCTCGGGCTCGAAGTGGCCGGGGCTGAAACCGGATGTCTTTGGGCGAATTGAGGAAAATAATTTCACCGATCAAGATATGCGTCAATACAATTGGTGGCCGCGTAAAGCTTATAAAGTATGCATGAGTTATTAAAATATCTTTGGAGGTAAATTCGAAATTGAAAATTCCATATATTCCGGATGCAATTTGCGATACGGATTTCGATTTCTGATTTGATCCCGCTGTCAATCTGATATATTCAGACATCCTGGATGTTCTATTCGCATGCCCTCCCTTGCCAGACATCCGCTCGACATCGGCGCGGGGGGCGGGGCGATTGCCTCGGCGCGGTCGCCGGTCTGGCGGCACTGTCCGGAACGCGCGGCAACTGGCGCCTCACACCGGTCGTCGCCCCGATCGTCACATCGCGGTGCAGTTCAGTCAGTGCCTTCCTCATCGCGCACCCCTCCCCTGGTGCAGTTTGGCCGGGCCTGCGGTTAGTCGAGCCCGGACATCTCAAACGCGAGCTTGTGCAGGGCCGAGGCGTTGAGATCGCCGAGGCCCCGGTTCACCGCGCCCTGGTATTGCTCGGCGATCTGCGCGGCCAGCGGCACCGGCACACCATTGTCGCCGGCGAAGCGCCCGATCAGGCGGGCGTCCTTCAGCATGTGTCTGAGGTAGAAATTCGGCGCGTAATTGCCGGCCAGCGTATCGCGACCGACGCCGCGGATCAGGGCCGAGGAAAAATCGGTCACGTCGAGGAAACCCATCAGGGCCTCGGGGTCGAGGCCGGCGCGGCGCGCCAGGGCAAGCGCTTCGCCCAGCGAGGCCATCTGCGCCGCCACAAGCAGGTTGCCCACCAGCTTGGCGCAGGCGCCCTTGGAATTGCCGCCAAGGTAATGGGTGGTCGCGGCAAGCGGCGCCAAGACCGGGGACAATTCGTCGTAATCGCCGCGCGCCCCGCCGCAAACGAAATCGAGCCGCCCCTCCCATGCCTCGTTGCGCGAGCCGAAGACCGGCGTGTCGAGGTAACGCAGCCCCCGCGCGCCCGCGGCTTTGGCCAGTTCCAGCGAAACGGCGGGATCGGTCGTTGTCGCGTCGGCGATCAGCGTGCCGGCCGCCGCGTTGGCAAAGGCGCCCTCGGGCCCCGGAAGGCAGGCCTGCTGTGCCTCGGGTCCGGTCAGGCAGACCATGACAAGCGGCTTGTCGGCCACGGCCTCGGCCAGTGATCCGGCGATCCGTGCCGCGCCCAGATCGTCGGGCAGGGGGCGGGGGGTGCGGTTCCAGGCGGTGACGGAATGCCCCGCCTTCAGCAGGTTGCGCACCATGCCCTGTCCCATGATCCCGAGGCCGATGAATCCGATTTCCATAATTTCCCCCTTCGTGCGATTCCCGATGTCGCGGCGCTAGCGTAGCTAGGCGCGCATTTTCTCGCTTTCCTCGTCTGCGGCCGCGCCCAGACGCGTCGCGCTGTCACCGTCGATCACCAGCCCGGTGATGAAGCCGGCCTTTAGGATCGCCTGGGTGGCTTTCAGTTTCGCAAGCCCTGCCGAAAGCAGCACGATCTCGCTTTCGCGCAAGGTCGACAGGTCAATCGCCAATGCCCTCCGGCAAAGCTCGGAGTCGATGAATTGGCCTTCGCTGTTGAAGAAAAGCCCCAGCGTGTCGCCGACCGCGCCGCGTTTTTGCAGGCGCGTCAGGTCATCCCCCGACAGATAGCCATATTGCGACAGGAAAGAGCCGGAATCGCATTCGCCCACGCTGATGAAGCAGGCCGTTGCCCGGTTCGCGGTGCGGATCACGTCCTGCACCACACGCTGCTGAAGGAAGACGTCGCGATCCTCCACGCTGTCGGCGATGAAGGGAACCGGCAGGTATTTCGCCTCGCCCCCGGTCTTGGAGGCGAATTTCTGCACCACGTCGAACGGGTTGGCCGAGGCCGAGCGGGTGAGCGAGCCAAGCAGCGAGACGAATTGCGTGGCAGGCGCGTTGATCGGCTGAAAGGCATCCGCCATGGCGCTGATCGTACGGCCCCAGGCCAGGCCGATGACCGTGCCGTCGAATTGGTTCTGGGCCAGCTTGTTGCGCAGCACCCGCGCGGCCGTCATCCCGACGCTGCGCCGGGCCAGGGCGTCGCGGTCGGTATCGCTAAGCCCGCGCGGGTTGCTGTCGGTCGCCAGGGCGGGGGTGATGTAGCAAAACCGAAGCCCGTAGTGGCGGCGGATCTTCTCTTCCAACTCGCACATCGTCGACAGGCGATGGTCGATGTTGATGGTGACGATGCCGTTGGCCTTCGCATCTGCAATCAGCCGCGCCACCTTGACCCGCGACACGCCAAGGGTTGTCGCGATCATGCTCTGCGTCTGCTCGGCGGCATAATAGAGCCAGGCCGCGCGGACCATCATGTCATGTTCGGATTGCTCTCGGTCACTCATCCATGTCGCCCCGGCTTTGTGGCTTGAATAACATCTGTACACGGGATGAGCAAAAGAAAATTTAGGCTTGATTTTTTGTACATCAGTCGTACAGATGCACACATATCACTTGGCGGCGGCGCAGATGAAAGAGGCCGGGCTGTCCGAGGTGAAAGGACGGGTACCAGGACATGCAGAGCGCAGAGGCGGGGCAGGACTCGGGGGGGGCGACGGGCGACGCGGGCCACAATCGGGCGCTTGCCGATCTCTACCGGACCATGCGCCGTATCCGCAGCTTCGAGGAGCGGGTCGGCGAGTTGTTCCTGCGCGGCGAAAGCGCGGGTTCGATGCTGCATCTGTCGATCGGTGAGGAGGCCGCCGCCGCCGGGATCTGCGCCGGGATGCGGCCTCAGGACAGCTTCACCACCCATCATCGCGGCCACGGCATCTTTCTTGCGCGCGGTGCCGAACCCCAGCGCATGATGGCCGAGATCGCCGGCAAGCGTGACGGCTATTGCCATGGCAAGGGCGGCTCGATGCATATCGCCGACATGGGGCTGGGGCATCTGGGGGCGAATGCGATCGTTGGCGGCGGCATTCCCGCGGTCGTCGGCGCCGGCCTGAGCAGCAAGCGCAAGCGCCTCGGATCGGTCTCGGTCGCCTTCTTCGGCGACGGCGCGATGCAGCAGGGCATCCTGTACGAGAGCATGAACATGGCGGCGCTTTGGGATCTGCCGGTGCTGTTCGTCTGCATCAACAACCAATACGGCATGGGCACCCGGGTCGATCAGGCGACCCGGGCCACCGATTTCGAGAAACGCGCCCAGGCCTTCGGGCTGGATGGGCGGGCGGTCGACGGGCTGGATGTCGAGGCCGTGCGGCAGGTCGCCGGCGAGATGATCGATGCCGCGCGGGCCGGACGGCCGGGGTTTCTGACGGTCTCCTGCTACCGGTTTTTCGGCCATGCGCGGATGGACAAAAGCCCCTATCGCGACGCCTCGGAAGAGGCCGAGGGCCGCAAGAAGGACCCGGTGGCCTTCGCCCGCGACCGGCTGATTGCCGAGGCGCTTGCCGACGCGGCCACGCTGGACCAGCTAGACGCCGAGATCGGTCGCGAGATGGATGCGAGCATTGAATTCGCCATCGCCGCCGAGGCGCCCGAGCAAGCCGCGATGTTCCGCGATGTCTTCGCGGCGGGCGAACCCGAGCCAGAGCCGCTGCGCACCCGCCTTGACCGTGTTCTGGCGCGGAGGTGAGCGGATGGAGACCCTGACCTATCGGGATGCCCTGCGCCGCGCGCTGGCAGAGGCGATGACCGAAGATGCCGATATCGTCGTCATCGGCGAAGAGGTCGGCCGCTATGGCGGCGCTTACGGCGTGACCAAGGACCTGATCCAGACCTTCGGGCCGGACCGAATGATCGACACGCCGATTTCCGAACCCGCGATCGTCGGGGTCGCGGTGGGGGCGGCGATGACCGGGCTCAGGCCGGTGGCCGAGCTGATGTATATCGACTTTCTCGGCATGTCGATGGATCAGCTGGCGAACCAGGCCGCCAAGATCCGCTACATGTTCGGCGGTCAGATCGGCGTGCCGATGGTGCTGCGCACTCAGGGCGGGACCGGCCGCTCGGCCGGGGCGCAGCATTCGCAAAGCCTTGAAGCCTGGGTGATGCACACGCCGGGGCTGCGGCTGGCGATGCCCGCGACCGTGGCCGATGCCTACCACCTGCTGCGCCACAGCCTGACGCTGCCCGATCCGGTGGTGTTCATCGAGCACAAGGCGCTTTACGCGCGCAAGGAAGCGGTCGATCTGACCGCGCCGGTGCCGCCCTGGGGCAAGGCGGCGGTGCGGCGAATAGGGGATGATCTGGTGATCGTCACCTATTCGCGTCAGCTCCATTTCGCGCTGGAGGCCGCCGCGCGGCTGGCCGAAACCGGCATCGAGGCGACGGTGATCGACCTGCGCACGCTCAACCCGCTGGATATCGACACCCTGCGCGCCGAGGTCGAGCGCGTCGGCAAGGCGATGGTGGTCAGCGAGGGCGCGCTGACTGCGGGCGTCGCGGCCGAACTGTCCAGCCGGATCTCCGAGGAATGTTTCGACTTTCTCGAACAGCCGGTCGTGCGGCTTGCCGGAGAGGACGTGCCGATCGCGGTGTCGCCGGCATTGGAGGGCGCCAGCGTTCCCGGCGTCGATCTCATCGTCCAGACCGCAGAGCGGCTGGTCAGATGGTGACCCGCATGCTGAACATGCCCCGTCTGGGAGAGACCATGGACGAGGGCCGCATCGCCGGCTGGCTGAAGCGCCCGGGCGAGGAATTCGCGCGCGGCGAGGCGATCCTCGAGATCGAGACCGACAAGACCGTCGCCGAATTTCCGGCCCTTCAGGCGGGGCGATTGGTCGAGATCCTTTGCGAAGAAGGCGAGATGGTCGCGGTGGGCGAACCGATCGCGCGGATCGAGGTCGACTCGACGGACGCGGACAGATCGCGGCCGGCCCCGGGGCAGGGGGGCGACCGGCCCTCGGCCGCGCCTGCCGCGCCCTCCGCGCCGCCAGCCCCGGCGCGGCCCGAGGGCGGACCGCTGCGCGCCACGCCGCTGGCACGCAGGCTGGCGCGTCAGCACGGGGTGGATCTTGGCGCGCTTGCCGGGCGGGGGCCGCGCGGGCGGATCGAGAAGGAAGATGTGCTTGCCGCCGCCACCGCCACCACCGCTGGTGCCGCTGACGGGGCGGGGGCGGTTGCCGATACGGCGCCGCCGCCGTCCTTTGCCGATTTACCGCAGGGCCGGATGGCCTTTGCCACCCTTGGCCCCGCCGACGGCCCCGTGGTGCTTTTGCTTCATGGCTTCGCCGGGGATCACACGACCTGGGCGGCAACCGCCACCGGCCTTGCCCGCGCCGGTCACCGCGTCCTTGTGCCGGATCTGCCCGGCCACGGCGCGACCGGGATCGAGGCCGCCACGCCCGCTGATCTTGGTGCGCCGCTTGCGGATTTTCTGAGCGCGCTGGGGATCGGAGGGCGGATCGATGTCGTGGCCCATTCCCTTGGGGCCACCGCCGCCGTCGCGCTTGCCCGGGCGATGCCGGGCCGGATTGCCAGCCTCACGCTGCTGGCGCCCGTCGGGCTGGGGCTCGAGATCGACAGCACCTTCCTGCGCGGCATGGCGGCGGCCAGTTCGCCGGGCGAGGTGGCGCATCTTCTGCGCCGCGTCGCGCTGCGCGAGCAGGCGCTTTCGGTCGCCGCCCTGGACCGCTTCGCCGCCGAGGCGGGCCGTGGCCGGCTGAAGGCGCTGACCGGGCACATCCTGGGTCCGGGCGGACAGCGCGTGGATCTTCTGCCCGCGCTGGGGGAATTCACGCAAAGAATGCCGGTGCGGGTGGTGTTCGGTCTCGAGGACCGTATCATTCCCTGGCAGCAGGTCACGGCCCTGCCGCCAGCCGTCGCGATCCATCTGATCGCCGCCTCGGGGCATATGCCGCATTGGGACCGGCCGCGCGAGGTCGCGGCGCTTCTGGGGCGCTGGCTTGGGGACGGCACCGGATGAGCGCCCCGGGCGACGCCGAACGCCGCGCCTGACAGAAGATGAGGGAGGAGACATGAGGGGGGAGACATGGCCTATTTCCTGACGGCGGATGGCGGCACCGAAAGCCTGCGGGCGCGGGTCTATGATCTGTCCGGCGCCTGCCTTGGCAGCGCGGCGATTCCGTATGAAACCCGGTTCAGCGCCGGCGCGCGGGCCGAGCAGGACCCCGAGGATTGGTGGCGCGCCTTCGTCACCGCCGCCGGCAAGGCGATCGCCGAGGCCGGGATCTACCGCCGCGCGATCGAGGCGATCAGCCTGGCGACGACCTCCTGCTCGGTGGTCGCGCTGGACGAGAACGGCGACGCCCTGCGACCGGCGATCATCTGGATGGACGTGCGTGCGGGGCAGGAGGCCGAGGCCGTCCTTGCCACCGCCGATGCCGCCCTACGGGTGAACGGCGCGGGCCAGGGCCCGGTCTCGGCCGAGTGGATGATCCCCAAGGCGCTATGGCTCAAGCGCCATGAGCCCGGGATCTTCGACCGCGCCCGGACGATCTGTGAATATCAGGATTTCATGACCCTGCGGCTGACCGGAGAGCGCGCGGCAAGTTTCAACAACGTCTCGTTGCGCTGGCATTACTCGGCCGCGCATGGCGGCTGGCCGCTGTCGCTGATCGAGGCGCTGGGCCTTGGCGCGCTGAAGGACAAATGGCCCACGCAGGTGGTCGCGACCGGGGCGGTGATCGGCACGCTGACGGCGCGCGCGGCCGAGGCGCTGGATCTGTCGCCCTCTGTGAAGGTGGTGCAGGGCGGGGTCGATGCCTTCGTCGGCATGATCGGGCTGGGGGTCGCGCGGCCCGGGCAACTGGCGTTGATCACCGGGTCGTCGCATCTGCAATACGGCGTCACCGACCGGGCGATCCACGCGCCCGGGATCTGGGGCAGCTATTCCGATCTGCCCGCCCCGGGGCGCTACATGGTCGAAGGCGGCCAGACATCGACCGGGTCGATCATCGCCTGGCTCGGGCGGCTGATGAATGGCACGATGGATCTCGACGCGCTCAACCGCCGCGCGGCCGAGTTGGAGCCGGGCGCCGACGGGCTGATCGTGCAGGATCATTTTCAGGGCAACCGGACGCCCTATACCGATCCGCTGTCGCGCGGCGCGATCGTCGGGCTGACGCTGGCGCATGAGCCGCAGCACATCTTTCGCGCGATCATGGAGGGGATCGGCTTTGGCACCCGCCTGATCCTGGATTCGATGGCCGAGGCGGGGTGCCGCAGTGAAGAGATCACCATCGGGGGCGGCGCGACGGCCTCGGATCTGTGGTTGCAGATCCACGCCGATACCGCCGGGCTGCCGGTCGCGGTGCCGGCCTCACGCGATGCGCCCTCGATCGGGGCGGCGGTGCTGGCGGCGATGGGCGCGGGGTATTTCAGCACGATCGACGAAGGCATCGTGGCGATGGTCAAGCCGGGCCGGGTGATTGAGCCACGCCCGCGCGAGACAGCGCTTTATGAAGAGATATACGGCCGCTACCGGGCGCTCTATCCGGCGCTGAAAGCGCTGCGCGGGGCCTGACGCGCGCGCTTTGCCAATCGGGGGCAGCCCGGGATAGGACCGAGCTGTGCAGGTCTTAATATCGCCCCGGTAAGACGACTGACCCGCCACTACATCAAGCACGCGCCGCAAGCCGCCTTGTTCCCCGCCACCGCCTAGGCGGTCCGGCCGGCAACATCCCAATTTGGTGCATCGCACGCGGCGCGCTTGCCCAACTTGAACTGCTCAACTACCTATCCGAAATCCGCAGGCGCTCTGCCACCCATGAGGGGCCGCAGGGGGGCGGGGCAAACGGATTTTCTTTTCCCCGGTCAAGCAATTATGACGCAGTCCCAGCTTCCCCGATCCGGCCGATTGCACCGCGTCCTTCGTGCGACGCGGCTGGGTCAGGCAGAACTGCGGCGCATGGTGCGCAACCGAGAGTTCGCGCAGATCGTCCTGGCGGCGGTGGTGGGCAGTTTCGTCGGCCTTGTAACGATCGGGCTGCGCGACCTTGTCCTGGCGCTGCAGTCGCTCAACTTCGGTCTGGTTTTCGGCGAGCATCTTTCGGAGCAGACCGCCGTTAATCACTGGCGGCTGGCGCTGGTTCCCGCGATTGGCGGGTTGTTCCTTGGCCTTGTGACGCTGGCCTTGCAGAAGCTTCGCCCCACCGAGATCATCGACCCTATCGAGGCGAATGCCCTGTATGGCGGCCAACTCGGTTTTCGCGATTCGGCGCGCTTGACCGGCCTTACCGTCGTCTCCAACGCCTGCGGCGCCTCGGTGGGCATGGAAGCGGGATACAGCCAGTTCGGGGCCGGGATCTTCGCCTCGGTCGGCAAATATTTCCACCTGCGCCGAGAGGACCAGCGCACCATGGTATCGGCCGGCGCCGCGGCGGCGATCGCGGCGGCCTTCAACGCGCCTCTGGCCGGCGCCTTCTACGGGTTCGAGTTGATCCACTCGCGCTACACCACGAAGCTGCTGGCGCCGGTGCTGGCCGCCTGCCTGTCGTCGGTGTTGGTGGCCCGAGGGTTGCGCTCTGACGCGCCGCTGTTCGTCGTGTTCGGCGGTTTCGCCGTGCCGCACATGTATTACCTGCTGTTCGCGCTACTCGGATTCGCGGCGGCGGGGGTCGGCATCGTCACCATGCGGCTTGCCACCGCCGTCGAAGGGCTGCTGAAGGCGATGAAGCTGCCCGGCTGGGCGCGCCCGGCGATCGGAGGGGTGGCGGTCGGCCTTCTGGCCTTTGGCTCGCCGCAGATCCTTGGCTCGGGCCATGGCGCGATCGATTTCCACCTGAAGACGCAATGGGCCTTGGTGCCCATCTTTCTGCTGCTCATCGGCAAGGTCCTGGGCTCGGCGATCTCGCTGGGCGCCAGCTTTCGCGGCGGCCTGTTCTCGTCCTCGCTTTTCATCGGGCTGCTGCTGGGCGCGGTTTTCGTCGATGCAGTTGGCCTGATCGATCCGGCTGTCCTGTCGGACCGGACCGCCTTCATGCTGGTCGGCATGGGCGCGGCCGGAGCGGCGATTATCGGCGCGCCCTTCACGATGGTCTTTCTGGTGCTGGAATCGACCGGCGATTTCGCGATCACCCTGGCCACCCTCATGGGGGTGCTGATCGCCTCGACGACGGTGCGGCTGACCTTCGGCTACTCGTTCTCGACCTGGCGCTTCCATCTGCGCGGCCTGCCCGTGCGCGGCGGATTCGACATCGGCTGGACGACCGGGTTGACCGCCGGCCGCATGATGCGCACCGACGCGCGCACGGTGCCCCTGACGATGCCGCTTTCCGAGTTGCGCGCCACGGTGCCTCTGGGCAGCAGCAAATCCCTGTTCGTGGTGCGAACCGATGGCGGATATGCCGGCGTGATCGACGTCTCTGCCGCACATGACCCCGAGATCACCGAACTCGCGCCCCATCTCGTGGCAGAGGATCTGGCCACCTTCCGGGGCCGGTTCTTCCTGCCGCAAGACGACATTCAGACGGTGCTGGACAAGTTTGCCGAGGCCCAGGCAGAAACCCTGCCCGTGGTGACCTCGGCCACCAATCCTCAGATCCTGGGCTATCTGTCCGAAGCCTATAGCCTCAAGCGCTACACCCAGGAACTGGAACGCCGCCGCCGGGACGATCTGGGTCTGGGAAAGTCATAGCGCGCCACGAACCGATGCGGGGTCTGTGGCTGGCATCGCCAGCGGTCGGCGGGGTCGGGGCCGCCGGGTTGTTCAAGCAAGGGCCGGGCAGAACAACATGCCGCGGCTGGCCCATGCCAAGGGGGCACCCTCGGCGCCTTGTTGTTGCGATCATTCGAAGGGGCGGCAAAGCCAGACGGGTATCGAGAGCATACTCTCGATACCCGTTGCGTCAGGTCGCGCGATCGCGGTCGGGTTCATGCCGGCCCGCGCAGATCGGGCCTGAGACATTGGCCTTGAGGATCGGCTGATGGACAGCTTCGGCGATGCGGCGCAGGAAACCTGCCCGATCGTGCTTTTGCGAAAGCTTCGGCAGGTCCAAGCCATTCCTGATCATCGGGGGCTCCGGGTGGTTAGTGGTTGAAGTCGCCAAACGCGACCTCGACCAAACACCCCGAGGGCCACCCGAATGCCACCGGACGGGCCGGTGAAGCTAGACCACTTGCGCGGATGCTTTCGCGACTATTTCACCTTCTTGCCGGCGATGACGGTATCCGACTTGCCCGCATTGGCGTTCGCGGTGGCAAGCACCTTCGGTTTTTCCTTCTTCGGCTTCTTGGTTTCGCGGTTGCCGCGACTCTTTTCCTTGGACATGGGGTATCTCCAGCGTGATCCCCGGGGGCGGAATGCCGCCAGGGCCGGTGCCTTGGGAGATCAGGGTTGCCCGGCAGAGGCCGGGGCGATGAGTCCTGTGGGGCAGCAGATATGGGCGCTTGGGGCGCTTGGTCTGCAGGGGGGTATTCTAAGTCTGCGGCGGGGAGGCCGCAACAGTGACTTCATACGCCGGGGATATGGGCAGTGACGGGCGACGTGGCAAGCTGCCCCCGCGGGCGCCGCTGCCGGCTTAGGCTCTGGACCCATTAGTCGGCTTGAGATCACCTTGCCCGCATGATTCACGCTCCTGAACCGATGGGGGTATGATGAGCAGTCTTTTCTGGCTGCTCGACGCGCAGATGGCGCGGCTGCAGCCGTTCTTTCCAAAGAGCCATGGCAAACCGAGGGTCGATGACCGACGCGTCTTGAGCGGGATAATCTTCATCAATCGCAATGGCTTGCGTTGGTCAGATGCGCCCCCGGAGTATCGCCCGCCGAAGACCCTCTACAACCGATGGAAGCGCTGGAGCGACATGGGGGTATTCGCCAGGATCTTTGAAGGACTTGCTGCGGAGGCGGCGGAGCCGACGACGATCATGGTCGAAGTGAGCAGCCGAACGCCATGCGTTCGAGTGAGCCTGCGCAAGTATCTCAAGGCACACCGCACGGCTTCGAGCCTGCGGTTGAAAAAAGGGGGCGTGGCAGGCTGATCGGCCGAACCAAGGGTGGCATGAACACCAAGATGCATGCCGTCACGGACGCGAACGGCCGCCCGATCAAGTTCTCCATGAGCGCCGGCCAGGTGGGCGGCTACACAGGTGCGGCGGCCTTGCTGAGCAGCCTGCCCGAGGCCGATTGGCTATTGGCCGATCGGGGCTATGACGCCGACTGGTATCGTGAAGCCTTGCAAGACAAGGGCATCACCCCCTGCATCCCGGGCCGGAAGTCCCGAGGCAAGACCGTCAAATACGACAAACGTCGCTACAAGCGGCGCAACCGTATCGGGATCATGTTCGGTAGGCTCAAGGACTGGCACCGCGTAGCGACCCGCTACGATAGATGTCCGAAGGACTTCCTGTCCGCCGTCGCCCTCGCCGCAACTGTCATCTTCTGGCTCTGAAAATTAACGAGATGCTGTAACGGGGCCTGCGTCACTCGCTGCCCGTTGCCGCTTGCAAGATCAGGGCCAAGCTGTCGCTGTTCCCGTGTCGGATCCTGGAAGAGGAGGACTGCGGGATGAGACTGTTTGTCGGATTGGATGTGTCGCTGGCGAAGACCGCGATCTGCGTGATCAGCGAGCATGGGAAGATCATGAAAGAGGCGCAGGTCGCCAGCGAACCGGAAGAATTGGTGCGTTGGATTGGCGAACAAGAGGGCATCATTGCCGCCATCGGACTCGAGGCCGGTCCCTTGTCGCAATGGTTGCATCGCGGGCTGAGTGAGGCCGGCCTAGACGTCGTCCTGATGGAAACCCGACAGGTGAAAGGGGCCCTGAAGGCCATGCCTATCAAGACGGATCGGCGGGACGCCGAGGGCATCGCGCGCCTGCTTCACCTCGGCTGGTTCCGGCCGGTCCATTGCAAGTCTGTCTCAGCCCAGGAGGTCCGGGCTGTTCTCGGCGCTCGCCAGGCTGTGCAGCAGGGCTTCATCGCTCTGGAAATGTCCTTGCGCGGGCTTTTGCGGAACTTCGGGCTCAAAGTCGGTTCCATATCGCGCGGCAGGTTCGAATACCGCATCCGCGAACTGGCGGCAGGCAATCCGATGCTTGAAACTGCGACAGAGCCGATGCTCCGGGCTCGGGCCTCCCTGCGAAAGGAACTGGCGGGCTTGGAGCGCCGTGTCCGCCAACTGGCCCAGGATGATCCGGTGTGCGGTCGGCTGATGTCGATGCCCGGAATCGGCGCGGTTGTCGCGCTGACCTACCGGTCCGCTGTTGATGACCCCGCCCGCTTCATCTCATCAAAAAGGGTAGGACCATGGGTCGGCCTCACTCCATCGCGGAACCAATCAGGTGAACGCGACGTCTCGGGCGGCATCACGAAGGCTGGCGACGTCAACCTGCGCCGTGCGCTGTGCCAGGCCGCGACCGTCATGATGCACCGCGGGCGATCGACATGGCTGAGAACATGGGCCGCGCAGGTCGCTCGCCGCCGTGGCGCAAAGCGTGCCATGGTCGCTCTGGCACGACGCATCGCGGTGATCCTTCACCGGATGTGGGTCGATGACACCGACTTCCGACCTGAAATCGCAGTGCTCCGTGCGGCCTGATAAGCTGAGTTTCGAACCGTTGCCTGCCTGACTGCAGGCCTTCGAGGTCCCCCAGGGACGCAGTTCCGATGATGCCGTGGTCCGGACTGTTGCCGATCCACATCGAGCACGCCAATGAGATGGGCACATCGGAATTGCATTTGAACCAGCATCATGTTGGCGGCCATCGCGCCGACCACGGACCGAAGCATGCACCCGGGTGATCTCAGACGAAGGCGGCAGTGTCAGAAGGACGGCCTCGAAAGACCAGATGTTCAAAACCGCACCACGGCGGCGGGCCTCGCATGCGCTTAACCACTTGACTGGGACGGCCCCGTTACCGAAGTCTGGAGCCTAACTCAATTGTTTCTGTCTTCGACCGCTCGTCACCGTCTTGGACCGACGATGGGCGAGTTACTGCGCCGTTTACGCGCCTGTACTACTCCGATGCTGTGCACTCCACCTGTTCCACAATGTGTTTGACCCTCACAGGCCCAATTTCGGCCCGCATTCCAACGGCGTCGCACCCGCCCCGGATATCTCCCTGATCGAGGGCCGCCTCGCCGTCCGTTAGCTGTCACATCCCGGCAGGCAGTATGGCTGTTTTTGAACAGCTCCGGCTTGAGTTTGTGCCAGTCCTTCATCGCCAGCAAGGGCGTCTTGCTGTCCAAGGCTGATTGAGGAAGCTGCTGATTGTAGAGCCAGACGTAGTGGTGCAGCGTCGTCTCTAATTCTTCGCCTGATCGGAAATGATGGCTTTGCAGGACTTCTTCGATCCGGCCATTGAAGCGCTCGACCATGCCGTTGGTCTGAGGCAACTTCGGCGGCGTCAACCGATGGTCGATCTCGAAGGCTGCGCACAGCGTGTCGAACTCATGTTGGCCGGTCGCGGCGCGCTTGCGCAGACCGAAGAGCCGATCGGTGAATTCCTTGCCGTTATCGGTCAAAACGGTGCGGATGCGCAGTGGGCAAGCGCGTTCCAGGTCACGTAGGAAGCGCCGGGCGTTGGCCGCCGTCTTGGTTTTGAAGACGCGGATGAAGACCCAGCGTGTCGCGCGGTCGATTGCCACGAAGAGATAGCGGCGGGAACTCTCATCGGCCATTTGCGGCAGGTATTTCACATCGATGTGGATGTAGCCGGGCTCATATGCCTTGAAGCCACTGTGCTTCGGCTGGGGTGCTCTGGCCTTCAGATCGCGCAGGTTTCCCACTCCGTGCTGACGCTGGCAGCGGTCCAGGCCAGACCGCGAGGCATTCGAGTTCAGGAACTCGCGCACCACAGCCAACAGGTCATCGAGCGAGACAAGCAGCACCCGACGCAATGCCACCCCACCGCCTCCTGCGCGGTCTCAACGTCGTCTGGAGACGGTGCGGCGTGTGGCTGAGATCCTCGACGCTGTCGCGGTGCCGCCACTTGTAAACGGTCTGCTCCGTGACCCCGAAACGCTCGGCCAGCACCGGCGCAGTCTCCGTGCTCGCCTGTATCGCGGCCCGGACCTTCGGCGTCGTCGTCGCTTGACTATGAAGATGGATCAGTATGGTCGCGCCCCGGTTCCGAACTTCCCTCAGAACCGATCTTGCCATGAAGAGTGCGGCTCGCCGAGGGCTTAGGTGATCATCCGGGATGGAACAACTACACGCCAACAGGCTGGCGCTGAGCGCGGCGACGCGGAGGTCCAAACGGGAAGGGCGGCGGATAGCGCCGGGCGTCGCGCGGGAGCTGAGCGTCCGGCCAGCCCTTCGGCTCCGCGGGGCACTGAACAGTTCCGGGCGATTGTTCTTGCCTTGAAGACGACTCAGACCGGCTTGAGGAGGGGGCGTCTGCCGGCATCGTCTCGCGAAAGGTGACGGTCCGGGGCGAAAAGCGCTCGCGTCTTCGAGAGCGCGCTCACAAACCCGCGACAATGCCTGCCAAACAAATATATTGGATCGAAACATCCAACAGAAATTTCACACCTTGGTGAAATGTGGCTAAATTTGGTCATAACCGGGATGAAATCTTGACGAAAATACGGCCAAGTGGTCTCTGTACTTCGGTAAGGTGCAAGCCGGTCGATTGATCGCGTCGCGTGTTTAACACACCCCCAATCATCGGACGGCCCTCGCAGATAAGGGGTGAGTGGAACTGCGACGAGCTTGGTTGTCTTCGATCGTTCGACTGTTACCCGGAACGCGTGCCCGCCGAGACGGGGCGCGCTCTGAGGCGGGGGAACCCGGTGCGTGAGACCGGACCAACGGGCTGACGAAATTACCTGAGTTCCTGATGAAGGGCGACCTTTTCCAAGCTGAGGCGACAAAGATGTGACGTTGGCCCCGGGGCGGGGCCTTGATGTGTGCGGTGTCTGTGGCTGCGTGTCCCGGCGAGGGTGGGGCCAAAGCGATAAACCCCGGCAATTCTTCCCGACGACCTGCGTTTCGGCGCGGGGCGGAGGCGTATTGCGAAATGACAGGCATGGCGCGGCGCCCCGAGCAAGGCCCGGACGCGCAGGCGGCGGGCACCAGACTGGGCCCTCGGGACGGTGAAGAATGGGTGCAGGAGTGACGATGGCGATGGCAATGAACTGGAAATACACACGCTTGGTGGCAGGGGCAGCGGCGCTGAGTTGCTGTGCATCGTTCGGCTGGGCCGAGCAGGCTGTACCGGTGACGGCATCGCAGCCCGTCACCGCATCGCAGAAGTCCGGCGCGGTCGACGCCGCCACCCTGCGAAAAGAGGCCGACGCGCTGCTTGACGGCACCAGCTCCGGTTCGAATGCGCGCGCGGTCGCGCTGTTGCAAAAGGCGGCCGCCGCGGGCGACGTGACGGCGCAAACCCGTCTCGGGAAGATCCTTCTCGATGGCTATTACGTTCCCGCGGATCCGGTGATGGGCCGCGTGCTTTTGCAGAAGGCCGTCGACGCGGGCGACCACGACGCCGAGCGCATCCTCGGCTCGCAGCTCATTTCGGGCTGGAGCCTGCCGCGCGAGACCGGCGCCGGGGTCGCGCTGATGCAGCAGGCGGTCGCGGCCGGGGACGATCGCGCGATGGTCGAGCTTGGCAACTTCTATCTCGGCGGCTGGGCGATGCCGCAGGACAAGCCGAAGGCGCTTGCGCTGTTCGAGAAGGCGGCCAGGGCCGGCAACGGCGCCGGGCTGGAAAGCTACGGAACCGACCTGATGTGGACCCGCGACAACCCCGAGGCGGCCAAGGCCTACCTCCTTCGCGCGGTGAAGCTGGGCCAGATGTCGGCCTGGGCCACGCTCGCCGAGGGCGAGATGTACGGCTATCTGGGCAAGCGGTCGAACGCGGCGTTTGAGCAATATGCGGAGCAGGCCCGCGCCAACCACGTGCCGCGGATCGCCGTGCTGGAGGCGCAGCGCCAGATGTGGGGCGTCGGGGTGCCTCGCAACGGGCGCAAGGCGCTCGCCCTGCTCGAACAGGCGGCGAACGACGGCAACCGGACCGCAGCGATCTACCTGATCGGGCTTCGCCGCGACGGGAACCACTACAACATCGCCAGATCGACGGCCGACGCGACCAGGTTTCTTCACGCCTACAGGTTGCTGCTCGGCCCCGAGACCTTTGCGCAGCTAAGCATGACGATCGAGGCGTCGCACGCCCGGTCGGTCGCGGCCTACGAGAAGTTCAACGAGATCTTCGAGAACCATCGCAGCTGGCGTACCGACTGGTTCGGCAAGCAGCTGGTGGCGGCGAACGAGAACCTCGCGGTCTACATCGTCCAGGCGAAACTGCGCGCCCAGGGCGTCTATGGCCACACCCTGAACGGCCACGCCACGCGCCCGACGCTGTTGGCGATGACTATGGCCTGCCGCAACTTCCTCAATACCGACATCTGCCGAAACGGCGTCATCGTGCCGAACGTGATGGCGCCGATGATGATCCGTCCGGTCGAGATGACCTCCGACTAGACGACCGCCGAACCTCTCAAGGGCATGAAAAGTGACGTGATTACGGAGGCGAGCGATGGGTCTGATCGGTTGCGGGGCAGGGTCTGACCCCACCGCCGTGAAGGCCCGACAAGGTGGTCCGGCAGGTTCGGAAACCGGTCGCTTGGCGCGGTGATCGCCAGCAGGACGCAGGGGCGCCGACACTCCGCCGACCCCCAAGGAACAGGTGCCGGATGTCCGGCTTTGAAGGGCGCGAATAATGAGTACGATCGTAGTCGCAGGCGGTGCCGGCTTTCTCGGATCGACGCTGATCGAGCGTCTTCTGGCCGGGAACGCGCGTGTGATCTGTGTCGACAACCTTCTGACGGGACGTCTTGCGAATATCGCGCCCTATTTCAACAACAGGCTGTTCCAGTTCATCCGGCACGACATCATCGACCCGCTGGAAATCGACGGGCCGGTGAGCGAGATCTACAACCTCGCCTGTGCGGCCTCGCCCAACAAATACCAGGCCGATCCGTTCCACACGTTCGAGACCTCGATCTATGGCGCGAAGAACCTGCTGAACCTCGCGATGCAGAAGCGCGCGCGGATCCTGCAGGCCTCAACCTCCGAGGTCTATGGCGACCCGGAAATCTCGCCCCAGCCGGAAAGCTACCGCGGCCAGGTCAACGCCTGCGGCCCGCGTGCCTGCTATGACGAGGGCAAGCGCGCCGCCGAGACGCTGTTCTTCGAATATGGCACCCGCCGCGACGTCGAGACGCGGATCGTGCGGATCTTCAACACCTACGGGCCGCGGATGGCGCCCGATGACGGGCGGGTCGTGTCGAACTTCATCACCCAGGCGCTTCTGGGCGAGGATCTGACCGTCAACGGCACGGGCCAGCAGACCCGGTCTTTCTGCTATGTCGACGATCTGATCGAGGGGCTGATGCGCCTGATGGCCGCCCCGCCCGGCACCAGGGCGCCGGTCAATATCGGCAACCCAGGCGAATTCACGATGCTCGAACTGGCCGATCTGGTACTTGCCAAGACCGGGACCAGTTCCAGGCTCTGCTTTCGCGATCTGCCGGTCGACGACCCGCGCCAGCGCCGGCCCGACATCACCTTGGCGAAAGCCCTGCTGGGATGGGAGCCGAAGGTCGCGCTGAGCGAGGGGCTGGACCGGACGATCGCCTATTTCCGCAACGAGCTCGGGCTGGGCGAGCTTGCGCGGCTGAGGCAGGCGTGATGCTGACGGGGATGCGCATTCTGGTCACCGGCGGCGCGGGCTATATCGGCTCGCACGCCTGCGCCGCGCTTGCGGCGGCCGGCGCGGTGCCGGTGGCCTATGACAACCTCTCGACCGGCCATGTGGATGCGGTGCAATGGGGCCCGCTGGTGCGCGGCGACGTGCGTGACCGGCGCGCGCTGGCGCAGGCACTTCGGGCCCATGAGGTGGCCTGCGCGATCCATTTCGCGGCCAGCGCCTATGTCGGCGAGTCGATGCAGGATCCCGGAAAGTATTACGACAACAACGTGGGCGGCATGATCGGCCTTCTCGCCGGGTGCCGCGACGCGGGCGTCGCGCGGATCGTCTTTTCGTCGAGCTGCGCGACCTACGGCCAGCCCGAGAGGCTGCCGATCACCGAGGACACGCCGCAGCGCCCGATCAACCCCTACGGCCGTACCAAGCTGATCAGCGAGGAGATGCTGCGCGACCACGGCGCCGCGCATGGGCTGCGTCATGTCAGCCTGCGCTATTTCAACGCCGCCGGGGCCGATCCCGCGGGCCGCATCGGCGAACGCCACGACCCCGAGACCCACCTCATCCCGCTGGCGATGCGGGCGGCGTCGGGGCAGGGGCCCGCGCTGAAGATCTTCGGCACCGATTACGACACGCCCGACGGCACCTGCGTGCGCGACTATATCCATGTCACGGATCTGGCCCGCGCCCATGTCCGCGCGGTCGAGCACCTGATCGCCGGCGGCGACAGCGAGGCGGTCAATCTCGGCACCGGGCGGGGGCTTTCGGTGCGCGAGATCGTCGATGCGATCGCCGCCTGGACCGGCCGGACGGTGCCGGTGATCGAGGCGCCGCGCCGCGCGGGCGATCCGCCGGAACTCGTCGCCGATCCGCGCCGCGCCGCGCGGCTTTGGGGGTTCCGGGCGGAACGGTCGGACATCGCGTCGATCGTCGCGGACGCCGCGCCGTGGTTCGGGCTGGCAGGAGGGACCGCAGGTGTTTGCGAAAAAGCGTAGACACCGCTATCTGCGGCCCCTGCTGACGGGCCGCAAAGCCTGGGCCTACCGGGGTTTCGCGGTCATCTGGCTGGCCGCGACGGCCTATTTCTGGATCTGGTGGCTGCAGCCCGGAAACATCACGAGCGTCATCCTCTTCACCATGGCGACGGTGCCGCTGGTCTGGATCTATCTGCTGCAGGCGTATTTCATGTGGGTGATGCTCGGCGCGCGGGTTCCGGCATCGCCCGCGCCCCAGCTGGGCCGCTACCGCGTCGCGATGATCACGACCAAGACCCCGTCGGAGCCGTTCGCGATCGTGCGCCGCACGCTCGAGGCGATGCTCGCGCAGGATTATCCGCACGACACCTGGCTTGCCGATGAGGACCCGTCCGAGGACACGCTCGCCTGGTGCGCGGCCCACGGCGTCAATGTCTCGACACGGAAGGGCCGGGCCGATTACCACCGTCCGGTCTGGCCGCGCCGCACGCGCTGCAAGGAAGGCAACCTCGCCTTCTTCTACGATCACTGGGGTTATCGCGACTACGATATCGTCTCGCAGCTCGATTCCGATCACGTCCCGCAGCCGGGCTATCTGATCGAGATGCTGCGCCCGTTCGACGATTACGGTGTGGGCTATGTCTCGGCCCCGAGCATCTGTTCCGCGAACGCCCGCGAAAGCTGGGCTGCGCGCACCCGCCTCTATGTCGAGTCGGCATTCCACGGCGCCCTGCAGACCGGCTATACCGGCGTCCTGGCCCCGATGTGCATCGGATCGCATTACGCGGTGCGCACCTTCGCGCTGCGGACGTCCGGCGGGCTCGGGCCGGAATTGGCCGAGGATCATTCGACCACGATGCTGATGAATTCGACGGGCTGGAAGGGCGTCCACGCGATCGACGCGATTGCTTATGGCGACGGGCCGGCGACGGTGTCCGATCTTGCGACCCAGGAATTCCAGTGGTCGCGAAGCCTGCTGAGCCTGCTTTTGTGGCACACCTCGCGCTACCTGTCCGGGATGCCGTTCAGGCTGCGCTTCCTGTTCGTCTTCTGCCAGCTCTGGTATCTGATCTTCGCCCTGACGACGGCGCTGATGTACGTGCTGCCGCTGATCGCGCTCGGCCTCGACCGGTCCTTCGCGAACGTCTCCTATCCAGCCTTCGTCGGCCATGCGCTGCCGACCATGCTGGTGATAACGGTCTTCGTCTACCGCATCCGTCGCGACGGGCTGCTTCGGCCCTACGACGCGCCGGTCATCTCGTGGGAGAAGGCGCTGTTTTTGCTGCTGCAATGGCCCTGGGTCCTGTGGGGGATAACCATGGCGATCGTCGACCGTCTGCGCGGGGGGTTCGTCGATTTCCGCATCACCCCCAAGGGCGAGAATGCGGTCCGGAGCCTGCCGTGGCGGGTGTTGCTCGTCTATATCGGGCTGGCGCTCGGCTGCCTCTTGCCGGTCCTGATCCTCGGCGGCTCGACCGACGCTGCGGGCTTCTACCTACTCGTCCTGCTCAACGGCCTTGCCTACAGCGTGCTGGTCGCGGTGATCGTCTTCCAGCATCTGCGCACGAACGGCTTCTTGCGCGGCGCGCGGCTGGGCAACGCCTTTCTGCAGATCTCCGCCGTCGCGGGCCTCTTCGTGGTCATGATCGGCGGGTTCATGGAGCGGGGCAACGAGGGCTTCGGCGCGCTGACCTCGGGGATGGCGCCGTTCCACCTCATGCAGCGGGAATTCGCGGTTTCGGGCGCAGGAAGCGGCGACCAGAGACGTATCAGCTACCGGTTTGACCCGGGTTGGAATTGAACGATGGCCCGTGCCGGCATCATGATCGGGAGAGTGAGATGAAGGTTGCAATGGAGCGGATCACGGCCTGGCGGCGGCTGGTGGCCTCGGGGCTTGCAGCCTGCGCCGTCGCGGTGATCGCGTCGACTGCCTCCGTGGCCGCGACGGGCAGCGGGACGAATGCCGTGATCGGCGCCCAGACGGGCGCGGCGCCGGACACCATGGGGCCGCACAGCACCGTGCCCTACGGCGTCTACGATCCGGGCGGGGATTTCAGCAACGATCCCTATGTCCAGATCGAGCATATCTTCATGCCCTGGGAAGACGTGTCGCTGACCTCGCTGCAGCGGGCGGACGCCTATGCGCTGGCCCGCCACCGCGCGCTTCTCGTTACGATCGAGCCCTGGACCTGGTCGAAGTCCGAACGAAACACCCCCGCTGCCCTGATCCGCGGCATCTTCGACGGCAGCTACGACAAGAACATGTCGACGATCTGCAGCGAGCTGGGATCGCTGCGCAGCCCCGTCACCGTCCGCTGGGCGCAGGAGATGGACAACAAGCACCGGTTCATCTGGGCCGGCTGGAAGCCCGCGACCTACATCGCCGCCTACCGCCGGATGATCGACATCTGCCGCGCGGTCGCCCCGAGCATTCGCTACATGTGGTCGCCGTTGGGCAACGAGGACATGGCAAAATACTATCCCGGCGACAATTACGTCGACATCGTCGGCATCTCGGTCTTCGGCTACCAGCCCTATGACCGGGGCATCTACGGCCACGACCGGGATTTCTACGAGATCATGGGGCCGCGCTATGCCCGGGCGGCGCAGTTCGGCAAGCCGGTCGTCGTGGCGGAGCTGGGCTATTCCGGGGATCAGGCCTATGTCGACAAGTGGACGGACGAGATCCGCAACATCGGCAACCGGTATCCGCAGCTCGTGGGCCTCGTCTACTTCAACTACCCCGAGCTTTATCCCTGGCCGCATGGCTACGGCAAACCGGACTGGCGCATCCATCACCGGGTGATCAAGCTGCCGAACAGCTAGGCGCCCCTCGCCCCATCGCGGGGTCCGGTATGGCAGGATGACGGCAGGGCGGGCTTCGGTCCGCCCTGTCGCATTTCGGGGCGCGCGACGCTCGCCCCGCCCCGCGCCAGGAAACGACCGAAGACCTGCGGTCCGATCCCGGAAATTGCGGCGTTGGCGCCAGCTGCACAATCCTGCATTTGAGCCGAATTGTTTCCAAATACTCCCCGAGGGCATGATCCTGCCGCGATCGCGTTCTCCAATTGGTCAGATTTGGCTGACTATCCTGTCGGGGTGACGCTGTGCCCTACACCCCGCAGCCTCGCCGCGCGCGCGGGCAATGCTGCCTGCGCCTGCGTCCGACCGGGTGAGCCGGAAAGAATGGAGAGGCAGAATGGGCAGCAAGAGCCTTCTCAAGGTTTGTGCCTTGGGTTTCGTGGCGACGCTCGCCGCGACCCCCGCGGTGGCCACGTCGAGTGAGGTCGCGGCCCGCGCGGCAACGTTCCAGCGCACCGCATCGATGGGCCTGTACCAGGGCTTCGACTGGTTCGCGAACAAGAACGTGCCGCAGCCCGACCGCGTCGTCCCCGTCGAATATGACACGCGCGACAGCGGAATCCTCTGGGGCGACGGCAGCTGGGCCTGCTCGCCAGCCGGGTTCGGGCAGATGTCGACCTGCACCGGCCGCTGACGCCCGCTCGGGTGGCGGCAAGCCAGGCGGGGGACCCGCCGGCGTTTGGCGGATGGTCGGGCCACGCCTCATTATGCGCCTCTTGAGCCGTTCATGAACAAAGGGTTCAGGTGCCGATTCCAGCGTAAGGGCGCCGGTTTTTGACGTTGAGCGCGTCAATCAGGGTGGCCAACATTGCGGTGACTATTGCCCTTAGGTGGGCGAAGATCTTGCGGATGTTGTGACCGCAGCCGCAGAGGACGGCGAAGATCGCGTCGCCGATCGTTCCTTTCAGCGGGCAGCGGGCAGCGGGCGAGGCGACCGTCGGACTTCATATGGCCAATTTCGGGCTCGATGGCGCCGCGGCGTCGGAGCCGTTTCGCCAATGCAGGCGTGATGCCCTTCCGGGTGCCGCTGATCAGCACTCTCGTGGTCTCGACGCGGTAGGCGCGGTCGACAACCGCCAGGGACGGCTTCTGCCCGGTCAGGATCTCGACCTGTTCGAGCGCTTCGGCCAGCGTGTGGCCGTCATAGGGGGTGCCCTGCAGCGCGCGCATGCCGACGACGAAGCCCTCGTCGATGGTGGTGGCGATGCTGGGGCTTCCGGCGGCAGAATGGCTGGCGCCGTTCCAGCCCTCGGTGGTCGGCGCCGACAATTTCGCTGTCGATGTGGTACCGCCGGTAGATCTGGAGGTCTTCCACCCCGTCCACCAGCACTTGATCATGAAGCACGGGATCTATCTGCACGAGGGGCTGGCGCTGGACGACATCGCCGCGACCGGCCGCAGCGAATTCGCCTATGTCTTCGGGTCTCTGCCGATCGTTGGGGCCACCGGCTCGCCCGGCGCCCCCTTCGCCATCATCTGAGCCGACGCGCGAAAGGACCCTTCACGACGCAAAGTCTGACCGAAAACCGTCCCGCGGCCGGCATGCCGCACCGCCTAGTGCTGGTGCTCGCCCGGCTCGCTCCGCCCGAGATCGCCCGCGCGCTGGACTCTGAGTATGCCTGCCTCAACGCCTTCGAGGCGCCGGGCGTGGCCGAATAGGGTGAAGGCGCAGGGTAACTATCCGCCGAGGGCCGTCGGCCGGATCGGCCGGTCTGGGTGTAAAAACCTGAAGCTATGGCAGGATTTACCTCACAGCTGGGTAGCGAAACTACGTTCTGGTTTACTGTTTTGCGGCCGGTACGGCAGGCCCTTGCCATCGGTTAAGCCCAGCGATCCGGGGCCTGATCCCTGATCCCTGATCCCTGATCCCTGATGCCGCAGGCAGGGTAAAGCAAAAGGTTCTTCCCACAGCCAGACGGCTGGCGATGGTGATCTCGCCACGGCAGCGCTATCAAAGCGGCGGATCCTGAGGTGCACAGGGCGGTCGCGCACCCGGCGAAAAGATCGCGAGTACGGACCGGGGTGAGGTTATGCGGCTTCCGGAAAGACAAGCCGCTGCGCCCGGTGGATAGGCAATTTGTGTGCAAATCCAGTCCAGGAAACCATTAATAATAATAATGCATTACGCCATGCTCACACGCGGGGCTTCGCATATCAATAATCCCATGGAAGCAACAGAACGCGATTGAATGGTGTGGCAGCAAAGCGGCGCCCCCGGCCGTGACGCCGTCGGATCGCATGCAAAAAGCCAGCTACTCTCTAGGCCCGACTGCCAATGCTCGACCTGAGCTGCTGCCGGTTTTGTGGACAGGAAGATAAGATTGTGCATGAGCAACCATCCGACCCTCTGGATCGGTATGCCGCAGCGCCCGATCAACCCCTACGGCCGCACCAAGCTGATCAGCGAGGAAATGCTGCGCGACCACGGCGCCGCGCACGGGCTGCGTCATGTCAGCCTGCGCTATTTCAACGCCACCCGGGGCCGATCCTGCGGGCCGCATCGGCGAACGCTACGACCCCCAAGACCCACCTCATCCCGCTGGCGATGCAGCCCGCGGTCGGTGACGAGGAGCGGTGTCTTGATGCCGGCCTGTGCGCAGGCCGCAGCCAGTTCGGAGATCCTGCCGGCGCCAAACTTGATGGTGGTCGGATAGGATCAGTTTCCGGTGAGGGTCATGCTGTCACCTTCTTCAAGTGATAGGACTTCGGGCGCGTGAGATTGTGGTAGCCGATGATCGACAGGCCGCCGCCGCGCCCGGTGTTCTTGCAGCCGGTCCAGCAAAGGCCTGGGTCGAGGTAGTCGGCGCGGTTCAGGAAGACCGTGCCGGTTTCGATCTGGTCGCCGACCGCTACGGCCCGCGCGAGATCCTTCGTCCAGAGGCTCGCGGTCAGGCCGAAATCGCTGTCGTTCATCAGGGCGATGGCCTCGGCATCGTCCTTCACCGGCATGATGCCAACCACGGGACCGAAGCTTTCCTCGCGCATGACACGCATGTCGTGGGTTACGTTGGTGAGGATCTGGGGGCTCAGGTAGGCCCCGCCGTCATCCTCGGCAAAGGTGTCGATATGGGCCGTCGCCCCCGCGGCGAGCGCCTCGTCGATCTGAGCCCGGACCTCGCGCGCGAACCGCTCATGCGCCATTGGCCCGATCGTCGTTTCGGGGTCCAGCGGATTGCCGAGCTTGTAGCCCTTCACGATCTCGACGGCTTTCCCAACGAAGGCGTCGAACAGACTTTCGTGGACATAGATGCGTTCGATCCCGCAGCAGCACTGGCCCGAGTTGAACATCGCCCCGTCGATCAGGGTCTCGACCGCCGCGTCGAGATCGGCGTCTTCCATCACATAGCCCGGATCCTTGCCGCCCAGTTCGGTGCCGACGCCAGTGAAGGTTCCCGCAGCGGCCCGCTCCATCGCGATGCCGCCCCCGACCGAGCCGGTGAAGTTGACGAAGTCGAAGGCGTTCTCGGCGATCAGGTCGGCGGTCGTCTGATGCTCGAGGTAGATGTTCTGGAACACCTCCGGCGGGATGCCGGCGGAATGGAATGCCTCGGCCATGCGCTCGCCGACCAGCAGCGTCTGCGTCGAATGTTTCAGCACCACCGCGTTGCCCGCGATCAGGGCAGGCGCGACGGTGTTGATCGCGGTCATGTAGGGGTAGTTCCACGGCGCGACGACCAGAACGACGCCATGGGGAACGCGCTTAATGTAGCGCTTGAAGGTGGCGTCCTCGCCGACCTCGATCGGGGCAAGTCCCGCCTCCGCGCGCTCGGCCATCCCGATAGCGCGCTCCTCGAAGCCGCGGAATTCGCCGCCGTAGCGGACGGGGCGGCCCATCATGTGGGCAAGCTCTTCGACGATCTCGTCATTGCGCGCGCCGACCGCGGCGACCCCGGCCAGGATCAGCGAGATCCGCTCGGCCAGGGGCCGAGCCGCCCAGTCCTTCTGGGCCGCGCGCGCCGCTGCGACCGCGGCCTTCGCGGCGTTGATGCCTACCGTCTCGCGCGTGGCGTAGACCGAGCCATCGATAGGAGAAATACAGCGCAACTGGCTCATGCGTTTTCCAATCCTCTCGCGATTTCGTAGTCCGTGACCACGCGGTTGAACTCTTCGATTTCCCATTCCGCCGCGCGGGCATAATGGGCGACGGTTTCCTCTCCGAACGCCTCCTTGAGCATCTCCGAGCGCGACAGCGCCTCGTGGGCGTCGCGCAACGTGCGTGGGATGTGACGCCGCGCGTCGTCGGCATAGGCGTCGCCGGTGAACGGGTCGGGCAGGGGAAGCTCTTCGGCGATCCCCTTCAGCCCGGCCGCCAGCATCGCCGCGCTGGCGAGGTAGGGGTTCATGTCGGCGCCGGGCAGGCGGCATTCGATCCGGATCGCCTTGGTGTTCGCACCGCACAGCCGGAAGGCCGCGGTCCGGTTGTCCACCGACCAGACGATCTGTGTCGGCGCGAAGGTGCCTTTCGCGAACCGCTTGTAGCTGTTGATGTAAGGCGCGATGAAATAGGTGTAGTCGACGGCGTATTTCATCAGGCCGGCGATGTAGTGGTCCATCAGCCGCGACTTGCCGAGCGGCCTTTCGGGATCGAAGAACGCATTCTCGCCCCCGCGCCAGAGCGACTGGTGGACGTGGCTCGAACTGCCGACGCGGGAGTGATGCCATTTTGGCAAGAAACTGGCCGCGCAACCGTTCAGATGGGCGATCTCCTTGATCCCGTGCTTGGCCAGGGTGTGGTGGTCTGCGGAGGAAAGCGCATCCGCGTACTTCATATTGAGCTCTTCCTGGCCGGCCTCCGCCTCGCCCTTCGAGCCCTCGACCGGAAGCCCCATCTTCCGCAGGTGATTGCGGATCGGCCGCATCACATATTCCTCCTTCGAGGTCTGGAAGATGTGATAATCTTCGTTGTAGTTCGAAATCGGCTCGAGCTTGAAGCCGCCCCGGGCGATCTCGTCATGTGTGCCGCGGAAGAGGAAGAATTCGAGTTCCGTCGCAGTCATCGGGTTCAAGCCCATGGCCGACGCCTCCGCGATCTGCGTCTTGAGCATCTGGCGGGGCGAGAATGGGACCGGCGCGTGATCCTCGTGGTCGAGTAGATCGCACAGGCACATCGCGGTCCCGTCCAGCCAGGGCACCGGCCGCAGTGTCGTCAGGTCGGGCTGCATCACGTAGTCGCCGTAACCCGCCTCCCAACTCGTCGAGGCATAGCCATCCGGCGTAGCCATCGCCAGATCCGTCGCAAGCAGGTAATTGCAGCAATGGGTTTCACCGCGTGCCATCTCAAGAAAGGCCTCGGCATGAAGACGCTTGCCCATCAAGCGCCCCTGCATGTCGACGATGCAGGTCAGGACCGTATCGATTTCACCCTTCTCGATTGCAGTTCTCAGGTCTTCGAATGTCATGGCGTACCACCTGTCTGTTCAAGCCGCACCGAGGCCGGACCCGGACCTTCTGGGCAATCCGTTGCAGTTCCTATTGGGTCGAAGCGCTGGCTGACCCGTCATGTTTTCTCCAATGCGCAGGTCTTTTGGGTGACCAGGTCGATCGCGTCGCGCAGTGTCACAGCCAAGTGCGCCGCAACCGCTTGTGCGGTTTCCTTGCTGTCGATCAGGTCGTTGCGGATCTCGATCATCGTGGAGTGCAACTGCCGCGCATCGGCGTGCCGGCGCAGGCTGTAGGTCACTCCGTCCGCCGCAGAGTAGGGCGCGTTCAATTCGACTCGGTAGCGCCCGCGCCGCGCTTCTAGACGCTGCGCGGCCTCGCTCAGGCGCGCATTCGCATGATGGAGAAATCCGATTTCGACCGCCCGGCGCCTGCCGTGGAAGACTGGCGTAAAGCTGTGGGCCGTGATCACAATGACCGGGCGCCCCGTCTTCGCGATCTGCGACCCGATCAGGCCATCCACGGCGTTGTGGAACGGATCGTGTATCAGCCGCCGCCGCGTATCTCGCTGCACGTCGCTTAGGTCCCGGTTGCCCGGGATCGCGAACACCTCGCTCTTTTCCGGGATGCAGTCGGGCGCCGAGGGCGGGCGGTTGCAATCGTAGAGAAGTCGGGAAACGCCGGCGGATACCAGCGGCGCGTCCAGCGCCTCCGACAGGCCGCGCGCGACGTCGAGCGCGCCGATATCCCAGGCGGCATGGGAGTGCAGGGCCGCCTCCGCGAGGCCAAGGTCGTCGAAGTCCCCGGGGATCAGCCGTGCGGCATGTTCGCATACCAGCACGATCGCCGCCCTACCATCGGTGTTGTGAAACTGCGCGGGTGCCCAGGCTCCGCCCATGAAACGCTCCCTCTCTTCCGTCGCTTGTAGATTTAACTACAGCGCTTCAATTTCTGTCAAATTTCTTTTATACTTTTACCTACAGCCATGAAGTAGACTGGAAAAATAGGAAAGGTTGGGGGCGGTCTCTCATGCTCGTTCGGGATCTGTTGGAGAATCACAAGGCTGAACTCACCGCCGCCGAGCGCCGCCTGGTTCCCTTTCTGAGGGATGATTCACTGGCAATCGAACTGCAGTCGATCACGAAGCTGGCGGAAGCCGCGCAAGTCTCGACCCCGACCGTGATCCGACTGGCACGCAAATTGGGGTTCGACGGTTTCCCAAGCCTGCAGAGCGCTATACGTGCCGAGCTCGCGGAACGGATCAAGCAGCCTCTGGCCAAGCTTGAGGCCCGTGCGCCGAAAGGGCAGGACGACCATATCGTCAACATCGCCGCGCACATGCTGGTGCAGAACGTCAACCAGACGCTCGCGCAACTCGACTTCAACGCTTTTGACGAAGTGGCAGCCTTGCTGGGGAACTCGGAAAACAGCATCCACCTGATCGGCGGCCGCATCACCTGGCCGGTAGCCTATCATTTCGCGAACCATCTCGGGATGGCACGCTTTGGCGTCAATCTTCTGAACAGTTCACAAAGCGCCTGGCCCCAGACAATTCTGGACATGGACGAAAAGTCGATCCTCGTAGTCTTCGACATCACGAGATACGAGAGAATGATGGAGCGGCTTGCGGAGATTTCGGCCGCGCAGGGCGCCAAGATCCTCCTATTTACCGATCAATGGGGCTCACCGATCGAGAAAATCGCCGATTATTGCTTCAGGGCTACGGGCGAAGCTCCCTCGAGCTGGGATTCGACGGTCGCGTTAGCCTTCCTTGTCGAAACTCTGGTGGCTGCCATTCAAAATCAGGCACCGCAGGAAAGCGCCAATCGCATCCGCCAAATCGAGGAGATGATCGGCGCAACAGAGATCTTCCGGCGATCCTGAAGCGAGCTGCCGCCCCCCGCGCCGACCGTCGGCCTAGGAAAGCTATCAAAGCGAGAGATCCCGCCGCCGCCTTAAGCACTTCAGGCGAAGCAACTGAGGGCGGGTAGGCTTCGATGGTTGCATGTCCTCACGGCAAAATTATAACAATGATTACAGTACTTTGCATCCCATTCGCACGCGAGGCTTTTGCATGTCCAAAATCCCGTGGAAGCAAACTGGAAGCAACAGCAGCAACGCCAAGCTCCCGCGGGCGCCTCACCCCGCCATCGGCTACTGAAAGATCAAGGCGATCTCTTCGTCACTCAGCAGCTTCCACTGACCGGGCGCCATGCCCTCAGGCAGTGACAGGCCGCCCAGACGTTCGCGATGCAGTTCCTCGACGTGGTTGCCGGTAGCGGCAAACATGCGGCGCACCTGATGGTATCGGCCCTCGGTAACGCTAAGCAGGGCTTCGGTTTCCGAGACCACTTCCAGTTCGGCAGGAGCCAGCGGCTTGGTCTCACCCTCCAGCCGCAGATCACCCAAGGCAAACAGATCGCCTTCGGTGCCATCGAGCGGGCGGGCCAGCTTGGCGCGATAGGTCTTCTTGACGTGGCGCTTGGGGCTGATGACACGGTGCAGCAGGTCGCCATCATCGGTCAGCAACAGAAGACCGGTTGTCTGCTTGTCCAAACGGCCGATGGTGGAGATCGCCGGATCGCGCCGCCTCCAGCGCGCGGGCAGGATATCATAGACGAGTGCTCCTCCTTCCTTGTGCGAACAGGTCATGCCCAAGGGCTTGTTCAGAAGGATAACCATGCCCGCGACCGGATCGAGCGCCTCGCCGTCGATCTCCATGCGGGTCGGTAAATCTGGCGTGACTGGGATGCGTTTGCTGACGTCCAAAAGATCGGCAGCGTCGAGAGTGATACCGCCAGCCTTGGCCAGTCGCGCCATTTCGCTGCGCGAGCCATAGCCCATGGAGGACAGGAGCCTGTCGACGCGGGAGGTTGGGATCTTGGCCATTACTTCTGGTTCCTCAAGTCGCCCGAAGGGCCTGCGCGCGGCATCGCAAGCGTTGATCTAAGGCTCACGAGATACCAAAACGGGCGCGCATGGAAGCAGGCCCGTCCGGCAGTGCCCGGCATTGTCCTCGGACCAATGGCGGACAAGCCCGCGCCCCGCAACGAGATTCTGCGCGCCAGGGCGACGAGCCGTCTGGCGCGATGGTCGTGCGACGGGGCCCGCAAAACCACTGTGCAGCAACCTGCCTTCGAGCTTGCGGCGTTGATTCGGAGCCAATCCGCGAACACCAGACGGGCCCGCGGCATGACAATGGCCGCATCGTGAGGCCGGATACATGTCAGCGCCCGATACCGCGCGAAATTGCTTCACAAACCCTCCTGTGGGGGCGGCTATGCATGGTGCAGAATTCGTCGTCGGGACGAGCTTCCATCAGCACCAGCTCTGAGAACTTGAAACAGGTACTTTGCCAGATCCAGCCCGATCGAGGTAATCTTCGACATGACCGCCCCCCAAGTTGGATTGTTGCGATCCCACCTTGGCACTTGGATGCCGTCTGGGGGGAGCGGTTGCACCCTCAACGCCCGCCGCAAGCGGCGCTTTGTTTCGTGGAAAATAGCGAATACACTCCTCTCGCTTTTGGCTGGTTTTATCACATATGCGCGTGCTTGGCGTTAAACGCGTGGGGTTTTGTGGTGTCTGGGTTTATTTTGAGACAGAGAATTTCTATCTCGATATAGCGGTGTAGTTGCAGACCTGACGTCGAAAAAGGCGCCCTTTCGCGCCGCGCCCGAAAACGCAATGTCGCAGGGGGATGATTCCCCCGTGTTTGGAAGGAGAAAGCGCGATGGATAGTGCAACGCCCGAGGTGCTGATTGACGCCCCCGGACACCGGGGCCGCCTTGCGCGCGGGTTCGCCGCGCTTGGCATCCGGGGCGAGAATCCGGCCCATACCTCTGCCGTGGGTCAAACCGCATTCAATTGGATTCGCGTGGTTTTCGGCCTTGCGCTGCTGTACAATACCTGGACCTCACTGAGTTGGCAGCACAAGACCGCCGCCGCCCAGGCGCTGGGTCTGCCAACCTCCAGTCCGGTCCTGCATTTGCTGGTGATCGTGCTGGTTTTCGTGCAGCTGGCCGTTGCGATGTCAGTGCTGTTCAACCGCGGCGTCACCCCGATGAGCTGGATCGGCATTCTGCATTCTCTTTATATATGGGTGATATTCCAACATGGCGGCGATTTCGGCCAGGATGGGACCGACCCCGGGGTCTCGATGGCCTATGTGGTGATGTTTCTTTTCCTGATTGCAGGCGATCAGCACCGCACGAATCAGGACCTTTCGAAAAACCCCTATATGACATTGGCGCGGACGGTTTTTGGCCTGCTCTGGGCTTATGATGCGATGATGAAGTTCCATCCCTATTTCATGAACCATTTCGTCGATTTTCTGACCTCGGCGGAAACCACAATGAAAGGGACCTGGGGTGCCGGTTACGACCATCTGTTCGTGATCCTGACCAATGCGATCGGTCCGCATCTGGTGCCGGTGCTGGTGGCGTTGACGGAATCGGCGGTGGCGCTGTCCTTGATCAGTGGGCGCGGATTGCGAATTCTGGCGCCGGTCGGCTTCGTGCTGTCGCTGGTGATCTGGAGCACGGCAGAAACCTGGGGCGGGCCCTATCCGCTGGGCGTCTCGACCTCGGGCGGCCAGATGTTCGGCAACGCGATCATCTACACGATGGCGTTTTGCTACATACTGACCCTCTACAACCCGCTCGATCTGCTGCGCGGCCGGCGCTAAGCCGGGCCGCGCGCCCCGAACAGGCTGCCCGAAACCCCGGTCGGGACGGCGATGTGGGAACATGGTGCACCGTTCTGGACGGACCGGAGGGGGACGATGCGCGGATCGCAGCAAGGCTAGCTAGTCCGCTCTGAACAACGGCATCAGGCGACGAAGTCGGTGTGATGACGGTGGTTTCCGGCGCTGAGCGCGGCCAGGACGGCGGCCAAAATCGCGGTGATTATGGCTCGGAGGTGGGCGAGGATCTT
>CAJYAD010000013.1 GCA_913064775.1 uncultured Albidovulum sp. | reverse complement strand
GACGCCATCCTTGCATTCATGCGTGAGACCATCCCGCAGGAATGGCGAAAATTCCGCAACAAGGTGTCAGACAACTTCCGCGTCATCACCCACGAGAACTTTCGGGTTTTGACGTAGAGGCGGTATAACCATTTTGGCCCTAGCGTTTAACGCGGCGTTGCGTGGGGGGGGGGGGCGGATGGTGGCAAGGGCCCATACGGTTGCGTTCGAAGGGGTCGAGGCGCGCCCGGTCGAAGTGCAATGCGCCATCACGCCGGGCCTGCCGGGCTTTGCAATCGTGGGTCTGCCCGACAAGGCCGTCAGCGAAGCACGCGAACGGGTGCGCGCGGCGCTCAGCGCGCTGTCGATCGCACTACCGGCGAAGCGGATCACGGTGAACCTGTCGCCCGCCGACCTGCCCAAGGAGGGGTCGCATTTCGACCTGCCGGTGGCGATGGCACTGCTCGCCGCGCTCGAGATCCTGCCGCTTGACGCGGTCGACACCAGCCTCGCCCTTGGCGAATTGTCCCTCGATGGCACCCTGGTGCCGGTCGCCGGGGCGCTGCCCGCGGCAATGGCCGCCGCCGAGTCCGACCGTGCCCTCATCTGCCCGCGCGCCTGCGGACCCGAGGCCGCCTGGGTCGGCGCGGCACAGGTCCTGGCCGCGGGCTCGCTGGCCGATGTGGTACGTCATTTCACCGGGCAGCAGCCGCTTGCCCCGTCCGAGGCGGGCGAGGTGATCGCCGATGCCCCCGCCCGCGACCTGCGCGACGTGAAAGGGCAAGAGCGCAGCAAACGGGCCCTGGAAATCGCCGCGGCCGGGCGCCATCACCTGTTGATGACCGGACCGCCCGGCGCCGGAAAATCGATGCTGGCCGCCCGCCTGCCCGGCCTGCTGCCACCGCTTTCCGCGGCCGAGGCGCTGGAAACGTCGATGGTTCATTCGCTGGCGGGGCTGATCGATTCGGGGGGCATCTCTCGCGCGCGACCGTTTCGAGAGCCGCACCACACGGCCTCGATGGCGGCGATCGTCGGCGGTGGCCGCCGCGCCCGCCCGGGCGAGATCAGCCTGGCCCACAACGGCGTGCTGTTCCTCGACGAATTCCCCGAATTCCCGCGCGCGGTGCTGGAAACCCTGCGCCAGCCGATCGAGACCGGAGCGGTCACCGTCGCGCGCGCCAACGCCCATTTCCGCTATCCGGCGCGGTTCCTGCTGGTGGCCGCCGCCAACCCCTGCCGCTGCGGGTTCTTGTCCGATCCCGCCCGCGCCTGCCCCCGCGCGCCCCAATGCGGCGCCGATTACCTGGGCCGCATATCGGGGCCGCTGATGGACCGGTTCGATCTGCGGATCGAGGTGCCGCCGGTCGCCTATACCGATCTCGACCTGCCGCCATCGGGCGATTCCTCGTCCGATGTCGCGGCGCGCGTCGCGGCGGCGCGGGCCCGTCAGGCCGCACGGCTCAAAGGCACCTCGGCGCGGGTCAACGCCGACGTCGAAGTCCGCCTGCTTGAGGAAATCGCCGCGCCCGACGACGAGGGACGCGCCCTTCTCGCCCGCGTGGCCGAGCGTTTCGGCCTGTCGGCGCGGGGCTATCACCGGGTGCTTCGGGTGGCGCGCACCATCGCCGATCTGGATGCCTCGGACCGCGTCCGGCGCCAGCATGTGGCCGAGGCGGTCAGCTTCCGCCTGACCGGGATGCCGGGCTGAAACTGTCGCGGATCGCCTGTCCCGCGGCCAGCAAAGCGGCGCGCGCCTCGGGGATCCAGCCGTCGAAGATCTGGAACACATGCGGCACATGCGGCCAGCGCTGGACGATCACCTTGGCGCCGAACTCTTCCAGCTGCCGCGCCAGCCGCAGGCTGTCATCGCGCAGGATCTCGTCGTCCGAAACTTGCAGCAACACTGGCGGCGCCCCGGGAAAATCGGCGAACAGCGGCGAGACGCGGGGATCGTCGCGTGGAAACGGTCCGGCATACATCTTCGCCAATTCGTCGAAACGGCGGGCCGGCAGCAGCGCGTCGCGCCCTGCATTGGCGGCAAGCGAAGCACCACGTCCCGTCAGATCGACCCAGGGCGCAAAGCCCAGCACCATGAGGGGCGGCGTGCCGCGGGCGCAAAGCTCGGCCAGCAGCGCGAAGGCAAGGCCGCCGCCAGCGCTGTCGCCGGCCAGAACGATGCGGTCCGGATCGTAGCCCAGCGCGAGCAGCCCCTCCCAGGCGGCAATCACGTCGTTCAGCGCGGCCGGCGCGGGGTGTTCGGGCGCCAGCCGATAGGCCGGCAGAAAGGCGCGCAGGCCGGCGATCTTCGACAGCCGCGCAACCATCGCGGCATGGGTCTGAGGGCTGCCGGTCACATAGCCGCCGCCATGCAGGTATAGCAGCACCCGGCGCTGATGGACCGGCCCGCAAGAGACCCAGAGACCCGGGATTTCGCGCGCGGAGGCGGCTTCGCCCCTTACCAATCCGGGCAGAACAACGGAATAGGGCGGCGCCCGGAAAAGACCACGCGCGGTGCGGGCGAAATCGGCGCGCGCACGGGCCGGATCCGTGACCCGGGCAAGGCGCGGGCGCGCGACATGGCGCAGAAGGAAGGAAAGCAGGGCGAGCCGGCGGCTCACCCCTGGGCCCTCCGCGCCTCGATCGCTTCCCAGATCCGGGCGGCGACATTGATGCCGTCGAAACGTTCGAGTTCCTGGATGCCGGTGGGCGAGGTGACGTTGATCTCGGTCAGCCAGTCGCCGATCACGTCGATGCCGACGAAGATCTGGCCATGTTCGCGCAAGGTAGGCCCGATCGCGGCACAGATCTCACGATCGCGCTCGGTCAGGCCGACCTTTTCGGGCCGTCCGCCGACATGCATGTTCGACCGCACCTCGCCCGCAGCAGGGACGCGGTTGATAGCACCGACCGGCTCTCCATCGACAAGGATGATACGTTTGTCGCCTTTGGTGACGGCGGGCAGGAACTTCTGCACGATCAGCGGCTCGCGGTTGATCGAGGCGAACAATTCATGCAGCGAGGCCATGTTGCGATCTGCTTCGCCCAACCGGAAGACCCCTGCCCCACCGTTGCCGTAAAGCGGCTTCAGGATGATCTCGCCGTGACGCTCCTTGAAGGCCCGCAGAGTGGCCAGATCGCGCGCGATCGTGGTGGGTGGCGTGAGCTCGGGGAAGCGCAGGACCAGCAGCTTTTCTGGGAAGTTCCGCACCCAGAACGGATCGTTCACGACCAGCGTGCCCGGATGGATCATGTCGAGCAGATGGGTCGTGGTGATATAGCCCATGTCGAAAGGCGGATCTTGCCGCAGCCAAACGACATCGAACTCCGCCAGATCGACCTCGGCCTCATCCCCATAGCTGACGTGGTCGCCCTGCACGCGCCGAACCGTCACCGGCCGGCCCCGCGCGGTGACCCGCCCCTCCTGAAAGGCAAGTTTGTCGGGTGTGTAATAGAACAACTCATGCCCGCGCGCCTGCGCCTCCTCGGCCAGGCGGAACGTGCTGTCGGCGTCGATATTCACCCCGCCGATCGGGTCCATCTGCAATGCTACCTTCAATCCCATGTGCGCCTCCGGGGTTCCAACCCCTAGATGGCGCAAGTCCTGCCCGGTTGCAATTGCCGCAGCTAGGGATCAGGCGGCATAGGCATTCTCGAGAATGTCGATCTGGCCGGTCCCATCCACCAGCGCCACGTCGAACCGCGACGGCGTATCCAAGCCGCGCGGCTCTCCGGCCAGGAATTCGGAGGCTGCGGTATAGACGCGCTCCATCTGGCGCCGGGTCACGCGTTCTGCGGCGCGCGCGAAACTGCTGCTGTGCTTGACCTCGACGAAGATCAGTTCCGTGCCCTTGCGCAGGATCAGGTCGATCTCACCCGACGCCCCGCGCCAGCGCCGGGCAGCCACCCGATGGCCGGCCTCGCCATAGCGGCGCGCCACGCTCTCCTCGGCCGCGAGCCCGGCCAGATAGGAAATCTTTCCGCGCAATCTTCGATTCATTCCTCGCCCTCCAGCTTCAGCGCCGTCTGATACACCTCGCGGCGTGGCACGCCCAATGCGGCCGAAACCTCTGCCACGGCATCCTTCAGCGAAACCCGCGTAAACGCCGCGCGCAGGGCCGCCTCCATGTCCTCGGCCCCCGCAGGGGCCACGTCGGCGCGATCAATCACGACCACGATCTCTCCCTTGACCGTTTGTGCCGCGAAAGCCTGCGCCAGTTCCGCCAGCGTGCCGCGAGTCACCGTCTCGAAACGTTTGGTCAATTCCCGGCAGACAGCCGCCTGCCGTTCGTTCCCGAGATGTTCCGCGGATTCGGTTAAGAGTTTGTGAACACGCTTCGGAGATTCATAAAGCACCAGGGTCGCCTGTACCGGCGCCAGCTCTGCCAGCCAGCGGGCGCGGGCGGCGCCGGTGGAGGGCGGGAAGCCGGCGAACAGGAACCGGTCGGTCGGCAGGCCGGACACCGCAAGCGCAGCCAGCACGGCTGAAGGGCCCGGCGCGGCGTGGACGGGATGGCCTTCGGCAAGCGCCGCGCGGACCAGCTGATAGCCCGGATCGGCGACCAGCGGGGTGCCCGCTTCCGAAGCGTAGACGATCGAGCGCCCCTCGGTCAGCGCCCGCATCAGGCCCGGGCGCGCCCGGGAGCCATTGTGATCGTGATAGGCGATCAACGGGCGCGTCCCCGGGCTGAGGCCGTGGATCTCCATCAGCTTGCGCAGGGTACGGGTATCCTCGGCGGCCAGGACATCGGCGCCCGCCAGAAGGTCCAGAGCATGCAGGGTGATGTCGCGCGCCGCCCCGATCGGCGTGGCGATCAGATGCAGCCCCGGCGGCACCGGGCGCGCGCCGGGCCGGGTGTCCGCATAGGGTCTGGGCTGCGCCTGCGAAGGCTCTGCGCTTTCCGACTCGGGCCGACCGTCGCCGATCATCGCCGTCTCCTTCTCAGACACGTTTACTTCACTGGGGCATCGGCTTAGGCTTGCACCGATCCGCCGCCCCGTGACAGTTCCAGGAACACAGATGTTTGCCTTTTTGAAGCGCGCCCGCAAGTCATTGATCCGCCTTGGCTTCGGCCTTGCCGCCCTAAGCCTTGCCGCCTGCGAGCCGATGACCGGCGGAGGCCCGCTGATCAACACCGGCGGCACCGTCCAGGTGGCGCTTCTGGTTCCCTCGGGATCGACCCAGCAAAGCGACAATGCGCTGGCGCAAAGCCTCGAAAATGCGGCGCGGCTGGCGATTTCCGACCTGAACGGCGTCAAGATCGATCTGCGCGTCTACCCGACCGCGGGCAATCCGCAACAGGCCGCCCAGGCCGCCACCCAGGCGGTCAACGATGGCGCGAAGATCATCCTCGGGCCGGTCTATGCCCAGGCCGCGAATGCGGCGGGCGTGGTCGCGGCGTCGCGCGGGATCAACGTGCTGGCCTTCTCGAACAACCCCTCGATCGCGGGCGGCAACGTCTTCATCCTGGGTCAGACCTTCTCGGACACCGCGCGCCGGCTGATGGTTTACGCGGTCAGCCAGGGCAAGACCAAGATCGCCGTCGTGCATGACACCACCACCTCTGGCAAGATGGCCGACAGCGCGATCTCTGATGCGATCGCCGCGGCCGGTGCCACCAAGGTTGCCGACGACACCTATCAATATTCGCAAAACGGTGTGGTGCAGGCCGCCCCGGCGATCGCCAACGACATCAAGAACGCCAATGCGGATGCGGTCTTCCTGGCCGCCAACACCGCCGGCGCCCTGCCGCTGCTGACTCAACTGCTCAGCGAGAACGGCGTCGATTCGAAGACCGAGCAGTTCATCGGCCTGACCCGCTGGGACATCCCGCAGTCGACGCTGTCGCTGCCCGGCGTCCAGGGCGCCTGGTTCGCCCTGCCCGACCCGTCGATGAGCCAGCAATTCGCCGCGCGCTACGCCCAGGCCTACGGCAACCCGCCGCTGCCGATCACCGGCCTTGCCTATGACGGGATCGCCGCGATCGGCGCGCTGATCAAGGCCGGCAATTCCAACGCACTGACCGCGCAGGCGCTGACCCAGCCCTCGGGCTTCGTCGGCGTGAACGGCATCTTCCGGCTGCTGCCCAACGGCACCAACCAGCGCGGGCTTGCCATCGCACAGATCGTCAACAACCAGGTGCAAGTGATTGACCCTGCCCCAAGAAGCTTTGGCGGCGCCGGGCTCTGACCCCGGCCTCCACCCGATCCACAAACCGACGCCGGGCGCCCTGATCTGCCCGGCGTCGGGCATTTTCGACACGCCCGCCGTGATCGCCGAACTCGACGCCGCCGTCAGCGCCGTGCCCGCCGACGACCCCAAGGCCCGCCGCACCGCCGCCGTCAAGGTGCTGACCGAGGCCAAGCGCCACGGCAATGCCGTGCTGGAAACGGCCTTCCGCGCCCATCCGCTGGCCGCGCGCGAACTGATCACCAGCCAGGCCTATCTGACCGACGGGCTGGTGACCGCGACGCTGCATGTCGCGCGCACCCATCTGCACCCGATGCCCAACCCGACCAAGGCCCAGCGCATCGCCGTCGTCGCCGTGGGCGGCTATGGCCGGGCCGAGATGGCGCCGCATTCCGATATCGACCTGCTGTTCCTGATCCCCTGGAAGCTGACCAGCTGGGCCGAGAGCCTGGTCGAATCCATGCTTTACATGCTGTGGGATCTGCGGCTGAAGGTGGGCCATTCCACCCGCACCGTGGCCGAATGCATTCGCCAGGGCAAAGGCGACATCACCATCCGCACCGCCCTGCTAGAGCACCGTTTCCTCGACGGCGACGCCGAGCTTGCCGCGCGGCTGAAGGACAAGCTCTGGTCCGATCTCTTTGCCGCCACCGGGCCGGAATTCATCGAGGCCAAGCTTGCCGAACGTGCCGCGCGCCACAAACGGCAGGGCGGCCAGCGCTACATGCTGGAGCCAAACGTCAAGGAGGCCAAGGGGGGCCTGCGCGATCTGCAGACGCTCTACTGGATCGCGAAATACCTGCACCGGGTCGACCGCGCGGCGGAACTGGTCGATCTGGGCGTCTTTCGCCCCGAGGAATACAGCGCCTTCGCCCAGGCCGAAAGCTTCCTGTGGGGGGTGCGCTGCCATCTGCACTATCTGACAGGCCGGGCGATGGATCAGCTGACCTTCGATCTGCAGGTCGAGGTGGCCGAACGCATGGGCTATCAGGATGCCGCCGGGCGCCGGGCGGTCGAAGTCTTCATGCAAGATTACTTCCGCGAGGCGACCAAGGTGGGCGAACTTACCCGCATCTTCCTGACCCAGCTCGAAGCCCAGCACGTGAAGACCGAGCCGATGCTGGCCGGCCTGTTTCGCCGCCGCCGCAAGCTGCGCGACGGGCTAGCGCTGCGCCAGAACCGCATCGACATCGCCGATCCCGAACGTTTCCTGTCCGACAAGCTGAACCTGTTGCGGATCTTTGAGGAAGGGCTGCGCACCGGCCATCTGCTGCATCCCGACGCGATGCGGCTTGTCTCGGCCAATCTGGACCTGATCGACGACGAGATGCGCGATAGCCGAGAGGCGAACCGGATCTTCCTCGACATGCTGCTCAAGCACGGCAACCCGGAACGCGCGCTGCGCCGGATGAATGAGCTGGGCGCGCTTGGCGCCTTCATCCCCGAGTTCGAGCGCATCATCGCGATGATGCAGTTCAACGTCTATCACCACTACACGGTGGACGAGCACACGATCCAGACGATCTCGGTCCTGACCCAGATCGAGCATGCCGAGCTGGTCGAGGAACTGCCGATCGCCAGCCGCATCCTGAAGGAGGGGGTGAACCGCAAGGTTCTGGTGGTGGCGCTGCTGTTGCACGACATCGGCAAGGGCCGGCCCGAGGATCATGCGATCCTGGGCGCCCAGATCGCCCGGCGGGTGGCGCCGCGGCTGAAGCTGAACGCCGAGGATTGCGAAACCGTGGAATGGCTGGTGCGCTATCACCTGCTGATGTCGGACATGGCGCAGAAGCGCGACATTTCCGACCCGCGGACGGTGCGCGACTTCGCCAAGCTGGTGAAGACCCGCAAGCGGCTGGATCTGCTGACGGTGCTGACGGTCTGCGACATTCGCGGCGTCGGGCCCAACACCTGGAACAACTGGAAGGCCATGCTGCTGCGCAGGCTTTACGCCGAGACGGCGGAGGCGCTGGAAACCGGCCTTGAGGCGCTGAACCGCGACAAGCGCGAAACCGAGGCCAAGCGCCTGTTGCGCGAGGCGCTGCCAAGCTGGGACCGCAAGGCCCTGCGGGCCGAGACCGGGCGCCATTACGGCCCCTATTGGCAGGGCCTGCCGACCGACGCCCATATGGTCTTTGCCAGCCTGCTGAAGGATCTGGCCGATGACGAGGTGCGCATCGATATGCATCTGGACCGCGACCATGACGCCACCCGGGCCTGTTTCGCGCTGGCCGACCATCCGGGCATCTTCTCGCGGCTGGCGGGGGCGCTGGCGCTGGTCGGCGCGAACGTGGTGGATGCGCGCACCTATACCTCGAAGGACGGCTTCGCCACCGCCGTCTTCTGGGTGCAGGACGCCGAGGGCCACCCGTATGAAGAGGATCGCCTGCCGCGCCTGAAACAGATGATCGACAAGATCCTGCGGGGCGAGGTGGTGGCGCGCGACGCGCTGAAGGACCGTGACAAGCTGAAGAAGCGCGAGCGTCAATTCCGCTTCCCGACCTCGATCGCATTCGATAACGAGGGCTCCGAGATCTATACGATCATCGAGGTCGACACCCGCGACCGGCCGGGCCTGCTCTATGACCTGACCCGGACGCTGGCGAACAACAACATCTACATCGCAAGTGCGGTGATCGCGACATTCGGGGCCCAGGTGGTGGATTCGTTCTACGTCAAGGACATGTTCGGGCTGAAGATGCACGCGCGCTCCAAGCAGGAGGCGCTGGAGCGCAAGCTGCGGATGGCGATCATCGACGGCGCCGAGAGGGCCACCCAGTAATGCAACCGATCCGTCTGGTGCGTGGCTTCGTCACGGTCGGGGGCTGGACCATGGCCAGCCGTCTTCTGGGCTTCGCCCGCGACATCATGATCGCCGCCTTCCTGGGCGCCGGGCCCACCGCGCAGGCCTTCATCGTGGCCTTCTCCCTGCCCAACATGTTTCGCCGCTTCTTCGCCGAGGGCGCCTTCAACATGGCTTTCGTGCCGATGTTCTCAAAGCGCCACGAGGCCGGCGAAGACGCCTCTGACTTCGCCCGCGACGCGTTCTCGGGCCTGGCCTCGATCCTGATCCTGTTCACCCTGCTGGGGCAGCTGGTGATGCCCTGGCTGGTGCTGGCGATGGCCTCGGGTTTTGCCGAGGATCAGCGCTTTGATCTGGCCGTCACCTTCGGGCGGATCGCGTTTCCCTATATCCTGATGATCTCGCTCGCGGCGCTGTGCTCGGGGGTGCTGAACGCGGTCGGGCGGTTCACCGCCGCCGCCGCCGCGCCCCTGCTGCTGAACCTTCTGTTCATCGCGGCGATGCTGGCGGCGGGCCTGATGCACTGGAACGTCGGGCTGGCGCTGGCCTGGACGGTGCCGGTGGCGGGCGTGGCGCAGCTGGCCCTTGTCTGGGTCGCGGCCAAGCGCGCCGGGATCGCACTTTACCCGCGGCTGCCGCGGCTAACCCCCGCGATGCGGCGCCTCGCCCGGATCGCGGCGCCTGCGGTGCTGGCAGGTGGCGTGGTGCAGATCAACCTGTTGGTCGGGCGCCAGGTCGCCAGCTATTACGAGGGCGCGGTGGCCTGGCTTTACAATGCCGACCGGCTCTATCAGCTGCCGCTGGGGGTGGTCGCCATCGCGATCGGCGTGGTGCTGCTGCCGGATCTGTCGCGCCGGCTGAAGGCGGGCGATGTGGCCGGTGGCCGCGCCTCCTATTCGCGGGCCGCCGAATTCGCGCTGGCGATGACGGTGCCGGCGGCGGTGGCGCTGATGGTGATCCCGATGCCGCTGATCCAGGTGCTGTTTGAGCGCGGCCGCTTCACCGCCGCCGACGTGTCGCCCACCGCGCTGGCCGTGGCGGTCTACGGCGCCGGCCTGCCCGCCTTCGTGCTGCAAAAGGTGCTGCAGCCGCTGTTCTTCGCGCGCGAAGACACGCGGCGCCCGTTCTACTATGCCCTGGCCGCAATGGTGGTGAACGCCGCAATCGCCGTGGGTCTGGCGCCAACCGTGGGCTTCATCGCGGCAGCGCTGGGCACCACGCTGGCGGGTTGGGTGATGATCTGGCTGCTGCTGGCGGGGGCGCGCGGCATGGGCCCGGCGGCCAGTTTCGACGACCGTTTCCGCCGCCGGTTGCCGCGGATCGTGCTGGCCTCGGCGGCGATGGGGATGTGTCTGTTCCTGGCGGAAATGCTGCTGGAGACGCTTTGGGGAATGCCGGGGATCAAATATCTGGCGCTGTTGCTGCTGATCGCCATCGGGGCGGTCAGCTATTTCGCCTTCGGCGCGCTGCTGGGCGCCTTCCGGGTCAGCGACTTCCGCACGGCCCTGCGGCGCGGCTAGGGCCGCGCACCCCCCGGGGGTCTACCGCTTGCGGATCCGCGACAGCGCCCGCTGCCAGCCCCCCGGCGCGACCACGAAGGACAGCCCAAAGCCCGCGGCAAACCCGGCCAGATCGGCGATCCAGTCGCGCCCGGCGCCGAAGAACAGCCCGAAGATCAGCTGAATCCCCAACAGCATCCCGATCAGCGAGAACGCCCCCCACTGGCTTTGCCCCTGCGCGCCCAGCCGGGTCCAGAGGATGAAGGTGAAGGCCCCGATCAGCCCGTAATCCGCCGGAAAGCCGCCCAGCAGCGGGATCGGCGAATTGGCGAAGATGCCATAGGCCACGGCGCCGGTGATCGCGGCGCCGAAGAAGATCACCAGCACCGCGATGGGCCGAAACACCTCGCCCACGAACTTGCCCAGCGCCAGAAGGAAGACCGCGACGAAGATCGCATGCGTCGGGCTGGCATGGACGAAGGGATAGGTCACCAGGCGCATCACCGCATCGGGCGGGAACTGGCCGTTCTGGAACATCCACTGGAACAGCGGCGCCGAGAAGGCGAAATCCTGGATCGACTCGATCCGCCAGCCGATGCCGCCGGGGCCGCCGGCCAGGCCGCTGGCGCCCAGGTCGACGACCAGCTCCATCGCGACGATCGGCAGAAGCAGAAGCCATACGACCCAGGGGATGGGATTGAGCGGCGGGGCGTTGTGGTCGTGCTGCATGCTGTGTCCTGCTCGCGCCCCGGTCACGCCGGGGTCTGTTGACGCCTGATCGCCCCGCAGATATGCGAAGGCGGCGCAGATTTCCAGACGGAGTAGCACGAATGACGGATGCGGTCCAAACGCCTCGCGTCGAGAGCCGGTTCACGCCCCGGGTGTTTTCTGGCATCCAGCCCTCGGGCGGGCTGACGCTGGGCAACTATCTCGGCGCTCTGAAACGCTTTGCCGAGAAGCAGGACGAGGGGATCGAGACGATCTATTGCCTCGTCGATCTGCATGCGATCACCGTCTGGCAGGATCCCGAAAAGCTGCGCCACCAGACCCGCGAGGCCGCCGCCGCCTTCATCGCCTCCGGCGTCGATCCGGCGCGCTCGATCCTGTTCAACCAATCCCAGGTCTCGGGTCATGCGGAACTGGCGTGGCTGTTCAACTGCGTCGCGCGGCTGGGCTGGATGAACCGCATGACCCAGTTCAAGGACAAGACGGCGGGCAAGAACGCCGAGAATTCCTCGCTCGGGCTGTACGCCTATCCCTCGCTGATGGCGGCGGACATCCTGCTTTATCACGCGACCCAGGTGCCGGTGGGCGACGACCAGAAACAACATGTCGAGCTGACCCGCGACATCGCGGCGAAGTTCAACCATGACTACAAGGTCGATTTCTTCCCGATCCCCGAGCCGGTGATCGAGGGCACGGCGACCCGAGTGATGAGCCTGCGCGACGGCACCAAGAAGATGTCGAAATCCGACCCGTCGGACATGAGCCGGATCAACCTGACCGACGATGCCGACGCGATCGCGCAAAAGTTCCGCAAGGCCCGCACCGACCCCGAGCCGCTGCCGTCAGAGGCCGAGGGGCTGAAGGACCGCGCCGAGGCCCGCAACTTGGTGAACATCTTCGCCGCCCTTTCGGGTGAGAGCGTGGACGAGGTGCTGCGCACCCATGGCGGCCAGGGCTTTGGCGCCTTCAAGCCGGCGCTGGCGGAGCTTGCGGTGGCGAAGATCGCGCCGATCTCGGCCGAGATGGCCCGGCTGATGGCCGACCCGGCCGAGATTGACCGCATCCTCGGCGCCGGGGCGGAACGGGCCGATGCGATCGCCGCCCCGATCCTGTCGCGGACGCTCGACCTCATGGGGATGATCCGGTCGCGCTGACGCGCGAGCCTGCGGCGCGAGTATTTGGGCCAAGATGAAGATGAGGAGCCCTTCTTCTCCTTCATCTCGGCCCAAGTACTCTCGGGGGGTGCAGGGGGGCTGACAGCCCCCCGCCTGCGGCCTATCCGGTGCGCAGCCAGTCCGGATCGAAGGCGACCCGCTCGCAACCCGCAAACCGCGCCACGCGATCGAGTTCGGCCTCTAGCCTGGCGCGCCGGCCCTTGCCCATGGTGACGCCGGCCTCGGGCCAGAAGGCGCGGACGCGCAGCACCGCCTTGTCACGCCAGGCCTTCATGTCGATGCGGCCGATCAGACGATCGCCCTCTAGCACCGGGAAGACGTAATAGCCGTAGCGGCGCTTTGCCTCCGGCACGAAGACCTCGATGCGGTAGGCGAAGCCGAACAGCCGCTCGGCCCGGGCGCGGTCGCGCAGGACGGGATCGAAGGGGCTGAGGATGCGGATGCGGCCCGGCGGGGCGGGCGCGGCGGCGGCGGCGTCCAGCACGTCGGGGCGGGCGAAGGCGCGGCGCGGGGTGCCGTCGGCGCCCTCAACCGCGACCTCGGCCAGATCGCCGCGGGCAAGGGCCGCGGCGCACCAGGCGCGGGCCTCGGCCGGGGTGACGGTGGCAAAGAAGGCCGCGATCTCGCCCGAGGTGGCGAAACCCAGCCGGTCGAGCGCCGCGTTGCAGGCCCAGTCGATCGTGTCCGCCTGCGGCGGGACCGGGGTGCAATGGTCGGGGTGCAGCACCCGTTCGGTCAGATCGTAGACCTTGCGAAACCCCTCGCGCCGGGTGACCGAGAGCTTGCCGGTCCGCCACAGATATTCGAGCGCGGTCTTTGAGGGATGCCAGTCCCACCAACCGCCCGAGCCACGGGCCTCATCCGCGCCGACCTCGGCCGAGGAGACCGGGCCATGTTGCGCCACCCGGTCGAGGATCTCGTCGAATTTCGCCTCGAATCCAGTCCTTTGCCAGCGCCGCCAGCGCTCGGCCAGACGGTCGCGGTCACGGTGGAAGCGAAGCTGCCAATGGGGGTAGAATGGCGCCGGGATGATCGCGGCATCGTGGGTCCAGTGTTCGAACAACGTCCGGTCGCGTTCCAGCAGCCGCTGCAGCGCGGCGGGCCGGTAGGCCGGGCGGCGCGAGAACAGAATCAGGTCATGGGCCCGCGCCACCGTGTTGATGCTGTCGACCTGGACAAAGCCCAGACGGTCGATCAGCGCCAGCAAGTCGGCGCCGTGCGCGGGGCCCGCCGGCGCCTCGGCCAGGCCGTGACGCTGCAGGAATAGCCGCCGCGCGGCGGAGTTCGGCAAGGCGATGGGCGCACTCATATACCCGGATTAGCAAGAGCCTGGAACGATTGCCACGGAAAGGCGCGAGGCCCGCCCGAGAAAGGTCACGATCTGGTGGTGAAAGGCTTGCACAACAACCCCATCTAGAGCGACCCATTCATGCCTTTCGCGAATACCTACTACGCGCCCTGGCCTTCACCTCCGCCGCGACCGCGCCGTCCGCGTCCGCGGTTCCGCCCCGCGCTGCCACCGCAGGGCCAGCAGCCGGTTGTCTGGCTGTATTGCCGCAATGCGCCGGCCCCGGTCCGACACTGACGCGGCGCGGTGCGCGCTGCCTTGAAAGAAAAAGCCGGGGCGGGATCACATCCTGCCCCGAATTGATGCGACCCAGGGCGCCGAAGGCGCAAAGGCCGGGTCAGAGACCGGCTTCGGCCGCGATCTGGGCCCGTGATTTCCGCGCCCGCTCGGTCGCCGATTTCAGCTGACCGCAGGCGGCCATGATGTCCTCGCCCCGCGGCGTGCGGATCGGCGAAGCATAGCCTGCCTTGTGAATGATGTCGGCGAAGGTCTCGATGCGCTCCCAGTCCGAGCGCTGGTAGGGCGCGCCGGGCCATTCGTTGAACGGGATCAGGTTGATCTTGGCCGGGATGCCGGCAATCAGCTTCACCAGCCGGCGGGCGTCCTCGTCGCTGTCGTTCACATCCTTGAGCATCACATATTCAAACGTGATCCGCTCGGAGTTCGACAGCCGCGGGTACTCGCGCAGCGTGTTCAGCAGGGTCTCGATGTTCCAGCGCTTGTTGATCGGCACCAGCTTGTCGCGCACCGCGTCCGTCGTGGCGTGGAAGCTGACCGCCAGGAGGCAGCCGATCTCTTCTGCCGCGCGCGCGATCTCGGGCACCACGCCCGAGGTCGACAGCGTGATCCGGCGGCGAGACAGGCTGAGCCCCTCGTTGTCCATCACCACCTTCATCGCGTCGCGCACGGCGTCGAAATTGTATAGCGGCTCGCCCATGCCCATCAGCACGACGTTCGAGATCAGCCGGGTCTCGTCCTTGGGCTGGCCCTGCACCGGCCATTCGCCCAGATCGTCACGCGCCAGCATCACCTGCCCCGCGATCTCGCCCGCCGTCAGGTTGCGCACCAGCTTCTGCGTACCGGTGTGGCAGAATGAACAGGTCAGCGTGCAGCCCACCTGGGACGAGATGCAAAGCGTCCCGCGCCCCTCTTCGGGAATGTAGACGGTTTCGACCTCATGCCCGCCGGCGATGCGCACCAGATATTTGCGGGTGCCGTCGTCGCTGATCTGGCGGCTGACCAGTTCGGGGATCTCGATCACGAAATTCTCGGCCAGCAACGCACGGTAGTCTTTCGCCAGATTGGTCATCACGGCAAAGTCGCGCAGGCCCCAGTGGTAGATCCACTGCCAGATCTGGCCGACCCGCATCTTCGCCTGCCGCTCGGGCGTGCCGGCGGCGATCAGCGCGTCGTGCAACTGGTCGCGGGTCAGGCCGACAAGGTTCACCCGTCCGCCCTCGGGCAGTTTGCGGGGGATCGTGACGACATCCTGGGTGATCGGCGCGTGCGGCGTCTCTGGGGTCATCTCGGGGGTCATGGCGCGGGTCCGGGCGTTGGAAAGTCGCTCATATAGGACATGGGGCGCGGTTTTGGAACAGGCAAGATGGTGGATGCCGCCCGCCACGGCCCAAAGACGGGCGCGCGCCGGACCAGCGCGCACCGGGTCGTAGCATGGCCGCAACGGGGCATAGCCTTGGGCTGCGCCTTACTTGCAGCGGGTCGCGGCATCCTCGGCGGCGGCGGTGAAGCCCGACAGCGAGAAGCTGTCTTGCGTCTGTTTCCCGCGCGCGCTGTGGGCCGTAAGCACCGCATCGGCGCCCTGCTTCATCGCCGCGATCACCTTCGAGTCGTCGTCGGGCGACTTGGGCCAGGCCCATTCGCCATCGGTGATCATGGTGAAGCTGTCGTTGCCGACCTTCATCTCGGCGGTGGAATCCTTGGCGAAGGGGTAGCCGCCGGTGAACGAGACCTCGCCCTTGCCGTCATGCCCGGGGCGGTAGGTGACGAACAGAAGAATATCGCCGCGCTGCGCCTTCACCGGCTTGCCATCCTGCGTAATCCGCGAGGATTTCGGACTGGAAACGCCCCAGCATTCCTTGGGATTGCCTTCGGTGAACACGCTCCAGTCGGTCTTCACGGCGACGCGATTATTGGTGTCCTGGGCGAAAGCCCCGGTTGCCGGCGCGAACATCGCCACTGCCGCGAGCGCGCCAATCAGGACGCGCGCTTTGGTGAGTGTCATCTCGGTCCCTGTCCCTATTCTATCCATGCCTCGCCCCGCCGCCGGTACGTGGATCGTACCTTTTCCAGTGGCGGGCGCCAACTCAACTCGATATCCCCGTGTTAGCTTGAAACGCGCGCGCTTTCAAAGGCCGATGGCAAGAAATCGCGCATGATTGAGAGGACGCGGAATGGAAGCGGCACCGATGATCGAATTGTGGCGTGGCGGACGGCGCGAGAGCGCCCATCTGGGCCATGCCGTGATCTGCGACGCCGGGGGCGCCATCGTCGAGGCCTGGGGCGATCCGCAGGCGCTGATCTATCCGCGCTCATCCTGCAAGATGCTGCAGGCACTGCCGCTGGTGGAAAGCGGCGCCGCCGATGCCGCGGGGCTGGAACCGCGCCGTTTGGCGCTGGCCTGCGCCAGCCATTCGGGCGCGGCGATCCATACCGACACGGTGCGCGACTGGCTGGACGCGATCGGCCTGGCCGAACCCGATCTGCGCTGCGGCTCGCACATGCCGCAAGACAAACCGGCGATGAAGGGGTTGATGTGCTCTGACACCAGCCCCTGTCAGATCCACAACAATTGCTCGGGCAAGCACGCGGGGTTCCTCACGCTGACCAAGCATCTGGGTGCGGGGCCTGAATATGTCGACCCCGCCCACCCGGTGCAGCAGGCGGTGCGCGAGGCCTTCGAGGAGGTCACCGGCGAGACCAGCCCCGGCTACGGGATCGACGGTTGCTCAGCCCCGAATTTCGCCACCTCGGTCACCGGGCTGGGCCGGGCAATGGCCTATTTCGCCGGCGCCGGCGCCGACGGCAAGGCCGGCGCGCGGGCGGCGGCGGCGGTGCGGCTGCGCGACGCGATGCGCGCGCATCCCGAGATGGTCGCTGGCGAAGGCCGGGCCTGCACCGAATTGATGCGCGCGATGGATGGCCGCGTGACGATCAAGACCGGGGCCGAAGCGGTCTTCGTCGCGATTCTGCCCGAACAGCGGCTGGGCGTGGCGCTGAAGATCGTCGACGGCGGCACCCGCGCCGCCGAGGCCGCGGTCACCGCGCTGCTGATTCGGCTGGGCGTTTTGGACGCGGCCCATCCGGCGGCGCTGAAACGCCTGGGGCCCGAGCGCAACTGGCGCGGCTTCGAGACCGGAGAGCTGCGTAGAGCGCCGGGTTTCGCCTGAGGCGCTTTCTCCTTCAAACACTTGATGTTATGATCAGGGCGCGTCCGATTTGGGGCGGCACTTGGAAGGATTGTTCAGTGGTCAAGTTCCTTCAGGGCGTCGAACGCGCGATCAAGCGAAAGCTGCCGCCAGGGCTGCGCCGCCGCCTGCGCAGTTCGAAGTTCGAGCATATCGCCATGCGGGCGCGACCGATCGATCTGGTGGTGCATGTCGGCGCCCACCATGCCGAGGATCGCGCGCTTTATGAAAGCTTCGGCGCCCGAGCGGTGCTGTGGATCGAAGCCGACCCCGACACTTTCACCACGCTGCAAAGCGTGCTCGACGCCCATCAGGGCCCCGGCCGCCATATCGCGCATCTGGGCCTTGCCTCGTCGACGCCGGGGGCCGAAATGGAATTCCACCGCTTCAGCGGCGACGGCGCCTCATCCTCGGTTTACCGTGCCACAGACCGGTTCAGACAACGCTTCTCGCAGGTCGAGGAGACCGGCGAAGTCGTGCGATTGCGCAGCCAGACCCTGCCCGAGATCATGGCAGGCCACGGCATCGACCCGCGCGCAGCCGGCAAGGCGCTGCTGGTGATCGACGTTCAGGGGCACGAATTGGCAGTGCTGAGCGGTCTGGGCGACGCTTTGCGCGACTTCGCTTTCTGCAAATGCGAAATCTCGCGCGAGCCGTTCTATGAAGGCGGGGCGCAGTTTTCAGAGGTCGACACCCATTTCCGCAAGCTGGGCTTTGCGCTGGTGTCGCACCCCTATCGCCGGGTGCCTCGCCATGGCGATGTGCTTTTTTCGGCCGGCGGGCAGCGACGCTAGGCGCCGGTCAGGGGGCTGCGATGATCTCGTCGCGGCAATAGCCCTGAAGGTACAGCAGCGCGGTCAGATCGCCATGGTTCACCCGGATCTCGCATTGCGCGGCGACGGTGGGCTTGGCATGCAGCGCCACCCCGCAGCCGGCGCGGTGCAGCATGCCCAGATCATTCGCCCCGTCGCCCACCGCGATCACCTGATCCTCGGCCACGCCAAGCCGGGCGCAGGTGTCTTCCAGCGCCGCCACCTTGGCCGCGCGGCCAAGGATCGGCTCGGCCACCCGGCCCGACAGCTTGCCATCCTCGACCAGCAGCACATTGGCGTGGTTCTCGTCGAAACCCAGATAGGTGGCGACGGCCTCGGTGAAGGCGGTGAAGCCGCCCGACACCAGCACCGTATAGCCGCCTTGGGTCTTCATCGTGCCGATCAGCTTGCGCCCGCCGGGGGTGAAGGTGATGCGCTCGGCCAGGACCTTGTGGATCACCTCGGCCGGCAGCCCGGCCAGCAGCGCCACGCGTTCACGCAGCGCGCCCTCGAAATCCAGCTCGCCGTTCATCGCGCGGGCGGTGATCTCGGCCACCCGGGGGCCGACGCCGGCCTCGGCGGCCAGTTCATCCACGCATTCCTGGGCGATCATGGTCGAATCCATATCCGCCAGCAGCACCTTCCTGCGCCGCCCCTCTTCGGGCTGGACGTTCAGGTCGAAGCCCAGCGCCTGCAGGTCCCGCCACACGTCGCGGAAGTTCCCGGGCACCGCCTCCAGCGCGAATTCCGCCGCGATCCCGGGGTCAAGCCATCGCGCCGCCCCCCCGCCCCAGGCGTTGCGCAGCGACTCGACGGCCTCGCGGCTCAGGTCGGCGCGATCGGGATTGGCAAGAAGGCTGACGATCTGCATGGGGGTCTCCGGGGGGCGATGAGCAGGGCGGCGGGCAGGGTCGCATATGGGCGATCAAGCGGCGCAATAGCGCAATAATTCTTCTTGCGCCAGTGTCGGGCCGGGCGTAAGAGCGGCGGTGGGACACCCCTCCCCAACGAGGGGCGAATATCTGTAAGGATACTATCATGACCACCAAGACCCCGGCCACGCGGCCGGCCAATCCGCGTTTTTCCTCTGGCCCTTGCGCCAAGATCCCCACTTATTCGCTGGACCTGCTTGCCGACGCGCCCCTGGGCCGTTCGCACCGTGCCGCCGTGGGCAAGGCCAAGCTGAAGGCCGCAATCGACACCACCCGCGAGATCCTTGGCGTTCCGGCCGGGTACCGCATCGGCATCGTGCCTGCGTCGGACACCGGCGCGGTGGAAATGGCGCTGTGGTCACTTCTGGGCGCGCGCAAGGCCACGATGGTGGCCTGGGAAAGCTTCGGCGCGGGCTGGGTCACCGATGTGGTCAAACAGCTGAAAATCGACGCCGAGGTTAAAACCGCCGATTATGGCGAGATCGTCGATTTCAACACCGTCGATTTCGATACCGACGTGGTCTTCACCTGGAATGGCACCACCTCGGGCGTGCGGCTGCCGAACGGCGACGCGATCCCCGCCGACCGCGCCGGCCTGACGATCTGCGACGCGACCAGCGCGGCCTTCGCGATGGATCTGCCCTGGGACAAGCTCGACGTCACCACCTTCTCCTGGCAAAAGGTGCTGGGCGGCGAGGCGGCGCATGGCATGCTGATCCTGTCGCCCCGCGCGGTGGAACGGCTGGAAAGCTACACCCCCGCCTGGCCGCTGCCGAAGATCTTCCGCATGACCAAGGGCGGCAAGCTGATCGAAGGCATCTTCACCGGCGAGACCATCAACACGCCCTCAATGCTGGCGGTCGAGGATTACCTTGTCTCGCTGGCTTGGGCGAAATCGATCGGCGGCCTGCCGGGCCTGATCCGGCGCGCCAGCGACAACGCCGCCGCGGTGGCGGAATTCGTCGCCGCGCATGACTGGATCGAGAACCTGGCCGTGGACCCGGCGACGGCCTCGACCACCAGCGTGTGCCTGAAGTTCACCGATCCGCGCATCACCGACGGCGCCGCCTTTGCCAAGGCGGTCGCGAAGCGGCTGGAGGCGGAAGGCGTGGCGCTGGACGTGGGCGCCTACCGCGATGCGCCCGCCGGTCTGCGGATCTGGTGCGGCTCGACGGTGGAAACCGCCGATGCGCGCGCGCTGATGCCCTGGATCGACTGGGCCTATCAGTCCGAGATCGCGGCGCTGTCGCAAACCGCCTGATCCCTTCCCTGCCGCGCGCGTCCGCCCCCGATGCGGAGGGCCGCGCGCGGCGCCCCCCCAAATTTCATACGAAAGGAGCCTGACATGGCCCCCAAGGTACTCGTTTCCGACAAGCTTTCCGAAACCGCCGTGCAGATCTTCCGCGATCGCGGCATCGAGGTGGATTTCGAACCCGCCCTCGGCAAGGACAAGGACAGGCTGGCCGAGGTAATCGGGCAGTATGACGGCCTTGCGATCCGCTCTGCCACCAAGGTGACCGACAAGATCCTGGCCAATGCCACCAATCTGAAGGTGATCGGCCGTGCCGGCATCGGGGTCGACAATGTCGACATCCCCTCGGCCTCGAAGAAGGGGGTGATCGTGATGAACACGCCCTTCGGCAACTCGATCACCACCGCCGAGCACGCCATCGCGATGATGTTCGCCGTCGCCCGCCAGATCCCCGAGGCCAATGCCTCGACCCAGGCCGGCAAGTGGGAAAAGTCGCGCTTCATGGGGGTCGAGCTGTTCAACAAGACGCTTGGCGTAATCGGCGCGGGCAATATCGGCTCGATCGTCTGCGACCGGGCGCTGGGGCTGCACATGAAGGTGGTCGCCTATGACCCGTTCCTGAGCGAGGAGCGCGCCAAGCAGATCGGCGTGACCAAGGTGGAGCTGGATGAGCTGCTGGCGCGGGCCGATTTCATCACCCTGCATGTGCCGCTGACCGACAAGACCCGCAACATCCTGTCGCGCGAGAACATCGCCAAGACCAAGAAAGGCGTGCGCATCGTCAACTGCGCCCGTGGCGGGCTGATCGACGAAGAGGCGCTGGCCGAGGCGCTGAAATCGGGCCAGGTGGCGGGCGCCGCGCTGGATGTGTTCGCGGTAGAGCCGGCGAACGAGAATGTTCTTTTCGGTCTGCCCAACGTCGTCTGCACCCCGCATCTGGGCGCCGCAACCACCGAAGCGCAAGAGAACGTGGCGATCCAGGTGGCCGAGCAGATGTCGGATTACCTGCTGACCGGCGCGGTGCAGAACGCGCTGAACATGCCCTCGGTCACCGCGGAAGAGGCCGCGACCATGGGGCCGTGGCTGAAGCTGGCCGAGCATCTGGGCACCTTCACCGGCCAGATGACCGACGAGCCGATCAAGGCGGTGAACGTGCTTTATGACGGCGCGGTGGCCGAGATGAACCTGGCGGCGCTGAACTGCGCGGTGATCGCGGGGATCATGAAGGCGACCAACCCGGATGTGAACATGGTCTCGGCCCCGATCGTCGCCAAGGAACGGGGGATGAAGATCTCGACCACCAATCAGGTGAAATCGGGGGCGTTCGACGCCTATATCAAGGTGACCGTGGTGACCGAGAAGCGCGAACGCTCGATCGCGGGGACCTGTTTCTCGGACGGCAAGCCGCGCTTCATCCAGATCAAGGGCATCAATATCGACGCCGAGGTGGGGACGCATATGCTGTATACCACCAACAATGACGTGCCCGGGATCATCGGCACGCTGGGCCGCACGATGGGCGAGGCGGGGGTGAACATCGCCAACTTCACCCTTGGTCGTTCCTCGGTGGGCAAGGATGCGATCGCGCTGCTGTACCTTGATGCGCCGCCGCCGCAGACGGTGCTGAAGGCGCTGACCGACACCGGGCTATTCAACCAGGTGCGGCCGCTGATCTTCGACGCGGCCTGAGGCTGGGGCCGGGGCGGGGGCGCTGCCCCCGATGCCGCCGCCCCGCGTGCTCGGACCGCCCCGCGCGGCCCCCGGGATATTTTCACCAGAGTGAATAGGGCGCGCGCCCCTGTTCGCCGGCCTGCGGGCACGGTAGCCTGCGTCCGACCCTGAAGCTGGAGGCAGGCGCAGATGCGCAGCTATGCGATCGGAGACATCCACGGCCAGACCGATCTGCTGCGCGCGGCGCATGCGCGGATCGCGCGGGACCGGGCCGAGGTGGGCGATGCCGAGGCGCCGGTGGTGCATGTGGGCGATCTGGTCGATCGCGGCCCCGACAGCGCCGGGGTGATCGCCTTGCTGGTCGAGGGGATCGCCGCCGGCGCGCCATGGGTGGTGCTGAAGGGCAATCACGACCGCATGTTCGCAGGCTTCCTGGAGCGCGCCGATTTCCAGGATCCGATGCTGCGCCCCGATTACACCTGGCGCCACCCCCGCGTCGGCGGGCTGGAGACGCTGACCTCTTACGGCGTCGCCAAACCGGGGCGCCGCCAGGTCGCGAAGGTCCATGCCGAGACACGCGCCAAGGTGCCCGACGCCCACCGCGCCTTTCTGGCCGGCCTGCCCACCCATTTGCATCGCGGCGAGGTCTTCTTTGTCCATGCCGGCATCCGCCCCGGCGTGCCGCTGGCGGCGCAGGTCGAGGACGACATGACCTGGATCCGGGGCCGCTTTCTGGACGATCTGCGCAACCACGGGGCGCTGATCGTGCATGGCCACACCCCGGTAGAGCGCGCCACGCATTACGGCAACCGGCTGAACATCGACAGTGGCGCGGCCTATGGCGGGCCGCTGAGCGCGGTGGTGATCGAGGGCCGCGAGGTGTGGGAGCTGACCGACAGCGGTCGGGTCCGGCTGCCGCCCTACTGAAGCTGCTTGCGGAAGGTCAGAGAGGTCGGCCGGTCAAAGCCCGGATGCGTCGTCTCGCCGGTCAATTCGAACCCCATCGAGGCGAAGGCCGCGTGATTTTCAACCAGCTCGATCCGCGATTGCAGCTCCAGCAGGCACAGGCCTAGCGCCTCGGCCCGGGTCTGCGCGGTCTCGACCAGGCACCGCGCCAGGCCGCGGCCCCGGTGGCTGGTCGCGACCGCCAGCTTGCCGATATAAAGCGCGCCCTCACGCGGGGTCAGGAACACGCAGGCGACCGGGTGGTCGTCTTCCTCGACCACCCAGATCTCGCCCAGCTCGGCCCGGCGCGCGATCTCGCCCGCGGTCAGCCGATGCATCGACGAGGGCGGGTCGATCCGCCCCTCCATATAGGCGAAATTGGTCTGGATCAGCCGCAGCAGCGCCTGCCAGTCATAGGGGGGGATGGCGCGGATCGGTGTCATCTTCGCGGCAGGGTGTCGGATATGGAAAGCCATGGCAGGTGTTCGCCCCAATGGACGTGCTGTTGAGGGGTGTAGGCGGCCGGATCATCCAGCGTCGCCGCATAGAAATGGGTCTCTTGTGGGTAGCGGTCGGCGCGGTAGGCCATCGGCGTGCCGCAGGTCGCGCAAAACATCCGCTCAACCCCGGGCGAGGAGACATGGACCCCCGGCGCGGCGCCGGTCCAGCGCCAGCTTCCGTCGGAGATCCCCAGATAGGAGGTGAAGGGGGCCGCGCAATTGCGCCGGCAGCTTTCGCAATGGCAATGGGCCTGCCAGAGGGGGGCGCTGTCGAATTCGAAGCGCACAGCACCACAAAGGCAGTGCCCGCCGGTCATCGCCGGGCCCGCCAAATGGCCCGGTGACCATCCTGGCCCGGGCCGCGCCGCAGATACGCCTCAGACATTCCCATCTCCGTTTGCGTGCCGGACATTAGGCGCCGACGCCGCGCAACGGTCAAGCCCGTCGTTACGAAACCGTTACAGCGCCCAATATGTTGTGAACAACTTGCGGATCCCCGCCATATGCTGGGGTTGGTCATTGACTCGCGCGCCCGTGATCTTGAGCATGGGGCAGGTGCGGGAATCATCGAAAGGACCCCCTGTTGCGCTTTACCCGGCTGCGTCTGAACGGTTTCAAAAGCTTCGTCGACCCGACGGATCTGATCATCCATGACGGGTTGACCGGGGTGGTCGGGCCGAACGGCTGCGGCAAGTCGAACCTGCTGGAGGCGCTGCGCTGGGTGATGGGCGAAAGCCGCCCCACCGCGATGCGCGGCGGCGGGATGGAGGACGTGATCTTCGCCGGCGCCGCCAGCCGCCCTGCCCGCAATTTCGCCGAGGTGACGCTGACGATCGACAATCAGGAACGTCTGGCGCCCTCGGGCTTCAACGATCAGGACCAGGTCGAGATCATCCGCCGGATCACCCGCGACGCGGGCTCGGCCTACCGCGCCAACACCCGCGAGGTGCGGGCGCGCGACGTGCAGATGCTGTTCGCCGATGCCTCGACCGGGGCGCATTCTCCGGCGCTGGTGCGGCAGGGGCAAATTTCCGAGTTGATCAACGCCAAGCCCAAGAACCGCCGCCGGATCCTGGAAGAGGCCGCCGGGATCTCGGGCCTCTATCAGCGCCGCCACGAGGCCGAATTGCGGCTTACGGCGACCGAGACCAACCTGGCGCGGGTCGATGATGTGGTCGAGCAGCTGGCCAGCCAGATCGCCACGCTGGCGCGTCAGGCCCGCCAGGCCGCACGCTACCGCGAGATCGGCGACGAGCTGCGCCGCGCCGAGGGCACGCTGCTGTACCGCCGCTGGCAAGAGGCCGATGAGGCCCGGCTGGCCGCCGATCAGACGCTGACCGAACGCACCAAGGCCGCCGCCCAGGCCGAAGCCGCCGCCCGCGGCGCCACCCGCGCACGCGGCGTGGCGGAAGACAGCCTGCCGCCCAAGCGCGAGGAAGAGGCCATCGCCGCAGCGGTGTTGCAGCGCTTGACCGTCCAGCGCGACGCCCTGAACGACGAAGAGGCCCGCGCCAGGCGACTGATCGAGACCCTGACCGCCCGGATCGACCAGCTGGCCCGCGATATGGAGCGCGAGACCGGCCTCAATCACGACGCCGGCGAGACGATCACCCGGCTGGACTGGGAACAGGCGCAGATCGCCAAGGCCCATGACGGCCATGAGGACCGCCTGACCGAAGCCGCCGAAGCCGCGCGTGAGGCAGCTTCCGTGCTGTCGGAGCGCGAGGAGATGCTGTCAGAGCGCACCGAGGATGTCGCCCGTCTGGCGGCACGGCACCAATCGGCGCTGCGGATGCTGTCGGACGTGCGCACCACCGTCGAGAGGAACGAGGCCGAGGCCGCCCGGGCCCGCGACGCGGTCGCCGCCGCGCAATCGGCGCTGGACCGCGCAGCCGAGGATTTCGCTGGCGCCGAAGAGGCTTCCTCCGCCGCCGCCGAGGCCGCCGAAGCCGCCGACGAACATCTGGCCGAAACCGAGGCCGCGCGGGCCGAAGTGCAGGGCCGCGAGGCCGACGCCCGCGCCCTGCGGTCGGAGGCCGAGGGCGAGGCCAGCGCATTGCGGGCCGAGGTTTCCGCCCTGGCCAAGCTGGTCGAACGCGAATCCCATGCCGGCAGCCAACTGCTGGACCGGGTGCGCGTGACCCCGGGCTATGAGGCCGCCCTGGGCGCCGCGCTGGCCGACGATTTGCGCGCGCCGGAACTTGACGGCGCCGAGGGTTCGGGCTGGGCCGGCCTGCCCGATTACGACGACACCCAGCCGCTGCCCACCGGCGTCGCGCCGCTCTCGGCGCAGGTCGAGGTGCCCGATGTGCTGCGCCGCCGGATCGCCCAGATCGGGCTGGTCGAGCGCGCCGACGGGCCGCATCTGCAGCCGATGCTGCAGCCCGGCCAGCGGCTGGTCAGCCGCGAGGGCGATCTGTGGCGCTGGGACGGTTTCCGCGCCGGCGCCGAAGATGCGCCCTCGGCCGCCGCGCTGCGGTTGCAGCAGCTCAACCGCCTGGTGGTGCTGAAGCGCGATCTGGAAGAGGTCTCTGCCCGCGCGGCCGGCGCCCAGCAGGCGCATGAGCATCTGCAGCAGCAACTGGCCGATCTGGCCCACGCCGATCAGGCCGCCCGCGACGCCCGCCGCCGCGCCGATCAGGCGGTGACCGAGGCGAACCGCGCCCTGGCCCGGGCCGAGGCCGAAAGCTCAATCGCGCAGGGCAAGCTGGAGGCCGCCGATCTGGCCGTGAAGCGCCACGAGGAAGAGGCGATGGCGGCACGCGGGCGGCTGAAGGAAGCCGAGCGCGGGCTGGAGACCCTGCCCGATCTGGACGCCGCGCGCGCCGGGATCGAGGACGTCAAGATGACGGTCGAGGCGGCGCGGATGACGATGATGACCCGCCGCTCGGGCCATGATGAGTTGCGCCGCGAGGGCGAGGCGCGGGTACGGCGCGGGCAGGAGATCGTCAAGGAGATCTCGGGCTGGAAGCTGCGGCTGGAGACGGCCGAGAAGCGATCGACCGAGCTGGCCGAACGCCGGGCGGAGAGCGAGGCAGAGCTGGAAGTCGCCGCCGCCGCCCCCGAGGAGATCGCCGAGAAACGCGCCGAGCTGTCCGAGGCGATCGAGGCCGCCGAGGCGCGGCGCCGTGTTGCCGCCGACGCGCTGGCCGAAGCCGAGACCGCACTGCGCGAGACCCAGATCGCCGAGCGCGAGACCGAACGTCTGGCCGGTGAGGCCCGCGAGGCCCGCGCACGCGCCGAGGCCCGCACCGAGGCCGCGCGCGAGACCGTCACCCATGCCGCCGAGCGCATCCATGAAGACACCGAGATGACCCCCGGCGCGCTGCTTGCCTCGCTTAAGACCGAGCCCGAGGCAATGCCCGCGGCCGAGGCGCTGGAGATCGAGGTCGCGCGTCTGCGCCGTCAGCGCGATGCGCTGGGCGCGGTGAACCTGCGCGCCGAGGAGGACGCGAAGGAAGTGACCGCCGAGCATGACAATCTGGTCAGCGAAAAGGCGGATCTGGAAGAGGCGATCAAGAAGCTGCGCTCTGGCATCGCGGGGCTGAACCGCGAGGGGCGCGAACGGCTGCTGACCGCCTTTGAGCAGGTGAACAGCAATTTCTCGATGCTCTTCACCCATCTGTTTGGCGGCGGCGAGGCGCGGCTGGTGCTGGTCGAATCCGACGACCCGCTGGAAGCCGGGTTGGAGATCATGTGCCAACCGCCGGGCAAGAAGCTGTCCACCCTGTCGCTGCTGTCGGGCGGCGAGCAGACGCTGACGGCGATGGCGCTGATCTTCGCGGTGTTCCTGGCGAACCCCGCGCCGATCTGCGTGCTCGACGAGGTCGACGCGCCGCTGGACGACGCCAACGTCACCCGCTTTTGCGACATGCTGGACGAGATGACCCGCCAGACCGACACGCGTTTCCTGATCATCACCCACCACGCGGTGACCATGAGCCGGATGGACCGGCTGTTTGGTGTGACGATGCATGAACAGGGCGTCAGCCAGCTGGTGTCGGTCGACCTCAAGCGGGCGGAGCAGATGGTGGCCTGATCGCCCGCCCCGGGGGCGTCAAAGCCGTTTCAGCAACGCGAGTGTGGGCCAGGCGTCGGCGGGCAGATGCAGGCGCTCCTGTTCGGCCTGGACGGCGGTGCGGGTCTTGCGGCCAAGGATGCCGTCGATCTTGCCGACGTCATAGCCGCGCGCCTGCAACTTGCGCTGCAATTCCTGCATCTGCGCCAGACCAAGCTGCGGATCCGGGTGGCCCGGGTCCAGTCGCGGCGCGCCTTCCATCAGATCGGCGAAATAGGCCACGGTGGTGACGTAGACGAAGCTCTTGTTCCAGTGGAACAGCACCTCAAAATTGGGAAACACCATGAAGGCCGGGCCCTTGCGCCCCTGCGGCAGCAGGATCGAGGCCGGCAGGTCGCCGCCCGGCAGCGCCCCCGCCCGCGCGCGTACCCCCATCGCCGCCCATTGGCGCACCGGCAGCCGGGTGTTCAGCCCGGTCTTGGCCCAGTCCAGATCCTTCGGCACCCGAACCTCGGCCATCCAGGGCTGGTTCGCGTGCCAGCCCAGCATTTGCAGCGTATGGGCCGCCGACAGCAGCGCATCGGGCACCGAGGTCTTCAGCGTGACCTTGCCGTCGCCGTCGCCATCCACCCCGCGTTCCAGGATATCCTTGGGCAGCATCTGCACCTGGCCGATCTCGCCCGCCCAGGCGCCGGTGGTGGTCTGGGGATTGAACTCACCCTTCTCGTACAGCGTGAGCGCGGCCATCAGTTGCGGCTGGAACACCTGCGGCCGGCGGCAATCATGGGCCAGGGTCACCAGCGCGTCGCGGGTGTTGAAATTGCCCTGCACGGCCCCGAAATCGGTCTCAAACGCCCAGAAGGCCAGAAGGATGCCCTTGGGCACGCCGTAATCGCGCTTCGCACGGGCGAAGATGGCGGCATGGCGGCGGGCGTTACGCTCGCCCCCCACCACGCGGCTGCGGCTGATCAGGGCAGAGGAGAATTGCAGGAAGGTCTTGCGGAAAACCCCCTGGGCGCCGTCCGCCGCCAGCACCTTCGGGTCGATCCGGGCGCCGCGAAAGAAGCCGCGCACCGAGGCGGCGCTGTGGCCCTGGGCGACCGCGTCGGCCTCGAACGCCCTCAGGAAGGTTGGCAACGGGCCGCCGCAGGGCACCGGCGCGGCTGGCGCGGCAAGGGCTGGCGCGGCGGCCAGCAGGGTTGCGGCGAAAAGGCAAAGGGCGGCGCGGCGCATGGCGATCTCCGATAGGGAAAGCGGTCGGGCGCGGCCAGCCTAGCAGGGCGCCGGGCAAAGGCAAACGCGCGACCTCAGGGCTTTGGGTAGTCGTCCCATTCGTCCGACAGGATGCGCTGCGCATCGCCGTCGGGGTCGTCGTATTGGCGGTGGCGCAGGGTCCAGAAGAAGGCCCCAAGGCCGATGGCCCCAAGGATCAGCGAGATCGGGATCAGATAGGCGAGCACGTCCATGGCTTACCGCAGCCGCAATGCGTTCAGCGACACCGTAATCGACGAGGCCGACATCGCCAAGGCCGCCGCCAGCGGCGTCGCCAGCCCCATCAGCGCGATCGGCACCGCGATCAGGTTATAGGCCGCCGAGATCGCGAAATTCTCCTTGATCCGGCGCACGGCGCGGCGCGACAGATCCGCGGCCTCGGCCAGCAGCGCCAGATCGGTGCCCAGCAGCACGATGTCCGAGGCCACCCGCGCCGCATCCAGCGCCGAAGCCGGCGAGACCGAGACATGCGCCGCCGCCAGCGCCGCGGTGTCGTTCAGCCCGTCGCCAACCATCAGCACCTTGTGGCCCGCCGCCGCCATCGCCGCCAGCCGCGCCGCCTTGTCCTCGGGCAGCGCCCCGGCGACCCAATGCGCGATCCCCAGCCGCGCGGCCATCGCCTGCACCGCCGCCGCGCTGTCGCCCGAGATCAGATGCACCGCCTTGCCCTGGGCGGCCAGAGTGCGCACCGCCGCCTCGGCCCCGGGGCGCAGGCGGTCGGTGAAGGTGAAGGCGCGCGGGCGGCCCTCGCCGGTCTCCAGATAGGTGGCGGTCGCGGCCTCGGGGGTGGCGTCCAGCCATTCGGCGCGGCCCAGGCGGACGCGGCGGCCCTGCCAGCGGCCCTCGATCCCGTAGCCCGGCACTTCGCGCAGGTCGGTGACCTCGGCGGGCGGCAGGCCCAACGCCGCGACGCCCTGCGCCAGCGCCCGGGCCAGCGGATGCGACGAGGCCCCGGCCAGCGCCGCGGCAAGCTGCAGATCGGCGGCGGGGTGATCGGCAAGGTTCTCTGGCTCGGGCATGCCCAGTGTCAGGGTGCCGGTCTTGTCGAAAACCACGGTGTCGACCTCGGCAAGACGCTCCAGCGCGGTGCCGTCCTTGATCAGCAGCCCCTTGCGAAACAGCCGCCCCGAGGCCGCCGTCACCACCGCCGGCACCGCCAGACCCAGCGCGCAGGGGCAGGTGATGATCAGCACCGCCACCGCGATGTTGACCGCCAGCCGCAGATCGCCCGACAGCCACAGCCAGCCCAGAAAGGCCGCAAGGCTAAGCAGATGCACCCCCGGCGCATAGATCAGCGCCGCCCGGTCGGCCAGCGAGGTATATTTGTTCTTCACGCTTTCCGCGACGGCGACCAGATCCGCCATCCGGTGAAGCGAGCTGTCGCGCCCCGCCGCCGTCACCCGGACCGTCAGCGGCCCGGTCAGGTTCACCTCGCCGGCGCTGACATCGGTGCCGGGCGCGGCCCGCGCGGGCAGGCTTTCGCCGGTCAGCAGCGACCGGTCGAGTTCCGAGGCACCTTCCGTCACCACCCCGTCCGCCGGCACCCGCCCGCCGGGGCGCACGCGGATCAGATCGCCCAGGCGGAGTTCGGCGATCGGCACTTCGACCTCTTGCCCGTCCTGCAGGCGCTGCGCGCGCGGCACTTCCAGCGCGGCCAGCTCCTGCGCGGCCGAGCGGGCGACGGCGCGGGTGCGGTGGTCAAGGTAGCGCCCCGCCAGCAGAAAGAAGGTCAGCGCCACGGCGGCGTCGAAATAGGTGTGGCGGCCACCCTCGATCGTCTCGAAAAGCGACAGCCCGGCCGCCAGCAGGATCGCCAGCGAGATCGGCACGTCCATGCCCAGCCGCCGGGCCTTCAGCGCCGTCAGGGCGCTGCGAAAGAACGGCTGGCCCGCGAAGGCGACCGTCGGCAGCGCGATCAGCGCCGAGATCCAGTGGAACAGGTCGCGGGTTTCGGCCTCGGCCCCCGACCAGACGGCGACCGACAGCAGCATGACGTTCATCATCGCGAAGCCGGCGACGCCAAGGCGCATCAGCAGATCGCGGCCCTGACGGTCGGTCTCGGTCATGCTCAGGGTGCCGGCATCCAGCTCATGCGCCTCATAGCCGAGGCCAGCGAGGACGGCGATCAGCTGTGCCGCGTCGACCTCGGGCGCGGCCTCGACCGCGACGCGCTTCAGCGTCAGGTTCACGCGGGCGTCGCTGACCCCGGGCACGGCACCCAGGCCGCGTTCCACCGTGCTCATGCAAGCCGCGCAATGGGCGGTGGGCAGCGACAGCATCAGCCGCGCGGGCGGCACCGACCCCGCCTGCGCCCGCTGCGCCAGATCTTCGGCCGCCGGGGCGACGGCGCAGGCAGGGCAGGCCGAAAAGCCGGGGGTCGAGACGCTGGCCATCGGCTAGCCCGGAACCACCAGCGACAGGCGCTGCTTGAAATGGGTGCCGTCAGTGGCCTGGGCAGAGATCACCACCATCCACTTGCCACGCCGGAGCGCGACCGGGGCCGAGAAGCGATCGCCGTTGCGGGTGAAGCTGGGGCGGGTGTCCTCTTTCGCCTCGGTCGGGCGGCCGACCAGCACGGCCAGGCTGGCGACATCGGCGCTGGACCCCGCGGCGCGGTCGAAATCGACGGTCAGCACGCCGGCGTCATAGCCCAGATCGACCGTCCAGCCCAATGCCTTCTGGGCCTTCATGTCGCGGTTGAAGCTTTGGCTGGCGACATAGCCGTTCTCGACCTCAAGGCCGGGAAAGCTGTGCACCGCCTGATAGGCGAGCAGCAGGTTGACCCCGATGATCACCGTGAAACTGGCCACGAAGATCGCCAGCACCTTGCGCCCGGTCAGTGGTGCCATCCTACCTCTCCTTGCCGAAGAAAACCGTCTTGTCCTGCACCCGGTCGGTGCCGGTCATGTCCTGCACCCAAAGCCGCACGGTGGTGCGGTCGGCCTTCGCCGGGGCGCTTCCCGGCGCGGCCAGGATATAGACGCGCTGCAGGCGGGTCTCGTCCGCGGGTACCTGGACGACATAGCCCGAGGTGCCTTCGAGGCTGAGGCTGAGGCCCGGCACCGGATCCATGGTGATCGCGAAGGGGCGGGCATCGTGCTGCTTGTTGCGCAGTCGCACGTCATAGGTGTTGCGGATCGACCCGTCGGACAGCGTGACATAAAGCGGGTTGCGCACCGGCGCGACGGTCAGCCCGATCGGGTCGCGCAGATACAGCGCCACCAGCAGGCCCACGCCCACCGCCGACCAGAGCATGGTGTAGAGCATCGTGCGGGGGCGGAAGATGTGCTTCCAGATCTTGCGCGGCGGGCGGCCGACGCGTTCCGCCGTCTCGTCCGTCAGCGCCATGTAACCGATCAGCCCGCGCGGCGTGCCGACCTTGTCCATCACCTCGTCGCAGGCGTCGATGCACAGCGCGCAGGTGATGCAGGCCATCTGCTGGCCGTCGCGGATGTCGATCCCCATCGGACAGACGTTGACGCAGGCGTTGCAATCGATGCAGTCGCCCAGCGAGTCCTTGGGCGGGATCGCGCCGCCGACGCCCAGCGGCATCCCCGGCATCGGAATATAGGGGGAACCGCCCGCCTTGGGGCCGGTGGCGCGCAGATCGGCCTCGGCCTGCGCGGCCTTTTGCTGCATCTCGACGCGGCGGCGATGCTTGCCGCGCGGCTCTCCGCGCCATTCGCGGTAGGCGACGGTGATCGTGTCCTCGTCCATCATTGCCGCCTGGATACGCGGCCAGGGGCAGGCGTAGATGCAGATCTGTTCGCGCGCGAAACCGCCGAAGACGAAGGTGGTGCCGGTCAGCACCGCGACGGTCATATAGGCCACCGGATGCGCCTGACCGGTCAGCAGATTGACCAGCAGCGTCGGCGCATCAGCGAAATAGAACACCCACGCCCCGCCGGTGGCGAGGCCGATCAGTATCCAGACGATCCATTTCGTCACCCGCAGGCGCAACTTGCGCGCGCTCCAATCCTCGCGGTAGAGGCGCAGGCGGGCGTTGCGGTCGCCCTCGATCCAGCGCTCGACCAGGATGAAGAGGTCGGTCCAGACGGTCTGCGGGCAGGTATAGCCGCACCAGACCCGTCCCAGCGCCGAGGTGAACAGGAACAGCCCCAGCCCCGCCATGATCAGAAGGCCCGCGACAAAGTAGAACTCGTGCGGCCAGATCTCGATCCAGAAGAAGAAGAAGCGGCGGTTCGCCATATCCACCAGCACCGCCTGATCGGGCAGGTTGGGGCCACGGTCCCAGCGGATCCAGGGGGTGACGTAATAGAGCCCCAGAGTCACCGCCATGATCACCCATTTGAGGCTGCGAAAGCTGCCCCGAACCCGGCGCGGAAAGATCGGCGCCCGCGCGGTGTAAAGGGGTTCTGGGCTGGTGTCTGGCGAGCTCAAGCGGCGGCCTCCGGTAAAATCACGATCTCGTGTGGTCGAGTTATCGGACAACCGCAAGGCCCGCGCCTTGACCTGCGTCAATAACACGCCGAGGCCGGGGATCAGGCGAAAAGCGGGCGCCGTGCGTTTGCGCGGCGCCCGGGAAGATCAACACCGGCGCCCCCAGGAAACGCGCGAACAGGACGGGGCACCGGTGCTGGCCCCGTTGCCGGGGCTAAGGTCAATCTGGGCCGGTCAGAGGGGATTCGCCTTGACCTGCATCAAATGGCGCGGCGTCCCGACTTCTTTCCGCCATTTGGCGTGGGGGGCATTCGGGCCGCGGCGCCAGGCCAAAGAGCCGCCAGACGCGCAGGTTCTGGCGCCGATAGAGCGACGGCGCATTCACGTCAGAATCACCATTCAGTCAATATTCGCGCGCTGATTGTCACGATCGCGCGCACGCTCGCTCAGATGGATGACATGAGGCTTCGGCAGGGCTAGCTCTGCCTTTCATCGGCGGAATTCTGCTTGTGCGTGCGTTCGGGGGAGAGCGGCGCACAAGACGCGGACGGGGCCGGGCCCGGACCTTGCCGCTCATGCCGCGGATAGCACCCACCGGGCCCATAGAGGAGGAGTCTCGATGAAATTCGCCAATCCCGCCCCGCTGGGGCTTGCCGGTTTCGCTTTCACAACCTGGATGCTCAGCATGCATAACGCTGGCTGGTTCGGAGGTGCCGACATCAACCTTGTGCTGGCGCTGGCGCTGGCCTATGGCGGCTCGGCCCAATTGCTGGCTGGACTTTTGGAATTCCCGCGCGGCAATACCTTCGGCATGGTTGCCTTCGTCAGCTATGGCGCCTTCTGGTGGTCCTGGGCGCTGTTCGTGCTGATGTTCCAGGGCAAGGCGCCCGGCATCTTCGTCGGCTGGTACCTGTTCCTCTGGGGCGTGTTCTCGTTCTACATGTGGCTGGCCACCTTCCGCGCCAACAAGGCCCTGCAGCTGGTGTTCCTGGCGCTGTGGGTGACCTTCGTGCTGCTGGCTTTGGGCGTGTGGTTCGCGCCGGTCCTGGGCGTCGCCGGCGGCTATCTCGGACTGGTGACGGCGGCTTTGGCCTTCTACCTGTCGGCTGCCGAACTCATCAATGAGAGCTACGGCCGCACGGTCCTGCCGATCGGTCCCTACGCCTCCGCCGTCTGAGGCCCCGCGCCCGCCGCCTGTCGCCGCGCCCATCGGGCGAAGGCACGGGCCGGCGGGCGCAACACGCCCTCGGGCGTCACCAGGAAATAGCCCTTCTGGCGGTCGTCGGCGTAAAGCACGCGCAGCCGCCCCGCGGCGATGTCCGCCGCGACGAAGGCCCGGGCGATCACCGCCACCGCCAACCCATCGCGGGCCGCGTCGATCATCATGTTGCCCGGCAAGGACACCATCCCGCGCCGCGCCGTCTGGGCCACACCATGCGCTATCAGGAAATCCGAGGCCTCGCTGGTGCCCAGTTCCTGCATCCAGGGAAAGCCCGCCAGATCGGCGACGCTGTCCACCGGACTGGCGCCGACCAGCCCCGGGGCCGCGACCACCACCAAGCCTGAATCCACCAGCCGGTGCGCCACGCATCCCGGCCACAATCCACTGCCGTAGCGCAGTGCGATGTCATAGCTGCCCGGCCCCAGCGGCTGCAACGCCGCGCTGGGGTCGATCACCACGTCGACGTCGGGGTGCCGATCGCGGAAGTCGGCGATCCGGGGCATCAGCCAGCCGGCCGCGAAGCTGGGGGTCGTGGTCAGACGCAGGGGGCGCTCGGCCTCGGCCCCGGTCAGACGTTCGACCATGCGGGCGATCTCGCCAAAGCCGCCGGCGAGCGCCCCGGCGAGCAGCTCTCCTTCCGGGGTCAGGGTCATTGCCCGGCCGGCGCGCGCAAGCAGCGGTAGGCCAAGATGCGCCTCAAGCGCGCGCAATTGCTGGCTGACGGCGGCGTGGCTGACGCCCAGCGCCTCGGCCGCCGCGACGATGGTGCCGGTCTCGGCATAGGCCGAAAACGCGCGCAGGGCGGTCAACGGGGGCAGGTCATGCCAAGGTATCATTCAAGCTGAGCTTACATATTGAAATTATTCCAGACTCGCAGGTTTATCCAATTTTGCCAAATATAAAAGGGCATCAGCAGATATATCGGAGATAGGAAATGTTGGGAATTATTGCGGACAGCTTTCTGATTGCCAGCGGCGTCGCGCGGGGCGGGCCCGAGCAGCGGGCGCCCGGCGTGGTCGACAGCCACGGCGCAGCGCGGGCCCCGCGCCGCAGGGCGAAACGGGCGTTCTGGCGCAGCCGGAAGCCGGGGCCGGGGCCGGGCGAAGAGTGACAGCAGCGGCGGGGGCCGCGCGCGTGACAGACGGAAAGGCCCGGGAAGCATCCCGGGCCTTTGTCTTAATCCCAGCGCAGGGGCGGGTTATTCGCCGCCGCCGAGGCTGTGGACGTAATAGGTGACCGCGCGAATGTCGGCCTCGGACAGGCGCTTGCCCCAGGTCGGCATGACGCCGAAGCGGGCGTTGGCGACGGTCTCGGTCAGGGTCTTGCGGTCGCCGCCGTACAGCCAGATCGCATCGGTCAGGTTCGGCGCGCCCATCGCGCGGTCGCCCTTGCCCTCGGCGCCGTGACAGGCTGCGCAATTGTCGGCGAAGATCGTCTTGCCGGCCGCCACCGCCTTCGGATCGGTCGCGGCATTGGTCAGCGACATCACATATTGCACCACCTGGGCAATCTGCGGCGCGGTCAGGATGCCGTCGCGCCCGAAGGCCGGCATCTGGGAAAAGCGCGCCGCCTCGTCGTCGGTGTTGCGCACGCCGTGGGTGACCGTGAAGGCGATGTCCTTCAGCGTGCCACCCCAGAGCCAATCGTCGTCAAGCAGGTTGGGAAAGCCCTTGTTGCCCTGCGCGCCCGAGCCGTGGCACTGCGCGCACCAGGTGCGGAACACGGCCCCGCCCGCATTGGTCGCATATTGCGCAAGCGCCGGATCGTTCTGGATCTGGCCCAGGTCGGTCGCGACCAGCTTGGCCTGGATCGCCTTGTTCTGATCGGTCCAGCTTTGCATCTCGGCCTTCACGTCGCCGCGGGTCGACCAGCCCAGCACCCCCGGCGTGGCGCCGTTGATCAGCGGCCAGGCCGGGTAGAAAACCGAATAGATCGCCGCCCAGATGATGCAGACGTAGAACACCATCACCCACCAGCGGGGCATCGGGTTGTTGAATTCCTCGATCCCGTCCCAGCTGTGGCCGGTGGTCTCGACGTCGCCGGGCTTGCGGTTGGAGTTCTTCGGGTCGCTCATTGCTTCGCCTCCTTCTCGGTGGCGTCGGCCGCGTCGCGGGGCGCGTCGGGGGCCGGGCTGTCTTCGTTACGGAAAATCGCGGTTGCGGCCTCGTCCTGGTCTTTGCGGCTGCCCGGGCGGAAGGCCCAGACGATGACGCCAAGAAACACCAGGACCAGGACCAGCAGCATCCAGCTGTCCGCGAAATGGCGCAGGGTGTCGTAGGTGCTCATCCCCACCCTCCCCTAGCGGCTGGCGTCGGGGGTGAAGGTCGAGAAATCGACCATCGTGCCCAGCACCTGAAGATAGGCGATCAGCGCGTCCATCTCGGAAACCCCCGGCCGCGCGTCGAAATTGCGCACCTGCGCCTTGGGATAGCGCTTTTGCAGCGCCTCCACCCCATCGGCATCCGGATTGGCCTGCACGGCGAAATCGGCGCGCGCGGTTTTCAGCATCTCGTCGGTATAGGGCACGCCGACGAAGCGGTTGGTGCGCATCGTGTCGGCGATATACTCGCCTTCGATCATCCGGTTCAGCAGAAAGCCGTATTTGGGCATCACCGATTCCGGCACCACCGATTGCGGGTTGGTCAGGTGATCGACATGCCAGGCGTCCGAATAGCGCCCGCCGACCCGCGCCAGATCCGGCCCGGTGCGTTTCGATCCCCACTGGAACGGATGGTCATACATCGATTCCGCCGCCAGGCTGTAATGGCCGTACCGCTCGACCTCGTCGCGCATCGGGCGGATCATCTGGCTGTGGCAGACGTAGCAGCCCTCGCGGACGTAGATGTCGCGGCCCGCCAGTTCGAGCGGGCTGTAGGGGCGCACCCCTTCCACCTTCTCGATCGTGTTCTTTAGGTAGAACAGCGGCACGATCTCGACCAGACCGCCGATGGTGACCACCAGAAAGGCAAGCACCATAAGCAGGGTGGCGTTGGTCTCGATGACCTTGTGTTTATCCAGAAATGCCATGTCTGCCTCCGCTTACTCGGCCGGGATCGCGGCGCCGACGGGGGCCTTGGCCCCCACCGAGGTCACGGTCTTCCAAAGGTTGACGCACATGATCAGCGCCCCGGTCAGATACATCGCCCCGCCCAGCGCGCGGACCACATACATCGGGAACTTGGCGGCAACCGTGTCGGCGAAGGAGTTCACCAGGAAGCCGTTGGCATCCACCTCGCGCCACATCAGGCCTTCCATGATGCCGGTGACCCACATCGAGGCCGCGTAGAGGATGATCCCGATCGTCGCGAGCCAGAAGTGCCAGCTGACCATGCTCAGGCTGTAAAGCCGTTCGCGGTGCCACAGCCGCGGCACCAGGAAGTAGAGCGCCCCGAAGGTGATCATCCCGTTCCAGCCCAGCGCGCCGGAATGGACATGGCCGATGGTCCAGTCGGTGTAATGCGACAGCGAGTTGACCGAGCGGATCGACATCATCGGCCCCTCGAAGGTGGACATGCCGTAGAAGCCGACCGAGATCACCATCATCCGGATGATCGGATCGGTGCGCAGCTTGTCCCAGGCGCCCGACAGCGTCATCAGCCCGTTGATCATCCCGCCCCAGGACGGCATCCACAGCATGATCGAGAAGATCATCCCCAGGGTTGAGGCCCAGTCGGGCAGCGCGGTGTAATGCAGGTGGTGCGGACCGGCCCAGATATAAAGGAAGATCAGCGCCCAGAAGTGGATGATCGACAGCTTGTAGCTATAGACCGGGCGTTCGGCCTGTTTGGGCACGAAATAATACATCATCCCCAGGAAGCCGGCGGTCAGGAAGAAGCCCACGGCGTTGTGGCCGTACCACCACTGGGTCATCGCGTCCTGCACGCCCGAAAACACCTGCACCGATTTCGACCCGAAGATCGACACCGGTATCGAGAGGTTGTTGAACACATGCAGCATCGCGACGGTGATGATGAACGACAGGTAGAACCAGTTCGCGACGTAGATATGCTTTTCCTTGCGCCGCAGGATCGTGCCCAGGAAGACCGCCAGATAAGACAGCCACACCGCCGTCAGCCACAGGTCGACATACCACTCGGGCTCGGCATATTCCTTGGATTGGGTCGAGCCCAGGACATAGCCTGTCGCGGCCAGCACGATGAACAGGTTGTAGCCCCAGAACACGAACCAGGCCAGGTTGCCGCCCCACAGCCGTGCGGCCGAGGTGCGCTGCACAACGTAGAACGAGGTCGCGATCAACGCGTTGCCGCCAAAGGCGAAGATCACCGCCGAGGTGTGCAGCGGCCGCAGCCGGCCAAAGTTCATGTAGCCCTGGGCCCATTCGAAGTTCAGCGAGGGAAAGGCCAGTTGCGAGGCAATGAAGGTTCCTGCCAGGAACCCGACCACGCCCCAGAATGCGGTGGCGACCACACCATAGCGTATGACGCTATCAAAATACTCGTCCGCGGGCGCCGGCGCCCGGATGTCGCCCGTCTGCCGCAAGGTGATGACGAACATCACCGCCGCGACCACCAGGATAAGAAGTGCGTGCACCTGATAGGCGACGTCATGCGCGAAATTGGCGGCGATCGCGGCAAAGACCGCAATCAACCCCAACGCGACCAGTTTGATATAGTCCCACATTATCTGTGTTTCCTCAGCCATGACCCGCCAACGACGAACCGGCGGGCATCCCTCGTTCCGAACGCTTGTGCCCGCCACCGGATAGACATGCCTTGATCCATGTCAAGATTCCGTGAGCAAAAAGTGTGCTGGCGTGATGAAAAGATTGATCCCGATCAAGGCGGCTTCGGTGCGACAATGTCAGTCTGGCTGAACGGTCAGGACCGGCAACGGCGCCGGCAAGAACGCTTCGGGAGGCGCGAGATGTCCTACAAGACCCTGCTGACGGTATTGACTTCGCTCGAAAGCGCAGAGGGCGTGATTGCCGCGGCCACAGCGATCGCGCATCGTGAACGCGCGCATCTGGATGTGCTCTGCCTTGGCATCGACCGCACCCAGGCCGGCTATTACGAGGCTGGCGTCAACATGATGCTGCAACAGGAAATGATCGACCGGGCCAAGGCCGATGCCCAGGAACTGACGGCGAAGGCGCGCGAACTGCTGGCGGGCGAGACGTTCGGCTGGTCGGTCGAGGCCTCCGTCGCCCAGATCGGCGGCATCAGCACCACGGTGGCGCTGCACGCGCGCTTCGCCGATCTGGTGATACTGCCGCAGCCCTATGGCCCGGGACAGGGCCCCGAGGACGAAGCCTCGATCGAGGCCGCGCTGTTCGGAGGCCAGGCGCCGGTGCTGGTGGTACCGGCCGCGGGGCTGGAAAAGGGCTTCGGCCGGCACATCGTCGTGGCCTGGAACCAAAGCAACGAATCACTCGCCGCCGTGCGTCTGGCGCTACCGATGCTGATCGAGGCCGATGTGGTGAACATCGCCATCATCGATCCGCCCCAGCACGGGCCCGAGCGATCCGATCCCGGCGGATTGCTCAGCCAGATGCTTGCCCGCCACGGCGTGAAGGTCGAGGTGTCGGTGCTGGCCAAGACGATGCCGCTGGTGTCAGAGGTGCTCAAACGGCATCTGCGCGATCAGAACGCGGATCTTCTGGTGATGGGCGCCTATGGCCATTCACGCCTGCGCGAGGCGATCCTGGGCGGTGCGACGCGGGCCATGCTGGAAGGCGCGGAAGTTCCGATCTTCATGGCGCATTAGGCGCCCGGAGCCGGGGGTTTCACACCCCAGTCGCCATCGTCGCTCGGAAAGATGGCGCTCAAATGGCGCCCCCCGCGGGATATTTGGACCAAAGAGAAAGCGAGAAGGGCTCTTTGCTTTCTTTCTGGTGAAAATATCCCGGGGGTGCAGGGGGCAGCGCCCCGCCGACACAACGGCAAGAGGGCCGGCGCTCACCTGCCCCGCTCACATGCCAATGCGGCTGCTGCCTTATTCCGCGGCTTCGCTGCCCCAGCCGGAAATCGCCTTGGCCTCGAGGAATTCCTCGATCCCCCAGACGCCACCCTCGCGCGCCCGCCCCGAGGATTTCACCCCACCGAAGGGCGCCCCTGCCCCGCGCGGCTGGCCGTTCATCTCGACCATGCCAGAGCGCAGGCGCCGCGCCACGCGGTTGCGTTTCGCCGGATCCTGGCTCTGGACGTAATTGGCCAGGCCGTAAACCGTGTCATTGGCGATCTGAACGGCCTCTGCCTCGGTCTCGAAGGGGATCATCACCAGCACCGGGCCGAAGATCTCTTCCTTCTCGATGGTCATGCCCGGCGTCACGTCGGCAAAGACCGTGGGCCGCACGAAATAGCCGCGATTCACGGATTCGGGGCGCCCGGTGCCGCCCGCAACAAGCCGTGCGCCCTCATCTATGCCCTTCTGGATCAGGCCCTGGATCTTCTCGAACTGCGCCGCATTGACCACCGGCCCCATGTGCCGCCCCTCTTCGCGCGGATTGCCGACGGCAAGCTTTTCGGCGACCTCGCGCGCGATCTCGACCGCCTGGTCATAGATCGGCCGCTCGACCAGCATCCGGGTCGGCGCGTTGCAGCTTTGGCCGGTGTTGTTGAAGCAATGCAGAACGCCGCGCTTCACCGCCTTGTCGTCGGCATCGGCAAAGACCACGTTGGCGCCCTTGCCGCCCAGTTCAAGACAGACGCGCTTCAGCGTCTCGGCGGCGGCCTTCGAGATCGCCTTGCCCGCCCGGGTCGAACCGGTGAACGAGATCATCTCGACATCCGGGTGGCTGGACAGCTGCGCGCCCACGCCCAGGCCATCGCCGTTGACCAGATTGAAGACGCCCGCGGGCACCCCGGCCTCATCGAGGATCTCGGCGAACAGCATCGCGGAAAGCGGCGCCTCCTCGGACGGTTTCAGCACCATGGTACAGCCGGCCAGCAGCGCCGGGATCACCTTCAGGGTGATCTGGTTCATTGGCCAGTTCCACGGCGTGATAAGGCCGACCACGCCGATCGGCTCCAGCGCGATGCGGTCGTCGGGGGCATGCGGCCCCAGCGGGCGCAGGAACTCGATCTGATCCATCGCGCGGATGAAATTCTTGATATGGCCGATCCCGGCGGGCACCTGCTGCTGGCGGGCCAGGTCGATCGGCGCGCCCATCTCCAGGCTGATCGCCTGCGCCATGTCCTCGGCCCGGGCCTTGTAGATCTCAAGGATCTTCTTGGCCAGTTCGACCCGCGCGGCCGGATCAGTCCGCGACCAGGTCTCGAAGGCGCGCTTGGCGGCGGCGACGGCGGCGTCGGTGTCCGCCCGATCGCCCAGCGAGATCACCGCGCAAGGATCCTCGGTCGCGGGGTCGATGACATCGTGATCGCGCGCGGCGGCGGGCGCCACCCAGGCGCCATCGATGTAGAAATCGGTCTTGCGGATCATGGGCTGCCCCTTCTGAAAAACTGGCGCCACCCTGCCACCGGCCCCCGCGGCCCGCAAGTGGGTCACGGGACCCAAGCGAACCGGCGGGGTATGGGGCGCGGGACGGGGCGAGAGGCGACCGAAGGGCCCGCCCGATCCGCCGGAAAGGACGGGAACGGAACGAAGGGTCTTTATCTTGCGCCCGCTTGGGTTATTTGTGTCCCAGCGACCGCCTCTGATGAAAGGATCACTCATGGGACTACGCATCAACGATATCGCCCCCGATTTCACCGCCGATTCGACTGAGGGCAAGATTTCCTTCCACAACTGGATCGGCGGCGGCTATGCGATCCTGTTTTCGCATCCGAAGGACTTCACCCCCGTCTGCACCACCGAATTCAGCGCCGTGGCCCAGTTGGCCCAAGATTTCGAGAGGCGCGACACCAAGGTGATGGGTGTGTCGGTGGACAGCGTCGCGGAACATATGAAGTGGAAAGCCGACATCGAGAAGGTGGCCGGCGTACCCGCGAACTTCCCGATCATCGACGACGCCTCGCTGACCGTGTCGAAGCTTTACGACATGCTGCCGGCCGAAGCCTATCTGCCCGACGGTCGCACCCCGGCTGACAGCGCCACGGTGCGCACGGTGTTCATCATCGGGCCGGACAAGAAGGTACGGCTGACGATGACCTACCCGATGTCGGTGGGCCGCAACTTCGCCGAGATCGTGCGTGCCCTGGACGCGGTGCGCGCGACCGACGGCGCGCCCTTCGCCACCCCGGCGAACTGGCTGCCCGGTCAGGACATAATCGTGGCGACGTCGGTCTCGACCGAGGATGCCAGGGCGAAATTCGGCGAAGTAGAGGTGAGGCTGCCCTATCTGCGCACCATCAGGATGCCGTCCTGAGCCTGCTCGGCGCAGCAGCTAGAAACGAAACGCCCGGGAACGCCTGACGCATTCCCTGTGGTGAGACATCGCTGTCGTGAATTGAGGGGCGCTTCGGCGCCCCTCAACTCTTTTGCGCCCCTGATGACCGAAGGCCCGGGCCCCGGCTGCGAAGTAGTGGAGTGCTTCAATGGTCCGGCCCGGATCGGTTGGCTGGCGCGCGTTGAGGCGCATTGCCATATCCCCCCGGGGGGGATATGGAGCAATCATGAAACATGCTTCGCACCCCGACATCATCCTGCGCTTGAAGCGCGCACACGGGCATCTTTCCAGCGTCATCGAGATGTTCGATGCCGAGCGGCCATGCCCGGATATCGCCCAGCAGCTTCATGCCGTTGAGGCGGCGATCGCCAAGGCGAAACGCGAAATGATCCACGATCACATCGAGAATTGTCTCGCGGACGAGGGTGAGGAGGCCGCGGCCTCGATTCGCGAACTGAAACTGATCACCAAGTATCTGTGAGGGCATCATGTGGGCGAAGGTCAAAGACTGGTTCGGATTCGGTTCGGATTCGGGACACGGGCATCATCACGGTCATGGTCATGATCATGGGCCGCATGGTCATACCCATGGCGTGATCGACGCCACCATCGCCTCTACCGCGCGCGGCATCTGGGCGATCAAGTGGTCCTTCGTCATGCTGCTCGCCACGGGTGTGATGCAGATCGTTGTCGTCACCTGGTCGGGCAGCGTGGCGCTGCTTGCCGACACGATCCACAACTTCGCGGATGCGACGACGGCTCTGCCGCTCTGGCTCGCCTTTGCCTTGGCGCGGCGGCCTGCTTCTCGGCGCTTCCACTACGGCCTTGGCCGGGTCGAGGACCTTGCCGGGATCGCCATCGTCCTGATCATCCTCTTCAGCGCCATCGTCGCGGGCTATGAGGCAATTGACCGATTGTTCAACCCGCGGGCGGTCACCAACCTAGGTTGGTTGATCGGCGCCGGGCTGGTCGGCTTTGCCGGCAACGAGGCCGTCGCGGTCTTTCGGATCCGGGTGGGGCGGGAAATCAACTCTGCCGCGCTGATCGCGGATGGCTACCATGCCCGCACTGACGGGCTGACAAGCCTTGCCGTTGTTGCCGGGGCGCTCGGCGTCTGGGCCGGGTTCCCTCTGGCCGATCCCATCGTCGGCCTCTTGATCACGATTGCCATCCTCGGGATCGTCTGGCAGTCGGCGCGTTCGGTGCTGACCCGCATGCTTGACGGGGTTGAGCCGGAGTTGATCGACGAGGTCGCACATGCAGCAGCTCATGTGCCCGGAATTGAAGAGACCACCGAGATCCGGGCGCGCTGGCTTGGCCACAAGCTGCATGTCGATGTCGCGATCGCCGTCGATGAGGGCCTGCTGCTGGCCGAGGCCCAGACCATCGCGGACGCGCTGAAGCACGAGCTTTTCGAACATATACCGGCGCTTTCCGTGGCCCAGATCCGGTTCGTCAATCCCACCTCGGGGCACACGCATGCGCCTGCCTCGGTGCGGGTCGATACCGCACTTGCGCGCGGCCTGCTCCAGATCGCCGATACCGATGCGGGTGAGCGGATGCGTCTGCGCTTGTCGCGCCACAGCGCGGATTTGCGCGCAGAGATCCAGATCGACCGGGGCGCGGGCCGCACCGAGAGGCTCGCATTGCTGCCTTTCGATGGCGACCATCATCTGCTGCAAAGCGCGGTTGCGCCTGAAGAACCGCACAGCTTCGAAGCGACGCTGAAACTGACGGCAGGCGATCAGGAAAGCGAGCAGAGCTTCCGGATGGAAGAGCCGGACCATCATCACTGAGACAGCGCCGGTTCGCCGGAAAACAGGGGGGGGGCGGAGCTTCGCCACCGCCCCGTGGCGCGCCAAGAGCAGGCGCCTTTCCGACAGGAGAATGCGCCGCGCTTTGCGGGCGGTGCCTTCGAAACGGGCTTCGGGTCTTTTTCAGCGAAGGCGCTATCCGGAAACGCGAGTGTTTTTCACAGCCCACCGCAATCCGGCAGCCCTTTGAACGAAAATGACCTGCCGCGACGCGCGCGACAGATCTGACTGTGGGGCTGCCCCACCGGGCGCAATGCGTCACGGAACGCCGGGGCCTGTTTCCTGTCGCAGGCGCATCTGCCCCGACGGCTAGCGCGCGCCGTAATACAGGCCCACGACATGTTCGGCCTCGGCGAAGAACAGCCAGCGGGCGGCGGCGGCGCCGGTCAGATGGAAGATCAGCGCCAGCGCAATGCCGAGCAGGCTGCCCTCGGGTGCGATCAGCATCACCAGCGCGGGCAGGATGGCGGCGAAGGCCACCGCGATCACCCGCAATTTCCGGGCATGGCGGCGACCGACGACGTAGATCATCTCGTCCATCAGGTAATTGGTGCCGGTATGCGGCGCCTCATACAGCCGCACCTTGCCAATCTTGCCCAGGCCCGTCGCGGTTTCCATGGTCGAGCCGCTTTCGGCCAGACGCTTGTCGCCGGTGTTGAAGATCGCCACCAGCACCGCCGTCAGCACCACGCACAGAAGGATCGACAGCACGTTGAAGCCCGACAGGATCGCCCCGCCGGTCAGGGCGAAGGTCATGAACATCACCGGGGTCAGCCACTGGTTCCAGCGCGGCACCGTCTTCAGCTGCGCATAGATCATCGAGGTGCAGAACACCGTCACCAGCGACAAAAGTGCGCCCGGCCAGCCAAGGCTGGCCAGCGGGAAGCCCCCGAAGATCTCGAACAGTGCGACCGGCGCCAGGACCAGCAAGGTGACCACGGCGAAGACGCCTTCGCGGCTGAGCCAGCTGGTGCGCCACTGGCTGAAGGCGCGAATGGCGTTCTTGGGGTTGCCGAGGTGGAAGGTCGAGGCCAGCAGCCCCACGACGGCAAAGCCGTAGCCCAGCCCCCAGACCCAGAAGGCCGCCCAGCCCGTGGGCACCACGAGACCAGCGCCCAGAAAGGCAAGGAAGCCGAAGCCCAGCCCCGAGAGCACGGTGAAGGCGATGACAGAGGGGGCGGGATGCATCAGAGTTTCTCCAGCAGGCGGTCCAGGAAGCCGGCAACACCGGTGGCCTTGACGTCGGCGATGGGGGTCAGCGGCGCGGCGGCAGGCCGGTCCTTGGGCCGCGGCGGCAGGTATTTGTTCACCGGCTTGGTGCCCAGTTCGGGCATCAGGTCCATGCCGCCGCGATCGGCCACCAGCTTGCTGACGTTGCTGTCGGGATCGGCGAAATCGCCAAAGTGGCGGGCGCCTGACGGGCAGGTGCGCACGCAGGCCGGTACCCGGTCCACCTCGGGCAGGTTCTCGTTGTAGATCCGGTCGACGCAGAGGGTGCATTTCTTCATCACCCCCGCGGCCCGGTCCATTTCGCGCGCGCCGTAGGGGCAGGCCCAGGCGCACAGGCCGCAGCCCATGCAGGCGTCTTCGTTGACCAGCACGATGCCGTCCTCGGCTCGCTTGTAACTGGCGCCGGTCGGGCAGACGGTGACGCAGGGCGCGTCCTCGCAATGCAGGCAGGACTTGGGGAAGTGCACGGTCTGCGAACAGCCGCCGCCCGTGGGCTGGACCTCGTAAGAATGGATGCGGTTGAGGAAGGTGCCCGAGGGATCTTCGCCATAGGCGTCCATATCGGCCAGTGAAGAGCCGTAGTTTTCCGTGTTCCAGCCCTTGCAGGCGGTCACGCAGGCATGGCAGCCGACGCAGATGTCGAGATCGATCACCAGGCCCAGCTTGCGGGTCGTGCTTTGCGGCAGCTCGGTCATGCCTCTTCCCCCTGACGGCGGTGCTTGGGTGCCTTGGGTACCGGCGATTTGATCGACGGCAGGTTCGGTTCGGTCTGATGCCGGGCCGCGACCTTCTCGATCTTCACCCGCAGGTCGAACCAGGCCGCCTGCCCCGTCACCGGATCGGAATTCGACCAGCGCAGCCCGTCGCCCTTGGCCGGCAGCAGTTCGTGGATCAGGTGGTTGAGCAGGAAGCCCTTGGTCGCCTCGGGCGCGTTCTCTTCCAGCGCCCAGGCGCCCTTGCGCTTGCCGATCGCGTTCCAGGTCCAGACCGTGTTCGGGTTCAGCCCCGCCATATGCGCCACCGGCACCACGATCTCGCCATGCGGCGAGCTTACCCGCGCCCAGTCGCCCTCGGCGAAGCCGTGCTTTTCCCAGATCGCGGTGGGCAGGTAGAGCGGGTTTTGCCCGTGGATCTGGCGCAGCCAGGCGTTCTGGCTGCCCCAGGAATGGTACATCGCCATCGGCCGCTGGGTCAGGGCGTGGATGGGATAATCCTCGGCGTCCTCGTCACCGAAGGGGGTGTACCAGCAGGGAAGCGGCTCCATCGCCCGTTTCAGCCGGTCGCGCAGATGGTCCGGCGGCTGGCGGTCGCCATGGCCCTCGGCGGCCAGCTGGAAGCGGCGCATCGGTTCGGAATAGAGCGAGAAGAGATAGGGCGAGGGCGCGTCGAACAGCCCGATCTTCACCGCCCAGTCCTGATAGCTCTTGTTCCAGGGTTTGAAGTAGGAGCCGTCTTCGGGCATATGCGCCAGGAAGAAGGCGCCGTTCTCGATGTAGCGCTTGATCTGGTCGGGGTTCGGGGCGCCGCGGCCCACGGCCTCGCCATTGCCGCGAAAGCCCATCAGGGGGCCGACGCCGGGGCGACGTTCGTGGTTGACGATGTAGTCGGCGTAATCCTTGTACTTGGCGCCGCCGCCCTCATTGACGAAGCCGGGCAGGCCCAGCCGCGCGCCCAGGTCGATCAGCACCGACTGGAAGCCGCGCACGTTGCGATCCGGCTCGACCACCGGCCAGCGGATCGCATCCGCCGCTGCGTCGGCCTCGCCGATCGGGCGGTCGAGCAGGCTGATGCAGTCGTGGCGTTCCAGATAGGTGGTGTCGGGCAGGATCAGGTCGGCATAGGCGACCATTTCCGACGAATAGGCATCGGAGTAGATGATCCGGGGGATGACATATTCGCCGTCCTCGCCCGTGTCGGTCAGCATCTCGATCACCGCGCGGGTGTTCATCGAGGAGTTCCACGCCATGTTCGCCATATAAAGGAACAGCGTGTCGATCTTGTAGGGATCGCCGGCATGGGCGTTCGAGATGACCATGTGCATCATGCCATGCGCCGACAGTGGGTTCTCCCACGAGAACGCCTTGTCGATCCGCGACGGGCTGCCGTCTTCCTTCAGCGCCAGATGCTCTGGCCCCAGCGGATAGCCCAGATGCGGGCCGTTCAGCGGCTTGCCGGGCGTCACGCCGCAATGCGGCTTCGGGTGGGCCTCGACCGGCTTCGGATAGGGCGGCTTCATGCGCCAGCCACCGGGGCATTCCACCGCGCCCAGAAGCACCTGCAGCATGTGCAGCGCGCGGGCGGTCTGGAAGCCGTTCGAATGGGCCGAGATGCCGCGCATCGCATGGAAGCTGACCGGGCGGCCGATCATCTTCTCATGCTTGTCGCCGCGAAAGTCGGTCCAGGGCTGGTCCAGCTCGATCGCCTCGTCGAAGGCCACGCGGGCCAGTTCGGCGGCAAAGCCCTTGATGCGCTCGGCGCTGATGCCGACACGCTCGGCCACCGCCTCGGCGGCGTATTTCTCGTCGAGGTATTTCTCGGCCATCGCCTGAAAGACGGTGCGGCAGCCCTTGTGCGTGGCGCCCAGATCGGGCTGCACGCCGGGGGTGTCGAAGGGCACCGGCTTGCCCGAGCGCTTGTCGATCACCAGCAGCTTGTCGTCGGCGTCGCGCAGAAGCAGGCCGTTCTCGGGGCCGTCCTCGGTCTTGATCAGGCAGGGCGCGTTGGTGAATCGCGCCAGATATTCCAGATCGATCTTGCCGGCCTGGAACAGCTCATGCACCAGCGCCAGGGTCAGCAGGCCGTCCGAGCCGGGCGTGACCCCGTACCAATCGTCGGCCACGGCGTTATAGCCGGAACGGATCGGGTTCACCCCGATCACCTTGCCGCCGTTGGTCTTCAGCTTGCCGATGCCCATCTTGATCGGGTTGCTGTCGTGATCCTCGGCCACCCCGAACAGCACGAACAGCTTGGTGCGGTCCCAGTCCGGCGCGCCGAATTCCCAGAAGGCGCCGCCGATCGTGTAGATCCCGCCCGCCGCCATGTTGACCGAGCAAAAGCCACCATGCGCCGCGTAATTCTGCGTGCCGTAAGCCTGCGCCCAGAAGCTGGTAAGGCTTTGCGACTGGTCGCGGCCGGTGAAGAAGGCCATCTTCTCGGGGTCTTTCTCGCGCAGCGGCTTCAGCCAACTGACCGCCAGTTCCAGCGCCTCGTCCCAGCTGATCTCCTGGAACTCGCCCGAGCCGCGCGGCCCGACCCGCTTCATCGGGTGGCGCAGGCGCGACGGCGCGGTGACCTGCATGATCCCCGAAGAGCCCTTGGCGCACAGCACGCCCTTGTTGATCGGATGGTCGCGGTTGCCTTCGATATAGGCGACGCGGCCTTCCTTCAGGTGCACATTGATGCCGCAGCGGCAGGCACACATGTAACAGGTGGTTTTGCGGATCTCGTCGGACACCTTCGGCGAGGTGTCCAGTGCCGGCTGGCGATAAGTCATCAGTGTCAGTCTCCCTCCAGCCACACATGCACGTGTCGGAATATCATAATTGATATCTCGGATACCCTAATCGGTAATTCGATCCAACTCCAAGTCCACTCACGTCGCTGTGTTGGTTTTTTTCGCTTTTCCGCCCTGCCGGGCCGATCCGGCTTCGGCGCCGCTTGACCCTTCCCGCGCAATGTCTAGGTTGCGCGCAACTTCCGAGCAATAGGAGCGACCCATGACCCAACGCCTTCATCTCGTCTTTGGCGGGGAACTGGTAAACCCTGCCCGATCGGTCTTCAAGGATGTCTCGAAGATCCACATCGTCGGCATGTACCCCGACTACAAATCCGCCCACGCCGCCTGGAAGGCTGAAGCGCAGCGCACCGTGGACGATGCCCATACGCGCTATTTCATCGCCCATCTGCACCGCCTGCGCGATGAGGAAACCCCCGCCGGCCCGACTGAAGAGCTGGGCAACTAGGACCCCAATGGCATTCCCGCTCGGCCTGAGGCTCTACCTCTACGCCACGGCGCGGCGCGCCCGCCCCGGTGGGCAGGCCGCGCCGGCGGGTGTCGCGGAACGCCCGCCGGGGCCGCTGATTTGGATGCCGCTTCCCGCCGGCATCCCCCCCGGCCTGCCCGAGTTGATCGGGCATCTGCAAGAGGCCCCCGGCGCGGACCGCACCGTCCCCGAGATGCTGGTGACCCTGGCGGGCGGTGCAGCCCCGTCGCTGCCGCCGGATGTGCTGGTAACCTCGGCCCCGCCCCAGACCCTGCCCGACATCCGCCGTTTTCTGGACCGCTGGCGTCCTGATCTGGTGGTGCTGACCGGCGACAGCCTGCCCGCCGCGCTGATCCACGAGGCCAGGCGCGCCGGCATCGCCGTGCAGTGGATCGACGCCGCCCCGCCCCGCCCCGGGCATCCCAAGCGCTTCCCCGGCGTGCTGCGGGCCTTGCTGCAAAGCCTGTCCCTGATCGTCGCCCGCGACCGCGAGGCCGCCCGCGCCCTGCGCCGCCTGGGCGCCCCCGACAGCCGCATCGAGATCGCCGGCACCCTGCATGAGGAACCCATCGTCCTGCCCCATGTCGAGGCCGAGCGCGAGGCTCTGGCGACGCTGCTGCGCGCGCGTCCGGTCTGGCTGGTCGCCGGCCTGCCCGAGGCCGAGGAAAATCTGGTTCTCGAAGCCCACCGCGCGGCGCTGCGCAAGGCCCACCGGCTGCTGTTGATCGCCGTCCCGCACGATCCGGCGCGCGCCGAAGGGCTGCGGGTGAAGATGGAAATCGCCCAGGGCTGGTCGGTCGCCTGCCGGTCGTCCGACGAGGAGCCCGACGAAGAGGTCCAGGCCTATATCGCCGACACCGAGGGCGAGATGGGCCTGTGGTACCGGCTGGCGCCGATCACCTATATGGGCGGCAGCCTCAGCTCGGGCGCGCGGCGATCGCCGCTGGAGCCGGCCGCGCTGGGCTCGGCCATCGTCCACGGCCCCGAGCACGGCCCCCATGGCGCCACCTTCGTGCGGCTGGCCGAGGCCCGCGCCACCCGGCCGGTGCTGTCGCCGCCCGAACTGGGCCGCGCGGTCGCCGAACTGATCGCCCCCGACCGCGCCGCCGCCCTGGCGCACAACGCCTGGGAGGCCAGCACCGCCGGCGCCGAGGCCACCGACCGGCTGGCCGCGATGATCACTGCGGCGCTGCCCGCCGCCGCCCGAAACGAGGCCCCCGCGCCGCCGTCCGGCGACCGGCCCGAAACGGAAGAGGCATGATGCGCCCCCCCGCCTTCTGGGACCTGCCGCACCCGACCCCCACCGCGCGGCTGCTACAGCCGCTGGGCGCGGTGTACGCGCGGGCCACGGCGCGGCGTCTGGCCCGCGGCGGGCCGAGGCTGCGCGCCGACGTTCCGGTGATCTGCGTCGGCAATCTCAACGCCGGTGGCACCGGCAAGACACCGACCGCCATCGCCCTGGTCCAGCGCCTGGCCGAGCGCGGCGTCACCGCCCATACCCTGTCGCGCGGTTATGGCGGGCGGCTGGCAGGGCCGCTGCGGGTTGATCCCGCGCGCCACACCGCGGCCGATGTCGGGGACGAGCCCTTGCTGCTGGCCGCCTTCACCCCCGCCTGGATCGCCCGCGACCGCGCCGCCGGGGTGGGCGCGGCGCAGGCGGCGGGGGCGCAGGCGATCGTGCTGGACGACGGCTTTCAAAGCCCCGCCGTGGTGCAAGATCTGGCGATTATCGTCGTCGATGCGGCGCGCGGCTTCGGCAATGGGCTGTGCCTGCCCGCCGGCCCGCTGCGCGAACCCGTCGCCACCGGCCTCGGCCGTGCCGGGCTGCTGCTGTCGATCGGGTCGGGCGCGGCGCAGCAGGCCTTTCGCGACCGCTGGGGCGATGCGCTGCCCCCGGGGCTTGCGCATCTGACCGGCGAGCTGGCGCCCTTGCAGATGGGGATGGACTGGCACGACCAGCCGGTGCTTGCCTTCGCCGGCATCGGGCATCCCGAGAAATTCTTCGCCACGCTGCAGGGGCTGGGCGCCCGTCTGATCCATGCCGAGGCGCTGGAAGATCACCAGCCGCTGACCGAGGCGCTGATGACCCGGCTGGAACGCGACGCCGAGGCCGCCGGCGCGCAACTGGTGACCACCGAGAAAGACGCCGTGCGCCTGCCCGCCCGGTTCCGATCCAAGGTGCTGACCTTGCCGGTGCGGCTGCGGCTGGACACGCCCGAGGCGCTGGACGCGGCCCTCGACCGGCTGTTCTAGGCGCCGTCAGGCCAGCGCCGCGACCCGCTCATGCGCCGGGCAGGTCACCAGATGGTCGTTCACCATGCCCACCGCCTGCATGAAGGCATAGGTGATCACCGGGCCGCAAAACCGGAACCCCCGGGCCTTGAGGTCCTTCGAGATCCGGCGCGACAGCTCGGTCTCGGCCGGTACCTCGGCCTGGGTTTGCCAGCGATTTCGGATCGGCGCGCCGTCCACCCGCGACCACAGGAAATGATCGAAACCTTCCGAGGCCTCGATGTCCTGCCAGGCGCGCGCATTGCCGATCGTCGCCGCGATCTTCGCGCGCGACCGCACGATCCCGGCGTCGCCCAGCAGGCGCTGCACCTCCGCCTCGCCCCAACCGGCGATCACGTTCGGATCGAACCCCTCGAAGGCGGCGCGGAAGGCCTCTCGCTTGCGCAGGATGGTGATCCAGGCAAGCCCGGCCTGAAAACCGTCGAGAATCAGCTTTTCCCACAGTGCGCGGCTGTCACGTTCGGGCACGCCCCATTCGGTGTCGTGATAGGCAATGTACATCGGATCACTGCCACACCAGCCGCAACGCTCGCCCATCTGTCTTCCTTTCCACCGCGCTTGTGCCGATTGCCGGTGAAAACGGTAGTGTGGACGGCGCAGATTCACCAGTTCTTTACGCCCCGCGCGGCAAAGTAGCTGGACACGGGAAGGAGCGCGCGATGGCAGAGGTAGGAAAACCCGGGTCGGACCCAACGTCCCGCGACGCGGTGATTGCGGAAACGATCGTACACGGGGCTGACAGTCCGCTTGCCTTCGCCGTGACGGAGCGCGACCGCGACGTGTTGCAAATGGTGCACCGCGCCCTCAAAGGCGGCCACGTCTGCCTGGCGTTCCAGCCGGTGGTCCATGCGCGCGATACCGCGCGGATCGCCTTCCAGGAAGGTCTGATCCGGTTGATGGACCACACCGGCCGCATCATCCGCGCGGCTGAATTCATCGGGGTGGCCGAGACCAGCGAACTCGGCCGCCAGATCGACACCCACGCGCTGGAACTGGGCTTGGCCGCATTGCAGCGATTTCCCGCCCTGCGCCTGTCGATCAATATGTCCGCCCGGTCGATCGGCTATCCCAAATGGAAGGCCGCGCTGATGCGCGCGATCGAGGCCGACCCGACACTGGCCGAGCGGCTGATCCTGGAAATCACCGAAAGCTCGGCCATGCTGATGCCGGATCTGGTCTCGGTCTTCATGCGCGATCTGCAGCGCGTGGGGGTTGCCTTTGCGCTGGATGATTTCGGCGCGGGCTACACGGCGATCCGGCATTTCAAGGATTTCTACTTCGACATCCTCAAGATCGACGGGCAATTCGTGCGCGGCATCCATGCCGACCCCGACAATCAGGTGCTGGTGCAGGCGATGGTTTCGATCGCGCGGCATTTCGACATGTTCAGTGTTGCCGAGTTCGTCGAGGATCAGCGCGACGCCGATTTCCTGGCCAGGATCGGGGTGGATTGCCTGCAGGGCTACCTCTTCGGCGCCCCCACGACCAAGCCGCCCTTCGCCGCCCGGATGGATCGCCGTCGGCTGCGCGCCTGACGGCCCCACCGCCGTTCGACCGCCGCGCCCCGACCAACCGGCCCCGCCGGAACACACCCCTTTTCGTTGCGCTTCATTCCACAAACGCCTAGTCATGCTGCAAAGCGGCGCATCCGCCAGCCTGCGGGCGCCGAAATCGGCAATGGAAAGGATGCAGCATGACCAATGTCGTTATCGTCTCGGCCGCCCGCACGGCCGTGGGCTCGTTCAACGGAGCCTTCGCGAACACTCCCGCACATGACCTTGGCGCCACGGTACTCGAAGCCCTCGTCGCCCGCGCAGGAATCGACAAGTCGGACGTGTCCGAAACCATCCTCGGCCAGGTGCTGACCGGCGGCCAGGGCCAGAACCCGGCCCGTCAAGCGCATGTCAACGCCGGCCTGCCGATCGAAAGCGCCGCCTGGGGCATCAATCAGGTCTGCGGCTCGGGGCTGCGGGCGGTTGCGCTGGGGGCACAGAACATCCTGCTGGGCGACACCCAGATCATCGCCGCCGGCGGGCAGGAAAGCATGAGCCTTTCACCCCACGTCGCGCATCTGCGCGCCGGCCACAAGATGGGCGACATGAAGTTCATCGACTCGATGATCAAGGACGGGCTTTGGGATGCCTTTAACGGCTATCACATGGGCCAGACCGCCGAAAACGTCGCCGCCCAGTGGCAGATCAGCCGCGACATGCAGGACGAATTCGCCGTCGCCAGCCAGAACAAGGCCGAAGCCGCGCAAAAGGCCGGCCGCTTCGCGGATGAGATCATCCCCTTCACGGTGAAGACCCGCAAGGGCGACATCGTGGTCGATGCCGACGAATACATCCGCCACGGCGCCACGATCGAGGCGATGCAGAAACTGCGGCCCGCCTTCGCCAAGGACGGCTCGGTCACCGCGGCCAACGCATCGGGCATCAACGACGGCGCGGCGGCAGTGCTGCTGATGTCGGCCGAAGAGGCCGAGAAGCGCGGGCTGGAGCCGCTGGCCCGGATCGCCAGCTACGCCACCGTCGGCGTCGATCCCAAGATCATGGGCACCGGCCCGATCCCCGCCAGCCGCAAAGCGCTGGAGAAGGCCGGCTGGAAGGTGTCCGATCTGGATCTTATCGAGGCAAACGAGGCCTTCGCCGCCCAGGCCTGCGCGGTGAACAAGGACATGGGCTGGGATCCCTCGATCGTGAATGTGAACGGCGGCGCCATCGCCATCGGCCATCCGATCGGCGCCTCGGGCGCGCGCATCCTGAACACGCTGCTGTTCGAGATGAAGCGCCGCGATGCGAAGAAAGGCCTGGCCACGCTGTGCATCGGCGGCGGCATGGGCGTCGCCATGTGCCTCGCGCGTCCCTAGGCCTTCCTTACGGTCTTTGGACCGATGGCGGATCATTCGGCGCGCAACTTAATTGCGCGCCGAACTTTTTCTAGGTAACACTGTTTCAAAGCAGTTCGTATGTCAGGAGGCCCCATGTCCAGAGTAGCCCTTGTTACCGGAGGTAGCCGCGGGATCGGCGCGGCGATTTCGGTCGCTTTGCGCGACGCGGGGTACTTGGTGGCGGCGAATTACGCGGGCAACGACGCCGCGGCCACGAAATTCGCGGAAGAGACCGGGATCAAGACCTACAAGTGGGACGTCGCCGATTACGAGGCCTCCAAGGCCGGGATGGCCCAGGTGGAGGCCGATCTGGGCCCGATCGAGATCATCGTGGCGAATGCGGGAATCACCCGCGACGCACCGTTCCACAAGATGACGCCCGAGCAATGGCATCAGGTGATCAACACCAACCTGACGGGCGTGTTCAACACCATCCACCCGAACTGGACCGGAATGCGCGAGCGCAAGTTCGGCCGGGTCGTCGTGATTTCCTCGATCAACGGCCAGAAAGGGCAGTTCGCCCAGGTCAATTATGCCGCTACCAAGGCCGGGGATCTGGGCATCGTCAAGAGCCTGGCGCAGGAAGGTGCGCGATTCGGCATCACGGCAAATGCGATCTGCCCGGGCTACATCGGCACCGACATGGTCATGGCGGTGCCTGAAAAGGTGCGCGAGGCGATCATCGGACAGATCCCCGCCGGACGTCTGGGCCGGCCGGAAGAGATCGCGCGGGTGGTGGCTTTCCTCGCTTCGGACGAATCCGAATTCATCAACGGATCGACCATCGCGGCCAACGGGGCGCAGTTCTGCTCCTGACCGAGGGCGGACCCGAAGCGAAGGCCGCTCTTTGCTTTCGCTTCGGCCCAAATATCCCACCGGGTCACGATCTGAACGCCATCGGTCCGCGCGACGGTGGCGACGGATTCGCGACACCCCGCGCCGGGGCCACAAGCGCGCGTCACGTCGCCCTACTGCCCCACAGTACGGCCCCCCGAAATGACAAGGGGCGTGGGTTGCCCCCCGCCCCTCCGGCCGCCAGGGCCGTGTAATACCGTGCAAAAGCCCCGCGTCAGGACTGACTGAGCCGCTGGATCTCCTCCTTCAGGCGAAGTTTCTGCTTTTTCATTTCAGCGATTTGCAATCCGTCCATGGCGGGACTGCGTTGCGCCTGTTCCACCTTTTCAGAGAGGGTCTGATGCTTCCTGCGAAGCTCCTGCAGGTGGGACACGATCGTCATGGTCTTCCTCCTCTTCTGAAATAGGACAGTTTCATGACAGCACGTTTGCCGAGTCGTGTCATCCCCGATGCCGAGTCACGCGCCATCACCTGCATTGGACCCGCCAAAAGTTGCCGAAATCCTAAGAACCGGTTACCGCGCCGGCCAGTTCAGCGCCGCGTCGCCGCGCAGAATGGCCTCGGCGGCGGCGGAATGGCTGTTTTCGTCGCGCAGATGCGCCACGCCCTCATGCAGGACGAAGGGCGCAAGCAGGCGAAAGCCGCCTCGGGCACCCTTGCGGGCCCGCATCAGGATACGCGTCGCCGGACGTCCGCTACGCGCCGCCAGCGGCAGCAGATCGACGCTGCCCAGCCGACCGTCGCAACCCGCCAGAAGATCGGGCAGACGCTCGGCCAGATGAATCAGCGTCAGCCAACCGCCGGGGCGCAGCCTGCGAATGGCGAGGTCGATCCAGGCGGCAAGCGGCGTGTCCTCGCGCAGGCCGGTCTCTCGGCCCGAATCCTGCGCGGGCGTCCCGCCGCCGACCGGATACCAGGGCGGATTCAGCATCACATGATCGAAACTGAGCGCGCGCAATTCAGCCGGTGGCCGGGCGACATCCCCCTCGATCACCCGCAGTGCGATGCCGTTTTCACGCGCATTGCGCCGGGCCAGCTCGGCATAGGCGGGCTGCAGTTCCACCCCGGTCTGCTCAACCCCCACGACCCGCACGCCCAGACAGATCGAGGCCACGCCGGCCCCGCAGCCCAGCTCCAGCACCGTCTGGCCGGGGCGGGCGGGGCAGGCGGCGGCCATCAGCACCGGATCGGTCGCGGCACGGTAGCCGTTCCGGGGCTGCACGATCCGCAGCCTTCCGCCGAGAAAGCCGTCCTCGGTCAGCTCCTCCGCGGCAAAGGCCCGCTCAGCGCCCAAGATCGACATCGTTGTCACGCATGGTCAGTTCGGCGCGGAACAAATCTCGATCACGCACCAGCAAGCGGCGTGGGAATATGCCGATCGACCCTTCGAGGACGCTCATATTTACGTCCACCGGAAAGCTGTCTATACCCTCGCCTTGCAGAAGCGCGGTGGCGAAGGCGATGATCGTCGGATCCGTTGTGCGCAGAAGCTCTTTCATGGCCCGCGAGTTAAGTCCAATCGCGGGACAATGTCGAGAAGCCTTGAGGACGGCATGGGGTTGATGGAAACCACGAACAAGCCTCAGGATCAGCTGGCGCGCTGGCTGACTGAGGATATGAGCGCCGTGAACGGCCTGATCCGCGACCGGATGGCAAGCGAACATGCGCCGCGCATTCCAGAGGTCACCGCACATCTGGTCGAGGCCGGCGGCAAACGCCTGCGCCCGATGATGACGCTGGCCGCGGCACGGCTGTGCGGCTACGCCGGGCCCTATCACGTGCATCTGGCGGCAACGGTGGAATTTATCCACACGGCCACGCTGCTGCATGACGACGTGGTGGATGAAAGCAGCCAGCGCCGCGGCCGGCCCACTGCGAATCTGCTGTGGGACAACAAATCCAGCGTGCTGGTCGGTGACTACCTGTTTGCCCGCGCCTTCCAGCTGATGACCGAATGCGGCAACCTGCGGGTGCTGTCGATCCTGTCGAACGCCTCGGCGGTGATCGCCGAAGGCGAGGTGCTGCAACTCACGGCCGCACAGGATCTCGCGACCTCCGAGGATATCTATCTGAAGGTCGTGCGCGGCAAGACGGCGGCGCTGTTCGCGGCCGCGACCCAGGTCGGCGGCGTCATCGCCGGCGCCCCCGAGGATCAGGTCAGCGCGCTCTTCGCCTATGGCGACGCGCTGGGGATCGCCTTCCAGATCGTCGACGATCTGCTCGACTACGGCGGCACCAGCGCGGTGATCGGCAAGAACGTGGGCGACGATTTCCGCGAGCGCAAGCTGACGCTGCCGGTGATCAAGGCGGTGGCCGCCGCCGATGCCGAGGAACGCGCCTTCTGGACCCGGGTGATCGAAAAGGGCGACCAGCAGGACGGCGATCTCGAACATGCGCTGGGCCTGCTCTCCAGCCATGGCGCGCTCGAAGCCTCCCGCGCCCAGGCGCTGGACTGGGCCACCAAGGCGAAGGCCGCGCTCGCCCCCCTGCCCGCGCATGAGCTGCGCAATATGCTGCGCGATCTGGCCGATTACGTCGTCGAACGGGTCGCCTAAGGCAGGCCGCCCTCTTCATCTTGGTCCAAATACTCTCGGGGAGCGCGAGGGGCAGACAGCCCCTCGCCGCCGGCGCCGCACCCGGCGCTCAGGCCTTGGGATAGTCCCGCGCCCCGAAGATCGCGCTTCCCACCCGCACATGGGTGGCCCCGGCGGCGATCGCGGCCTCGAAATCCGCGCTCATCCCCATCGAAAGCCCCGGCAGCCCGTTCTGGGCCGCAAGCCGCGCCAGTGCGGTGAAATGGGGCACCGGATCCACGCCTTCGGGCGGGATGCACATCAGCCCCGACAGTTGCAGATCCATCCCCCGGCAGTTCGCGATGAAGGCCTCGGCCGCTTCCGGCAGCACGCCCGCCTTCTGCGGCTCGCGGCCGGTATTCACCTGCACGAACAACTCGGGCGCCGCGCCGCGCGCCTGCACCTGTGCCGCCAGCTTCTTCGCCAGTGACGGCCGGTCCAGCGTGTGGATCGCCTCGAACAACTCGACCGCCTGACCGGCCTTGTTCGACTGCAAGGGCCCGATCATATGCACCGCGACGCCCGGGAACCGGGCGCGGAAGTCGGGCCATTTCCCGGCCGCCTCCTGCACGTAATTCTCGCCAAACAGCCGATGGCCCGCGTCCAGCACGGCCTCGACCCGCTCCAGCGGCTGCACCTTCGACACCGCGATCAGCCGCACCGAGCCTTCTGCCCGGCCCGCCGCCGCCTCGGCCGCGCGCACCCGCGCGGTGATCTCACTCAGTCCCATCTCACCTCCGTTTCCGGCGCCAAATGGACACAGACCGGCGCAAAAGAAAAGAGCGGGCCAAGGCCCGCTCTTCCCAAGTCACTGTCCCGTTCTGAATTAGAACGTGAAGATCACACCGAAGTCGGCGAGGGTCCCGCCCGACGGGGCTTTCGCGATACCACCCTGCAGCGCAGCGCCGCCGAGGTCGTACTTCGCGCCGAGGCCGTAGGCGTCCGACGGAGCGTTCTTGTTCTGGTGCGAGTAGTAGGCGTTCATCGTGATCGCGCCCATGGTGTAGGCGGCGTTCAGCGAGTACTTGGTCACGTTGGCGCCCTTGCCACCGCCAGCGGTGCGCGGGGTGTCCTGAGCAGCGCCCAGGGTCAGGTCGACCGGGCCGAGTTTGCCAGTGACGATGCCGACGACTTTCTTGCTCAGATTGCCGTCGTAGCTGCCGCTCGAGTAGCCCAGCGAACCGGTGAACTGACCGAAGTCATACGAGATCATCGCCTGGGTGCTGGTGCTGGCATTCGCGCCGGCCAGACCACCGCGGGCCAGCTCAGCATGCAGAGCGCCCATGGTGTAGTTGACCTGAACGCCCGAAGCGTTGCCGTACTGACCCGGAGCGTTGTAGCCTTGGTAGTTACCCATCCAGTCGAAGCTGTGGTAGGTGCCGCCAGCGTCGTAGAAGTTGGTCACCAGACCGCCGTAGCCGAGGCCGGTCAGACCGGTCGACGGGGCGTAGAGGCCGGGCATGTCTTCGATCGGGCCGTCGACGTTGTCGAACTCAACCTTCACGCCGTTCTGCTGGATCCAGATCTGCGAAGCGCTGGTCTTCAGGTTGCCGGTGCCGCCCGAGGTGCCGATGTTGGCCGAGCCAGCATCGCTCTGGAAGCGGGTCTTGACGCCCAGCTCCAGACCCGAGTCGGTTTTCTTGTCGACTTTCAGGTAGAGGCGGAAGCGGTCGGTCAGTGCGGTGGTCGCGGTGCCGCCCTTCGGCTTCGAGTAGCTGATACCAGCGCGGGCCAGGCCGCTGAAGGTCACGTCGGCCGAAGCGGCGCCAGCGGTCAGTGCCACTGCAGCGGTCGCAAGGAGGATCTTTTTCATGGTTTCCCTCGTTGTCTCAAAAGGTCGGCCCAACTCGGGACAATCCAAATTGGGTATGGCTCTATTTCCCGGTTCCACCCTTTCAATGCAAGGTGAACCCGAAACCCGCGCCGCGAAGGCCGAAAAATTGGTGCAGCTTTGCCACAGTCCTGCCACAGCCCCGGCGCGCGCGCGTTCGGGCCCCAGCCTTGCCCCGGATGCAGCCCCGGATGCGCGGCCGAATAGGCAAACGTAAAAGCCTTGTTCGCGCGGGGTTGCTCGGCTAGACAGACCGAAACGGAAGAGGGCAGGCAGTATGAGCTTGAAACGCATTCTCCGCGCAGGTCTGATGAGCGGCAGCCTTGCCGCACTGGCCGCATGCGGCACCAGCGGTTTCAGCGGCAACCTGTTCGGGCGCTCCAAACCCGCCCCAAAAGCCGCGGCGCAAGGCACTGTGGCGAGCCCGGCGGCGAGCCGGGAAGAAAACCCGACGGGACTGGGCCGCACGCCCTCGATCAGGACGCTGTTCGCGCCGGGCAAGAACCCGAACGTCACCATCGAGGTGAACAAGTATATCTGGAACGCCGCGCTGCAGGTTCTGGACTTCTTGCCGGTCGAATCGGTCGATCCGTTCAGCGGCGTGATCGTGACGGGCTATGGGCGCCCGCCGGGCGGTGGCCGCGCCTACCGCGCGACCGTCTATGTACAGGATCCCGCGCTTGACGCGCGTGCGCTGCATGTGGCGCTGGCAACGCGCTCGGGTCCGGTCAGCGCGGCAACCCAGCGCGCCGTGGTGGATGCGATCCTGACGCGGGCGCGCCAGTTGCGCATCGCGGACGGCAAGCTCTAGGCGCAGGGCCGCGCAAAGCTTCATGACCAGCCTCCGGCTTCGGTATTGCTGACTCGGCAGCGGGGGCCCTGCCCCCTGCACCCCCGGGATATTTCCGCCAGAGTGAAAGCTCAGAGGGTCTAGTGCGCTTCTTCTTGGGGAACGCGCGCCATCGGGTCGTGAGGGTCTGGGCGCGGAGGTCCGCGAAGGGCGCGAGGTCAGCCGCGCCGCGCCGCCAGCCGGAACACCGCCGCGAGCATAAGGCAGAGTGCGGCGGCGATGGCGGCCAGCACGACCATCAGCCCGGCCACCAGATTGCCCGCCAGGATCGGCGCAAGGACGGTTCCGAATACCGGGCCCAGGGGATTCGCGCCGCCCGCCGCGGCGGCGCCGGCCTGTTCGCCGGCCAGCATTGCGGCGGCCGCCAACGGCAGGGTGCCGGCGCCGAAGGACAGGCCCAGCGCCAGAAAGCCCCGGCTGGAGCGGGCGGCCGGCCCGGCACCGGACGCGACGAAGCGGTGGCCCGCCAGCGCTGCGGCAGCCAGCGCGGCCAGCGCCAGCAGCCCGGCGCCCGCCATACCCAGTCCCGCCGCATGCGCCAACGACAGCGCAACCCGGCCCCACCAAAGCCCCAGCACAGCCGCGAACAGGATCGGCGCCCGCGCCATCGCCTAGATCGCCTGCCCGCGCAGCAGCCGCGGCACGTCGCCCGACAGCCCCGCGGCCTCGCGGATGAAGCGCCGGCGCAGGCCGGGCAGCGCGTTCACCGCGCCAAGCCCCAGGTCGCGCGCCCCGCGCAGAACCGGGTTGTCGTTGGAAAAAAGCCGCGTCACCGCATCCATCCCGAAGGCGAGCAGGGTCGAATCGAACCGCCGCCAGGTCTGATAGCGGGTCAGCACGTCCAGCGCGCCGATATCCTCGCCGCGCCGGGCAGCCTCGACCAGCACCTCGGCCAGGGCACCGACATCGCGCAGGCCGAGGTTCAGCCCCTGCCCGGCGACCGGATGCACCCCATGGGCGGCATCGCCCACCAGCGCCAGGCGCGGCGCGACATAGGCATTCGCCAGCGACAGCGACAACGGATAGGTGAAGCGCTTGCCCACCAGATGGAAGGCGCCCAGATGGTCGCCGACCCGCAGATGCAGCGCCTGCAGATACGCCGCGTCGTCCATCGCCTGGATCTGACGCGCCAGCGCCTCGTGCTCGGACCAGACGATCGCGGTGCGGTTGCCGTGCAGCGGCAGCAGCGCCAGCGGCCCGCCCGGCAGGAAAAGCTGCTGCGCCACGCCGTTATGGGGCAGCTCATGCTCGATCGCGCAGACAAGGGCGATCTGGCCATAGCCGTGGCCCGTGCGCCGGATCCCGGCCCGCGCCGCCGTGCCCGAGGCCCGCCCGTCGCAGCCCGCCAGCACCCGGCCCCGCAGCTGCCCGCCAGAGGCCAGCGTCACCGTCACCCCCGCCGCATCGGCCAGCTGCGCCACCACCGTCTCGCCCGAGATCTTGGTGATCGCCGGCGCCTCGGCCATCGCCGCGATCAGCGCCCGGCGCAGGAAGCGGTCCTCAAGCATGTAGCCCATCGGCCCTTCCTCGATCTCGCCGGAATCGAAATGCAGAAACAAGGGCGAAGGCCCCTGCCCGGCACGCCCGTCCGAGGCCTTAACCTCGAGGATCGGCTGGGCCCGGTCCGCGACCCGGTCCCAGACGCCCAGCGCCGCCAGCATCCGCTGCGAGGCCAGCGCCAGCGCATAGGCGCGGCCGTCGAAATCCTCGGCCTCGCGGGTGGCTTCGGGCAGCGCGTCGATCACCATGACCGACAGCCCCGCCTGTGCCAGCGCCAGCGCCAGCGCCGGCCCGTTCAGCCCGCCGCCGACGATCACCACATCGCTTTCTCGTGCGTCCGTCCCGGCCATTTTTGCCCACTCCTGCATCTGCCGCGGCTGTCCGGAAATGCCTATCGGATGGGCTGTCGGGGCCCCCGCCGCTTTGGCTGCAACTATGCGCGTCACGACGGGATTGTCCATGCGCGCCCGCGCCGCTACCGTCGCGCCGATCAGATGGCGGAGGCCCACATGGAAGACTGGCGGAAAATGACTGCATCGGAGCTGGGCCGCGGCATCGGCGCGGGCCGGATCGACCCGGTCGCGCTGACCGAGGCGTTGCTTGAGGCGATCGCCGCCCACCCCGAGGGCGCCCGGATCTACGCCCGTACCACCGGCCCCCGCGCCCTCGCCGAAGCCGAAGCGGCACGCTTGCGGGCCCGGGCCGGGTTGCGCCGCGGGCTGCTGGACGGGGTGCCGATCTCGTGGAAGGACCTCTTCGACAGCGCTGGCACCGCGACCGAGGCGGGATCGGCGCTGCTGCGGGGCCGCATCCCCACCGCCGATGCCGAGGTGCTGGCCAATGCCACGCAGGGCGGCGCGGTCTGTCTGGGCAAGACCCATACCTCGGAGCTGGCCTTTTCCGGGCTGGGGCTGAACCCGGTCACCGCCACGCCGCCCTGCATCAACGACCCCGAGGCCGTGCCCGGGGGGTCGTCCTCGGGGGCGGCGGCTTCGGTGGCCTTCGATCTGGCGCCGGTCGGGATCGGCTCGGACACCGGGGGATCGGTGCGGCTGCCCGCGGCCTGGAACGATCTGGTGGGGCTGAAGACCACGATGGGCCGGCTCAGTTGCAAGGGCGTGGTGCCGCTCTGCGAACGCTTCGACACCGTGGGGCCGCTGTGCCGCTCGGTCGAGGATGCGGCCGAGGTGCTGGCGCTGCTGGAAGGCGGCAAGGCGGCGGATCTGGGCGGCGCCACGCTTGCCGGGGTGCGGCTGGCGGTGCTGGAGACGGTGGCGCTGGACGATCTGCGCCCCGACCCCGCGAAGGGGTTCGAGCAGGCCGCAGACCGTCTGGCCAAGGCCGGCGCCAGCCTGACCCATATCAGCGCGCCGGAGGTGGCCGAGGCGATGACCCTGACCGTGCCGCTCTTTTCGGCCGAGGCCTATGCGATCTGGCACACAAAGATCGAAGCCCGGCCCGAGCTGATGTTCCCGCCGATCCTGGAGCGGTTTCGCGGCGGCGCCGCGACCACAGCCACCGAATACATCTCTGCCTGGCGCCGGCTGGAGCAGTTGCGCGCCATCTGGAACGCCAGAATCGCCGGCTATGACGCGGTGATCCTGCCGACCGCGCCGAACCTGCCGCCCAAGGTCAGCCGGCTGCTCGAGGATGAGGGTTATTACGTCCCCGAGAACCTGATGACGGTGCGCAACACCCGGATCGGCAACCTGATGGGATCGGCCGGTCTGACGCTGCCGACGGGGGTGCCTTCGACCGGGATCATGTTCCTCGGCCTGCCCTTCGCCGAGGAACGGCTGCTGCGGATCGGGTCGGCGGCCGAGCGCGCAATCGGGCGCTAGAGCCTCTTCCTGGCGCCGGGCCGGATCATTTCGGCCCGGTCTCGGGGCGAAAAAGTCACAATCAAGCCATTTAAACGCCCGCAAACGGGGCGTTTTTCTGGACCCTGGGCGAAACCGGCGATAGATTGGGCGCTGAAACGGGGCGACATGATCCCGGTCACGAGGCAGCATATGGCATTTCCAGAGCGGTTTTCGAACCTGCCTGATTACGCATTTCCGCGCTTGCGCGCGCTACTCGACTCGACCCCTCCGGGCGGGCCGCAAATCGCCATGACCATCGGAGAGCCGCGCCATGCGCAGCCCGATTTCGTGGCAGAGGTGCTGGCCGCCCATATCGACGAGTTCAGCAAATACCCCCCCAACGACGGCACGCCCGAACTGCTGGAGGCGATCGCCGCATGGGTGGCGCGCCGCTATGGCGCCGCACTGGATCCCGCGCGCCAGATCATGGCGCTGAACGGCACCCGCGAGGGGCTGTTCAACGCGGCCATCGCGCTTTGCCCCGAGACGAAGCGCGGCGCGAAGCCGGTGATCCTGACGCCAAACCCGTTCTATCAGGTCTATGCCGTGGCCGCGCTGGCGGTGGCCTCCGAGCCGGTCTATGTGCCCGCCACCGCCGCCACCGGCTTTCTGCCCGATTACGCCAGCCTTCCCCCGGAAGTGCTGGACCGCACCGCGATCGCCTATCTCTGCTCGCCCTCGAACCCGCAGGGCGCGGTGGCCAGCGCCGACTATCTGGCCGATCTGATGGCGCTGGCGGAAAAGCACGATTTCCGCATCTTCGCCGACGAATGCTATTCCGAGATCTGGCGCAGCGCCCCGCCGCCCGGCGCGTTGCAGGTGGCGAAGGCACAGGGCACCGATCCCGAACGGGTTTTCGTGTTCCATTCGCTGTCCAAGCGCTCGAACCTGCCGGGCCTGCGCTCGGGCTTTGTCGCGGGCGGGCCCGAGGGGCTGGCGCGGATCAAGCAGTTGCGCAATTATGCCGGCGCGCCGCTGCCGCTGCCGCTGCAGCGCGTGGCCGAACGCGTCTGGGCAGATGAGGACCATGTTACGGCCAGCCGCGCGCTCTATCAGGAAAAGTTCCGTCTGGCGGACGATATCTTTGCCGGGCTTCAGGGGTATAAGGGCCCCGAGGGCGGGTTCTTTCTGTGGCTTCCCGTCGACGACGGCGAGGCCGCCGCGCTGAAGCTGTGGCAGCAAACCGGCGTTCGGGTGCTGCCGGGCGCCTATCTGGCGCGGGACGTGAACGCAGAGAACCCCGGAAAGGGATATGTTCGGGTCGCCCTGGTGGCCCCAAAAGACGAGATGCAGCGCGCACTGATCCAGTTGCGCGACTGCCTTTACGGGTAAGGTAAGGACGACAGGCATGGCTTCCTATCAGATCAGACAGCGCGATCCGCTTCTCGACCAGAAGATGCAGGCACTGCTTGAGCGACGCGGACGCGAGTTGATCGGCGTGGCGCTGCTGCTGGCGACCTTGCTGATCACCTTGATGCTGGCCTCCTATACGGCGGGCGATCCGGGTTGGATGGCCGCGACCGACGGGCCGGTGCACAACCTGCTGGGCAAATTCGGCGCGACGATCTCGTCGCCGCTGATCATCATCGCCGGGCGCGGGGCCTGGGGGATCGTGCTGGTGCTGCTGGTCTGGGGGCTGCGCTTCACCTTCCATCGCGGATCGGAACGCGCGCTGAACCGGATCATCTTTGCGCCGATCGCGGTCGCGGTGCTGTCGGTCTATGCCTCGACCCTGACGCCGGGCCCGGACTGGCACCATTCCTTCGGGTTGGGCGGGCTCTTCGGCGATACGGTGCTGGGGGCGGTGCTGGGCGTCGTGCCCCTGCCCGCGGCCTTCGGGCTGAAGCTAATGTCGCTGATCACGGCGGGCGGCATGATCGCCATGGGCCTTTTCGTCACCGGCTTCGACCGCCGCGAGGTCAAGATGCTGGGCAAGTTCCTGGCGCTGGGGATCGTGCTGCTTTATGCCGGCCTCCTGCGGCTGATGGGCCGCACCGCCTCGGGTGGCGCGGGGCTGGCGCGCAGCTATGCCGACACCCGCCGCAACCGCCGTGCCGACGCCGCCGAGCGCGCCGCGCAATATGAGTCCGACGCCTATCACGACCATGCCGACCCGGCCCTGCGCCCCGAGCCGATGACCAACGGCTCGCCCCTGCGCCGGCTGGTACAGTCGCGCGAACAGGCGCCCGAGCCGTATTATGCGCAAGATCAATACCATACGCCCGAGGCGCACCCCGCCCCCCTGGCAGAGCCTGCGAGATCCTCGTTCCTGTCGCGGATGCCGGGGCTGGTGAAACGCGCCCAGACGTCGACGCCCGAGCCTGAGCTGGTGGAACCCTACCCCCAGTATTGGGACGAGACCGCCCCCAGCCAGGACCGCATCCGCGCCCGCATCACCAGCGCGATCCATGCCCGCGCCCAGGCCGGCCCCGAACCGGAGCGCGAGGCCCCGCAGATCTCGGTCCCCGAGGACGTGCCGCCGCGCTTCCGCCTGCCGCGTTTCGGCGGCGGATCGCGCACGCCCCGGCAAGAGCCGCCGCTGACCTCCGCCAGCCGCGCCGCGTCGCCCGCCGCCGCCGCCAGCGCGGTGCCAGCGCCCGCCGCCTCGGCCGTCAGCCGTGCGGTCGGCGCGGCGCTGGCGCGCGGTGCGCGCAACGCCCCCGCCCCGATGGTCGTCGATGTCGAGGACCCCGAGGCCGATTACATCCCCGATCACATGGCCGACGCTTACGTCGACATGCATCCGGGCGATGCCTATGCGGCGGATCATGCGCCCGCCGAGGACGTCCATGCCGAAGACGCCTATGCGCAACAGGCCTATGTGCCCCCCTCCCCCGCCCCGCGCGTCCCGACGCCCGAGGCCCGGCGCGTCGTGCAGCACCCGCCGCGCAAGGCCACCCAGCCCTCGCGGCAGGCCCGCGAAGAGGCCCAGCCCGCCCTGCGTTTTGTCGAACCGCAGGCGCCCGCCTATGAAACGCCGCCGCTCAGCCTGCTCACCAACCCGGCCGAGATCGAGCGCCACCACCTGGCGGACGAGGCGCTCGAGGAAAACGCCCGGATGCTGGAGGCCGTGCTGGACGATTACGGCGTCAAGGGAGAGATCGTCAGCGTCCGCCCCGGCCCCGTGGTCACCATGTACGAGCTTGAACCCGCCCCGGGCCTCAAGGCCAGCCGCGTGATCGGCCTGGCCGACGACATCGCACGTTCGATGTCGGCGCTGTCGGCGCGGGTTTCCACCGTGCCGGGCCGGTCCGTCATCGGCATCGAACTGCCCAATGCCAACCGTGAGAAGGTGGTCCTGCGCGAAATCCTCTCGGCCCGCGACTTCGGCGACAGCCATCTGAAGCTGCCGCTGGCGCTGGGCAAGGATATCGGCGGCGGCTCGGTCGTGGCCAACCTTGCGAAGATGCCCCACCTGCTGATCGCCGGGACCACCGGCTCGGGCAAGTCGGTGGCGATCAACACGATGATCCTCAGCCTGCTTTACAAGCTGTCGCCCGAGGAATGCCGGCTGATCATGATCGACCCGAAGATGCTGGAACTGTCGGTCTACGACGGCATCCCGCATCTGCTGTCGCCCGTGGTGACCGACCCCAAGAAGGCGGTCGTGGCGCTGAAATGGGTCGTCGGCGAGATGGAAGAGCGCTATCGCAAGATGTCCAAGATGGGCGTGCGCAACATCGAGGGCTTCAACGGCCGGGTGAAGGAAGCCCAATCCAAGGGCGAGCTTTTCAAGCGCACGATCCAGACCGGGTTCGACGACGAGACCGGCGAGCCGGTCTTCGAGACCGAGGAATTCGAGCCGAAGTCGCTGCCCTATATCGTGGTCATCGTCGACGAGATGGCCGATCTGATGATGGTCGCGGGCAAAGAGATCGAGGCCTGCATCCAGCGCCTCGCGCAGATGGCGCGGGCCTCTGGCATCCACTTGATCATGGCGACGCAGCGGCCTTCGGTCGATGTCATCACCGGCACGATCAAGGCCAACTTCCCCACCCGGATCTCGTTCCAGGTGACCTCGAAGATCGACAGCCGCACGATCCTGGGCGAACAGGGGGCCGAGCAACTTCTGGGCATGGGCGACATGCTGTACATGGCCGGCGGCAGCCGCATCATCCGCGTCCACGGGCCCTTCGTGTCGGACGAGGAAGTCGAGGAAGTGGTGAACCACCTCAAGAGCTTCGGCCCGCCGGAATACATGTCGGGCGTGGTCGAGGGGCCCGATGACGAAAAGGCCGACGACATCGACCTGGTGCTGGGCCTGGGCGGCAACACCGACGGCGAGGACGCGCTTTACGATCAGGCGGTGGCCGTGGTGCTGAAGGATCGCAAGGTTTCCACCTCTTACATCCAGCGCAAGCTGGCGATCGGCTACAATAAGGCCGCGCGGCTGGTCGAGCAAATGGAAGAAGAAGGCCTGGTCAGCGCCGCGAACCATGTCGGCAAGCGCGAGATCCTGGTGCCCGAGCAATAGCGCCACGCACCGCCCGCAAGACATGCCGGGACCTTCGGGCCCCGGTTTTCATTTGGCCAGGCGGACGGGACTGCGGGCGCCGCAGGCGGGGGCTCTGCCCCCTGCGCCCCCGGGATATTTCCATCAAAGTGAAAGCAGATGAGGGCTTCCTGCACTTCTTCCTGGTCCAAATATCCCACGGGGGGCCGGGGGTGTGAAACCCCCGGCTCCAAAGCCCGCAACAGGCACTCAGGTCACGTCGATCCAGGGAAAGCCCTCGGTGACCTCGCCGATCACGGCGGCCTGGGCGCCTGCGTCCCTCAGCGCGGCGCAAAGCGCCGTGGCGCGCGCGGCCGGTACCGCGGCGAGAAGCCCGCCTGCGGTCTGCGGATCGAAAAGCAGCGCCGCCTTTGGGCCGTCGGGCAGCGCCATCCGCTGGGCAGCCAGCCGGTTGGCGGGATAGAGCGTCGAGCGGTGCCCTTGACCGGCCAGATCCGCGGCGCCCTCGAGGAAGGGGATCTGCGCAAGGTCCAGCTTGGCGGCGCAGGCCGAGGCGTCGAGGATCTCGAAAAGATGCCCGGCCAGGCCAAAGCCGGTCACATCGGTCATCGCATGGGCCTCGGGGGCCAGGATCGCGGCATCCGGGGACAGCGCCCGCGTCTGGCTGGCGAAGCAGGCGGCGACGGCGCGGCCGGGGGCGGCGCGGGCCATCTCGGCGGCCAGAATGGTGCCGGTTCCCAGGGGTTTCGTCAGGATCAGAAGGTCACCGGGGCGCGCACCGCCCTTGGCCGTGGCGCGGGGCGCGAGGCCGGTGAGCGTGAAGCCCAGCGTCAGTTCCGACCCGACCGAGGTATGGCCGCCCACCAGATCCGCCCCCGCGGCACGAAAGACCGCTTCGGCCGCCTGCATGATCTCGGCCAGGGTGCGGGCCTGCAGGTCGGGCGACAGCCGTGGCAGGGTGATCTGCGCCAGCGCCGCCTGCGGCGCCGCCCCCATCGCCCAGATGTCGCCCAGGGCATGGGTCGCGGTGATCTGCGCCATCAGCCAGGGGTCTTCGGTGAAGGCGCGCAGATGGTCGGTGGTGATCACTTGCACGCCATCGCCATGGGCCAGCACCGCCGCGTCGTCGCCCGGCCCCGACAGGGTATCGGCGCGCTGCGGCCCCGGCAGCCCGGCAAGGGCCGTGCGCAGCGCCTCTGGCCCGATCTTGGCGCCGCACCCGCCGCAAAGCGGCTTGCCGCCCGCCAGTTCCTCGGCCACCCCGGCGGCGATCTCGCGCGGCAGGGGCGGCGCTGGCATCAGCGGCAAGTCATGGAACTTGCGCATGAACTTGCGGTCAATCCGGTCCTTCCAGCGCCAAAGCCAGCGCCCGCCCAGCCGCAGGCCCGCCTTGTCGGCCACCGCCCCCCGGAAACCGGTCGAGACCAGTTTCAGATAATCGCGCTGCGGGTGGTAGGCGCGCATCGCCCCGACCCCCAGCGCGGCCCGGAGGTTGTGGTAAAGCACAGGCGCCTCGCGCACCGCGAAGACACCGGCCTTGGGGCGCGGCGCGTGGCTGAGATGCGCGCAATCGCCCACGGCGAAGACCGCCGGATCGGTCAGCGACTGCAGGGTCGGGCCGACGCTGACATAGCCGTCGTGCAGCTCCAGCCCGGTGCCCGTCAGCCAGCCCTGAGGCCGCGCCCCGGCGGCGCCCAACTGGAAGGCGGCGGGGATCAGGCGACCATCCTCCAGCCGCAGCCCCTCGGGGGTAGAGGCCTGCGTCGCCGCGCCGGTCACCACGGTCACGCCCGCGCGCTGCAGATGCCCGAGCAGCGCAGCCCGTGCCCCGGCGCCGATGTTGGGCAGGGCCTCGGGGGCCCGTTCGACGATGGTGATCTGCGGCGCGACGATCCCGGCCTGCCGCAGCCGATGCGCGACGGCCAGCGCCAGTTCGACCCCGGCGATGCCGCTGCCCAGCACGACAACCTGCGCGGCGACCTCGGCCCGCGTGGCGCGGGCAACGAAGACTTCCCACCGGGCGGCGAAATCGTCCATCGGTTTCGCCGGGGCGCCATGGGCGGCGAAACCCTCAAGTTCCTGCATCTCGGTGGTGATGCCGATGTCGAGCGAGGCCACATCATAGGCCACCGGCGGGCGGCCGGGGACATGGACGGTGCGGGCGGCGCGGTCGATACCTTCGGCGCGGCCCAGAATCAGCCGGGCGCCAGCATGGCGGGCGAGGCGGACCAGGTCGATTTCCAGCGCGGCGCGGTCGTAATGGCCGGCGATATGGCCCGGCAGCATGCCCGAATAGGGCGCGGTGGGATGCGGGTTGATCAGCGTCAGCCGCGCGCCCGGCAGCGGTTTCATCCCCCAGCGGCGCAGCACCAGCGCATGGGTGTGGCCGCCGCCGATCAGCACCACGTCGCGGGTGGCGGGGATCAGCGGCTGCATCAGATGAGCGCCTCGATCCGGGCGGCAAGGTCGGGCAGCGCGGCCGCGCCCAGATCGTCCGCCGTGACGGTGCGGGCCTCGTCGCCGGCGGTGCGGGCGCGCTGCTTGTCGTAGCGCGGGTCGTAATGCAGTTCCATCAACTCCGCCGCCAGCGCTTCGAAGGCGCCTGCTTCGGCGAAACCGTGCCAGCGCTCGATCGCCTCGGCGGGCTGCATGGCGCGCAGCTTGTCGATGACGTCGTGCAGCGCGGCGTGGTCCGCCGTCAGATCGGCATAGGCACGGGCAAGGTAGGCCGCGCGGGCGCGAAGCGGTGCCGCGACATGGATGCGCGGCGCATCGCACATCGCGCGCCACAGCTTCGGCGGCAGGCGGATGTCGCCGACCTTGCTCGATTCCGCCTCGACCACGACCGGTCGGGTCGGGTCGAGCGCCGCGATTTCCATCGCCAGCGCCGTCTCGAACCCCTTCTGCGCCGGCTGCCCGCCCGGCATGTGCCCGAAGAGAGAGCCGCGGTGATTGGCCAGCCCCTCAAGGTCGATCACCTGCACGCCGCGGTCGCGCAGAAGCAGCAAAAGCGCCGTCTTGGCGGTGCCGGTATTGCCGTCAAGAACCACCACCGGCGCCGGAAAAGGGGTCTCGTACAGTGCCTTCACCACCAGGCTGCGCCAGCTTTTGTAGCCGCCGACGACCGTTTCCGCCCGCCAGCCGATCTGGCTGAGGATCGTCGCGAAAGAGCCCGAGCGCTGGCCGCCGCGCCAGCAATAGACCAGCGGGCGCCAGCCGCCGTCCTTCTCGGCCAGCGGACCCTCGATATGGCGCGCGGCATTCTTGGCCACCAGCGCGGCGCCGATCTTGCGCGCCTTGAACGGGCTTTCCTGCTTGTAGATCGTGCCGACGCGAGCGCGCTCATCATCCTCCATGACCGGCAGGCTGATCGCGCCGGGGATGTGATCCTCGGCGAATTCACTGGGGGAGCGCACGTCGATCACGGCATCGAAGCCGAGCGCGGCAATATCGGAAAGCGAGGTCAGGGTTACGGCCATAGGCCGGACTTACCCGCTGCGGGCGTTTCTGGAAAGGGGGTGCCGAGCCCCGGCGCCGCTGGCGTATTTGGGGAACACTGAAAGAGAGGCGGGATTGGGCGTGCCGCGCCTCAGGCCAGGGCATCCCAGATCAGCTTTGCCCCGGTCAGCACCAAGAGCACATAGGTCAGGCCGAAGAACCACTTCTCGGGGACCATGTGATGCGCCTTGACGCCGATCCAGGCGCCGGCCACGGCGAAGGGGGCCAGCATCAGATCCGCCTGCATGGTCTGGTGGGTGAAGATCCCCAGATAGAGGAAGGGGAAGAATTTCAGGATGTTGATCACCCAGAAGACGATCACCGTCGTCGCCTGATAGGTGGTCTTGCCGATCCCGGTCGACAGCAGGTAGATCGCCGCCGGAGGCCCGCCCGCATTCGACACGAAGCTGGTGAAGCCGCCGATCATCCCCATGGTGATGCCCAGTCCGCGCCCCGCCTTGCGCTGGCCCAGCCGCACCCAGCCGCGCGCCAGCACGAATTGCCAGGCGACGAAGGCCAGCGCCATGGAACCGATCAACAGCCGAAAGAACTCGGGGTCAGCGATGTGGTAGATCGCGGCGGCCAGCGCGATGCCCGGCACCGCGCCGATCAGAAGGGCGCGCGCCGCGCCGCCGTCCCACTTGCGCCAATAGGGGCGCAGGTTGGTCACATCCATCAGCATCAGCAGCGGCAGCATCAGCCCCAGCGCCTGCCCCGGCGTCAGGATCAGCGCCAGAATCGGGGTCGCAGCAAACGCCGCGCCAGAGCCGAATCCGCCCTTCGAGATCCCCGCGAACAGCACCGCCGGGATCGCCAGCGCAAAGAAGGTCAGGTCGAATGTCATACCTGCGTCATACCTCTGATCTGCGCTAACCCCTCACTCTGGCCGCGTTTAGCGTAAACACCCCGCCCCGACCAGCCCGTCGCCGGCCCCCCCCACCAGCCCACCGCCGCGTCGCGGCGCCCTTGCACGCGCGGCCCGAAGGGACTACGCATCGCGCAAATTCAACCGACCCGGAGACCCTCTCATGGCCAGACCCAAGATCGCCCTCATCGGCGCCGGTCAGATCGGCGGCACGCTCGCCCATCTCGCCGCGATCAAGGAACTGGGCGATGTCGTGCTGTTCGACATCGCCGAAGGCATTCCCCAGGGCAAGGCGCTTGACCTTGCCGAATCCGGCCCCGCCGAGGGCTTCGACGCGTCGCTGAAAGGCACCAACGACTACGCCGACATCGCGGGCGCCGACGTCTGCATCGTCACCGCCGGCGTGCCGCGCAAGCCGGGCATGAGCCGCGACGACCTGCTGGGCATCAACCTGAAGGTCATGAAATCGGTCGGCGAAGGCCTCAAGGAACACGCCCCGAACGCCTTCGTGATCTGCATCACCAACCCGCTGGACGCGATGGTCTGGGCGCTGCGCGAATTCTCGGGCCTGCCGCACAACAAGGTCTGCGGCATGGCTGGCGTGCTCGATTCCGCGCGCTTCCGCCACTTCCTGTCGCTGGAATTCGGCGTCTCGATGCGGGACGTCACCGGCTTCGTGCTGGGCGGCCATGGCGACTCGATGGTGCCGCTGCCGCGCTATTCCACCATCGGTGGCATCACCCTGCCCGACCTCGTCGACATGGGCTGGACCACGCAGGAGAAACTGGACGCGATCATCCAGCGCACCCGTGACGGCGGCGCCGAGATCGTCGGCCTGCTGAAGACCGGCTCGGCCTTCTACGCGCCCGCCACCAGCGCCATCGAGATGGCCGAGGCCTACCTCAAGGACCAGAAGCGCGTGCTGCCTTGCGCCGCCTGGGTCGACGGCGCGCTGGGCCAGAGCGGCATCTATGTGGGCGTGCCCACCGTGATCGGTGCCGGTGGCGTCGAGAAGGTCATCGACATCAAGCTGGACCGCGACGAGAAGGCCGCGTTCCAGAAGTCGGTCGACGCCGTGAAAAGCCTTGTCGAGGCCTGCAAGAGCATCGACTCCTCGCTTACCTGAGGGTGAGGCGGCCCCCGGCTGGCGACAGCCCGGCCGGGGGCCCACGCAGCGCCGCTTGGTTTTCCTGCGTATCGGCAGGCCCCACGGCACCGCGCGACCGGCGATGCTTGGCGCCCGTGACGCGCAGACCGGGCCATGCCCTTTCCTGATCCCTTCCCATTCCTCGACACTGACGCGCCTGGCACCGCGGCCCGGTTTCATGCCGGATGTCAGGCACGGCTTTGAGTCGTTCGGACGCCCGACTCGGCCGCGACACCCTGCCGCAGAGGCAGGCGGGCCGCATATGTGATCACAGCTTCAAAAAGTGTGATCACAAAATTCGCTTTTTTTTCGCAAATCCGCGATTTCTTGCAGATATCCGTTTCTCCGCCCATCGCGATGTGCCATGCCGACTGAAATTTCTCAGAGACGGGACGAGTTCATGAACATCCATGAATACCAGGCCAAAGCCCTTCTGCGCGACTACGGCGCTCCGGTGTCGGACGGGCGTGTTGTGCTGCAATCCGATCAGGCCAAGACGGCCGCGGGCGAACTCGACGGGCCGCTCTGGGTCGTGAAGGCGCAGATCCACGCCGGCGGCCGCGGCAAGGGCCACTTCAAGGAAGCCGAAGCCGGCGACAAGGGCGGCGTGCGGCTGGCCAAATCGGTCGAAGAGGCCGAGGCGATGGCCAAGCAGATGTTGGGCCGCACCCTGGTGACCCACCAGACCGGCCCGGCCGGCAAGCAGGTCAACCGGATCTACATCGAAGACGGCTCGGGCATCGAGCGCGAGCTGTATCTCGCGCTGCTGGTGGACCGCCAGACCAGCCGCGTGTCCTTCGTCTGCTCGACCGAGGGCGGCATGGACATCGAGGATGTCGCGGCCAACACCCCCGAGAAGATCCTGTCGTTCAGCGTCGATCCCGCGACCGGCTATCAGGCCTTCCACGGCCGCCGCATCGCCTTTTCGCTGGGGCTGAAGGGCGCGCAGATCAAGCAGTGCGTCTCGCTGATGAGCATTCTCTACAAGCTGTTCCTCGACAAGGACATGGAGATGCTCGAGATCAACCCGCTGATCGTGGCCGAAGGCGGCGATCTGAAGGTGCTCGATGCGAAATTCGGCTTTGACGGCAACGCGATCTACCGCCACGCCGACATCGCCGCCCTGCGCGACGAGACCGAGGAAGACCCCAAGGAACTGGCCGCGTCCAAATACGACCTGAACTATGTCGCGCTCGACGGCGAGATCGGCTGCATGGTGAACGGCGCGGGCCTGGCGATGGCCACGATGGACATCATCAAGCTCTATGGGGCGGAACCGGCGAACTTCCTCGACGTCGGCGGCGGCGCCACCAAGGAAAAGGTCACTGAGGCCTTCAAGATCATCACCTCGGACCCGAACGTGAAGGGCATCCTGGTGAACATCTTCGGCGGCATCATGCGCTGCGACATCATCGCCGAGGGCGTCATCGCCGCGGTGAAGGAAGTCGGGCTGAAGGTTCCGCTGGTTGTGCGCCTTGAGGGCACGAACGTCGAGAAGGGCAAGGAGATCATCCGCAATTCCGGCCTCAACGTGATCGCCGCCGACAACCTGTCGAATGCGGCCGAGAAGATCGTCAAGGCCGTGAAGGGCTGACCCGCGACGCCTGAGTCAAATACGTCACGCGTCATGTCCTTTGGCGCGGATAAGTGAAGGCGGTGAAGGGCATGCACCTGATCCGTGGTAAGAGTGGGCACGGGTATGCCGAAGAGGAGAGTAACGGAATGAGGACACACCTTCCGAAAGCGGGGCTGATAGCCGTCCTTGGTTGTCTGACCCTGGCGGGTTGCGTCGATGGGGTTCATGTCGAGGAACACACCTACAAGGGCACCTTGACCTGCCCGAACCTCGACCCCATGGCCCAGAAATACATGCACGGCACGCCCAGCGCGCCGGTACGCTGCGGCCCGCAGAAGGTGAATTACTGGGATCCGACGGTCACCACGACCGGAGGGCATTCGAAGCCCGCCGGCTGACCCGGATCCCCTCGCGGCGGCTGGCTGCGCCGCCGCGTTGACAGGCCATCTCCGCGCCCCTGGCGGGCAGCGGCGTGGAGTGGTTTTGCAGCCACCAGATTTACAGGCGCCCCGTGGCGCCCGACCCTAAGACCAAGCAGGAGGGCCAGATGGCCGTACTCGTCGACGAAAACACCCGCGTCATCTGTCAGGGCATCACCGGCAGCCAGGGGACCTTCCATTCCGAACAGGCAATCGCCTACGGGACCAAGATGGTCGGCGGCGTGACCCCGGGCAAAGGCGGTCAGACCCATCTGGATCTGCCGGTCTTCAACTCGGTGCACGAGGCCATGGCCAAGACCGAAGCCAACGCCACCGTGATCTACGTCCCGCCGCCGTTCGCCGCGGATTCGATCCTGGAAGCGATCGACGCCGGGATCGCGCTGATCGTCTGCATCACCGAAGGCATCCCGGTGCTGGACATGATGCGGGTCAAGCGCGCGCTGGACGGGTCCAAATCCACGCTGATCGGGCCGAACTGCCCCGGCGTCATCACCCCCGACGCCTGCAAGATCGGCATCATGCCCGGTCACATTCACAAGCGCGGCTCTGTCGGTGTTGTTTCGCGCTCGGGGACGCTTACCTATGAAGCCGTGAAACAGACGACGGATGTAGGCCTTGGCCAGTCCACCTGCGTCGGCATCGGCGGCGACCCGATCAAGGGCACCGAGCATATCGACGTGCTGGAATGGTTCCTGGCCGACGACGAGACCCAGTCGATCATCATGATCGGCGAGATCGGCGGCGCGGCGGAAGAAGAGGCCGCGCAGTTCCTCAAGGATGAGGCAAAGCGTGGCCGCAAGAAGCCGGTCGCGGGCTTCATCGCTGGCCGCACGGCGCCCAAGGGCCGCCGCATGGGCCATGCCGGTGCCATCGTCGCCGGTGGCAAGGGCGATGCGGAATCGAAGATCGAGGCCATGAAATCGGCCGGGGTCATCGTGGCCGACAGCCCGGCGGGCCTGGGCGAGGCCGTGTTGAAGGCGATCGGTTAACACCGACCGCCACGCGCAGAAGAGGGAGATCCCCCGATGGGGTTCGCGCAGGCAATCAGGAAGTGTTCGGGGAGGCTTAGCCTCTTCTCGCGACCTGCCGCGCGCCCCGCGAACCGGGGCCCCTCCCTCTTCGCCCTGCCCGGCGGCCCTGCGGCCGGGCCTTCTGATCCGACCTGCCCCACCGACGTGGGCCCCGACATGGGCGCCCGGCGCCCGGGGCGGTCGCTTCCCTTCCCCCCGCTCCCTTCGATCCCCTCACATGCCCTGCCCGGGGTCCGACGGGCCCTTGGGCCGCTTCGGCGGCCTTTCCGGCGCGCGCAATCCGGCCCCAACCCATACGGTCCAAACCCGCTCGAGGTATCATCATGACCGACCAATCCCCCAACGACCAATTCCACGCCTCGTCGTTCCTCGACGGGGCGAATGCCGATTATATCGCGCAGCTTGAGGCCCGCTATGCCGCCGATCCGGCCAGTGTCGACGCCGCCTGGGCCGAGTTCTTCGCCGCCGTCGGCGATGACGCCCCCGCCGCGCGCAAACAGGCCGCCGGCCCCAGCTGGGCGCGCGCCGACTGGCCGCCGGAACCGATGGACGAGCTTACCTCGGCGCTGACGGGCGAATGGCCCGCCGCCGCGGCCGAGATGAAGGACGCCGGCAAGAAGATCGCCAAGCAGGCGGAAAAGGTCGGCGTCAGCCTGTCCGACGATCAGGTCCAGCGCGCGGTGCTGGATTCGATCCGCGCGCTGATGCTGATCCGCGCCTACCGCATCCGTGGTCATCTGGCCGCCGATCTGGACCCGCTGGCGCGCAGCGAAACCACCCATTACCCCGAGCTAGACCCGAAATCCTACGGCTTCACCGAGGCCGACCTGGACCGCCCGATCTTCATCGACAACGTGCTGGGGATGCAGCTGGCGTCGATGCGGCAGATCCTCGACATCGTGAAGCGCACCTATTGCGGCACGTTCGCGCTGCAATACATGCACATCTCGAACCCCGAAGAGTCGAGCTGGCTGAAAGAGCGGATCGAGGGCTACGGCAAGGAAATCAGCTTCACCCGGGAAGGCCGCCGCGCGATCCTGAACAAGCTGGTCGAGGCCGAGGGCTTCGAGAAGTTCCTGCATGTCAAGTACATGGGCACCAAGCGCTTCGGTCTGGACGGCGGCGAAAGCCTGATCCCGGCGATGGAGCAGATCATCAAGCGCGGTGGTGCGCTGGGGATCAAGGACGTCGTCATCGGCATGCCGCACCGCGGCCGCCTGTCGGTGCTGGCCAACGTGCTGGCCAAGCCCTACCGCGCGATCTTCAACGAATTCCAGGGCGGCAGCTTCAAGCCCGAGGATGTCGACGGGTCGGGCGATGTGAAATACCACCTCGGCGCTTCCAGCGACCGGACCTTCGACGACAACACCGTGCACCTGTCGCTGACGGCCAACCCCAGCCACCTTGAGGCGGTGAACCCGGTCGTGCTGGGCAAGGCGCGCGCCAAGCAATCGCAGCTGAACGACGCCGAGCGCACCCAGGTGCTGCCGGTGCTGCTGCACGGTGACGCGGCCTTTGCCGGTCAGGGCGTGGTGGCGGAATGCTTCGGCATGTCGGGGCTGGTCGGCCACCGCGCGGGCGGCACGATCCATCTGGTGGTGAACAACCAGATCGGTTTCACTACCGCGCCGCATTTCTCGCGCTCTTCGCCCTACCCGACCGACATCGCGCTGATGGTCGAGGCGCCGATCTTCCACGTGAACGGCGATGATCCGGAGGCCGTGGTCCACGCCGCCAAGGTGGCCACCGAGTTCCGCCAGAAGTTCCACAAGGACGTGGTGATCGACATCTTCTGCTACCGTCGCTTCGGTCACAACGAAGGCGACGAGCCGATGTTCACCAACCCGATCATGTACACCAAGATCAAGAAGCAGAAGACCACGCTTCAGCTCTATACCGAGCGTCTGGTGAAGGACGGGCTGATCCCCGAGGGCGAGATCGAGGACATGAAAGCCTCGTTCCAGGCCCATCTGAACGAGGAATTCGAGGCCGGCAAGGATTACAAGCCCAACAAGGCCGACTGGCTGGATGGCCGCTGGTCGGGGATCGACCGCGAGGGCGCCGAATACACCCCCGGCCAGACCGCGATCTCGCCCGACACGCTGGCCGATGTCGGTCAGGCGCTGGTGCGGGTGCCCGAGGGCTTCCACCTGCACAAGACGGTGGGGCGGCTGCTGGAAGCCAAGCAGAAGATGTTCGAAACCGGCAAGAGCTTTGACTGGGCCACCGCCGAGGCGATCGCCTTCGGATCGCTCGCGACCGAGGGCTTCCCGGTTCGCCTGTCGGGTCAGGACTGCACCCGCGGCACCTTCAGCCAACGCCATTCGGCCTTCTTCGATCAAGAGACGGAAGAGCGCTACTATCCCCTCAACCACATCCGCGAGGGTCAGGCGCGCTTCGAGGTGATCGACTCGATGCTGTCGGAATACGCGGTGCTGGGTTTCGAATACGGCTATTCGCTGGCCGAACCCAACGCGCTGACCCTGTGGGAAGCCCAGTTCGGCGATTTCGCCAACGGCGCGCAGATCATGTTCGACCAGTTCATCAGCTCGGGCGAACGCAAATGGCTGCGGATGTCGGGTCTGGTGATGCTGCTGCCGCACGGCTTCGAGGGCCAGGGGCCGGAACATTCCTCGGCCCGGCTGGAGCGCTTCCTGCAGATGTGCGCCGAGGACAACTGGATCGTCGCGAACTGCACCACGCCCGCGAACTATTTCCACATCCTGCGCCGCCAGCTGCACCGCAGCTTCCGCAAGCCGCTGGTTCTGATGACGCCGAAATCGCTGCTGCGCCATCCGATGTGCATCTCGGACGCCGAGGATTTCACCACCGGCTCGCATTTCCACCGCGTGCTGTGGGACGACGCCGAAAAGGGCCATTCCGACACCAAGCTGGCCGCCGACGAGAAGATCCGCCGCGTGGTGATGTGCTCGGGCAAGGTCTATTTCGACCTGCTGGCCGAACGCGACGCGCGCGGCCTCGACGATGTCTATCTGATGCGGCTTGAGCAATTCTATCCGTTCCCGGCGCTGGCGCTGGTGAAGGAGCTGGAGCGCTTCAAGCAGGCGGAAATCGTCTGGTGCCAGGAAGAGCCCAAGAATCAGGGCGGCTGGAGCTTCATCGAGCCGAATATCGAATGGGTACTGACCCGGATCGGGGCGAAACATTCGCGGCCCCGCTATGTGGGCCGTCAGGCCTCGGCCTCGCCGGCGACCGGTCTGGCCAGTCAGCACAAGAAACAGCAGGAAGCGCTCGTAAACGAAGCGCTGACGATCGAAGGATAAGAATATGGCAACGGAAGTGCGTGTTCCCACGCTGGGTGAAAGCGTCTCGGAAGCCACGGTCGCGACCTGGTTCAAGCAGCCGGGCGATGCGGTCGCGGTGGACGAGATGCTGTGCGAGCTGGAAACCGACAAGGTCACCGTTGAGGTGCCCAGCCCGGTCTCGGGTATTCTCGACGAAATCGTCGCCAAGGAAGGCGAAACGGTCGGTGTGAACGCGCTGCTCGCGCAGGTCGCCGAAGAGGGCAAGGCGGGCTCGGAGCAGCCCAAGCCGCGCCCGTCGGCAGAGGTACAATCGAAGCCCGCAAGCAGCGGGAAAGAGGGCAAGATGGTTGACGTAATGGTGCCCGCGCTGGGCGAAAGCGTGTCCGAGGCGACGGTCGCCACCTGGTTCAAGAAGGAAGGCGACGCGGTCGCGCAGGACGAGATGCTGTGCGAGCTGGAGACCGACAAGGTCTCGGTCGAGGTCCCGGCGCCCGCCGCAGGCGTGATGGGCAAGATCCTGGTGGCCGAGGGCGAAACCGTCGCCGCCGGCTCGAAGCTGGCCGAAATCTCGGCCGGTGCCACGGCCGGGTCGGCCCCCGCCGCCGCGCCCGCCGCCGCAGCAGCAGCGCCCGCGCCGGCCAAGGCCGATGCGCCGAAGAAGGACGTGGAAGATGCGCCCTCGGCCAAGAAGGCGATGGCCGACGCCGGCCTTGCCCGCGATCAGGTGCAGGGCACCGGTCGCGACGGTCGCGCGATGAAGGAAGACGTGGCCCGGGCCGTGGCCGCCGCCTCGTCGCCGTCGGCACGCACCAGCGCCCCGGCCGCCGCGCCGCGCGCCGCCGTTCCGGCCGACGACGCCGCCCGCGAGGAACGGGTGAAGATGACCCGCCTGCGCCAGACCATCGCGCGCCGCCTGAAGGACGCGCAGAACACCGCCGCCATGCTGACGACCTATAATGAGGTCGACATGAAGGCGATCATGGACCTGCGCAACGAATACAAGGGCGTGTTCGAGAAGAAGCACGGGGTAAAGCTGGGCTTCATGTCCTTCTTCGTGAAGGCCTGCTGTCACGCCCTGGCCGAGGTCCCCGAGGTCAACGCCGAGATCGACGGCACCGACGTGGTCTACAAGAACTACGTCCACATGGGCGTGGCCGTGGGCACGCCCCAGGGCCTTGTGGTGCCGGTGGTGCGCGATGCCGACCAGATGGGCTTTGCCGCGATCGAGAAGAAGATCGCCGAACTTGGGCTGCGCGCCCGTGATGGCAAGCTGTCGATGGCCGAGATGCAGGGCGGCAGCTTCACCATCTCGAACGGTGGCGTCTATGGCTCCTTGATGTCGTCGCCGATCCTGAACCCGCCGCAATCGGGGATCCTGGGCATGCACAAGATCCAGGAACGCCCGATGGTCGTCGGCGGCCAGATCGTGATCCGGCCGATGATGTATCTTGCGCTCAGCTACGATCACCGCGTGGTCGACGGCAAGGGCGCCGTGACCTTCCTCGTGCGCGTCAAGGAAGCGCTCGAGGATCCGCGCCGCCTGCTGATGGATCTGTAAACCGCGCGGCCCCGGCCTGGTGCCGGGGCCCGCCTTCCGGGCTATCCCATGACCCCTGAACTCACCGTCCTTGGCCTCGCGATCCTGCTGCACATGGTGCTGCTGTGTCTCTACGCGGTCCGCGCCAATCTTGAGATCGGCCGCGCATATACCACCGGCCCGCGCGACACCCCGCCCGAACGTCCGCTGGGCACCACCACTGCCCGGCTCCAGCGTGCGGTGAACAACTCGCTCGAAAGCCTGATCCTTTTCGCCCCGGCGGCGCTGATGGTCGGCCTCACCCACCAAAGCACCCCGGATACCGCGGCGGTCGCCTGGGCCTTCCTGGCGGCGCGCCTTCTCTACATCCCCGCCTATGCGCTGGGCCTGGCGCCCTGGCGCTCGGCAATCTGGGGCCTGGGCTTCCTGGCCACGCTGTTCCTTACCCTCGCCGCGCTCTTCTGATCCCATGTTTCTTCTTGGTGCAAATAGGCGCGGGGGTGAATTGGCCACCGGCCAGGACGGGCCCCGCGGCCCCCTGCCGCCGCTGTGCAACCGCGCCGGGACTGCTATGCTGGACCCCACGCCCCAGCCCGAAAGGAACGCGCCATGATGACCGACGAACTTAGCATCCTTGCCCTCTACGGACTTTTCGTCTGCCTCGTCCTCTTCGTGCAGGTCTCGGGCGCGGCGACGCAGTTCGACATGGGCTACCTGATCTCTTCGCGCGACGAGAAGCGCACGCTCGAAGGGATGGTCGGCCGCATGGAACGCGCGCTGAACAATTCGGTCACCGCGCTGGCGATGTTCGCCCCGCCGATCCTGATCCTGGCGCTGCGCCAGCACAACGACGGCCTTAGCCTGATCTGCGCCCAGATCTTCCTGATCGTGCGCGTCCTCTATGTGCCTTCCTATGTCTTCAACCTGGTCGGCCTGCGCACCCTGCTGTGGCTTGTGGGTTTCGCCTGCACCGTCGGCCTCTACCTGCTTGCGCTGTGATGCTGTCCAAGGCCCGCCCCCTGTGCCGAACCGTTCAGGCCCTCGCGCTGCTTGCCCTGCTGGCCAGCAGCGGGGCGCTGGGCCTTCTCGGCACGCCGCGCCCCGGCGGGGTGGGGGCGGCGCTGCTGGCGCTGCTGGCCGTCGCGCTGCTGATCGCCGCCGGCCTCGGGCTGCGCCGGCTGGCAGAGCTGCGCGCCTATGCGCTGCCGGAATTCGAGGCGTCACTGCTGCGCGCGGTCGTCGGAGGGGTGATCTTCCTGGCCGCGATCTATCATCTGTCGTGGGTGATGCGCACCTTTGCCATCATCCATGTCTCGGTGGACCTGCTGATGCCGCTCTGGCTGGGCCATGCGCTGGGTCTTGCCCCAAGCGTGCTGATCCTGCTCGCGGCGGAACGGATCCTGCGCCATACCCCCGGCGCCGGCAGGTTCCACACGGCGGGCAAACTGAAATCCTTCCGGACCCGCGCCGGACAGAAAAAGACGAAATCCAAAGGAGGCCTTCATGGCAAGCTATGATGTGATCGTGATCGGCGGCGGCCCGGGGGGCTATGTCTGCGCCATCCGCTGCGCCCAGCTGGGGCTGAAAACCGCCTGCGTCGAGGGGCGCGACACCCTGGGCGGCACCTGCCTCAACGTCGGCTGCATCCCCTCGAAGGCGCTTCTGCACGCCAGCCACATGCTGCACGAGGCCGAACACAACTTCGCCACCCTCGGCCTCAAGGGCAAAAGCCCGTCAGTCGATTGGCCGCAGATGCTGGCCTACAAGGACGACACCATCGCCCAGAACACCAAGGGCATCGAATTCCTGTTCAAAAAGAACAAGATCGACTGGATCAAGGGCTGGGCCACGATCCCCGGTGCCGGCCGCGTCAAGGTCGGCGACGAGACCCATGAGGCGAAGCACATCGTCATCGCCTCGGGGTCGGAGCCCGCGCCGCTGAACGGCGTCGAGGTCGATGAGAAGGTGATCGTCACTTCGACCGGCGCACTGTCGCTGTCGAAGACGCCGAAGACCATGGTGGTGATCGGCGGCGGCGTCATCGGGCTGGAACTGGGCTCGGTCTACGCCCGGCTCGGCGCCAAGGTGACGGTGGTCGAATTCCTCGACGCGATCGTGCCGGGTGCCGATGCCGAGGTCGCCCGCACCTTCCAGCGCATGCTGAAGAAGCAGGGGATCGAGTTCGTCACCGGCGCGGCCGTGCAATCCGCCACGGTGGTGAAGGGCAAGGCCAAGGTCACCTACAAGCTGCGCAAGGATGACAGCGAAACCACGCTGGACGCCGACGCCGTGCTGCTGGCCACCGGCCGCCGCCCCTATACCGAGGGGCTGGGCCTCGACGGCCTCGGCGTGGCGCTGACCAAGCGCGGCCAGATCGAGACCGACAAGAGCTGGCAGACCTCGGCAAAGGGGATCTACGCGATCGGCGACGTGATCGAGGGGCCGATGCTTGCCCACAAGGCCGAGGATGAGGGCATGGCGGTGGCCGAGGTGATCGCGGGCCAGCATGGGCATGTGAACTATTCGGTGATCCCGGGCGTAATCTACACCACCCCCGAGGTCGCCTGGGTCGGCCAGACCGAAGAGGCGCTGAAGGCCGAGGGCCGCGCCTACAAGGCGGGCAAGTTCTCGTTCATGGGCAACGCACGCGCCAAGGCCGTGCTGCAGGGCGATGGCTTCGTGAAGATCCTCGCGGACAAGGAAACCGACCGGATCCTCGGCGTCCACATCATCGGCCCCTCGGCCGGAGAGCTGATCCACGAGGCCTGCGTCGCGATGGAATTCGGCGCCGCGGCCGAGGATCTGGCGCGTACCTGCCACGCCCATCCGACCTTCTCGGAAGCGGTGCGCGAGGCCGCGCTTGCCTGCGGCGACGGCCCGATCCATTCGTGATCGACGGGGGGCGCGCGACCCGTCCGGGCGCCCCCACCTCCCCTTTTCCGGGCGCCGCACCCCCGCGCCTCCGGCCTGTTGGGGCGCCGGGGTACAACCGGCTTTCCCTTCGCCCCGGTTGTGCTTAAAGATCGCCCGGACTTAGGGGCAGGACATGACCGAGACATTCCGCATCACGCTGGCCCAGCTTAACCCCACGGTCGGGGCGCTGGAGGCCAATGCCGAAAAGGCCTTTGCCGCCTGGACCCGGGGCCGCGACGCCGGCGCCGATTTCGTCGCCCTGCCCGAGATGTTCCTGACCGGTTACCAGACCCAGGATCTGGTGCGCCGCCCGGCCTTTCAGCGCGACGCGCTGCGCGCCCTCGATGCCCTAGCCGCGCGCTGCGCCGACGGCCCGCCGCTGGGCATCGGCGGCCCCTGGGTCGAGGGCACGGCCCTTTACAACGCCTATTTCGTCCTGCAGGGCGGCAAGACCCTTGCGCGGATGCTGAAGCACGAGCTGCCCAATGACGACCTCTTCGACGAGGTGCGCCTGTTCACCCCCGGCCCGATCTCTGGCCCGGTCCGGATCGGGCCGCTGCGGCTGGGTATCCCGGTCTGCGAAGACGCCTGGCACCCCGACGTGGCCGAGACCCTGGCCGAAACCGGGGCCGAGGTGCTGTTCGTGCCCAACGGATCGCCCTACCGGCGCGGCAAGCGCGACCTGCGGCTGAACGTGACCGTGGCCCGGGTGGTCGAGAACGGGCTGCCGCTGATCTATCTCAACACCGTGGGCGGGCAGGACGATCAGGTCTTTGACGGTGCAAGTTTCGCGCTGAATCCCGGCGGCGAACTGGCGATGCAGCTGGCCACCTTCGAGGAGGTGATCGCCGAGATCACGCTGGAAAACACCGCCGATGGCTGGCGCGTGGCGCAGGCGCCCAAGGTCGCGCTGCCCGACGAGTGGGAGCAGGACTATCATGCGATGGTGCTGTCTTTGCGCGATTATCTGGGCAAGTCGGGGTTCAAGTCGGTGCTGCTGGGCCTGTCCGGCGGGATCGATTCGGCGCTGGTCGCCACCATCGCCGCCGATGCGGTGGGTCCCGAGAACGTGCATTGCGTGATGCTGCCGTCGGAATTCACCTCTCAGGGTTCTCTGGACGATGCCGCCGCGGTGGCGGGGGCGCTGGGTTGCCGGCTGGATACGGTTCATATCGAGGAGGCCCGCAAGGCCGTGGGCGGGGCGCTGGCCCATCTTTTCGCGCAAACCAAGCCCGACGTGACCGAGGAAAACATCCAGTCGCGCCTGCGCGGGCTGATGCTGATGGCCCTGTCGAACAAGTTCGGCGGCATGCTGCTGACCACCGGCAACAAATCCGAGGTCGCGGTCGGCTATGCCACGATCTACGGCGACATGGCCGGCGGCTACAACCCGATCAAGGACCTTTACAAGACCCGGGTATTTCAGACCTGCCGCTGGCGCAACGCCAACCACCGGCCCTGGATGAAGGGCCCCGAGGGCGAGGTGATCGCGCCCCGGATCATCGACAAGCCGCCCTCGGCCGAGCTGCGCGCCGACCAGAAGGACGAGGACAGCCTGCCCCCCTACGAGGTGCTCGACGCGATTCTCGAGCGGCTGATCGAGGGCCAGCAATCCATCGCCGAGATCGTCGAGGCAGGCTTTGACCGCGCCACCGTCGAGCGGGTCGAGCATCTGCTCTATATCAGCGAGTGGAAGCGATTCCAGTCGGCGCCGGGCACGCGGCTGTCGACCATGGCCTTCTGGCTGGATCGCCGCTATCCGATCGTCAATCGCTGGCGCGACCGCGGGTAGCGGATGTTCCGTGCGTATCCGCACATATGACGCGCGATTCTTCGCAGTTTACCTATTGGACGCACAGCTTAGTTTCCTGCGGGACAGACCTGCAAAGGAGACGCATCATGTCCGCAGTGAAACTTGCGATCATCTATTACTCGACCTACGGCACCAACCATCAGATGGCCGAGATCGCCGCCGAGGCCGCGAAGGCCGCCGGCGCCGAGGTGCGGCTTCTGAAAGTCGCCGAGACCGCGCCGAAAGAGGTCGTGGCCGGCCAGGACGCCTGGGCCGCGCAAGCCGAAAAGACCTCGGATGTTGCGACGGTCAGCCATGACGACATGGTCTGGGCCGATGCCTATCTGTTCTCGGCCCCCACGCGCTACGGTTCGGCGCCCGCGCAGCTGCGCGCCTTCATCGACACGCTGGGCCCGCTCTGGCAGCAGGGCAAGCTGGCCAACAAGGCGGTCAGCGCGATGACCTCTGCCTCGACCGTGCATGGCGGGCAGGAGGCGACGACGCTGGGCCTTTACACCAGCTTCATGCATTGGGGCGCGATCATCGTGGCGCCGGGCTATACGCATGAGAAGATCTTCGAGACCGGCAACCCCTATGGCTACAGCCACAAGCAGGGCGACGCTTTCGACGACACCGCGAAAACGGTGATCGGCCATCAGGCGAAGCGTCTGGTCGAGGTCGCGGGCAAGCTGACGGCCTGACTTACGGCCTGACAGGGCCATCTCTTGCGTGACCTGCGCCCCGGCCTCGGTCGGGGCGTGCGGCTACTGCGGCAGCAGCAATTCGCCCAGGGTCAGGGCCATGACGCGGGCCGAATCCATCATGTCGTCGACTCCGATCCATTCATCCGGCTGATGCGCCAGATCCAGGATCCCCGGCCCATAGGCGATGCAGTTCTTCAGCTTGCCGATCCGGTCGATATGCTTCTGATCGTAAGTCCCGGGCGAGACGACATAGCCCGCCTCGCGGTCCAGCACCGTCTGAATCGCGCGCGCCACCGAGCGCACCACCGGCGCCTCTCGATCGGTCATCGAGGGGATCACCTCGAAGAGATCGTGGATCTCGTAGTCGAAGCTGGGTCGCTTCGCCTTCACCCGCTCCAGCAGCCGGGAGATCTCGGCCTTCACCTCGGTCAGGTCTTCCTCGATCAGGAAGCGCCGGTCGATCACGATGCGGCAGCGGTCGGCCACGCAGGCCGAGGGAAAGCCGGTGTAATCGGCCTCCTGCTCCGGCGCGCCGCCGTGGATCGAGTTGATGTTCAGCGTCGATTGCCGGGCGCCCTCGGGGATCACCGGCATCGCCGTGTGCTTGGTGGCGAGCAGCGGGTAGAGGACCTCTTCGATCTCTTCCAGCACCGCACCCATGTGGCGGATCGCGCTGTCGCCGAGGAAGGGCATCGAGCCGTGGGCGATACGGCCCTTGGTCTCGATCTCGGCCCACCAGACGCCGCGGTGGCCCAGGCAGATCCGGTCCTTGTGCAGGGGTTCGGGGATGATGACGTGCTGGACGCGATCGGGCGCGAAATAGCCCTTTTCGGCCAGATAGGCGACGCCACCGAAGCCGCCCGATTCCTCATCCGCGGTGGCCGAGATCTCGATCGCGCCGGAATGGTCGGGGTGGGTCGCGATGAAGGCTTCGGCTGCGATGATCGCGGCGGCGAGGCCGCCCTTCATGTCACAAGAGCCGCGGCCATAGATGCGGCCGTCTTCCAGCGCGCCGCCGAAGGGATCGCGGGTCCAGCCATGGCCGACCTCGACCACGTCGTGATGGCCGTTGAAATGGACACAATCGCCGGGTGACTTGCCCTCGCGCCGGGCGATCAGGTTCCAGCGGGGGTATTTGTCGCTGTCGGCCGGCGCGCCCTCGGCCCGGATCATCTGGCACGCAAATCCGCGCGCGCTCAGGTAGCGGTCGAGATAGGCGCAGATGTCGTAGTAATGGCGCCCCGGCGGGTTGAGCGTCGGGATGCGGACCAGGTCCTGCGTCAGCGCGATCAGCGCGTCGCGGCGGCTTTCCAGTTCCTGGCGGAGGCGGTCGTCTTGCAGCATGGGGCAAAGCCTATTGTGGCCCGCGCGGCGCCGCAATGGGGGTTGCGCGCGGGGCCGTCAGGGCGGTGTCACGGTATAGGGCGTGTCGAACCAGTGTTCCTGCAGGTTGGGGCTGTCGCCGATGCGGTCGACCACCGCGAAAAGGCCGGAGGACTGCAGTGGCGTCAGCACCCCGTGCCAAGTGCCGCGGTGCAGGTTGATCCCCTGTCCGGGCGCGGTGAGGAAGGCGCGCGGCGTGCCCGGCACCCCGCCCGCATCCGGCGCGACGATCACCAGGAAGGGATGTTCGTGCATCGGCAGGAAGGCCTGGCTGCCCTCGGGGTGGCGCTCGACCATCTCGAGCAGGTAGGGCAGCTGCCGCGGTTCGGCCCGGAAGAGGCTGACGCCCGCCCGTCCGCCGGGGCCGAAGTCAAGCTGCGCCCGGTCGTGCCAGCGCCCGCAAAGGCCCTGGTTGATCAGCTTGTCATGGGGCCCCAAGGTGTCGAGCACATCGCCGAAGGGGGCGAAGGCCGCGACGCTGAGCGGCTGTGGCGTGATCGAGTGGGTCATGTGGCGGCGCCGGGGGGCTGTCTGCCCGCCGGACCCCCCGAGGATATTTCCGCCAGAAAGAAGGTGCAGGTCATGCGGGCGGCCCGAAGGCGCCGGGGCCGCGCAGGTTGGCGTGGCGGTTGACGTCCTTGTAGAGGAGGTAGCGGAACGGGCCGGGGCCGGCGGCGTAGCAGGCCTGGGGGCAATAGGCGCGCAGCCACATGAAATCGCCCGCCTCGACCTCGACCCAGTCGCGGTTCAGCTTGTAGACGGCGCGGCCCTGAAGCACGTAGAGGCCATGTTCCATCACATGGGTTTCCTCAAAAGGAATCAACCCGCCGGGCTGGAAGGTGACGATGTTGACATGCATGTCGTGGCGCAGGTCGTCGGGGGCGACGAAGCGGGTCGTGGCCCAGCGGCCTTCGGTATCGGGCATAGGGATCGGGGGGATTTCGGCCTCATCGGTGACGAAAGCCTCGGGGGCGGGCAGGCCCGGCGCGGGCAGGTAGAGCTTGCGTATCCAGTGAAAGCGCAGGGGGCTGTCGCCCGCGTTGGCGGCGGTCCAGGCGGTGGCGGGCGGGATATAGGCATAGCCGCCGGGGCCGAGGCTGTGGGCGCGCCCGGCGATCGTCAGCGCCATCGCGCCTTCGGTGACGAAGAGGACATGCTGGGCGCCGGTCTCGGCATCCGGCGCGTCCGAGCCGCCGCCGGGGGCGATTTCCATCACATATTGGCTGAAGGTTTCGGCAAAGCCCGAGAGGGGACGTGCGATGATCCAGGCCTTTGTGCCGGTCCAGCCCGGCAGGAACGAGGTGACGATGTCCGAGAACACGCCGCGCGGGATCACCGCATAGGCTTCGGTAAACACCGCGCGGCCGGTCATCAGCGCGGTTTGCGGCGGCAGGCCGCCTTGGGGGGCGTAGTAGGGATTCATGCCAGCATATCCTTCAGGCGCAGCTCTGCGATGCGTTCGACCTGGGTGCAGGCCTCGGCGAATTCGGTGGGGCTGTCGTTGGAGATGCGGCGCTCGAACGCCGCGAGGATGCCCGTCTTGTCGTGATCCCGGACCGCGATGATGAAGGGAAAGCCGTGCTTTGCCATGTAGCTGCGGTTCAGGGCCCCAAAACTGGCGCGTTCGGTATCGGTCAGGGCATCGAGCCCGGCGCTGGCCTGTTCGCCGGTCGATTCGGCGGTCAGGCGGCGCGCTTGCGCCAGCTTGCCGGCAAGGTCGGGGTGGGCCTTCAGCACGCCCAGCCGTTTCTCGGGCGGGGCCGCGCGGAAGATGCGGCAAAGCGCGCTGTGGACGCCGATCGCGCTGTCATGCGCCGGGCCGAGTTCCAGCCCCCAGGCGCGCTCGGCGATCCAGGGGGAATGCTCGAAGACGCCACCGAAGCGGGCGATGAAGCGCTCTCGCGACATTTGCGAGGGGCGCTCTTGCCGGGTGTGGGGGTGGTGCTGCGCCCAGTGGCGGGCAATGTCGATGCGGCGCGGGAACCAGACCCCGTCCTGCGCCGCCGCGTGGTCGAGGAACCGCATCAGCCCGGCAATCTTTCCCGGGCGGCCGATCAACCGGTTGTGCAGCCCGATCGACATCATCTTCGCGCCGCCCGCCGCGCCCTCGGCATAGAGGGTGTCGAAGGCATCCTTGAGGTATTGGAAGAACTGCTCGCCGGTGATGTAGCCGGGCGCGGTGGCGAAGCGCATGTCGTTGGCTTCCAGCGTATAGGGGATGATCAGCTGGTCGCGGGCGCCGACCTCCAGCCAATAGGGCAGGTCGTCGTCATAGGTGTCGGAGATATAGGCAAAGCCGCCCTCCTCGGCCACCAGACGCACGGTGTTGGCGCTGCAGCGGCCGGTGTACCAGCCAAGGGGGCGTTCCCCCACCACCTCGGTATGCAGGCGGATCGCGGCGGCGATGGCTTCGCGTTCCTCGGCCTCGGGCATGTCCTTGTGTTCGACCCATTTCAGGCCGTGAGAGGCGATCTCCCACCCCGCGGCCTTCATCGCGGCGACCTGTTCGGGCGCCCGGGCAAGGGCGGTCGCGACGCCGTAGATCGTCAGCGGGATGCCACGGGCGGTGAACAGCCGGTGCAGCCGCCAGAACCCGGCGCGGGCGCCGTATTCATAGATCGATTCCATGTTCCAGTGGCGCTGGCCGGGCCAGGGCGCGGCGCCGGCGATGTCCGAAAGGAAGGCCTCGGACGCGGCATCGCCGTGCAGGATGGAATTCTCGCCGCCCTCTTCGTAGTTCAGCACGATCTGGACCGCGATCTTCGCCCCCCCGGGCCAGGCGGCATCGGGCGGGTTGGCGCCATATCCCAGCATGTCGCGCGGATAGCGATTCATCGTGGTCTCCCTGCCATGCATCCCCGGTTTCTAGCGTGGAAGCGTCGAGCGGTTTTTCAATTTCTTGAAGAAAGTCCTATCTTGGGGGCGACGGGTCGTGCCGCGCAAGCGATCGCGGCAAGATTGCGCAAAGATTGTTCACGCGATGGAGGCCGCAATGCCCGAGGGATACCTGACCACCCATGTGCTTGACACCGCGCGGGGCGTACCCGCGCAGGGGGTGGCGATCACCCTGTTCCGGCTGGGCCGCGGATCGAAGGGCGGAGGCCCCGAAAAGATCGCCGAGGCGGTGACCAATGCCGATGGCCGCACCGATGCGCCGATCCTGCCCAAGGGGCAGTTCGCGCCCGGCATCTATGAGCTGGTGTTCTTCGCCGGCGCCTATCTGCGCCGGACCGGACAGGCAGGGGCGGATCCGCTGTTTCTGGATGCGGTGCCGATCCGCTTTGGCATGGCTGAGGCCGACAGCCACTATCATGTGCCGCTACTGCTGTCGCCCTATGGCTATTCCACCTATCGCGGCAGCTAGGGAGCGCCCTGCCGCGTTGACAGGGCCGTGACGGTCGCGCATGACGATAGGGCGCGGCGTACCGGAGGCTGTTAGATGAAAATCGCAATGATCGGCACGGGCTATGTGGGCCTGGTATCCGGGGTCTGTTTCTCGGATTTCGGGCATGAGGTGATTTGCGTCGACAAGGACCCGGCGAAGATCGCCAAGCTTGTCGCAGGCGAGGTGCCGATCTACGAGCCGGGGCTTGAGGCGCTGATGGCCAAGAATGTCGAGGCCGGGCGGCTGAGCTTCACCTTAGATCTGAAGTCGGCGGTGGACGGGGCCGAGGCGATCTTCATCGCGGTCGGCACGCCGACGCGGCGCGGCGATGGCCATGCGGATCTGACCTATGTGATGGCCGCAGCGGAAGAGATCGCCGGCGCGCTGACCGGCTATGCGGTGGTGGTGACCAAATCGACGGTGCCGGTGGGCACCAACCGGCAGGTGGCCGAGGTGATCGCCACGGCCCATCCGGGGGCCAGTTTCGACGTGGCCTCGAACCCTGAATTTCTGCGCGAAGGCGCCGCGATCGACGATTTCATGCGCCCCGACCGGGTGGTCGTGGGGGTGCAATCCGACCGCGCCCGCGAGGTGATGGGCCAGATCTATCGCCCGCTGTTCCTGCGCGAATTTCCGGTCGTCTACACCGATCTGGAAAGCGCCGAGATGATCAAATACGCGGCCAACGCCTTTCTGGCGACCAAGATCACCTTCATCAACGAGATCGCGGCGCTGTGCGAACGGGTGGGGGCGGATGTGAAGGCGGTGTCGAAAGGCATGGGGCTGGACGGGCGGATCGGCAACAAGTTCCTGCATGCCGGGCCGGGCTATGGCGGGTCGTGCTTTCCCAAGGACACCCGGGCGCTGGCGCGGATCGGGCAGGATCACGCGATGCCGCAGCAGATCGTCGAGGCGGTGATCGCGGTGAACGAGGAGATGAAGCGGCGGATGATCGACCGGATTGTCGATCTTTGCGAGGGCACTGTGAACGGCAAGACGATCGCGGTGCTGGGGGTGACGTTCAAGCCCAACACCGACGACATGCGCGAAGCCCCGGCGCTGACCATCGTGCCGGCGCTGGTGGGCGGCGGTGCCAAGGTGAAGGTGGTCGATCCGCAGGGCCGCAAGGAAGGCGAGGCGCTGCTGCCCGGCGTGACCTGGCTGGACGATGCCTATGCCGCCGCACAGGGGGCCGAGGCGGTGGTGATCCTGACCGAATGGAACGAGTTCCGCGCGCTGGACCTGAAGCGCCTGGCGAAGACGATGGCGGTGGCGCGGATGGCCGACCTGCGCAATATCTACTCGGCGAAGGATGCGGAGCGTGCGGGGTTCGAGGCCTATATAAGCGTCGGGCGCTAGGCCCTTCGCGGATGCAGGCGCCGGGGGGTGCGAAGGGCTGCGCCACCGGTCCGGGCACAATGGCGACGGCGCTTCGATGGCGACACCGCTGGATATTTGGACCAGAACGAAAGAACAGAGCAATCACTGCTCTGCTGAGCGTTTTCGCGGACCTGACGGCGGACCCGGCCTGAAATCCGGCGCGCCGCATGTGCAGGAAACCCGCGAGACGGCGATCGGTGGTGTTGGCGGGCGCGCAACTTGCGCTAGACTGACCCCCGCAAGAACGACACGAGGACATCATGAGCGATCCCGAGCCGATCCGAAACGCGCTGGCCATTCTGCTGCCGGTCGTCGTGCTGGTGCTGATCGCGGCGGCGGTTCCGATCTGGCTGGCCCGGCGGCTGGGCCACGACCTGCGCGCCCGCGCCATGAACATCGCGATCTCGTCGCTGTCCATGCTGGTTCTGTCGGGCGGCTATTTCGCGGTGCTGTACCTGCTGGAGGCGCCGGGTGTCGCGGGCGCGATCAGCGCGCAGCCGATGCTGGCGGCGGCGCATTTTCTGTGGCTCGGGTTGATGGCCGGGCTGATCTGGGCGCCAGTGGTGGTGCTGGCCGCAACCCTGCGGCCCAACGACGGGCGCAGGTGACGCGATGGGCCTTGCCCGCGCGCTTCTGCTGGGCTTCGCGATTCTGACGGTGCTCTATGTGCTGATCTCACTCTACGCGGGCTCGCTGGTGCGTGAGCGGCTGGAAAAGCAGTGGGCGGCGGAACATCCGGGGCTGGGCGACGCGGCGCGCAGCGCCTATATCGAGGCTGGCATGGCCACCTACCGCCGATCCTTGCGCCGCAAGCTGATCTGGGGGGTGTATGTCGTGCCACTGCTGGCGGTTGCTGCGATCGCCTATTTCATGAACCGGCAATAGGGGCAGGCATGCGACGCTATTTCAAATGGGGCTTCATCGGGCTGGTGGTGCTGATTGCCGGGTTGTTCCTGGATTACACGCTGCCGCAGCACGACGTGGTGCGCATCACCGACACCTACAACCGGGTGACGCCGCTGGGCACGATCAACCGGTTCTTCTATGCCTCGCCCGATGCCGGTACCAAGCCGGGCACCGAGGCGCCCGACATCCGCTTCATCGCCGCGGTGCGGCCGAACGGCAAGGTGATCGTCTACCGCAACGAGGATACCGGCTGGATCTGGCCGCCGTTCTTCAAGTTCAACAGCTCCAACGTGCAGGCCGAGGCCTCGGCGCTGAAATCCACGGCGGAGGCGCCGCGCTGGGTGGTGGTCACCGAATACGGCTGGCGCATTCCGTTCCTGTCAACCTATCCGAACGCGATCGGCCTTCGCGCGGTGTCGGGGCCGGATGTGAAGATCTTCCCCTGGGTCAACATCGTGATCCTCGTGGTGCTGGCACTGATTGTCCTGTTCTTCTGGCGCATGTGGGTGCGGTTTCGCGAACGCACGCTCGACCCGCTGATCGCCGGTGGGCAGGAGCGCTGGGACCAGACCGAAGCGCGCGCCGAAAACGCGGCGGCGGGGATGAAGAGCTGGTGGCGGCGGATGACGGGGCGTCGGCGGTAAAGGCCGCAGTCGGCAGCCCATCCCCCGCCCCACGGGGGCAGGCACCGGCCCCCGCTGGGTCGCGCGCTTCGCGGCCTGGAACGACATCACGGTTCGGGGACATCTTCATAGCGGAAACCCGCCCCCCGGCCCGGCCGCCGCCACCCGCGCTTGTCAGACCGGGGGTGCGTCCCTTAGGGTTCGCCCCGACCCGGGCAGGCGCCCGGCGGCAATCAGCGAAGTCGGGGAGCATCCGGGTGGCGAATAGATCGGGTGGGAAGCGTCTGGGCACGCTGGTCGTGGTCGCGGCCCTGGCGGGCGGGGCGGCGGTGGCCCAGAACAGCGGCACGGTCACCAAGCAATATGACAACGGCGGCGTCTATGCCGGCAGCTTCAAGGACGGCAAGCAGAACGGCCAGGGCACCTACAAGCTGCCGAACGGCTACGAATACAGCGGCCAGTGGGTGAACGGCGAGATCAAGGGCCAGGGCACCGCGCGTTTCCCCAACGGTTCGGTCTATGTCGGGCATTTCTCGCAGGGCAAGCCCGACGGCAAGGGCAAGATCACCTTCGCCGACGGCTCTACCTTCGAGGGCGACTGGGTCAACGGCCAGATGACCGGCCAGGGCACCGCGACCTATGCCAACGGTGTTACCTATGTCGGTGGCTTCAAGAACGGCGTCCATGACGGCTCCGGACGCATGACCGGCAAGGACGGCTATGTCTATGACGGCCAATGGGTCAACGGCGTCAAAGAGGGCGAAGGCAAGATCACGTATCCCGATGGCACCACCTATGTCGGCACGCTGAAGAACGGCGAGCGCGACGGCAAGGGCACCCTGAAGATGAAGGATGGCATGGTCTATACCGGCCAGTGGAAGGACGGCCAGATCAACGGCAAGGGCACCCTGACCCAGCCGAACGGAGACGTCTATGTCGGCGATCTGGTGAACGGCAAGCGCCAGGGCCAGGGCAAGGTCACCTATGCCAACGGCGATATCTACGAGGGCGCCTTCGTCGCCGACAAGCGCCAGGGCCAGGGCACCTTCAAGGGCAAGGACGGCTATGTCTACACCGGCCAGTGGAAGGATGGAGAGATCACCGGCTCCGGCTCGGTCACCTATCCCGACGGCTCCAGCTATGCCGGGGATCTGCTGAACGGGCTGGCGGATGGCACCGGCAAGATCACCTACCCCGACGGCTCAACCTACGAGGGCCAGTGGAAGAAGGGGGTGATCGACGGCAAGGGCGTCGCCCATTACGCCAACGGCCTGACCTATGACGGCGACTTCAAGAACGGCCGCAACGATGGCCAGGGCACGATGACCTACCCCGACGGCTACACCTATGTCGGCAAGTGGAAGGACGGTCAGCGCGACGGGCAGGGCACCGCGACCTATCCCGACGGCACCGTCTACAAGGGCCAGTTCGCCAAGGGCCGGCGCGACGGCGACGGCGAGATCACCATGAAGGACGGCTTCAAATATGCCGGCGCATGGAAGGCCGGGCAGATCGACGGCAAGGGCGTGGCGACCTATGCCAACGGCGATGTCTATACCGGCATGTTCAAGGACGGCCACCGAGAGGGCCAGGGCGTGATGCATTACGCCTCTGGGCAAGAGGCCTCGGGCGAATGGAAGAACGGTGCGCTGACCGGGCAGGATGCGCCCGCCACCCCGGAGGGCACCAACGGCGCGACCCCCGACACCGCGCCGGCCACCACCGCGCCCGACGCCAAGGCCAAGACCAAGACCGGCTCCGGCGACTGACCTGGCGCTATCCCTTCAGGATCGGCCAAAGCGAGGCGACCAGCAGCGCCGCCATCGTCCAGTTGAACAGCGCCAACCGCCGCGGGCTGGTCAGCGCGCCCCGGATCTGCCGCCCCATCATCACCCAGGTCGAGATCGACGGCAGGTTCACAGCCCCGAAGACCAGCGCCACCCAAAGCCCGCCGAGGGGGCTTTGGGGCGGGGCGTAGGCGGCGATCGCGGTGGTCGCCATCGCCCAGGCCTTGGGGTTCACCCACTGGAACGCCGCGGCCTGCGCGAAGGTCAGCGGCCGCCCCTTCGCCGCTGACTGGCCGGGCGGCGCGGCATGGGCGATCTTCCACGCCAGCCATAGCATGAACACGGCGCTGACCGCCTTCAGCACCAGATGCAGCGGCGGCCACAGCGCGAAGATCTGCACCAGCCCCAGCGCCAGCAGCGCCGTCATGAAGACGAAGCCCAGCGCCACGCCCAGCATATGCGGCAGCGTCCGCACGAGGCCGAAATTCGCCCCCGATGCCATCAACATCAGGTTGTTCGGCCCCGGCGTGATCGACGAGACAAAGGCGAACAGGATCAGGGCAGAGAGGACTTGATAGGTCATGGTTGCAATATCTACCGTCTTTGCGGCGCAATCAGCTTGCGATCTGCCGCTTTTTTGCAGATATTTGGCAACAAATGACGGACCTTGACCGCATCAACGAAAACATATTGCGCGAACTCACCCGCGATGGCCGGATCTCCAATCTCGACCTCGCGGCGCGGGTGGGGCTGTCGCCCTCGGCCTGCCTGCGCCGCGTGCAGGAGCTGGAGCGGCGCGGCATCATCCTGGGCTACCGCGCCCGGCTGAACCCGGTGGCGCGGGGCCTTGGTTTCCGCGCCTATGTGACCGTGGGCCTGTCGCAGCACACCAAGGCCGCGCAGGAGGCGTTCGAGCGCGCCATCGCCCGCGCCCCGCAGGTCACCGAATGCCACAATGTCACCGGCGGCGTCGAATATCTGCTGCGCGTCGAGGCATCGGACATAGCCGCCTACAAATCCTTCCATACCGAGATCCTGGGCGCCCTGCCCCAGGTCGCCTCGATCACCTCTTATGTCGTCCTTTCCACGGCCAAGGACGACCGCGCCTGATGCGTCTTCTCTTGGCGGCGACGTGCCTTCGGGGAGGAAGCGGCGGCGCGGCGGTGGCGGCGCTTTGCCCGGGCCGCCTTGCCCGGGGAGCGGACGATTTTGCGCGCAGCCCGCCCTTGCGTCCGGCCCCGGTCTTCCCCACATCCAATAGCGAAGGCCTGCAAACCGGACGTGCCGCTTCAGGGCGTCCCAGGGCGGGTGCTAGAAAAGGAGATACCGATGAACCTCGAGAAGTTCACGGAGCGGTCGCGCGGCTTCCTTCAGGCCGCGCAGACGATCGCCATGCGGGAAGAGAACCAGCGTCTCGCCCCCGAACATCTGCTGAAGGCTCTCATGGATGACGATCAGGGCCTTGCCTCGAACCTGATCAAGCGCTCGGGCGGCGAACCCCTGCGGGTGGCCGAAGCGGTGGACCTTGCGATCGGCAAGCTGCCGAAAGTGTCGGGCGACGCGGGTCAGGTCTATATGGATCCCGCCCTTGGCCGGGTGCTGGACGAGGCCGAGAAAATCGCCAAGAAGGCCAGCGACAGCTTCGTGCCGGTCGAGCGCATCCTGATGGCGCTGGCGATGGTCAAGTCACAGGCCAAGACCGCGCTGGAGGCCGGGGCGGTGAATGCCCAGGCGCTCAACTCGGCGATCAACGACATTCGCAAGGGCCGCACCGCCGATACCGCCAGCGCCGAGGAAGGCTATGACGCGCTGAAGAAATACGCGCGCGACCTGACCGCAGCGGCCGAAGAGGGCAAGATCGACCCGATCATCGGTCGCGACGAGGAAATCCGCCGCACCATGCAGGTGCTGTCACGCCGCACCAAGAACAACCCGGTGCTGATCGGCGAGCCGGGCGTCGGCAAGACTGCCATCGCCGAGGGGCTGGCGCTGCGCATCATCAATGGCGACGTGCCTGAATCCTTGCGCAACAAGAAGCTCATGGCGCTCGACATGGGGTCGCTGATCGCCGGCGCGAAATACCGTGGCGAATTCGAGGAGCGGCTGAAGGCGATCCTGTCCGAGGTCACCGCCGCGGCAGGCGAGATCATCCTGTTCATCGACGAGATGCACACGCTGGTGGGTGCCGGCAAGGCCGACGGGGCGATGGATGCCTCGAACCTGCTGAAACCCGCGCTGGCGCGGGGCGAGCTGCACTGCGTCGGCGCCACGACGCTGGATGAATACCGCAAGCATGTCGAAAAGGACGCGGCACTTGCCCGGCGGTTCCAGCCGGTGATGGTCAGCGAGCCGACGGTCGAGGACACCATCAGCATCCTGCGCGGCATCAAGGAAAAATACGAGCTGCACCACGGCGTGCGGATCAGTGATTCCGCACTGGTGGCGGCGGCGACGCTGTCGCACCGCTACATCACCGACCGTTTCCTGCCCGACAAGGCGATCGACCTGATGGACGAGGCCGCCAGCCGGCTGCGCATGGAAGTCGATTCCAAGCCCGAGGAGCTTGACCAGCTCGACCGTCAGATCCTGCAGATGCAGATCGAGGCCGAGGCGCTCAGGCATGAGGATGACGCGGCCTCGAAGGACCGGCTGGAGAAGCTGGAAAAGGAGTTGGCGGAACTCAGCGAGCATTCCGCCGAGATGACCGCCCGCTGGCAGGCCGAGCGCGACAAGCTGGAAGGCGCGCGCGAGTTGAAAGAGAAGCTGGACGCGGCGCGCAGCGAGCTGGACAGCGCCAAGCGCGCGGGCAACCTTGCCCGCGCCGGAGAGCTGTCCTACGGCATCATCCCGCAGCTTGAAAAGCAGCTGGTCGAGGCCGAGGCGTCGGAAGGCGATGTCATGGTCGAAGAGGCTGTGCGCCCCGAGCAGATCGCCGAGGTGGTGGAGCGCTGGACCGGCATCCCGACCTCGAAAATGCTGGAGGGCGAGCGCGAGAAACTGCTGCGCATGGAGGACGAGCTGGGCAAGCGCGTCATCGGCCAGCGTCAGGCGGTGCGGGCGGTGTCGAACGCGGTGCGCCGGGCGCGCGCGGGTCTGAACGACGAGAACCGGCCTTTGGGCAGCTTCCTGTTCCTCGGGCCGACCGGCGTCGGCAAGACCGAGCTGACCAAGGCGGTGGCCGAATACCTTTTCGACGACGACAACGCGATGGTGCGGATCGACATGTCGGAGTTCATGGAAAAGCACGCGGTCTCGCGTCTGATCGGCGCGCCTCCGGGCTATGTCGGCTATGACGAGGGCGGCGTGCTGACCGAAGCCGTGCGCCGCCGGCCCTATCAGGTGGTGCTGTTCGACGAGGTCGAGAAGGCCCACCCGGATGTCTTCAACGTGCTGTTGCAGGTGCTTGACGACGGGGTACTGACCGATGGTCAGGGCCGCACGGTCGACTTCAAGCAGACGCTGATCGTGCTGACCTCGAACCTCGGGTCGCAGGCGCTCAGCCAGATTCCGGACGGCTCCGATGCCGCGCAGGCAAAGCGCGAGGTGATGGACGCGGTGCGGGGCCATTTCCGGCCCGAGTTCCTGAACCGTCTGGATGAGACGATCATCTTCGACCGTCTGAGCCGCGAAGACATGGACGGGATCGTGACGATCCAGATGCGCCGGCTGACGAAGCGTCTTGCGGCGCGCAAGATCACGCTGGAACTCAGCCAGGCGGCGCTGCAATGGCTGGCCGACGAGGGCTACGATCCGGTCTTCGGCGCGCGGCCGCTGAAGCGGGTGATCCAGCGCGCGCTGCAAGATCCGCTGGCCGAGATGATCCTGGGCGGCGAGGTGCTGGACGGCGCCACCGTGCCAGTTAGCGCCGGGCCCGAGGGGCTGATGATCGGCGACCGGGTCGGCGGCTCAAACCGCCAGCCGCCGCAGGATGCGGTGGTCCACTGATGCGCGGAAAGGCCGGGCCCTGCGTCCGGCCTTTTCTTTGCTCCGCCGCCGCTGGCGGGGTTTCACACCCCGTCGCTATCGTCTCTGGGAATTGCCAATGCCTGCGCCACGGGTCCGAGCACCCTTGGCGACGGCGCTCAGATGGCGAGCCCGTGGAGTATTTGTGCCAAGATGAAGGGCCACGGGGGGCCAGGGCGTCGGGTTTCAGCGGGGAATGTCCTCTTCTGCCAGCAGCGCCGCCAGCCCCTCTCGGTAGGTCGGATAGCGTAGGGTTACGCCGAGGTCCCGCTTGATCCGGTCGTTCCGAACCCGCTTCGATTCCGCGTAGAAGCTGCGCGCCATCGGGGTCAGCTCGGCCGCTTCGAAATCTTCCTCGGGCGGTGGCGGCAGGCCCAGAAGCCGCGCCGCATGGGCGATCACGTCCTGCGGCGGGGCGGGGTCATCATCGCAGACATTGTAGATCGCGCCGGGGGCGGGCCGGGCGATCGAGGCGGCCAGCACCTGGGCGATGTCGGCCTCATGGATGCGGCTGAACACCTGGCCCGGTTTCACGATCCGGCGCGCCGTGCCCGCGCGGATTTTCTTGAACGGACCACGCCCCGCACCGTAGATCCCCGCCAGCCGGAAGATGTGCAGCGGCAGGTCCAGCGCCTGCCAGGCGGCCTCGGCCCGCATGCGGGTGCGGCCGCGCCGGGTCGCCGGGGTCAGCGGATTCGTCTCATCCACCCAGCCGCCGCCGTGGTCGCCGTAGACCCCGGTGGTCGAGAGATACCCCACCCAGTCGAGGCGCGCCGCCGCAAGCTGCGGCGCAAGCGCGCGCAGGACCGGGTCGCCGTCGTCATCCGGGGCGATGGAGGACAGAAGATGCGTCGCCCGTGCCAGCGCCGGGCCCAGATCGGTGCCCGTCCAGATCAGCGGCTCTACCCCCTCGGCGGCAAGTGCCGCGGCCTTGTCGGTGCTGCGGGTGGTGCCGATGACATGCCAGCCCGGCGGCAGGCGTCGGGTCAGCGCCCGCGCCGAATAGCCATGCCCGAGGGAAAGAAGCACCTGCGTCATGGCCCGGACTATCGCGGGCAGAGGCATTGGCCGCAAGCGCCTGATAATAGGTTACGAACTTTTATTGAAATAGACCAGTTCGTAACATATAATCGGATCAGGGAAGGCCCGAGTCGCGGGTCACGGAGGCATGCATGTATTCTCAGGGATTGATCGGGGCCGATGGCCGGACCAAGGAGGACGCGGCATTTCTGGCCGCCTTTCAGGCCCGGATCGACGCCGAGGAGAAGATCGAGCCGAAGGATGCGATGCCCGAAGGCTATCGCCGCACGCTGATCCGCCAGATCGGCCAGCACGCGCATTCCGAGATCGTCGGCATGCTGCCCGAGGGCAACTGGATCACCCGCGCGCCCTCGCTGCGCCGCAAAGCGGCCTTGCTGGCCAAGGTGCAGGATGAGGGCGGCCACGGCCTTTACCTATATTCCGCCGCCGAGACGCTGGGCGTCAGCCGTGAGGAGATGACCGAGGAATTGCTGTCGGGGAAGGCCAAGTATTCCTCGATCTTCAACTACCCGACGCTGAGCTGGGCCGATATCGGCATCGTCGGCTGGCTGGTGGATGGCGCCGCGATCATGAACCAGATCCCGCTGTGCCGCTGTTCCTATGGCCCCTATGCGCGGGCGATGATCCGGGTCTGCAAGGAGGAAAGCTTCCACCAGCGTCAGGGCTATGAGATCGTCATGACGCTGGCGCGCGGCACCGAGGCGCAGAAGGCGATGGCGCAGGATGCGCTGAACCGCTGGTGGTGGCCCTCGATCATGATGTTCGGGCCCCATGACAGCGAAAGCGCCCATTCCGAGCAGTCTATGGCCTGGAAGATCAAGCGGTTCTCGAATGACGCTTTGCGGCAGAAATTCATCGACGCGACGGTGCCGCAGGCTGAATTTCTGGGGCTGACGGTGCCCGATCCCGACATGGTGTGGGACGAGGGCCTGAACGACGGCAAGGGCGGCTATCGTCACGGGCCGATCGACTGGGACGAGTTCTGGCGCGTGGTCAAGGGCGGCGGGGTGATGAACCGCGACCGGATCAAGGCCCGCAAGAAGGCCTGGGACGAGGGCGCCTGGGTGCGCGAAGCGGCCCGGGCCCATGCGGCGAAGCGTGCCGCCCGGAAGATGGCGGCGGAATGATGCGCCGCTACGGGCGTATTTCAGGAACAATGAAAGGGTAGCGAGATGGCTGAGGCGACGGCGCTTTGGGAAGTGTTCATCCGGCCCCGGAACGGGCTTTCGCATCGGCATGTGGGATCGCTTCATGCCGCGGATGAGGTGATGGCGCTGCAGGCGGCGCGGGATGTCTATACGCGGCGCGGCGAGGGGAATTCGATCTGGGTGGTGCCGTCCTCGGCGATCACGGCGAGCGATCCGGACCATGCCGACGAGATGTTCGAGCCGACCGCCGACAAGATCTATCGCCACCCCACCTTCTATGAGATCCCCGACGAAGTGGGGCACATGTGATGTCGGAGGTTTTCGTCACCGCCCTGCTGGAGCTGGCGGACGATCATCTGGTGCTGGGGCACCGGCTGTCGGAATGGTGCGGGCACGCGCCGATGCTGGAGGAAGACCTCGCCCTGCCCAACATGGCGCTGGATCTGATCGGCGCGGCGCGGGGGCTTTATGCGTATGCCGGCTCGATCGAGGGCAATGGCCGGGGCGAGGATGATCTGGCGTATTTGCGGGGCGAGCGAGAATATCTGAACTGCCTGCTGGTCGAGCGCGAGAACGGCGATTTCGCCCAGACCATGCTGCGCCAGCTGTATTTCGCGGGTTTCATGGAGCCCTATTGGCAGGCGGCGATGGCATCGCGCGACGAGACCCTGCGCGGGATCGCCGCGAAGGCGGTGAAGGAGGTGGCCTATCACATCCGCCACGCCGCCGAATGGGTCGTGCGGCTGGGCGACGGCACCGAGGAAAGCGCGCGGCACATGGCCGAGGCGGTGGAAGAGCTGCACCGCTTCACCGACGAGTTGTTCCTGTCCTCGCCCGCAGCTGCAGCGGCCGAAGCCGCGGGGCTTTTGCCGGCGCGGGCCGAGATGCGCGGTGCCTGGGAGGCCACGCTGCGCGCCGTCTTTGCCGAGGCGCGGCTGGACTGGCCCGATGCGGTCTGGCCCCAGAAGGGCGGGCGCGAGGGCGCGCATGGCGAGGGGCTGGGCCATTTGCTGGCCGAGATGCAATCCCTGCACCGCGCCCATCCCGGGGCGGTGTGGTGAGTGTCACCGATCTGAGCGAGGCGCGCGCTTGGGAGGCCGCCGCCGCCGTACCGGACCCCGAGATCCCGGTGCTGACGGTCGCCGATCTGGGCATCCTGCGCGGCGTGTCGCTGGAAGGCGGCGTCGCCGTGGCGCGGGTCACGCCTACCTATACCGGCTGCCCCGCCGTGCTGGCGATTGAGCTGGCGGTGGAGGCCGCACTTCTGGACGCGGGGTTCGAAGCTCGGGTGGTGCGGGTGATTTCCCCGCCGTGGACAACCGACTGGATCACCGACGCGGGCCGCGCGAAGCTGCTTGCCTATGGCATCGCGCCGCCCGCGAAGGGGGGCAATTCGGTGCGGGCGCTGTTCGGCGAGACCGTCGTCGCCTGCCCGCGCTGCGGATCCGAAGATACCGAGAAGCTTTCCGAATTCGGCTCGACCCCGTGCAAGGCGCAGTATCGCTGCCGGGCGTGTCTGGAGCCGTTCGACCATTTCAAATGCATCTGAGGGAGGGCGTCATGGCGCACGGGTTCCACAAGCTGACGATCGCCGAGGTGCGTCCCGAGGGCGAGGGCGCCGTCGCGGTGCGCTTCGATCTGCCCGAGGCGCTGGCCGAAGCCTTCACCTTCCGGCCGGGGCAGCATCTGACCCTGCGGCAGGGCGAATTGCGGCGCTCTTATTCCATCGCCTGCGCCCCCGGAGAAGGCCTGAGCGTCGGCATCCGCTGCGTGCCGGGCGGCGCCATGTCGGATCCGGCGCAGGGCTGGCGGGTCGGCGACAGCCTTGAGGTGATGCCGCCCGAGGGGCGCTTCACCCTGGGTGCGGAGCAGGACCTGCTGCTGATCGCGGCCGGGTCGGGGATCACGCCGATGGTGGCGATCGCCAAGGCGGCGCTGGCGCGTGGCGGGCGGGTGACGCTGGTCTACGGCAACCGCGGCATCGGCACGATCATGTTCCGCGAGACGCTGGACGCGCTGAAGGACCACCACCTTGGCCGCTTCACCCTGATCCACGTGCTCAGCCGCGAGGGCCAGGACGTGCCGCTGCTGGAAGGCCGGATCGACGGCGCCAAGATCGCGCAACTGGCGCGGGCCGGAGCGATCGGCCCGCAGGGCGCCGACGGGGTGTTCCTGTGCGGGCCCGGCGCGATGATCGAGGCGGTGCAGGCCACGCTGCAGGATCTGGGGGTCGCGGCGACGAAGATCCACCACGAATATTTCACCCCCGCCGAGGGCAGCGCCCCGCCGCGCCCGCCGGTGGAGCGCCCGGCCGAGGGCGTCGCGATCGAGGTGATCCTCGACGGCGCGCGCCGGGCCTTTCGGCTGGAAGCCGGCGACGAGGATCTGATTGCCGCCGCGCATCGCGCCGGGGTGGAGCTGCCCTGGTCGTGCCGTGGCGGCATGTGCTGCACCTGCCGCTGCAAGCGCGTCGAGGGCGAGGCGGAGATGGCGCAGAACTGGTCGCTCGAACCCTGGGAGATCGAGGCGGGTTATATTCTAGGCTGTCAGGCGCAGCCGAAAGGCGACAAGCTGGTGCTGGATTTCGACGCGGCCTGAGGCGGCCTGCGCGGCGGCGGGGGCTCTGCCCCCTGCACCCCCGGAGTATTTTGGCCAAGATGAAGAGCGGAAGCAGAAAGTCTCCTGCTTCACCTTGGGACAAATACTCCATCGGCGGGCGACGTTGGGCCAGGCTTTCGCGGCTCGCGCCGACGCATACGCCCGTGGCCCTTGATTTTAGCGGCCCGGGCTGACCCAATGGGGCCATGTCCGAGAAGAAACCCGATCTCGACGCCGCCTATGGGCTGAAATCGCCCGAGGATTCGGTGCGGCTCTACCGCGACTGGGCCGAAACCTATGATGTCGAGTTTGCCGCGGCCAAGGATTACCTGCTGCCCGAGGCCACCGCCGCGGCCTTTGCAGAGGCTGGCGGCGCGGGGCCGGTGCTGGATGTAGGCGCCGGGACCGGCCTATTGGGCGCGGCGCTGGCGGCGCGAGGGATCGGGCCCATCGACGGGCTGGATATTTCGAAAGATATGCTGAAGGCCGCGCGGCGCAAGGGGGTCTACCGGGCGCTGTCGCGCGCCGATCTGACCCGGCCACTGCCGATCGCGGCCAACAGCTACGCTGGGATCACCTCTTCGGGGACCTTCACCCATGGCCATGTCGGGCCCGAGGCGTTGGATGGATTGCTGGCGGTCGCAGCAGCCGGGGCGCTGTTTACGCTGTCGATCAATTCCGGGGTCTATGCCACGCAGGGATTCGCCGCGAAATTCGACGCGCTGGGGGCCGCGATTTCGGGGCTGGAGCTGCTGGAGGTGCCGATCTACGGCGCCCGCAGCGCAGCAGACCATGCCGGGGACCGCGCCCTGATCGCGCGCTTCCGCAAGGTCTGAATCGGGGCCCAGTATGACCCGGCCGGAAATGGAAAGGGCCGCACGGAGGCGGCCCCAACGACACCCCGAAACCGGGGTGCGATGCCAGTCGGATCAGCCGTTGACGCTGTCCTTCAGAGCCTTGGCGATGGTCATTTTCACGACCTTGTCCGCCGGCTTCTGGATCTGCTCGCCCGTGGCCGGGTTGCGGACCAGGCGCTCAGGGCGCGCGCGGCAGGCGATCTTGCCGAGGCCCGGCAGGGTCACGGCACCACCGGCGGCAACCTCGCGGGTCACGACCGCAGTGACCGCATCCAGCGCAGCGCTCGCGGCTTTCTTGTCCGAACCCATCTCTTCGGCCAGGGCCGCGACGAGCTGCGTCTTGGTCATCGGTTTCGACATCCTAGTCTCCTCAATCGTGCCCCGCTTTGTGCGGGGTCTGTCATCGCCCCAATGGGCGCATCTAGTGGCTACACAGGTTTTCAGGGCACAAATCAAGCCCTATCGGCCCGCTTTCGGTCTTTGTCCCCAGCAAATTGCCACTATTTTCGAGAATCCGCCCAGCATTTCCCCGGCGCCCCCCGCATCAGGCGGAAAAACCGTGCGCCTGCCCCGGATCGCTGGTCAAAGAAAGGCGGTCTCTTCGAAACTGCGCAACTTGCGGCTGTGTATCCGCTCCAGTGGCATGTCGCGCAGAAGCTCCATCGCGCGGACCCCGATCTTGAGGTGGCGCGAAACCTGGGTCTTGTAGAATTCCGTCGCCATGCCGGGCAGCTTCAACTCGCCGTGCAAGGGCTTGTCGGAGACGCATAGAAGCGTGCCGTAGGGCACCCGAAAGCGGAATCCGTTGGCCGCGATCGTGGCGCTTTCCATGTCCAGCGCGATCGCCCGCGACTGGCTGAGCCGCTGCACCGGCCCGGATTGGTCGCGCAGCTCCCAGTTGCGGTTGTCAAGCGTCGCCACCGTGCCGGTCCGCATGATGCGCTTCAGCTCGTAGCCTTCTAGCTGGGTGATCTGGGCCAGGGCCTCTTGCAGGGCGATCTGGATCTCGGCCAGGGCGGGGATCGGCACCCAGACCGGCAGGTCGTCGTCCAGCACCTTGTCTTCGCGAAGATAGGCATGGGCCAGGACGAAATCGCCCAAGGATTGCGAATTGCGCAGCCCCGCGCAATGGCCGACCATCAGCCAGGCGTGCGGGCGCAGCACGGCGATATGGTCGGTCGCGGTCTTGGCGTTCGACGGCCCGACGCCGATGTTGACCAGGGTGATCCCCTGCCCGCCCGGCCGTTTCAGGTGATAGGTCGGCATCTGAGGCAGTTTCGCGGGCGTGTGCAGCGGCGCATGCGGATCGGTGATCTCGATATTTCCGGTACCGACAAAGCTGGTGTAGCCCGAGGCCGGATCGGCCAGCTGGGCGCGGGCGAAGGCCTCGAATTCCTCGACATAGAACTGGTAGTTGGTGAACAGCACATGGTTCTGGAAATGCTCGGCCGCGGTCGCGGTGTAATGGCTGAGCCGCGCCAGCGAATAATCCACCCGCTGCGCGGTGAACGGCGCCAGCGGGCGCGAGCCGTCGGGGTTGGTCAGGCGGGTGCCGTTCACGATGTCGTCGTTGGTGGTGTTGAGGTTGGGCACGTCGAAGACATCGCGCAAAAGGAAATCCAGCGCGCCCTCTTGCGGCACCGACAGGTCGGGCTGGCCGGCCACCGCGAAATGCACCGGGATCGGCGTGTCCGAGGGGCCGATGCTGACCGGCACGCCATGGGTTTTCATCAGCAGGCCGATCTGCTGCACCAGATAACTGCGAAACAGATCCGGCCGGGTGATGGTGGTGGCATAGGTGCCCGGCTCGGCCACATGGCCAAAGCTCAGCCGGCTGTCGGCCTTGGCGAAGGTCGAGGTGGTGATGCGGACCTCGGGGTAGAAGGCGCGGATCCGGCTGTCGGGGCGGCCCTTGGTCACCGCGCGCGAGAATTCGACGATCAGAAAGTCGGTGGCGGTTTCATAGAGGTGCTGCAACCGGTCGACCGCGGCTTCGGCGTCCGAGAAGGTCTCGGGGCCGGGCTGGTCCGGGCTGCGGAGGGGAAGGTTCTGCACATGTGGGGTTCTCAAGGCCTGGCTCCTCCGGCAATCGCCCGGCCGGCACGCCGCCACCGGGCGGGGGCATCGGGCTACCCTCTCGTCATGCCGCGCGGGGGCGGCGGGCGCAAGAGGCGGACAAGATGACCCCGGGGCCATCGGGACCATCGGGAGGTTTCGAGCGCGGTCCCCCTGCCGTCCGAAGCCTGCCCGTCTTGGTCCGAGAGCGGCCGCCCACCAAGGCAATCGTAAACCTTCGGCAAGGTTCTTGGCGTAGACGAGAAATCTGCCACTGTGCCGGCGGCACATTGCAGCGCTTCGGATTTTACGCCACTGTCCGGGGGTTTGGCGACGAGGGAATGGCATGGATCTGCGCGCGATCGGAATGGGGTTGGCCTTCGCGCTGATGTGGTCCTCGGCCTTTACCTCGGCGCGGATGATCGTGGCCGATGCGCCGCCGCTTTACGCGCTGTCGCTGCGATTCCTGATTTCGGGGCTGCTGGGCATCGCCATCGCCTTCGTCATGGGGCAGCGGATCAAGCTGACCCGCGGGCAATGGCGCGCGACGATCATCTTCGGGATCTGCCAGAACGCGCTTTACCTCGGGCTCAACTTCGTGGCGATGCAATGGGTGCAGGCCTCGCTTGCGGCGATCGTCGCCTCGACCATGCCGCTGATCGTGGCCTTCGCAAGCTGGGCCTTCTTCGGCGAACGGATCCGTCCGCTGGGCGTTGCCGGGCTGATCGCCGGCGTCGGGGGCGTGGCGATCATCATGGGCGCGCGGATGGAGGCCGGCGTCAGCCTGCCGGGGCTGGCGCTTTGCGGGCTGGGCGTCGTAGCGCTGTCGGCGGCGACGCTGTCGGTGCGCAGCGCCTCTTCGGGCGGCAATCTGCTGATGGTGGTCGGGCTGCAGATGCTGATCGGCGCCGCCTGTCTGGCGGTTGTCGCGGGGACGACCGAGCAGTGGGTCGTGCGGTGGAGCCCGCGGCTGGTGATCGCCTTCTTCTACACCACGCTGGTGCCGGGGCTGGCGGCCACCTGGGTCTGGTTCGAGCTGGTCAAGCGGATCGGCGCGGTGCGGGCGGCGACCTTTCATTTCCTCAACCCGTTCTTCGGGGTGATCATCGCGGCGCTATTGCTGCATGAACGGCTGGGCTGGGCCGACGGTCTGGGGGTGGCGATCGTCGCCTTCGGCATCCTCGCGGTGCAGGTTTCGCGGGCGCCCCGGCGCTCGGCACCGGGCGGACGGCAGGTTTTCGCCACTGAAATCACCGTGAAGGGACGCGATTCTCTTGGCCCCGCGCCCGCAATGCCCCATCATGGCCCCCGCACGGAGCAAACCCGTGCCGAGGAACCGACATGAACAGACGTGACTTTCTCAATCTGACCACCACGATCACCCTGGCCGCGCCGCTGGGCGCCACGCGGCTGCGGGCGGGCACGCTGGAATACCGCCCCGGCATGGTTTCGCGGGCGCTTCTGTCGGGGCACACGGTGCTGGTGGATTTCCACGCCTCGTGGTGCGCGACCTGCCTGGCCCAGGACCGGGTGCTGGATACGCTGCGCGCCGGCAATCCCGCCTATGACCACAAGATCGACTTCATCGTCGCCGATTGGGACCGCCACCGCATCGGCGACATGACCGACGCGCTGGGGGTCGAACGGCGCGGCACCCTGATCGCGCTGACCAAGAAGGGCGAGATCGGGCGGCTGGTCGGCGTGACCCAGACCTCGCAGATCAAGGATCTGCTGGACCGGGCGCTGACCGCCAGCGCCTGACGTCAGCCCGCCAACGCCCGCTGATCACGCGCCAAGGTGCGCGCCACGCTTGGCCGGGCAAGGCCGCGGTCGATCCAGTCGCAGACCACCGGATCGTCGGGCCGCCCCTCGGGCCACCAGCCGAATGCCGAGGACAGCAGCAGATCGGCTGCGGTATAATGGTCTCCTGCCAACCACGGGGATTGGTCGAGCGCCCGCCGGAGGGCGGCGAAGGCTTCGGGCAGACGCCGGTAGTTTTCGTGCAGAAAGGGATCATCTATGCCGCACCGGGCCAGCATCACCACCGGCTCGAAGACCGAACCGTAATAGGCGATCCAGCTCAGGAATTCGCCGCGATGCGCCTTACCCGGCTCGATCCCCAGACCGGTGCCGGGGAACCGCTCCAGCAGGTAGAGGATGATCGCGGCGCTTTCGCGGATCGTCTCGCCACCGTCGACCAGCAGCGGCACCTTGCCCTCGGGATGGGGATTGGCCGGGTCCGGCGCGCCGCCTTCGGGAAACATCCGGTGGATCTCGACATCCCGGATCTGCACCTCGTCCTGCACACCCATCTCGTCGATCAGGGTGATGATACGGGATGAGCGCGAATTGGGCGCGTGGTAGAGCGTCAGCATGGTGGGTCCTTTCACTTTGCGGGTCTCGATTGGCCGACTATATTCGCACCCTACTGACAGAATCCGACAGGAGGCCCCATGGCGCGCACCGACCGCTTGTTTCGCCTGCTTGACGCCCTGCGCCGACTGCCGCCGCCCGCGACGGCTGCGCTGCTGGCCAGGGAGACCGGGGTAAGCCCGCGCACCCTTTACCGCGACATCGCGGCGCTCAGGGCGGGCGGCGCGCTGATCGACGGGGCGGCGGGCTACGGCTACGCGCTGGTCGAGGACCCTGCCCTGCCGCCGCAAAGCTTCAACCGCGAAGAGATCGAGGCGCTGGTGCTCGGCCTGGCCGAGGTCCGCTTTGCCGGCGACCGGGCGCTGGTGACGGCGGCAGAGACCGCGCTGGCAAAGATCACCGCCACCCTGCCCGAGCGCCAGCAACGCCAGGCGCTGCACGCGGTGGTGCAAAGCTACCGTTTCGAGCGCCGCCCCGAGCCGCCGGTTGACATGGGCCTGATCCGCGCCGCCTGCTGGGAGGAACGCGCGCTCGACATCACCTATGTGGATTCCGAAGGAAAAGACACCGCGCGCCGGGTCTGGCCGCTCTCGATCGTCTTTCTCGACCGGGTGCAGATGCTTCTGGCCTGGTGTTGCCTAAGACAGGGCTTCCGCCGCTTCCGGCTGGACCGGGTGCAGGCAGTGGCCGAGACGGACGAGAGCTTCCGCCCGCGTCGGGTCTCGCTGCTTCGGGAGTTTCTGGAAGAGATGCGGGCGCGCAGGCCACGGGGGTAGAGCGCGACTGAGGGCCAGCAAGGCGGGCCGCCCCTCCGCCCTAGCCAATCCGGCCGCGCGGGCCGTCGCCAACCTGGCCGCGGTGCAGCAGAAGATGGTCGAGCAGCACACAAGCCATCATCGCCTCACCCACCGGCACGGCGCGGATGCCGACGCAGGGATCGTGGCGGCCCTTGGTGACCACCTCGGTCTCCTCTCCGCCCAGCGTCACCGAGCGGCGCGGCGTCAGGATCGAGGAGGTCGGCTTCACCGCGAAGCGCACCACCACCTCCTGCCCGGTCGAGATCCCGCCAAGGATGCCGCCCGCGTGGTTCGACAGGTACCGCGGCCCGTCGTTGCCCATCTGCATCTCATCGGCATTCTCGACCCCGGTCAGCGCCGCGGCATTCATGCCCTCGCCGATTTCGACGCCCTTGACCGCGTTGATCGACATCATCGCCGCCGCAAGGTCGGTGTCGAGCTTGCCATAGATCGGCGCGCCCAGCCCCGGCGGCAGGCCCTGCGCCACCACCTCGACCACCGCGCCGACCGAATTGCCGGACTTGCGCAGATCGTCGAGATACCCGGCCCAATCTTCAGCGGCCTGTGCGTCGGGCACCCAGAACGGGTTGCGCTCGATCTCGGCCATGTCAAACCGCGCCCGGTCGATCCGGTGCGGGCCCATCTGCACCATGTAGCCGCTGATCTTCACCGACGGCGCCAGCGCCGCCAGCGCCGCCCGGGCGATGCCGCCCGCCGCCACCCGCGCCGCGGTTTCGCGCGCGCTGGACCGGCCGCCACCACGCGGATCGCGGATGCCGTACTTCTGCCAATAGGTGATGTCGGCATGGCCCGGACGGAAGGTCTTCGCGATCTCGGAATAATCCTTCGAGCGCTGATCGGTGTTCTCGATCATCAGCTGGATCGGGGTGCCGGTGGTCTGGCCCTCGTAGGTGCCCGACAGGATGCGCACCGCGTCTGCCTCGCGCCGCTGGGTGGTGTATTTCGAGGTCCCGGGCTTGCGCCGGTCAAGCCAGTGCTGGATCTCTGCTTCCGAAATCTCTACGCCGGGCGGGCAGCCGTCGACCGTGGCGCCCAGCGCAGGCCCGTGGCTTTCGCCCCAGGTGGTGACGCGGAACAGATGACCGAAGGTGTTGAGGCTCATGCGCAGGCTCCTTTGGCAAGGGGTCTAGCCGGGGGCGCGGACGCTCTCAAGAGATTTCCCCCCAAGGCACGCTGCCAGGTCCGCGGCGGGGGCTCTGCCCCCTGCACCCCCGGGATATTTGTGCCAGAAAGAATGCAGGGAGACTCTTTGCTCTTCTTCTTGGCGAAAATACTCCACGGGGGTCCGGGGGGCAGAGCCCCCGGCGCCGTCACTTCGGATCGGAACCGACGCGCACCAGCTGCTTGCCGAAATTGCCCCCCTCGAGCAGTTCCATGAACGCCGCGGGCGCGTTTTCGAGGCCCTCGGCGATGGTCTCGCGGTAGTGGATCTTGCCGGCCTTCACCAGCGGCTCGACCTCCTTCAGGAAGTCGGGGCGGCGGTTCCAGCGGTCGAAGATGATGAAGCCCTCGACCCGCAAGCGCTGGCGCAGGATTGCGCCCCAGACCAGCGGCGCGGGGGCGGCGTTCTCGATGCCCGAATACCAGGCGATCATGCCGCACAGTGCAATCCGGCCGAAATCGCGCATGTTGGGAAGCACCGCCTCCAGCGTCTTGCCGCCGACATTCTCGAAATAGACATGCACGCCCTCGGGCGCGGCCTTGGCGATCGCGGCGGTCAGGGCCTTGCGGTCCAGCGCGTGGTGGTCGAGGCAGACGTCATAGCCCAGTTCCTTCTCGGCATAGGCGCATTTCTCGGGCCCGCCCGCCACGCCGATCACCCGCATCCCCTTCAGCTTCGCCACCTGTCCCACCAGCGAGCCCACCGCGCCGGTCGCGGCCGACACCACGACCGTCTCGCCCGGCTGGGCCCCGCCGACATCATTGAGGCCCACCCAGGCCGTCGTGCCCGGCATGCCCAGAACGCCCAGATAGGCCGACAGCGGCGCCGCCCCGGGGGTGATCTTTTCCAGCATCGTCCCGTCGCTGATCCCGTGGCTGGTCCAGCCGATCGGCGCGATCACCAGATCGCCCGGGGCGTAGCCGTCCAGCTTCGAGGCGACCACCTCGGCCACCACCTGAGCGGTCATCGTCTCACCGATCTCGACCGGCTTGGAATAGCTTTTGGCCGCCGACATCCGGCCGCGCATATAGGGATCGAGCGACAGCCAGATCGTGCGCAGTAGCACCTGGCCGTCGCCGGGCCTGGGCATCGGGGCCTCTTCGAGGCGGAAGTTGGCGGCTTCGGGTTTCGCCTCGGGCCGGCTGGCCAGGACGATACGCTGCATCTTGTCGGTCATGTCTGTCTCCCATCTCGTGTTGGCAGCGCAAGCTAGAGCCTGGCGCGGCGGGGGCAAGGCTGACGTCAGGGGATCAGCTTGCCGGGGTTGAGGATGTTCTTCGGATCGAGCGCCGCCTTCACCGCCCGCATCACGTCCAGCGCCACCGGATCCTTGCGCCGCGCCATGGTGGCAAGCTTCGATACTCCGATCCCGTGTTCGGCCGAAAAGCTGCCGCGCAGCTCGGCCACCACGTCCTCGACCGTCTCGGTGATCCGGTCGCCCAGCGCGGCGTCATTGGTGCTGGGATAGACGGTGAAATGCAGATTGCCGTCGCCCAGATGCGAGACGGTCAGCGTCTCGGCGCCCGCATCGATCGCCGGCAGGCGGGCATGGATACGCTCAAGGAAGCTCGCGACCTGATCGAGCGGCACCGCAATGTCGCAATTGACCAACGGGCGGCGGCTGAGGGTGATCTCGGCGGCGGCCTCGCGGCGAGCCCACATCTCGGTGCGTTGGGATTCGGAGGCGGCGACCACGGCGTCGGTGATCAGGCCCTGCTCCAGCATCTCGGCCAGGGTGTCCTGCAACAGGCCGACGATCGGGATGGTGCCGTCGGGGCCGGGCGTCACGTCGCGCGGGGCGGTGGCGCCGACCTCGATCAGGATCGAGACTTCGGGCGTCTCGTCGAAGGCGGGGCGCCAGTCGGGGTGGCAGGCGGCGAGGCGCTCCATATAGACGCGGGGCATGAACTCAAACGCCTCGACGGTGCCGCCGGTGGCTTCCTGCAGGCGGTTCAGCAGGTCCAGCGCGGCGGGCAGCGCGGGCGCGGCGACCATCGCGGTGGCATGGGCGCGGGGCTTTGGCACCAGTTTCAGCACGGCGGCGGTGATGATGCCCAGCGTGCCCTCGGCGCCGATGAACAGATCCTTCAGATCGAGGCCCGAGTTGTCCTTGTGCAGCTCGCTCATCAGATCCATCACCCGTCCGTCAGCCAGCACCACCTCCAACCCGAGGCAAAGCGCGCGGGTATTGCCGTAGCGCAGCACGTTCGAGCCGCCCGCATTGGTCGAGAGGTTCCCGCCGATCATCGCCGAGCCGCGCGCGCCGAAGAACAGCGGAAAGGCCAGATCCTGCGCCTCGGCGGCCTCGTGCAGCTTTGACAGCACCACCCCGGCCTCGACGATGGCGATGCGGGCGGCGGCGCGGATCTCGCGGATATGGTTCATCCGCTCGAGCGAGAGCATCAGCACGCCTTCCGCCGTGGTGCCGCCGGCAAGGCCGGTGTTGCCCGAGACCGGCACCACCGGCACCCCGGCGCCATGGGCAAGGCGCATCACGGCGGCGACCTCTTCGGTATTGGCGGGGCGCAGCACGGCGAGCGGCGTCCAGTTGTAGGCGCCGGTCCATTCATGGCCATATCGCTTGGTGTCGGCGCCGGTCAGAACATGGGCGTCGCCCAGCGTGGCGCGCAACGCGTCGATCAGCTCCATGGTTCCCTCCCTCACCCGGATGCGGGGAAGGTGGACCCGCGAAGAGGGCGGGTCAATGGGGGTTGGGAAGGCGCCGCCGCCTGCGGGCGGGCGCGTGGCCGTAGCCGTTACTTCGCCTCGGCCAACAGCTTTTCCACGTCCGGGCCGATGGCGGCGACGATCAGCTTCACGCCCTGCGCCGTGGGGTGCAGGCCGTCGGGCTGCATGTAGCGCTGCATATTGGCCTCCGTGTCGCCCTGCGCCTTCAACGCGGCGAAGAAATCGGGCACCAACAGCGCGTGGTATTTCTGCGCCAGCGCCGGATAGACCGCGTCGAACCCCTGCTGATAGGCCGGCCCGTAATTCGCCGGCGCCGTCACCCCGATCAGCAGCACCGGCAGCCCCTTGGCCCGGATCGCCTGCAAGATCCCGTTCAGGTTCTTGCGCACCTCCGACACCGCCAGGCCACGCAGCATATCGTTGGCGCCCAGCTCCACGATCACCGCGTCGGCCTTTTCGCCAAGGGTCCAGCCGATCCGGGCCAGCCCGCCCGCCGTGGTGTCGCCCGACACCCCGGCGTTCACTACCGTCACATCCCGCCCCTGCGCCTTCAGCCAATCTTGCAGTTGCGGCACGAAGCCTTCCGCCTGCGGCAGCCCGTGCCCCTGGGTCAGGCTGTCGCCAAGGGCGATCACCGTCGGCCCCGCCGCCACTGGCCCCGCCGCGACCGTCCCAGCCATGGCCAGTGCGACGACAACTGCGGCAAGAAGCTTGCGCCCCCCGCCCTTCACCCCATATTTCCAGTGAAGCATCGCCCGGAGGCCCGCCATGACCGACCCGATCCTGACCCTGGCCGACGTGCGGCTGACGCTGGACGGCAATGCCGGGCCGGTCGAGATCCTGCGCGGGATCGACCTTGACGTGGCAAAGGGGGAAACGCTGGGCCTGGTCGGGCCTTCGGGGTCGGGCAAGTCTTCTCTCCTCATGCTCATGGGCGGGCTTGAGCGCGCCACCGGGGGCCATGTCCGCGCGCTGGGGCAGGACCTCGGGACGATGAACGAGGATCAGCTGGCGCGCTTCCGCAGGGGGAATATGGGGGTTGTGTTCCAATCCTTCCACCTGATCCCGACGATGACTGCGCTGGAAAACGTCGCCGTGCCGCTGGAACTTGCCGGCGCCCCCGATGCATTCGCCCGCGCCGAGGCCGAGCTGGACGCCGTGGGCCTTGGCCCCCGCGCCGGCCATTACCCCAGCCAGCTGTCGGGCGGCGAGCAGCAGCGCGTGGCGCTGGCCCGCGCCGTCGTCACCCGCCCCGCGATCCTGCTGGCGGATGAGCCAACCGGAAATCTCGACAGCGCGACCGGGGCGCAGATCATGGATCTGCTGTTCGATTTGCGTGAAAGCCACGGCGCCACGCTGGTGATGGTCACCCATGCGCCGGAGTTGGCGGCGCGCTGCGACCGGATCGTCGGGCTGGCCGACGGCCGCATCAGCGGGGCCGCGGCATGAGCGTCACCCTGGCCGCCCGGCTGGCGCGGCGCGAATTGCGCGGCGGGCTGAAGGGCTTTCGCGTGTTCCTCGCCTGCCTTGCGCTGGGGGTCGCGGCGATCGCCGCCGTCGGCATGGTGCGCTCGGCGATTCAGGCGGGCCTCAACCAGCAGGGCGCGGTGCTGCTGGGGGGCGACGCGCAGATGGAATTCACCTACCGCTTTGCCGGCGCGGCGGAACTGGCCTTCATGAAGGCCCATGCCACGCGGGTTTCGGCGGTGGTCGATTTTCAGTCGATGGCGGTGGTGGGCGACCAGCATGCGCTGACCCAGGTGAAGGGGGTGGATGGTGCCTATCCGCTGACCGGCAGCATGGGGCTTTCGCCGGCGATGCCACTGCAAAATGCGCTGGCCGGCACGGGGGGCGAACCCGGCGCGGTGATGCAGCAGGCGCTGGTCGACAAGCTGGGGTTGAAGCCGGGCGACAGTGTCCGCTTGGGCACCCGGACCTTCCGCCTGATGGCGGTGCTGACGGATGAGCCCGACAGCGCCACCGCGGGCTTCACCCTGGGTCCGCGCACCATCGTGGCGACGCGGGCACTGGCGACCTCGGGCCTTCTAGCGCCGGGCGCGCTGTTTCGCACGAAATACCGGCTGATGCTGCCCCCGGGCACCGATCTTGCCGCGCTGAAGGCGCAGGCGGAAAAGGCCTTTCGTGACAAGGGGATGCGCTGGACCGACCGGCGCCGCGCCGCGCCGGGGGTCGAGCGTTTCGTGCGCCGGATCGGGTCGTTTCTGGTGCTGGTCGGGCTGGCGGGGCTGGCGGTCGGCGGGATCGGCATTTCGGCCGCCGTGCGCGCCTATATCGAGGGCAAGACTGCCACCATCGCCACGCTGAAGACGCTGGGCGCCGACGGGCGGCTGATCTTCTCGATCTACCTGATGCAGGTCGGTGCGCTGGCGGGCCTCGGCATCGCGCTGGGCCTGATGCTGGGGGCGGCGGTGCCGCTGTTGCTGGCGCCGGTGCTGGCCAAGATGCTGCCTTTTCCCGCGACCTTCGCACTCTATCCCGCGCCGCTGCTGCAGGCCGCGCTTTACGGGGCGCTGGCGGCGCTTTTGTTCACGCTCTGGCCGCTGGCGCGGGCGCAGGGGATGCGGGCGGCGGCGCTGTACCGCGACGACGGGCGCGGCCATGTGCCGGGGCCGCACACCGTGCTGGCCGTGGGGCTGACGGCGCTGGCGCTGATCGGCGCGGCGGCGTGGTTTTCGGGGCTGGCGGCGCTGACGCTCTGGGCCGCCGTCGGGGTCATCGTGGCGCTGGAAGTGCTTTGGCTTGCCGCCTGGGGCCTGCGCCGCCTGGCCCGGCGGCTGTCGCGGGCGCGGGCGCTGCGCGGGCGCACGATGCTGCGTCTGGCGCTCGGGTCGATCGGCGGCCCGGGGGGCGAGGCCGCCTCGGTCATCCTGTCGCTCGGGCTGGGGCTGTCGGTGCTGGCGGCGGTGGGGCAGATCGACGGCAACATGCGCCGCGCGATCGACACCGATCTGGCCAAACGCGCGCCGGCCTATTTCTTCATCGACATCCAGCCCGATCAGATGGCGGGCTTCCTGAAGACGGTGCAGGCCGCCCCCGGCGTGACCCGCGTGCAGACCGCGCCGATGCTGCGCGGCATCATCACCAAGATCAACGGCCTGCCCGCCCAGCAGGTCGCGCCCCAGTCCTGGGTGCTGCGCGGCGACCGCGGCGTCACCTTCTCGGCCCGCCCGCCCGAGGGCACCTCGATCACCGCGGGCAAGTGGTGGCCGCCCGAATACACCGGCCCCCCCCAGATCAGCTTTGCCGCCGACGAGGCCAAGGACATGGGGCTAAGCCTGGGCGACACGATGACGCTCAACATCCTGGGCCGTGACATCACCGGCACGATCACCAGCTTGCGCAATGTCGATTTCGCCAGCGGCGGCATCGGCTTCGTGGTGGCGATGGATCCCGCGGCGCTGGCCGGTGCACCGCATAGCTCAATCGCCACGCTCTATGCGAAACCGGGCGCCACGGAGGCGGTCGTGCGCGCGGTGGGCCAGAACTGGCCCAATATCACCGCGATCTCGGTGCGAAGCGCGATCGATAAGGTGACCCAGGCACTTTCGGCCATCGCGGCGGCCACCTCGGCGGCGGCGGGGGCGACGCTGCTGACCGGCTTCGCGGTGCTGATCGGCGCCGCCGCGGCGGGAGAGCGCGCGCGGATCTACGAGGCCGCCGTGCTGAAGACCCTTGGCGCCACCCGTGGCCGCATCCTGGCAAGCTTTGCCCTGCGCGCCGCGATCCTGGGGGCCGCCGCCGGGGTGGTCGCGCTGTTCGCAGGCAGCCTGGGCGCCTGGGCGGTGATGCGCTTCGTGATGCAGACGCCCTACAGCCTGGAACCCGGCCCCGCGCTGGCGATCGTGCTGGGCGGCATCATCGCGGTCCTCGTGGCCGGGGCGCTCTTCGCGCTGCGCCCCCTGGCCGCCCGTCCGGCCCAGATCCTCAGGGCGCGCGACTGACCCCGCGCGCCCTTTCATTGTTCCGCAAATACGGCCTGCGGCGCCTGCCTCAACCCGCCAGCATCATCTGGTAGGAGGCCGGGACATAATGGAACCCCTCGCCCCGAGTCTCGACGAAGCCCAGGGCCGGGAAGGGCATGTGATAGCCGATGAACGGCACCCGGTCGGCGGCCAGCATGCCCAGCACCTTGCGCCGGGTCGCGGCAGCGGCAGCTTTGTCCATGTCGAACTTCACCTCCCAATCGGGGTGGGCCAGCGACCAGACGTAATGATTTGCCGTGTCGGCGAACAGCATCAGCCGCTTGCCGCCGCTTTCCAGATGATAGCCCATGTGCCCCGGCGTGTGCCCCGGCGCCAGCACCGCCGTGATCCCCGGCGCCACATCGCCGCCGTCACCCAGAAAATCGGTCTTTTCGGCCAGCGGTTTCATGTTGGCGTCGAAAAGCTGGTTCCCGGCGGCGGCCCAATGGTCGTATTCGCGGCGCCCGGTCACGTAGCGGGCGTTGGCGAAGGTGGCGAGTCCGCCGTCGGCCAGCCCGCCGATATGGTCGCCATGCATATGGGTGATCACGACGACATCCACCTGATCGGGCGTGTGGCCCGCCGCCTCCAGTGCGGCGGTGATGCCGGCAGGGCTGAGGCCGGTGTCGAACAGGATCAGCGCTTTGCCGGTGTTCACCAGCGTCGGCGTGAAGAAGAATTGCGCCACATCGGTGGGCAGGAAGGCGGCTTTCGAGGCCGCGTCGAACTCTGCCTTCGGGGTTGAGAGGCCGAAGATCTTGTGCGGATCGGGCACCGGGCGGGTGGCGGCCAGCAGTGTGGTCACCTCGAAGGCGCCCAGCTTGACGCGGTTGAAGGGCGGCCGGCCCGCGCCCTGCGTCGGGGCGGCGGCGCGTGCGGTCGGGGCGAAGCCGGCCGCGAAGGGCAATGCGGCGGTGGCGGCCAAGGCCGCGCGGCGGGTAAATTTGGCGGTCATGAGCGGCCCCCCTGAAGCATCCTATCCGAAAGGATAGCATGCACGGGGCCGATTCGGGGCGCGAAGTGGCACGGTAGAGGGGGCGGGCGCAGGGCGCCGCCGATCACTCCCACCAGCGGTCGATCTGGGCGATCTGGGCGTCGGACCAGCCGAAATGATGGGCCAGCTCGTGCACCGTCACATTGGTCACCAGATCGGCCAGCGTCACATCCCCGCGCGCCACCCATTCGTCAAGGATCGCGCGGCGAAACAGCCAGATCGTCTGCGGTTGCTGCGGCTGATCGGCGACCGAGGCCTCGGTCAGCGGGATGCCGTCGTAGAGGCCGGTCAGCGTGTAGGGATCGTCGATCCCCATTTCGTCGAGCAGTGCGTCGGGGGCAAGGTCGACGACCCGCAGCGCCAGCGTCTGGGCGGCGGCACGGTAGGCTTCGGGCAGGGCGGACAGGGCGGCGCGGGCCAGCGCCTCGATCACCTCGGCGTCGGGGGCGGCGATGTCTTCCCAGCCAGTCTGATCGGGGGGCATAAGGGGCTCCTACAGCGGATCTGTTGGGGAAGGCGGGTGCCGCAGGCGTATTTGGGGAACAATGAAAGGCCGGCGCAAGGGGGGTCAGGCCTTGAAGGTCAGCCGCACCAGAAGACCGGGCGCGGCATCGTCAAGTTCGAGCCGGGCTTCGTGCAGTTCCGCGATCACCGCGACCAGGGCAAGGCCCAGCCCGCTGCCCGGCGTGGTGCGCGAGCGTTCCAGCCGGTAGAGGCGGCGCAGCACGTTTTCGCGTTCCTCTTCGGGGATGCCGGGGCCGGTGTCGGCCACCTCCAGCACCACGGCGCCGGGAGGGCGGTGCAGGCGCAGGGCGATCTGGCTGCCCTCGGGGGTGTGGCGCAGGGCGTTCTCGATCAGGTTGGCCAGCACCTGACCCAGCAGGCCCTTTTCGCCCAACACCCGGGCCTGGCCGTCGCTGTCGTCGGTCAGCGAGATGTGCTGACCGCGGTCCTCCGCGCTGGGCTCAAATATCTCGACGAAGGTGCGGGCCAGATCCGACAGGTCGACCGGCGCGAAGCGGGCCTTGGGGCTGCCGCCCTCAATCTGCGCGATCTGCAGCAGCGACTGGAAGGTGGCGACGATGCGGTCGGCCTCGGCCCGGGCGCGGGCGGCAAGCTCGGCGTCCTCGGGGCTGAGGCTTTCGCGCTCTTCAAGCTGGTTGAGCATCACCGAGACCCGCTGGATCGGGGTCTTCAGGTCATGGGCGATGTCGGCCGAGACCTGTCGGAGCGCCTCGGTCGCGGCCTGTTGTCGGGCGGCCATCCGGTCGATCCGGTCGCCGATCAGGCTGAGGTCGTCGGCGCGGCCGCGCATCTTGGGCACGCGCGCCGCCAGATCGCCGGTGGTCAGGCGTTCCAGCGTGGAGGTGATGCTTTCGACCCGCGCCTTGGAGCGCAGCGCCAGCAGGATGCCGCCGCCCAGCGCCAGGGCGAAGGTCGGCAGAAGCGTCAGGATCAGCACGTTGCGGAACATGTCGCCGAGGCTGCTCATCTGTTCGCGGCTTTGGGCGACGATCAGCTGGCCGCCGAAGAAATCGCCCGCGAGGCCCAGATAGCTGCCGCCCGAGCCCTTCGATCCCGGCGGCAGGTTGATCTGCAGGTAGCCGTCCTGCCCACGCGACAGCGCGACATTGCCGAACACCTGCCCGTCGGGCGCCAGATAGGTGAGGATCCGGCGCGAGGGGTCGGTGACCTGGGCCTCGGCCTCGATCAGCGCGGCCAGCGCCCCGGCTGAGGGCGCGGCACGGAAGCCCGCCATTTCCTGTGCCAGATCGGCGCGCATCGTGCCTTCCAGGTTGTTGCGCACCACCATGTAGCTGGCGCCGAAGGCCAGCGTGCTGACCAGCGCGAACAGCATCACCAGCGCCAGCGCCAGGCGCAGCGGGGTGGAAAGCAGCAGAACGGACCAGCGCCGGGCCATGGGTCAGCCCCGGGCCGCGGCGTGGCGAAGGGGGGCGCGCACCATCGTCAGGTCTCGATCCGGTAGCCCGAGCCGCGGACCGTCTTGATCAGCTCGTGCTCAAAGGGTTTGTCGATCTTGGCGCGCAGGCGGCTGATATGGGTCTCGACCACATTGGTCTGCGGATCGAAGGAGATGTCCCAGACGGCCTCGAGCAGCATGGTGCGGGTCTGGACCCGGCCCTTGCGGCGCAGCAGATGTTCGAGCAGCGCGAATTCGCGGGGCAGCAGGTCGATCTCTTGCCCGGCGCGGCTGACACGGCGGGCCAGCAGATCCATCTTCAGATCGCCCGCGCTTAACACCGTAGTTTCCTCTTTCAGGTGCGGGCGGCGGCCCAGCGCATGGATCCGGGCCGAAAGCTCGCCAAAGGCGAAGGGCTTCACGAGGTAGTCGTCGCCGCCGGCGTTCAGCCCTTCGATGCGGTCGTCGACCCCGCCCAGCGAGGTCAGGAACAGCACCGGCGTGCGGTTGTGCGCCGCGCGCAGCGCCTTGACCAGCGACATGCCGTCAAGGCCGGGTAGCATCCGGTCGATGATCATCACATCGTATTCGCCCGAGGTGGCGTGGATCAGCCCTTCGCGCCCCTCGGCGGTCAGATCGACGGTGTGGCCCTCTTGCCGGAGGCCCTCGGCGATATATTCCGACGTCGTCGCGTCGTCTTCCACGACCAGTATCTTCATGTCGTCCCCGGATCTGGGCTTGCGGCTGCTTTCCGCGGCGCGGGGCGCCTGACCTGATGTCCTAGCCTCAGACGCGGCCGCACGCCAGCCTTGCGGGGCATGCGCATCCGGTCCCGGTGCGTGGCCGGGGCGGGCAGGCGGGTCGTTACGGGCCATCAGAACCGGGCGCGGTGGTCAGAGGCCGGGCCGGGCCGGGCGCCGGGCTGGCGCGCGTCGCGGGGAAGCTGCAAGGTGATCGGGCGCGGGCCGGTGCCCAGCCAATAGGCGATGGCGGCCGCGGCGCCAAAGGCGAGCAGGGTGAAAAACACCAGCATCCCGAGCCACAGCGCCGTCAGCCCCGCCAGAACCGCGAGGAAGGTCGCAAGGTAGCCCTTGATCGTCTGCATCGGTGAACCCTCCGAGTGATCTTTACCGGCCTACATCTGAAGACCCAAGCTTCCAGCGCGATTGTCCGAAGATTGCAAAACTGTAATCTGGGCGTGAAATCCCCTGATGGCCAGTCTTGTGGCCACGCTTGTGGCCGACCGGACGGCCCCGGTGCCCCGCTTGACCGCCGGGGCTGTATCGGGAAGGGTCGATGCCGAAGCCCGCCCCGGGGGCGCAGGCGCGCGCGCCCGCGCCCCCGGCGGACGGCGAGACCTGCAGATGAAAGGGGTCGGGATGACCGAAGCCGCAAAACCCAGCCCGGGTGGCAAGGGCCACAAGAAGGGCAAGGCCCGGCGGCGCAAGCCCGCGCGCGCCCCGGCAGGCGCCCCGCCGGGACGCATCGTCGCCCAGCCCGGCGCCCATCTGACGCATCTGTCCTTCACCGCCTTCCATCCCGGCGGGCTGAGCCATCCCGAGGATCTCGATGCCGCGCTGGCGACGCTGACCACAGCCGCGCCGACCGCCACCGAGGACGCGCCCGGCGGCGGTTTGTGGATCGACATCGTCGGCCTCGCCGATACCGGCCTGATCGAGACGGTCTGCGCCCGGCTGGGCCTGCACATGCTGTCGGTCGCGGATATCTTCAGCACCGGGCAGCGCCCGAAGACCGAGATCTACGAGAACTACGTCCATGTCGTGCTGCGCCAGCCGCTGGGCATGAATCCCTATACCGACGAGCAGCTGACCCTGATCCTGGGCAACGGGTTCGTGCTGACCGTGCAGGAACGCCCCGGTGACAGTTTCGAACCGGTACGCCAGCGGCTGATCACCGGCGGGCCGCGAATCCGCAGCTCTGCCGGTTATCTGGCCTATGCGCTGATGGACGCGCTCGTCGACGCCTATTTCCCGGTGCTCGAAGCCTATGGCGAGCGCACCGAAGAGCTGGACGACCGCATATTGGAGGGCGCCGGCGACGGCGTGATCGGCGATGTTCACAGCCTGCGTCGCGAATTGCTGGCGCTGCGCCACACGCTTTGGCCCCAGCGAGAGGCGGTTTCCGCCCTCATGCGCCACGACGTGCCCTATGTCAGCGATGAGCTGAGCACCTATCTGCGCGACGTGGCCGACCATTCCTTTCAGCTGATGGACATGCTGGAGATCTACCGCGAGGTGGCGCAGGGACTGGTCGACCTGCATCTGTCGATGATGTCGAACCGGATGAACGAGATCATGAAGGTGCTGACGATCATCGCGACGATCTTCATCCCGATCACCTTTATCGCCGGCCTCTACGGGATGAACTTCTCGACCGATTCCGCGTGGAACATGCCCGAACTGAAATGGAAGTACGGCTATTTCTTCGCGCTGGGGCTGATGCTGTGCTCGACGGCGATCATGCTGTTCACCTTCTGGCGCCATGGCTGGCTTGGCAAGCGGCAGAAGACCCGCGCCAAGCGACACGAAGGCCATGACCACCGGCCCGGGCGCAAGGACGAAGCAGGCTAGCGGGGCCCTTTTGGCGGGCAACCGGGATGCGTGCCGAAAGCACCGTGGCCCTCTGCCCGCCGGCGCGTTTCATCCGGCGATGGCGCGCGCGGGCGCCATATATCCTGACCCCAAGGTTGATTGCAGATTTGTAACCTTGGCGACATGGGGGTGCGAAGCTGCCTTGGCATCTGTCATGCATCGCGTCGGAGCAGGCACGCCTGACCGACTGGCAGGAACAGGAGCAATGCTTATGACTACCCCCACACCGAAATCTCCGCGTCGGCGCCTGGCATCATTGGCCCTGGTTGCTGCGATGGCCTCATCCTCGGCGATGATCGCCATCCCCTCGGCCAGCTTCGCCGAACCGCCCGGCGGCTGGGCCAATCTGGTGCAGCAGGTCTCTCCCGCCGTGGTCTATATCGAAGTGACCGAAACGGCCGCGAAATCGCAGCAGGAAGAACAGCAGAACATGCCGGACTTCCCGTTTCAGGAATTCAGCCGCCGCTTCGGCATTCCCTTCCCCGGCATGCCCCAGCAGCAGATCCCGCAGGGCCGGATGCATGGCGTGGGCTCGGGCTTCATCATCAGCCCCGATGGTTACATCGTGACCAACAACCACGTCGTCGCCGGGGCGCAGACCATCAAGGTCAAGCTGACCGACGGCAAGGATTATACCGCCAAGGTGATCGGCCGCGATCCGGGCACCGACGTTGCGCTGATCAAGATCGACGCGACGAACCTGCCGTTCGTCAAGTTCGGCTCTTCGTCGAAGATGCGGGTGGGCGATGACGTGATGGCGGTGGGCAATCCGTTCGGTCTGGGCGGCACGGTGACGTCCGGCATCATCTCGGCCAAGGCGCGCGATATCGGCGACGGGATCTACGGCGATTTCCTGCAAACCGACGCCGCCATCAACAAGGGCAATTCGGGCGGGCCGCTGTTCAACGAACAGGGCCAGGTGATCGGCATGAACACCGCGATCATCTCGCCCACTGGCGGTTCGGTCGGGATCGGCTTCTCGGTGCCTTCGGACATCGTGCAGAAGATCGTCGACCAGTTGGAACATGGCGGCCATGTCGATCGCGGCTGGCTGGGCGTGCAGATCCAGGGCGTCTCGCCCGACGTGGCGGCGGCGCTGGGGATGGAGAAGCCCCAGGGTGCGATGGTCGCCGAGGTGATGCCCAACAGCCCGGCGATGAAGGCCGGTTTCAAGCGCGGCGACATCATCACCAAGTTCGGCGCGACCGAGATCAAGTCGGTGCATGACCTGCCGCGCGCCGTGGGCATGACCGCCCCCAATACCGAAGCCCAGGTGCAGATCCTGCGCGCCGGCAAGCCGATGACGATCTCGGTCAACGTCGGGCAGGTGAAGCAGACTGAGAAGAAGGCCTGAGCCAGGCCGCTCGAAGAAAACTGCCCGGGTGGCGCAGATCTGCGCGCCGCCCGGGGCCGGAATCGGGCCGGGCGAGCGTCCGTTCGAACTTCCCCGAATGTCCCGTCCCCTCGGGACGACGTCGTCCGACCTGATGCGCGGGTCCGGTCCTGTCCACAGGGCCGGGCCCGCTGCCATTGCTCTGCCCCCCGCAAACTGGACCGTTTGACGCTGGAGTTTTCCGCTACGATTTCCGGCCTGGGATAGGAGCAGAATGACATGAAGGCATCATGATCGTCTGGTTGACGCCCAGAAGGACATGCGGAACGGCAAGCGGAAGCTGCACCTTCCAGAGCAACTGCCGGCGCGTGCAGCCCGACGCCGTCGCGGCCTCTGTCAACGAGGCATGCACATTGCGGATTCCATGATCAGTATAGCGCACCGCCGGCACGATTGCGTAGGCGACGATCGCGATCATGGCCGAGAAGTCACCGACCTGGAACAACATCACAACCGGGATCAGATAGACGAAGCTTGGCAGGGTCTGAAGTGACCTGCTCCCCTGAGAGTCCTCGTTTATGAGTTAGCTCTGTTCAGGTTTTGGTCTTTCTTTGACCGGTTAGCATATTCCCGCGGTGTCAGACCAGAGAGGCTTGAGAGCGGGAGGCAAGAGAGGCCACAGTCGTCGCCAACTGTGGCCTGTTCGAGAGCATATCGACTATTTGGTCCAGGCCATCCAGGTGGACTCGTTCTTGTCCATCCACTCCTTGGTGACTTGGTCGACAGTCTTTCCGTTTAAGGCAACCTCGGCGATGAGATTGCCGATCGTATGATTGTCCATGGGCATTGTTGCAGAAGTCAGCTCTGGAAGGATTCACACCGCGAATCCGGTAGGTTAAGAGGGCGGACATGAGCAAGCCTGACCCTGCCCGCTATCGCACGACGAACTGGAAATCCTACAGTGAGCCA
>CAJYAD010000012.1 GCA_913064775.1 uncultured Albidovulum sp. | reverse complement strand
TCGAAGTCTTGGTTCCGAACAGGGTTCGACGAGATGCGCCGCCGCCTCAGGACAAACAACAGCCCACCAATCATCGGCGAAAAGTTCGTCGTCAAAAAGCGCCTGAGGGGCCGAGTCGTGTAGTCTGGCAATCGCGGCGCCAATACAGCGAAGCGTCCGCAAACTGCGCCAAAACGGCCCTGAAAGGCGCAGTTGGTGAAAACGATCGTTCCATCTGGTGAAAACGATGCTTCCTTCGCCGATAGGGGCGGAGATGGCGGTGAGTAGTTTAAACGGTTTGTGGACCGAAAATGTGAAAACTATGCTTCCCTCTACATTGCGGATGCCGGGTCGCCTACTAGTCCGGATCGGCAAGCATGGCCCGAAGAGAGGCCTCGATCTGCCCCCCGCAATAGCCCGCGTCCGGTTGGTCCCAACGGACCAGCATCTCGGCGATCCGGGGCAGCGCCGCAACACGGTCGGCCAGCGCCTCTACGGTCGGGGCATGTGTCGAGAGCAAAGCGCGCAGCCCCGGCAGGCGATCGACCATCGTGTGCCAGAGCGCGGCCAGCGTCAGTTCCGCCAGCCCCGGAGTGTCGGCATCGAAGCGGCCGCCGGCGGCCAGCGCTTCGTGCAATTGCATCCAGCGCGGCAACCGCGCGCCGCTGAACTCGTCCCACGCAGCCCGGACCCACATCTGTTCCCCATGATGCCGGGTGATCTCCAGCAGGATGTCCGAGGCGTCGCAGACCAGCCGCAGCGCCGTGTCGGGATCCCCGGTCAGCCCGTGCTTGCGGCCCAGATACATGACGATCGCCGGCATCTGCCCAAGCCATCTGTCCGCGCCGCGATCGTGCAGCAACGGCGGCGCCATGAAGGGATAGGGCTGATCAGCCGGGGGGGCGCTCTTCAGCGCCATCAGGGCATCGGCGCCCGGTTCGTCCCAATTGGCACCGGCCTGGGCCAGCACATAGCGTATGATGTGCCCGCGAAAGGGGATTGGCCAGTAGTAGAGCGTGTAGTCGGGCATCTGGCCTCTCATGGCCTCATCCGGGGAACGCGCGGCCGCGCGCCGGGCGGTTTCACCCCGCAGAGCAGCACGCGAAACGGGCAGCTGTCAACCGCCGCGGCCAGGGGGATAGCATCGCCGCGACGCTAACGCGGCCCATGAAACAGGATCGGCGCTTGCCGCCCTTGCGCGGACCCTCGCGCCAAGCGCGCCAACGCTTCGGCCCGGCCCGGGGCAAGGCCGGCGGGACCATAGATGCGAACGGCGGCCTATGCCCGACGCGACGCCGCGACCCCCGCCATGAGGCACAGCAGCTCAAACATCACCGTGGCACCGGCCAGAGCAGTCATGCCGCCCACGTCGAAGGGGGGCGCGACTTCGACCACATCTGCGCCGATGATGTTCACCCCGTCAAGCAGGCGAAGCATCTGCAGGGCCTCTCGCGTCGTGAAACCGCCGATTTCCGGCGTGCCGGTGCCCGGCGCCATCGAGGGATCGAGACTGTCGATGTCGAAGCTTATATAGGTCGGCCCGGCCCCGACGATCTGGCGCGCCTCTTCCATCAGGCTTGCGGCGCCGCGCTGGACGAATTCTTCCATGTAGAGGATGCAGATGCCCTGCGCCTTGGCCCAGCCATGCTCATCCGGGTCGTAGATCGAGCCGCGGATGCCGATCTGCACCACGCGCTTGGGGTCCAGCAGCCCCTCTTCTATGGCGCGGCGGAAGGGGGTGCCGTGGGTGAAGGGATTGTCGCCGAAATAGCTGTCATTGGTGTCGGAATGGGCGTCGAAATGGATCATGCCGACCGGGGCCTTGCGGGCCAGGGCGCGCAGCACCGGCAGCGTCGTAAGATGGTCACCGCCCACCGAAAGCGGCATGGCACCGGCCGCGACGATCGCGTCCATCCCGGTCTCGATCCGGGCCAGCCCGTCCATCAGGTTGATCGGATTGACCGACAGATCCCCCACATCCGCGATGTTGGCGATCGCGAAGGGTGTTACCCCGCTGACGTGATGGGTGCGGCGCATCAGGCTGGACTGATTGCGCACCTCGCGCGGCCCGTGGCGGGCGCCGGCCCGGTTGGTCGTGCCGCCGTCCCAGGGGATGCCCACCAGCGCGATGTCGAGACCTTCCGCCGAAGTCACCAGGGGAAGGCGCATGAAGGTGGACTGCCCCGCGAAGCGCGGCACTTCAGACGCGTCAACCGGTTGATGGAACGTGGTCATTGCGCGACCCTTTCCCGAAATTCCCGTTCGATCATCTCGACGATGCCGGCCTCGCAATCGGCCAACAGCCATTCGCCCTTCTCGGCCGAGGACCCCTCGGTCAGCGACAGCACGCCCGAGGGCGGCACCTCTTCGCTGGGCTTGGGATAGCGGTCGTAGGGCAGGAAGCGGGCGGGGCCATCGTGGCTGGCGCGGCTTAGGTCGACCAGTTTGGGGCGCAGCGCCATCATCATCGAGGTTTCCAGCACCGAGGCATGTTCCAGCTCGATCCCCGGATAGCCGTCGGGGAAGATCCGGGCGAGCGTTTCGGGGCGCACCATCTCCCAGTGATCGACGCGCAGGATCACCAGATCCCGGGCCCGGTCGCGGCCGATCGCATCCAGTGCCAGTTCGATCCCTTCGATCGTCGGCCCGATGTTCTCGTAATGGCCGTTGACGGTGACGATCTTGCGCACGTTCTGACGATAAAGCTCGCAGATCACGTCGCGCACGATCAACGAGAAGGTATGCGCGCTAAGGTTAAGTGTGCCGGGGAATTGCGGCCCGCCGCCGGTCTTGGGTTGCGAGCGGTTGCCATAGGCCAGCGCCGGCAGCACCAGCCCACCGGTCCGGGCGGCGGCGCGGGCTGAAATGGACGTGGGCAGCACCACGTCGACATTCAGCGCCATGTGCCGGCCATGTTGTTCGGTGGCGCCCAGCGGCAGGAACACCGGCGCCCCCGCGGCGATGCGCGCTTCGACCTCGGGCCAAGTGAGTTCTGCGAAAAAAACCGTATCTACCATGTGCATTCCATCAATTCATTGCCGCGCCACCATTGGCGCCGAGGCATTGGCCGGTGAAGAAGGTGGCGCCCGGGCCCGCCAGGAAGACCACCGCCGCGGCCACCTCCTCGGGGCGGCCGATGCGGCCGATCGGATTGGCGGTTTCCTCGACCCGCTGGGCCTCGGTCAGTTGCTCGAACGCCAGTAGGGGGGTGTCCGTCGGCCCTGGCGCCACGGCGTTGACCAGGATGTCAGGGGCCAGTTCGCGCGCCCAGGACCGCGTCGCACCCAGCATGGCCGCCTTCGTCGCGGCGTAGACCGAGGCGCCCGCGCGGCCCAGGTAGGCGAGTTCGGACACGATGTTGATGATCCGCCCGCCCTTGGGCAGATGCGGCAGAACCTCGCGCGCGACCAGCATCGCCCCGCGCACGTTCACCGCGAACATCCGGTCGATATGGGCGCTGGTCAGCTGGCCCAGCGGCTGTTCCTCCAGGATCCCGGCGTTGTTCACTAGGATGTCGAAGCCGCCCAGACGTCGGGCGCCTTCAGCCACGGCGGCGATTATCTGTGCCTCATCGCGCAGATCGCAGGCGAGGATCGGGAAGGCCCCGTCGCTGGCCGCAAGATCTAGTCCCAGAACCTCGGCGCCCCCGTCCTGCAACGCACGGGCCGAGGCCAGACCGATGCCGCTTGCCGCGCCGGTCACCAGCGCGCGTTTCCCTTTGAGCGGGCTCACCATGGCACTTCTCCGCGATCCACGCCCAGCGACTGGCCGGTGATGTTTGCCGCCAGATCCGAGCCCAGGAACAGATAGGTCGCGGCCATGTCCTGCGGCTCCATCAGGCCGGGCAGGGCCTGACCCGCGACGATCTCGTCCAGCAGGGTCGCTTCGGCCACGCCCGCCTCTGTCGCCATCCTACCGAGCGAGCGTAGCGAGGCCTGGGTGCGTACCCAGCCCGGACAGACGGCGTTCACGCGGATGCCGCGAGGGCCCAGCTCTCGCGCCCAGGTCTTGGTGAGGCCGATGATCGCGTGTTTGGACGCCACATAGGCCCCGAAACGCGGCTCGGCGACGCGGCCCCAGATCGAGGCCGTGTTGATGATGGAGGCCCCGGCGGGCATCCGCGCCAGCGCGGCGGTGGTGACCAGGCCGGTGCCGATCACGTTGATCTCGACGATCCGGCGAAAGGCATCGGTCACCGCGTCGGACTCGTCCTCGATCGGGGTCATCAGTTCGAGCCCGGCGTTGTTCACCAGAACATCGATCCGCGACAGTGGGGCGAGCGCCGCCTGAACATCGGTCTTCACCGCGATATCGGCCCGCGCCGCGGTGGCGCCCAGTTCGCGCGCGCTATCCTCGACAGCGGGGTCGTCGGCGATCAGATGCAGGCGTGCGCCGGCCTCGGCAAAGCCGCGCGCGATGCCAAGCCCGATGCCGCGGCTTGCCCCCGTCACGACAACCGTGCGGCCGGAATAATCAATCTGTATCAATGCCGTCCTTCCTCTCGCATCAAGCGCATGATCTTTCGTTCGGTCTCGGCGAAGCCGCCAAGTTCAAGCAGCTGCTCCTTGTTGCGAATGCGTTCGGCGGGCTTGAAGTCGGGGGTGATCTCTTCGCGCAGCCGGCCCGGGTGGCTGGAGAGGAACTCGATCTTGTCGGCCAGAAAGATCGCCTCTTCGATGTCATGGGTGACGATGACCATGGTCGTGCCGGACGCCCCTGCCACCTCGATCATCAATTCCTGCATCTGCCAGCGGGTCTCGGCGTCGAGGGCGCCGAAGGGTTCATCCATCAGCAGCACTTCCGGGGCGTTGGCCAGCGTGCGCGCGATCGCGACGCGCTGGCGCATCCCCCCCGACAGGCGCGAAGGATAGGTGTCGATGAAGTTCGAAAGCCCCACGAGGTCGATGAAATGCTCGGCCCGTTCGCGCCGTTCCCTGGCTGACAGGCCATTGATCCGCATTCCGAATTCGACGTTCTTGCGGACCGAAAGCCAGTCGAAGGAGGTATAGGCCTGAAACACCATGCCGCGGTCCTGGCCGGGGCCGTCGATGTCCTGTCCCTTCAGGCGGATCGCGCCGCTCGAAAGCGTCTCCAGTCCGGCGATCATCCGCAGAATGGTGGATTTGCCGCTGCCCGAGGGGCCCAGCAGGGCACAGATCGAGCCCTTCTCGACCGAGAAGGAGACATCGCTGACCGCGGTCAATGTCCGCCCGCCGGACAGCTCGAACCTCTTCGAGACGCGGTCGATCTGCATTAGGGGTGTGGCCATCAACGCGAGTCCTGAAGATAGGGGAAAAGTCGGCGGTGCAGCACCGCGAACAGCCGGTCGAAGATCAGCCCCAGCGCACCGATCACGATGATGCCGCCCATGATCTGATCGGTGTGCAGGAAGCGCCGCGCGCGCATCATCATCGCGCCGATGCCGGTGGTCGAGGCGACGATCTCGGCAATGACCAGATAGGTCCAGACGACGGCCAGCATCTGCCGCATGGCGACAAGGATATTGGGCAGCACCGCCGGCAGCATGACCTGGAAGACGGTGATGGAACGGCCGGCGCCCAGGGTCATTGCGGTCTCGATCAGTTCCTTGCGCACCTCCTTGGTGTGGTCCGCGATCAGGGTAATCAGGAAGAAGATGACGCCCAGGAACAGCAGCGCGATCTTGGGTTCCTCGCCGGTGCCGAACCACATTAGGAGGATCGGGATGAAGGACGGCGCCGGCAGGTAGCGCCAGGCCGACACGAAGGGGGCGAGCACCGCATCGATCGCCGGAAACGCCCCCATCGCCACCCCCGTGGGCACCGCGACCAGACAGGCCAGCGCGAAGGCGAAGAGCACCCGGCCCACCGAAATCAGCACGTCGCTTGCAAAGCCATCATTGGCGAACAGGAGGTAAATCGAGCGAAACACCTGCGCGGGCGACGGCACCAGGATCGGGTTCACCCAGCCCATGGACGTCGCGAAGATCCAGCCACCGAAGAAGACCACCCAGATCCCGATCGACGAGATCAGCGCCTGCATGGGAGAGACCGGCGTGCGCACCTGAAGCAGGCGGCGGCGCCGGTTCGGTTTCGGGCTCGACATATGCGCCTCCAATGTTGGCCCCCGCGCCGCGCGGCACGGGGCCCTGTCGGTTCAGTTCGCGGCAAAGGACTGCCGGTAGCCAGCCTTCACCAGTTCGCCCATCAGGCTGCAGTCGACGCCCTTGGCAGGGTCGATCTTGTTCTTCATCAGGCCAAGCTTGATCCACCATTCGTTGGTCAGCGCGACTGATTTCGTCAGCTCGCCATTGGTCAGGCCAAGGGGGGGCGTGCCGTCAAGCACGCCGCAGACCTGGGCGGCCTCGTTGAAATCAAAAACGTAGATCCCGCCCTTGAGGGACTTGCCATCGGTTCCGATCACCGCGGCCACGTCGCCCTCGGGCCATTTCAGGAACTTCGCGATCAGCGCATTGGTCTCCTTGACATGGGCGTGCCAGTAGCCGCGCCCTTCCCATTCGGCCTTCAGCACGGCCAGGGCGGCGGGACGGTCCTCGGCGATGAAGTCCTTGTTCATATACAGCGCATCCATGAAGATCCCGGTCTTGAGCATGGCGGGATCGGTCGTGTCGACGGCTGAGGTGGTGCCGGGGGCGGCCTTCTCGAGATTCGAGATCCAGGGTTCGTACATGTAGGCTGCGGCCAGATCGCCCGAAAGCATCGGGCCGACCGCGTTATCGGCATTGAGGTTCACCCAGGTCACATCCTTGGGTTTGATCCCCTCCTGGTCAAGCCAGAGGCCCATCAGCAACTGGCCGATATACGCCTGCGGTGCGGCGACCTTCTGGCCCTTCAGGTCAGAGACTTTCATGCCCTTCGCCAAGACGATGTGATCGACCCCGTAAGAGGGGTTCAGATCGGTCACCAGAACCTCGTTCAAGCCGGCGTCCACGGCCACTGGCGTGTAATCCGCCGTGCATCCCAGCACGTCGATCTGCCCGGCCGCCAGCGCCGAATGCGCGGCAAGCGGATCTTCGAAATCGGTGATCTTCAGATCGTAGCCGGGGATCAGGTTCTTCTGGCGGGCCACCTCCAGCATCGAATAGCCGGGCCATGCCACGCAGATGCCGACGTTGACCTGTTTGGCCGCGAAGGCGGCGCCGCCCGACAGGGCCATGGTCGCGACAAGGGTGGCTGCGAGAGTGAGTTTGGGCATCGGGAATCTCCTGACGATGTCGGTCACAAAAACGATACGACATAAAAACTTTTAGTCTACTTAAATTTTTATATAGCAAAAATATGGGTTGCAATCCCGGCGCCGGCACATGACAGTCACGGAATGTCAGTCAAACCCAGGACAGGCCTGCGCGAGCGGCAGAAAGAAGACCGCCGCGCCCGGATTATTGCCGCGGCGCGAGAGCTGTTCCTTGACGTCGGGCCCGAGAACATCACCATCGAAGCCATCGCGGACATCGCCGGTGTCTCCAGCGTGACGGTGCACAACTATTACGGCACGAAGTCTGGCGTGCTTCTGGCGCTGGTGGCGGAAAGCGACCGAGAACTTCTCAACACGATGCAGCAAGAGCTGATCGGCCAGTCGAAAAATCCGGGCGATCTGCTGCTGCGGTTTCTGTCGATCATCTGCGCCCACGCGCTGAAGCATCTGGACAAGGTGATCTGGCGCCAGGTGATTGCCGCCTCGGTCAACGGCCAGGATCCACGTTTCGGTAAGCTTTATCACGACCTCGACCGTCGCTTGGTGGGGGTTCTGGCCGAAGAGATCCGTCGGCTTCAGGCGTCCGGCCTGTGGGACGCCGACAGCGACCCGACGCAGCTTGGCTGGGCGCTGTTCAATATCCAGAACGCGCGGTTCGTCGAGTTCATCTCCTCCGATGACATCGATCAGGCAGTGGCATTGCTTCGCCTGCGCAACGACGTTCAGGCGCTGATGCTGGAAAAGCGATCCCTGGCCACCCAGTGATCCGGCTTGGCGTCAGGCCCCTTGATCGGCATGGTCGCGCAGGCGGCGGCGCAAGCGAATGCCCCGCGGTCGGGCGGGCCTGCGCAAGCACGCGCCGCAAGGGTGTCTTCGTCAGGGCGGTGTCGCAGCGGTCACCGACGCGGCAGGCGGAAGCCTCGATACCGGCCGCGCCCGGCCTCTGGGCGGAATTGATCGACAGGGACGGGCGGGCCAACCGGTTGTCGCAGCGCCCTACTGAAGAAGGTTGTGCTGATCCGTCAGCCGACGCTCCGGTGAGCATTGGCGTTGATGACGCCGCTCTATGTCACGCAGTCTTTGCCGCCAGGCTATTGTGCGTCACCGTGGCCGGATCTTGCTCTGCCGTTGGCGCGTCTTCGGGCAGCGGCAGGTCGATGAAGAAGGTGGTGCCCTTGTCGGCGACGCTGCGATAGTCGATCCGGCCCTCGTGCATCTCGAGGATCCGCCGCGCGATGTTCAGGCCCAGCCCCGAACCGCTTACCTTGCGGGTGTCAGAGCCGTCGAGCTGACAGAAGGCGCCAAACACCTTGTCCTCGGCGCCTTCTGGGATGCCTATCCCGTCGTCGATGATTGAAATCCGCGCCATTGCGTCGCGGCGTTCAAGCGTCACGGTCACCGTGCCGCCCGGCCTCGAAAACTTGAAGGCGTTCGACAACACGTTGGCGATGACCTGCATCAGTCGGCCATAGTCGCCGCTGACCAACAGGGGGGTGTCGAGCAGCGACAATTGCAGCGAGACCGAGAAGGAATTGCTGTAGCCCTCGGTCGCTTCGGCGGCCTCCTGCAGCAGGCCGACCAGATCGACCGGTTCGCGCTTGAATGTCATCGCCCCGGCCTCGATGCGGTTCAGGTCAAGCAGGTCGTCGATCAGCCCGTGCAGACGGTCGGCATTGTTCACCGCGATCCTCAGGATCCGCTTCGCCTCGGGCTTCAGGTCGGCGAACATCGGCGAATCGAGCAGCCGCAACGCCCCCTGGATCGAGGTCAGCGGTGTGCGCAGCTCGTGGCTGACGGTGGACACGAACTGGGTTTTCGCCTGGCTGGCCTCTTGGGCGCGTTCGGCGGCGAGGCGCAGCGAGGTGGCGGCGTGCTGCTGCTCGGTGATGTCGACCAGGGTCAGCAGCCAGCCCAGCGAGGCCCTGGTCGCGGCCAGCGGATTGAAGATCGGTCGCAGCCGCGGGTCGAAAGCGCGATCGTCGCACAGGATCGGAGCGATGTCATCGCCGCGGTCGATGTCGCGCAGGCGGGCCAGGATGGGGCCAAGTTCGGCCATGTCCGACAACGGCGCACCGATCTTGGGCAGGGCATCGCCAAGGATGCGCTGCGCCTCAGGGTTATAGCCCACCAGGATCGCGTCGGGATCGGTGATCAGGATCGGGTCGCGGGAATCGTAGAACAGGATGTAGCGGGCGATTCCGTTGATATCCATCATCCGGTTGTTCAGCGCCAGCCAGCCGAGCGCGCCAAGGACGACCGAGAACAGAAACGGAGTCGGGTCGACGCCGAAAAAGGTGAAGCCGCCAATGATATACGCAAGGTTTCCGGCGATCGGTGCCGCCGTCATCCCCAGGATTACGACGAAGAAGCCGCGAAAGGCAGGTGAGCTGCGCCAGATCGCCTTGAGACCAATCGCGAGCGAGGCCATCATGCACAGGTAATTATAGACCACCGCGACGTAGAACAGCGGTCCGTGGACATAGATTAGCGACATCCGTCCGTCGACGATGATCGGCCGCGTCTGGGTGGTGTAGAAAAGGTGATGCCAGCCGTCGGTCAGCGACAAGAGCCCGATCAGCGCCGGCCCGGTCGCCAACAAGGCCAGCCGACGCAGCCGTTGGCGGCCGTCGTAATCCCGATGTTCGTCGCCGTTGGTGAAATCGTAGAGGAAAAGCGCCCAGGCGGTGGGCAGCAGCGCGATGCCGGGCCAGGCCGCGCGCGACCAGAACAGCTTGCAGCCCGGCCCGGTCGAGGCGAGTTCCATGCCGGCGGCGAGCAGCCACCATGCCATGGCGAAATAGGCGGCGCTGAACGCCTGTTTTCCCGGGAAGCGCTGTTGCCGCCAGATCCAGGTCCGCATCGCGGTCAACGCGACCAGAAGGCCCAATGCCACAAGGGCCGGAAAGTCGAAATCCAGGGAGGTGAAGCAGGGCAAGATCTAAGCTCCTTCGGGCGGCTTTGCGCGCGGCATCCCAATTGGCCGTTCTGGGAAGACTGACGCGCAACGGGGCGGTTTTTCCGACACTATTGCGGCAATATCGTGGGCACCGTGCGTCGCCGGACGATTTTCGGCGCACATTCCACGCAAGGGTGATGAGCTGCCATTCCATGCAATCATGGGCACCTGTCGCATGCCATCATGAGCCGTCTTGCGGCGGGGTCGTATACATCTGCTTTCACCGACGCCTTCATGGAGTCAGGCTTGCGCTGACAGGTCAAGGCCTGGTTGCGGGCTGAGGCTTTCGCGGGCTTTCGGCATTCCGATATAAAGCCACATGCCGGGCGCCAACGGGGCATGCCCGAACGCGTGCCCCCACCGCCCCGAAGGCGGGCCTTCGCCGGTCGCGGCCCCAACCACCCCTTGCTGCCCCGGACTGGGGTGCTAGACTCTTGCGGACGTCGTGGCTAGAACAACACCCGTTAGCGCTAACAAACACCCGCGACGCAGTGGAAGCGAGGGCAGATGGTCTCACGTGTCATTCCGGTCGATCCGTTCGATCTGGTAATCTTCGGCGGTACGGGCGATCTGGCGCGGCGCAAGATCCTGCCCGGGCTTTACCGGCGCTTCCTCGCCGGCCAGATGCCCGACGACGCGCGGATCATCGCCGCCGCGCGCTCGGAGATGGACGAAGACGCCTACCGCGCCTTCGTGGCCGAGGCGATCGCCGAATTCATCGAGCCGGCACATCGCGACAAGGCCCAGATCCAGGCCTTCCTGGCGCGGTTGTCCTATGTCGCGACCGATGCCAAGGGCGCGGATGGTTGGGACGCGCTGAAGGCCTTGATGCGCGACGGCGTGGTGCGGGCCTTCTATTTTTCGGTGGCTCCGTCGCTGTTCGGGGCGCTGGCCGACAAGCTGCACGAATACGGCATCGCAAATGCCGGCTGCCGGATCGTGGTGGAAAAGCCCTTCGGCCGCGATCTGGCCTCGGCCCGGGCGCTGAACGCCACGCTTGCCGCGCATTTCGACGAAACCCAGATCTACCGGATCGATCATTATCTGGGCAAGGAAACCGTCCAGAACCTGATGGCGCTGCGTTTCGCCAATTCGCTGTTCGAACCCCTCTGGAACGCCCAGCATGTGGATCATGTGCAGATCACCGTGGCCGAGACGGTGGGCGTCGGCGGGCGCGGCGAATATTACGACCGCTCGGGCGCGATGCGCGACATGGTGCAAAACCACCTGATGCAGCTTCTGTGCCTGATCGCGATGGAGCCGCCCTACAAGTTCGAACCCGACGCCGTGCGCGACGAAAAGCTCAAGGTGATCCGGGCGTTGACCGGCGTCAGCCATGACGAGATCGTCCGCGGCCAGTACCGCGGCATGCCCCCGCGCGAGGGGCGCAAGGCCGAATCCTCCTATACCGAGGACGTCGACAACGCCCACAGCCGCACCGAAAGCTATATCGCGCTGAAGGTGGGGATCTCGAACTGGCGCTGGCAGGGGGTGCCGTTCTACCTGCGCACCGGCAAGAAGCTGCGCAATCGGATTTCCGAGATCGCGATCACCTTCAAGGAGCCGCCGCATTCGATCTTCGAGGAAGACGACGCCTGGCGCGAGAACGTGCTGGCGATCCGGCTGCAGCCGGACGAGGGCATGACGCTGTCGGTGATGATCAAGGAACCCGGCCCCGGCGGCATGCGGTTGACCGAAATGCCGCTGGACATGTCCTTCGCCGACCTGCAGTCGGAGGAGGCCGACATCCCCGACGCCTACGAGCGCCTGATCATGGATGTGATCCGGGGCAACCAGACTTTGTTCATGCGCGGCGATGAGGTCGAGGCCGCCTGGGCCTGGGCCGACCCGATCATCGCCGCCTGGGAAGATCGCGGCGAGCGTCCGCATGGCTACGATCCGGGCTCTTCGGGGCCCGAGGATGCGCTGATGCTGATGCATCGCGATGGCCGCCGCTGGAGGGAGATACGCGGATGAAATTCGTCGAATATCCGGACCGGGACATGTTGTTCCTGTCGCTGGCCGACAAGCTGACCTCGGAGTTGGGGGATTTCCTGCGCCGAGAGCCACGCGCCACCTTCTGCGTGCCCGGCGGCACCACGCCCGGGCCCGTCTTCGACGTGCTGGGCGATATCGATCTGGATTGGGGCCGGGTCTCGATCCTGCCGGGAGATGAGCGCTGGCTGCCCGAGGATGCGCCACGCTCGAACGCCCGGCTGGTGCGCAGCCGGCTGATGCAGCACAAGGCGGCGGCGGCGCAGTTCGTGTCGCTCTACAATGGTGCCGAGACGCCCGAGGCCCGGCTTGACGACCTGACCGAGGCCGTGCGGCCGCATCTGCCGATCTCGGTGCTGCTGCTGGGGATGGGGGGCGACATGCACACCGCCTCGATCATCCCGGGCGCGGACGGCACCGAAGCGGCGCTGGCCGCCGACGCGCCGCCGCTGGTGCCGATCCGGGTGCCGGGCGCCAATGAGGCGCGGATCACCCTGTCGGCGGCGGTGCTGAAAGAGGCGATGAAGATCCATGTGCTGATCATCGGCCCCGAGAAGCGCGCGGCGCTGGAAAAGGCAGCGAAGACGCCGGTGGCCGAGGCGCCGATCCGCGCGGTACTGGACGATGCCACGGTCCATTGGGCCGAATAGCGGCCAAGCGGAGGCTATCGATGAGCACCTGGGATGACCTCGCCGCGCATCAGGCGTCGGTGGCAAGCCGCCCCTTGGCGGAATTGTTCGAAAATGATAATCGAGCTGCGGATTTCTCGACCCGGATGGGCGAGGTATTGTTCGATTACTCCAAGACTAATATCGACGCCACAGCCCGCGCCCTGCTGATCCGACTGGCCGAGGAGGCCGGCGTCGCCGCCCGCCGCGACGCCATGTTCGCGGGCGCGAAGATCAACCAGACCGAAGGCCGCGCGGTGCTGCACACGGCGTTGCGCAACCTCGATGCCAGCGTCACGGTGGACGGTGCCGACGTGATGCCAGCGGTACGCGAGGTCCACGCCCGCATGACTACCTTCGCCCGGGATCTGCGCGCGGGCCGCTTCACCGGGCAGGGCGGGGCGATCACCGATGTGGTGAACATCGGCATCGGCGGGTCGGACCTGGGCCCGGCGATGGGCGCGCGCGCGCTTGCGCCCTATGCCGACGGGCCGCGGGCGCATTTCGTCTCGAACGTCGACCCCGCCCATATCCACGACGTGCTGGCGCGGCTCGATCCCGCGACGACGCTGGTGATCGTGGCCTCAAAAACCTTCACCACGCAGGAAACCATGGCCAACGCGCAGGCCGCGCGCGACTGGATGGCGGCAGGCGTCGCGGATCCGGCGGCGCAATTCGCCGCCGTCTCGACCGCCGAAGGCAAGACCGCCGCCTTCGGCATCCCGCCCGAACGCGTCTTCGGTTTCGCCGATTGGGTCGGCGGGCGCTATTCGATGTGGGGCCCGGTGGGCCTTAGCCTGATGATCGCCATCGGGCCCGAGCGGTTCGACGATTTCCTTGCCGGCGGCCGGGCGATGGACGATCACTTCCGCACGACCCCCTTCGTCGACAACCTGCCGGTGCTGCTGGCGCTGGTGGGGATCTGGCACAACCAGATCTGCGGCCACGCCACCCGCGCGGTGCTGCCCTACGACCAGCACCTGGCGCGGCTTCCGGCCTATCTGCAGCAGCTTGAGATGGAATCGAACGGCAAGCGGGTGGCGATGGATGGCACCATGCTGGCGATGCCCTCCGGCCCGGTGGTCTGGGGTGAGCCGGGCACCAATGGCCAGCACGCCTTCTATCAGCTGATCCATCAGGGCACCCGGGTGATCCCTTGCGAATTCCTGCTGGCGCGCGCGGGGCATGAACCGGATCTGGCACCGATGCACCGCCTGCTTGCCGCCAATTGCCTGGCGCAATCCGAGGCGCTGATGCGCGGCCGTTCGCTCGACGAGGCCCGCGCGCTGTTGGCGAAGGACGGCCTGACCGGGCCAGAGCTGGAGCGTCAGGCGCGCCACCGGGTGTTCCCCGGCAACCGCCCCTCGACGACGCTGCTCTACCCCAAGCTGACCCCCTTCACGCTGGGCCAGATCATCGCGCTCTACGAGCACCGGGTGTTCGTCGAAGGCGTCATCCTGGGGATCAACAGCTTCGACCAATGGGGGGTGGAACTGGGCAAGGAACTGGCCGCCACGCTGGTGCCGATGCTGGAAGAGGGCGCCGACGCGGGCGCCAAGGACGCCTCCACCCGGATGCTGATCGACTATCTGCGGGGGTAGGCCGGCGCCGGGCCCCCCGGACCGCCGCGGCGTATTCCCACCAAGATGAAGTCCAAACAGCGATCCTGCTGCTTTCACTCTGGCCCAAATATCCCGGGGGGGCAGGGGGCAGCGCCCCCGCCGCGGCACCTCAGTCAGCCCGAAGCGGCGAGGATGGATCGTGGGATGCCGCATTCGCCCATTGCACCGCCCGCGCGGGCCCCTAGAACAGGGGCAGGATGAAGGAGCGGTTCATGGCTGACGACGACGCGCTGGTGATCTTCACGCCCTCGGGCAAGCGGGGCCGGGTGGCCCGGGGCACTCCGGTGCTGCAGGCCGCGCGGCAGATGGGGGTCGATCTCGATTCCGTCTGCGGCATGCGCGGGATCTGCTCCAAATGTCAGGTCTCGCCGGGTTACGGCGAGTTCCCCAAGCACGGCGTCCATGTGAAGCCCGACGCGTTGAGCGAATGGAACGCGGTCGAGGAACGCTACAACAGCGTGCGCGGCCTCAAGGAAGGCCGGCGTCTGGGCTGTCAGGCGAAGATCATGGGCGACGTGGTGATCGACGTGCCGCCCGAAAGTCAGGTCCACAAGCAGGTGGTGCGCAAGGATGCCGACACGCGGGTGATCGTCATGCATCCCGCCACAAGGCTTTACTATGTCGAGGTGGCCGAACCCGACATGCATGTCCCCACCGGCGATCTGGAGCGGCTGAAGGCAGCGCTGCAGGCGCAGTGGGACATCCCCGAAATCACCGCCAACCTCGACGTGATGCGCCAGTTGCAGCCCGCGCTGCGCAAGGGCGACTGGAAGGTGACCGTGGCGTTGAGCCAGGGCAATCACGACGCCCAGCCCCGGCTGATCGACATCTGGCCCGGCTTCTATGAGGGGCGGCTATACGGGCTGGCGATCGATCTGGGATCGACCACCATCGCCGCGCATCTGGTCGATCTGCGCAATGGCTCGGTCGCGGCCTCGGCCGGGGTGATGAACCCGCAGATCCGCTTCGGCGAGGATCTGATGAGCCGGGTGAGCTATGCGATGATGAACCCCGGCGGCGATGTCGAGATGACCCGCGCGGTGCGCGACACGCTGAATGGCCTGGCCGGGGATCTGGCCACCGAGGCCGGGATCGAAGCCACCCAGATCGTCGAGGCGGTCGTCGTCTGCAATCCGGTCATGCACCACCTGCTTCTGGGCATCGACCCGGTCGAGCTGGGTCAGGCGCCCTTCGCGCTGGCGGTGTCCAGCGCCCTCGACCTGCTGGCCCCGGATCTGGAACTGACGGCGATCAACCACCGTGCCGGGATCTACCTCCTGCCCTGCATCGCGGGCCATGTGGGCGCCGATTGCGCCGCCGTGGCACTGTCCGAGCAGCCGCAGAAATCCGAAGACATGGTGCTGATCGTCGATGTCGGCACCAATGCCGAGCTGCTTTTGGGCAACAAGGAGAAGGTGGTCGCCTGTTCCTCGCCCACCGGGCCGGCCTTCGAGGGGGCGCAGATCAGCTCGGGCCAGCGCGCGGCCCCCGGCGCGATCGAGCGGCTAGAGATCGATCCGGTCACGAAGGAGCCCAGATTCCGCGTCATCGGCTGCGACATATGGTCCGACCGGCCGGGGTTTCAGGAGGCCATCGCAGGCTCTGGCATCACCGGTATCTGCGGCTCTGGCATCATCGAGGCGGTGGCCGAGATGCGCATGGCCGGCATCGTCGATTCCAAGGGGCTGATCGGGTCCGCAGCCCAGGTCGGAACCGAGCGCATGATCCCCCAGGGACGCACGCACAGCTATCTAATCCATGACGGAAGTGCCGAAAACGGCCCGGTAATCTATGTTACCCAAGGCGACATCCGGGCGATCCAGTTGGCCAAGTCGGCGCTCTATGCCGGGGCGCGGCTTTTGATGGACGAACTGGGCATCGACACGGTGGATCGGGTGGTGCTGGCGGGGGCATTCGGGGCGCATATTTCACCCAAACATGCAATGGCCATCGGCATGTTCCCGGACGTCGCTCTTGAAAATGTGATCTCGGCGGGCAATGCTGCTGGAACGGGAGCACGGATTGCCCTGTGCAACACCGAAGCCCGCAGCGAGATCGAGGCCGTGGTACGCGGCATTCACAAGGTGGAGACGGCGATAGAACCGAGGTTTCAGGAGCATTTCGTCAACGCGAACGCGCTGCCGCACGCCACTGATCCCTTCCCCCACCTGAATGCGATCGTGCCTTTGCCGGATGTCTCGTTCAACATCGGCAGCGACCGGGAGGGCGGTCGCAGGAGGAGGCGCTGATGACTGACCAAACCGGCCCAAGTGCGGGCCTTCTGTTGAAAATCGCCCAGCAGGATCGCGAGGCGTTCCGAGGGCTTTACCGAACCGTTTCGGCCAAGCTTTACGGGGTTGCCCTGCGCATTCTGGGCAGCAAGGCCGAGGCCGAGCTGACCGTGCAGGATCTGTTCACCCGGATCTGGCTGCATGCCGGCCGGTTCAATCCCGAACGGGAGCGGGGGCTGGATTTCCTGATCTGCATGACGCGTGACAGCGCCATCGACCGGCGCCGCGCCCGTGGCCCGGTGCCTGCCGACGGATCGGGCGCCGAGGCCGCGTTCATGGCGCATGAATCCGACCTGCGCCACCCCGAAGGCCTGTCGCGGGTTGAGCCACGCTGCGCTCAGGCGATCACCGCGGCCTATCTGGGCGGGCTGAGCCATGCCGAGATCGCCGCGGCCTGCGGCAAGCCCGAAGACGAGGTCCGACCACTTCTGCACGATACGTTCCGGCAGATCGCTTCGGTCGGGGATCTGAAGGACCTGCCCAGGGTCGTGGTGCCCAGCGACGATTGCTCGGAAGACGGGCTGTTGGCGGCGGAATTCGTGCTGGGCTCGCTCAACCTGGAAGAGCGGCGCATGGCGCAGCGGCGGCAGGCCAATCTGGCCGACACCGCCTTTGCCACCCATGTCACGGTATGGCGGGCACGGCTGGCGCCCTTGAATGCCGCCTATGCGGCGGTGTCGGCGCCGGATCTGCTGACCCTGATCGAGGCGCGCATCTTCGGCACGCCGGTGGCGGTGCAGCAAACCAACCTCAAGCGCATGGGGGTGGCGATGTTCGGCGGCGTCGCGGCGATTGCCGTGGTCGCGGCGCTGACGGCGGTCGCGGTGCGCGATACCACCGCGCCGCCCGAGCTATACGCAGCAACCCTGGAAACGCATGGCGATCCGCTGATCTTCGCGGCCGCCTGGGATCCGGGCAGCCGCAAGTTCGAGGTGCTGCGCACCGGCGGCACGGCGCCGGTGCCGGGCAAGGATTATCAGATATGGCTGTTGCGCGCCGATGGTGCGGTGCAGCCCCTGATGATGCTTAAGGGCGAAGAGGCCGTCACCCTGATCTCGGACATCCCGCGCGACGCCAAGCTCGGCGTCACGCTGGAGCCGAATGGCGGGGGCATGGCGATGAAGCCTTCGGGCCCGATGCTGCTGACCGGCAAGGTGCAGCGGCTCTGAACCCGCGCCATGCGGATCGCGAAATCGAAACGGCCCCCCCTCGTGGGGGCCGTTTTCGTTGCGGGGCAGGGGGCGGGTGCCCGCGCCGCAAGGATTGGCCGTTGAATCCCACCGCCCCCTTGCCGGGGCGGTTTGTGTCTGTTCAAATCAGCCCACGCCCGCGCCCCGGCGGGCAAAGGATTTTTCATGGGTATCAAAGCGATCGCGGCCGAAGCCGCTTGCACGGGCAACCGCAGCCCGCAAAGGCCGCGGGCATGAGCACCGATCCGCGGCACCGCATTCCGCCCGGCGTTGCAAGGAACATGCCGCCTCGCGGCCTGACCAAGTTGCGCGAGCGCCTGGATCGGTGACCGATACGCCAAGACATATCGACCCCAGAGAAAGCGGCGAAGAGGACGATCTTGTCGCCGCCGAATATGTGCTGGGCACGCTGTTGCAAGACGCGCGGCTGGCGGCCGAGGCGCGGGTCCGCGCCGATCCGGTTTTCGCCGCGCGGGTTGCCGAATGGCAGGAATATTTCGCCGGATCGGATGCCGAAGACCCGCCGTCTTCGTCGTTGTCTCCGTCTCCGTCTCGGGGGCCCGGTCCGCAACCGGCGATCAAGCCCCGCCGGTTCGGCACGCCGGAGCGCGCGCAAAAGAGGGTCTCCGCCCGCATGATCGCGATCCTTTCGGCGGTGGTGGCAGTCGCGCTGGTGGTGACGCTGGTGGTATTTGCAAGCTGGCAGAGCAGCGGGCTGCGTCCGCCACCGGCGCATTACGTGGCAACCCTCGAACAGCGCGGAGTGAAGCTGGTCTTCACGGCGGACTGGAGCCCGCAGACCCGCGAATTGCAGGTCACCCGCGCCGCGGGGCCGTCGGCGGGGCCGGGATATGATTACGAATTGTGGCTGATCGACAAATCCGGGGCGCCGGTATCGCTGGGTCTGCTGCGCGGCCATCTGCACCGCGCCGCAGTGCCGATGCTGCCGCCGGGCGCGGTGCTGGCGGTCAGCCTTGAGCCCTCGGGAGGCGCGCGCAGCGGGCAGCCCATCGGGCCGGTGCTGGTCAAGGGTGTGGTCGCGCGGCTTTGACAGGGGTGTGGAGGCAAGCGCGCGGTTCAAGCGCGGCTGCGCAACAGGTGATCGGCCGCTATCGCCCGGGCCTTTCCCCGACCGCCCCGCTTGCGCTAGAATGGTGAAAACAGGCGGGGCATGAGCAGGCTTTTCGCGATCTTCAGGCTGGGTTTTCTGGCGTGGCTGCTGGCCGCGCCCTTCGCCCATGCCGGCCCGGCACTGTCGGGGCTGGCCCGGTTCGAGGCCAAAGGCTCGGCCATCACCGACGTGGGTGACGGCATCGCGGTGCGTCTGGCGATCAGCCAGCCGGTGCCCTGGCGGGTCCGGGTGCTGGATCATCCCGCCCGGCTGGTGGTCGATTTTCGAGAGGTCGACTGGGGCAGTGTCTCACGCGCGGAGCTGTCGCATTCCCTGCATATCAAGGCGCTGCGGGCCGGGCCCTTGCGGCCGGGCTGGTCGCGGCTGGTGCTGGAACTGGACGGCCCCTTCGGCGTGAAGACCGCCGAGATGCGCACCGATCAGGGCGCCTCGGGCCGCGCCGTCGTGCATCTGCAACTGCGCCCCGAGCCCGAGGCCGCCTTCGCCGAGGTCGCCGCGCGCCCCGATCCGCCGGGCTGGACCCTGCCGAAACCCGCGCAGATCGGCATGTCCAAGCGCCGCCAGACCGGGGATCATCCGCTGATGGTGGTGATCGACCCCGGCCATGGCGGCATCGACCCGGGCGCCGTCTATGGCAAGGAGCACGAGGCCAATATCGTGCTGGCCGTGGCGCGCAAACTGCGCGAGGCGCTGCTGCGGGCTGGCGGGTTCGACGTGGTGATGACGCGCGATGCCAATGTCTTCGTGCCGCTCGAAACGCGGGTTTCGGTCGCGCGTGAGGCCGGGGCGGATCTGTTTCTGTCGCTGCATGCCGATGCGATCCCGGTCGGCCATGCCAGCGGCGCCACCGTCTATACGCTGGCCCGCAAGGCGACCAACCGGGCCTCGGCGCTGCTGGCCGAACATCACAACCGCGACGATCTTCTGTCGGGGGTCGATCTGTCGGGGACCGACGACATCGTCGCGGGCCTGCTGATGAGCATGGCGCAGACCGACAACATGCCGCGCTCGGACGCCCTTGCCAGCGCCCTGGTCGCATCGATCGAGAAGGCGGGCCTGCGGATGCACGACCCGGCCCATGAAGAGGCCGATTTCTCGGTGATACGCTCTCCCGACATCCCTTCGGCGCTGCTGGAGCTGGGATTTCTGTCCTCGCCGCGCGACCGCAAGCGGCTGGAAGACCCGGCCTGGCAAAGCCGCATGGTCGCCGCCATCGTGCGCGGCATCCGCGCCTGGGCGGTGAAAGACGCGGCCCAGGCGGCGCTGCTGCGCCAGTAGCGCGGGTAAGCCCTGTTGCCGCCCGGTGGTGCCCCCGCCTGCGTAGCCCCGCCCGCGCGCCCCGATGCTACCCGCTATTGCCCCGCCTTCTCGCGCCCATGTGACGTGCTGTGGCGGAAAACGGCGCGGGGGCGGGCGCTCTTGTTTTGACCCCAGGGGGGGGAGTGCGTATATGGGGGGCAATTTTGACGTGGGGCGATCCTTGATCCGGGCAATACTCTCCTTTTTCGGTGCGGTCTTTTCCTTCCTGACCATGTCCCTTCTGTTCGGCGGCCTGCTTGGCGTCGGGACGTTCTGGATGTATTCGCGCGACCTGCCCAGCTATGAGCTGCTGGCGCAGTACACGCCGCCGACGATCAGCCGGATCTATAACGGTGAAGGCCAGATCATCGATGAATTCGCCCATGAACGGCGGATCTACACGCCGATCCGCGACATCCCCCCGCTGGTGAAGGACGCCTTCATCTCGGCCGAAAACAAGACCTTCTACACCGATCCGGGTTTCGACGTGCAGGGTATCGCCGCGGCGGCGCTGGAGATCATCAAATCCGGCGGCCGACGGGTGCGCGGCGGCTCGACCATCACCCAGCAGGTGGCGAAGAACTTCCTGCTGTCGGGCAACAAGACGATCGAGCGCAAGGTGAAGGAGCTGATCCTGTCCTACCGGATCACCCAGACCTTCTCGAAGGACCGGGTGCTGGAACTGTACCTGAACGAGATCTATCTTGGCGCCAATTCCTACGGTGTGGCGGCGGCGGCGCAGACCTATTTCAACAAGACGCTCAGCCAGCTGACCCCGGATGAGGCGGCCTATCTGGCCGCGCTGCCCAAGGCGCCTTCGCAGCTGGGCCCGGTGCGCGACAAGAAGGCCGCGACCGCCCGGCGCAATTATGTGCTGAACCAGATGTATCTGAACGGCTACCTCACAAAGGAAGTCGCCCGGAACGCCGAGAATCAGCCCCTGCGCAGCGTGCAGAACGGCGATTTCCCTGCCTTCCGCGAAAAGCTGCCGCCGCGCGACTACTTCACCGACGAGATCCGCCGCGAGCTGTCGGAAACCTTCGGCAAGCAGGAATTCTTCGGCGGCGGCCTGACCATCCGCGCCACCGTCGACCCCCAGACCCAGTCCTGGGCGGCCGAGGCGCTGCGGCACGGGTTGGAGAAGTTTGATCGCAGCAAAGGGGTCTGGCGCGGCACCGGCAAGACGATCCCGGAGGCCGATCTGAGAACCGAGACCAAGTGGCGCGCGGCGCTGGCAGATACCGACGTGGCGCGCGACGTGCCGGGCTGGCATCCGGCCGTGGTGCTTTCGGTCAAGAAGACCACCGCCGATCTCGGCATCGAGGGCGTGCCGGAAAATGCCGCCGAGGGCCATCAGCTGACCGACAAGAACCTGGTCTGGACCCGCAAGCAGGAACCCGACGGCAAGACCGTCCGCGCGCGTGACGTGGGGGCGCTGCTCAAGCCAGGCGATGTGGTTTTCGTCAAGGCGGACCGGGCCAAGGACGGCAGCTTCCAGCAATGGTCGCTGCGCCAGATCCCGCAGGTCGAGGGCGCCTTCATGGCGATGGACCCGCGCAATGGCCGGGTGCTGGCGATGCAGGGCGGCTTCTCCTATCAGCATTCCAGCTTCAACCGCGCGACCCAGGCCGAACGTCAGCCCGGCTCTTCCTTCAAGCCGATCATCTATGGCGCGGCGCTGGACAACGGCTTCACCCCGGCGACGATCGTGATCGACGCGCCGATCACGGTGGATACGCCGCAGGGCATCTGGCGCCCCAAGAACGCCGAGGACAAGTTCTACGGACCGACGCCGATGCGCACCGGCCTGATCCATTCGCGCAACCTGATGACCATCCGCATCGCCGAGGAAATCGGCATGGACACGGTGGCGCGCTACGCCGAACGCTTCGGCGTCTACGACCCGATGCAGCATTACATCGCCAACGCGTTGGGCAGTCAGGTGACGTCGCTGTTCAAGCTGATGGGCGCCTATTCGATGATCGCCAATGGCGGCGAACGGGTGACGCCCTCGCTGGTGTCGCGGGTGCAGGACCGCTTTGGCAAGACGATCTACCGCCACGATCAGCGCATCTGCACCGATTGCCAGGATCCGAACCTGCCGCCCGGCCAGTCGCCCACCATCGAATCGAACCGCCAGCGCGTGCTGGATCCGATCGCGGATTACGAGTTGATCAAGATGATGGAGGGGGTCGTGAAATCGGGCACCGCGGCCGGCCGGGTGAACCTGTCGGTCCCGGTGGCGGGCAAGACCGGCACCACCAACGATTCCAAGGATGTCTGGTTCATCGGTTTCACCACCAACCTCGTGGCGGGCTGCTACATGGGCTATGACACGCCGCGCTCGCTGGGCCGCGGCGCCTATGGCGGCACGCTCTGCGCGCCGGTGTTCAACGCCTTCATGCAAAAGGCGGTGAAGAAATACGGCGGCACCACCTTCCCGGTCCCGCCGGGCGGCCATTTCGTCAAGATCGACCGCTACACCGGCGCCGCGATGGATCCCTCCGCGACCGGGCCCGATGTGGTGTCGATCTACTTCCGTGACGGGGATGCGCCGGGTCTGGGCATCGGCGTGGTCGATGGCGGCTTCAAGATGGGGTCGAACCTGCCGCTGTTCACGCCGGGCGAGAACGACCCGACCACCGATGGCGGGGTCGGGCCGAAACAGACCGTCACCACCTCGTCGGGCAAGGTCAAGGTGCTGCCCGGCAAGGCGACCTTCGGCACGGTCAACTCGGGCGGGCTTTACTAAGCTTGCCCGGGGACGGCGATGGCGTTATCACCGATCGTCCATTTCGCGTGAACCGTGTCACCGGATTCACCTTTCCAATCCGCGATAGCCGAAGGGGCCCCCATGCGCGCCGAGATCCAGTCCATCGTCTCCGAGATCGAGAAAAGCCTGAGCCTACTGGGCCAGCGCCTCGACATCGAGACGGCCCCGCACCGGCTGGAGGAATTCAACGCGCTGATCGAGGATGGCGATCTGTGGTCCGATCCGGCCCGGGCGCAGAAGCTGATGCGTGACCGTCAGGGCCTGATGGATGCGCTGGCCACCTATCAGGGCATCGCCAAGGAATTGTCCGACAATGTCGAGCTGATCGAGATGGGCGAGGCCGAGGATGATGCCGAGATCGTCACCGAGGCCGAGGAGGCGCTGCGAAGCCTGCGCGACAAGGCCGCCGAGAAAGAGCTAGAGGCGCTGCTGGACGGCGAGGCCGACGCCAACGACACCTTCCTCGAGATCAACGCCGGCGCCGGCGGCACCGAGGCCTGCGACTGGGCGCAGATGCTGCAAAGGATGTATGTGCGCTGGGCCGAGAAGCGCGGCTTCAAGGTCGAGCTGCAATCCGAAGAGGCCGGCTCTGAGGCCGGGATCAAGTCCTGCGCCTACAAGATCACCGGCCACAACGCCTATGGCTGGCTGAAATCCGAATCGGGCGTGCACCGGCTGGTCAGGATCTCGCCCTTCGGCAAGGGCACGCGAGAGACCTCCTTTGCCAGCATCTGGGTCTATCCGGTGGTCGACGACAACATTGATATCGAGGTGAACCCCGCCGATATCCGCATCGATACCTACCGCTCGTCCGGCGCCGGTGGCCAGCACGTCAACACCACCGATTCGGCGGTGCGGATCACCCACCACCCGACCGGCATCGTCGTGACCTCGTCCGAGAAGTCGCAGCACCAGAACCGAGACATCGCCATGAAGGCGCTGAAATCGCGGCTTTATCAGATGGAACTGGACCGGCGGAACGCCGCGATCAACGAGGCGCATGAGGCCAAGGGCTCGGCCGGCTGGGGCAACCAGATCCGATCCTATGTGCTGCAGCCCTACCAGATGGTGAAGGATCTGCGCACCGGGCATGAGACCTCGGACACCCAGGGCGTGCTGGACGGCGCTCTCGATCCGTTCATGGCCGCGACGCTGGCGCTCGAAGTCTCGGGCAAGAGCCGCGCCGAAGCCCGCGCCGAGGGCTGAGGCCGGCAAAGTCGCCACCTCCCTGCCATGACGCCGCCCCCCAAGCCGGTGCCCGCATCTCGAAAGGGCAGGACCACACCGCGCCTTCTTTCTGGTCGAAATATCCCGGGGGCGCAGGGGGCAGAGCCCCCGCCCGCCGCGCCCGCAACCGGATCTCGGCGACCCGGCGAACCCCTTGGTTTTCCACCACGCGCCCGCTGGCACCCCTCATGGATATTGCCCGCGCCCGCATCCTCCCGTAGCCTTCCATCACGGAGGATTGCATGACCCGCGACGAGGCCCAGCTTCAGGCATCCGGAATTCCAGTGGTGCGGGTGATCGGCCCGCGCGATCTGGCCTGGGCGCTCGGCCGGGGCTGGCGCGATTTCCGCACCGCCCCGCGCTGCGGGCTGGTGTTCTCGGGGATCTTCGTGCTCAGCGGGCTGGCGCTGGTCTGGCTTCTGGCGATTTCCGGCCATCTCTGGGTCAGCCTGCCAGCGGCGGCGGGCTTTCCGATCCTCGCCCCCTTCGCCGCGGTTGGGCTTTATGAGGTCAGCCACCGGCTGGAACGGGGCGAGCGTACCAACATGGCCGGGATCCTGCGCGTGGTGTTTCGCCAGAAGGATCGCCAGATCCCCTCGATGGCGGCGGTGATCGTGATCTTCTTTCTGTTCTGGAACTTCCTGTCGCACATGATCTTCGCGCTGTTTCTCGGCGTCTCGACCATGACCAACATCACCTCCTCGTGGGAGGTGTTCCTTACCGCCAATGGCTTGATGATGCTGGGTTTCGGCACGCTCGCGGGCGCGGTTTTCGCGGGGCTGCTGTTCTCGATCACCGTGGTCAGCCTGCCCTTGCTGCTCGACCGAGAGGTCGATTTCGTCACCGCGATGATCACCAGCGTGACCACCTGCCTTGCCAATCCCGGCACCATGCTGATCTGGGGCGCACTCTGCGCGGCGCTTTTGTTTCTGGGGATGATCCCGGGCTTTCTGGGCCTGTTCATCGTGCTGCCGGTGCTGGGCCACGCCAGCTGGCACCTCTACCGCCGGGCGCTCGAACCGGAACCCCGCCCGCTCAGGACGGCGCGCGCCACATCGAACGACGTGAGAGGCTGAAAAGCGCCGCCAGCATCGCAGCTCCGCCGCCGAGGTACAGCGCGTAGACCGATCCGATCATCCCGAACCGCGCCAGCATCAAGGCGACCAGCGCCGCCCCCACCGATTGCCCGGTCAGCCGCGCGGTGCCCAGCACGCCGCTCGCCGCGCCGGATCGTTCCTTCGGCGCGGTGCCCACCATGGTGCGGTTGTTGGGCGCCTGAAACAGGCCAAAGCCCACCCCGCACACCGCCATCCGCCAGGCGATATCCCAGATATTGGGATGCGCGGGCAGCACCGCCAGCAGCACCATCCCCACCGCCAGCATCACCATGCCCCCGGCGCCCAGCAGGGCGGGCGACCGGCTGTCCGACAGCCGCCCCGAGATCGGCGCGGCGAAGGCGATCGCCAACGGCCAGGGCATCATCAGCAGGCCCACCATCTCGGGCGGGAAACCCATGCGCACCTGAAACAGGAAAGGCAGCGCGACAAAGGCCAGAAGCTGCGTGGTGAAGGCCGCGATCGAGGCCGCCACCGATAGGCTGAAGATCGGAATGCGCAGCAGATCGACCGGCAGCATCGGATGCGCCACCTGCGATTCCCGCCGCACCAGCAGAACGAAGCCCGTCACGCAGGCGATGACCTGAGCCGCGACCAAGAACCAGCTCAGCGCATGTCCGATCGAATCGATGGTCGAGATCACCAGCCCCAGCGACAGCGCGCTCAGCCCGGCGCTGATCCAGTCGAACCGGTGGTCCGAGCGATCGGACAGCGGCAGGCTCGGCCAGCCCACCGCCAGCGCCAGCACCCCCAGCGGGATGTTGATCGCGAACAGCCATTGCCAGCTTAGCCGGCTGAGGATCGCTCCGGCCAGCACCGGCCCCACGGTGGCGGCAATGGCGACGACCAGCGCGTTGATCCCCAGCGCCGCGCCGAAACGCTCACGCGGGACGACGTAGCGCAGCACCGCGGTGTTGACGCTCATCAACCCCGCCGCGCCCAGCCCCTGCACCACCCGCGCGGTGGTCAGTGTGGCCAGAGAATCCGACATCACGCAGCCGACCGAGGCCAGGGTGAACAGCGCGATCCCGCCCAGATAGACCCGCCGGTAGCCGAAGATCTCGCCCAGCGAGGCCAGCGGCAGCAGCGCCACCACGATCGCCAGCTGATAGCCGTTGACGATCCAGATTGAAACCGCCGCGGGGGCGTTGAAATCGCGGGCGATGGTGGGCAGGGCGACATTGGCGATGGTGCCGTCCAACACCGCCAGCGTCAGCCCCAGGATGATCGCGACCCAGGCAAATTGCCGCCGTGGTCTGGGCAATCCGTCGGCGTGGACGAACGGGGCGGGTCGGGATCTTGCGGCCCGGCCCGGATCTTCCTGAACGTCACCCATCCGCCGCTTTGCTCCCGCCTGCCCAAACCCATTGTCAGCACAGCGAAAAATAGCGTGCCCCCCGGCAAGATCCAGCCCCCGGGGCGCAAGATTTCGCGACGCGGATGGGCGTCGCGCAAGGCGTCGCGCGGTCGTTTCGCGGTGTCCCGGTGATATGAGCCGCGTCGCACCGTCCGGTCGCGGTCAGACGGCGCGCGTCAGCCCGCCGTCGACCCGAAGGTTCTGGCCGGTCATGTAGCCGCCCCCCTCGGACGCAAGCCATGCGATCAGCGAGGAAACCTCCCCCGCATGGCCATATCGCCCCAACGGGATGCGCGCCTTGCGGTCCTCGGTCTCGGGAAGGCTGTCGATGAAACCGGGCAGGACGTTGTTCATCCGGATATTCTGCGCGGCGTATTTGTCGGCATAAAGCTTGGCGAAGGCGGCAAGGCCCGCGCGAAACACGCCCGAGGTCGGGAACAGCGGATCGGGCTCGAACGCGGCGAAGGTCGAGATGTTGATGATCGCCCCACCGCCCTGCGCCTGCATCAGCGGCGTCACCAGCCGCGTGGGCCGGATCACGTTCAGCAGATACACCTCCATGCCCAGATGCCAGTCGTCGTCGGGGATTTCCAGCACCGGACCTTTCGGGCCATGCCCGGCAGAATTGACCAGAACGTCGACCCGCCCCCAACGCTCCTGCGCGCCCTGCACAAGTGCTGCAAGATCTTCGGTCGAGCGGTTCGATCCGGTGACGCCGAAGCCGCCCAGTTCGACCCCCAGCGCCTCGCCCTTGCCCGAGGATGACAGGATGCCGACGCGGAACCCGTCCGCGGCCAGACGGCGGGCCGCATCGGCCCCCATGCCGCTGCCGCCTGCGGTGACGAGCGCAACTTTTTCTACTGACATTTCACCCTCCATCTCTGTGTTGCCTCAAGTGTACTGCTCTTGAGAGCGATTTTCGCTTCAGAATTGATGTGTTCTGCCAGTAGGGATACTACTGGCCAATGGATCAGCTTCCGCCCCTCAACGCCCTGCGTGCTTTCGACGTGGCGGGCCGGTACCTGAACTTCCGCGCCGCAGCCGAGGCGACGGGCGTGACCCAGGGCGCGGTTGCCCAGCAGGTGCGGCTGCTGGAGGCGCAGCTTGGCGTCACATTGTTCGAGAGAGTGCCGAAGGGGCTGGCCTTCACCGCGCTCGGGCGCAGCTACCACGCTCAAGTCGCAGAGGCGTTTGAGGAGCTGCGCGCGGCCACCCGCACGCTGCGCCCCGAGCCGGGCAAGGTTCTGGTCAGCGTCACGCCCACCTTCGCGGCGAAATGGCTGATCCCGAACCTGCCGGAATTTTCCCGGGCGCATCCCGACATCGACCTGCGCGTTCTGGCGACCGAGAGGGTATCAAGCTTTCATAGTGACGGGGTCGATCTGGCGGTGCGACAGGGTCAGCCGCCGTTTGGCGCAGCACTCGACGCCATCCGCTTGTTCCGACAGGAAATCATCGCGGTGGCGGCCCCGTCGCTATCCTCGGGGCAAACGCTGCCCCTCTATTCCGAGGCCTTGGCGCAGCTTCCCAAGCTGCACGATGCGCATGATCTGTGGCCGGGGTTCCTCAGGGCCCTGAAAATCGAAGATCGAAGCGGGCGCGGGATGCGGTTAAGCCAGACCTCGCTGGCAATCGACGCGGCGCTTTCGGGGCAGGGGATCGCGCTGGTCAGCCGGTTTCTCGTCACCCGCGACCTCGCCGCCGGCACTCTGGTGCAGGTCATCCCAGAGACATTCGATGGGAAACAGGATTTTTACCTGCTGGCGCAACGGCGGTCCAATCGCAATCCGGCGACCGAAGCCGTGTTGCGATGGCTTTCATCAAAGGCGGAGCCGCAGCAATCGTGATCCTCCGGAGCTGCCGTCCCGTGGTGCCCATCGGGCCGCGCGGCAAGAGTTTCATCTGACGGGTCGCAGCCGGCCTCAATTGGTGGATAATAGGCAAAGGGAACCACCGACTCACACCAGGAGACGCCAATGCGCCGACAGTCCCCCAGAGCTTTGCAGATCGCCAGCGGAGCCTTGCTTTTCGCCGCGCTCGCCTTCGGAGCCGAGGCCGGAAGCGGTATCGAATTGCACGCGGCCCTTGCTGTCGCCGCGATCTCTGGCGTGGCTTTCGGCGTGATGGCCAGCCTCTGGCGCCTGGTGCGCGGCGGCTAAGCCCCAACCAAGACACCGCTTCTTTCTGGTGAAAATATCCATCCCGGCGGGGGGCGCCCCCCGCCGGGCCTTCGCGTGCGCCGCGCGCTTTTGCGGATTAGACGCTCACCACCGCCCGGTCCGTCACCCGACGCCAGGCTGCCCCATCTGAAAACGCCGGCACCGCGCCGCCCAACTCATCCGTGACGAATGCCATCGCACCGGCCCCCGCGGCCACCGGATCGGGCAGGGCGGCCACCGTGAAACTGCCGATCCGCACCGGCCCCGCGACATCCAGCGTCGTCGACGGTGCCGCCGTGCCGATGCCGACATCGCCGCTTGCCCCCGCGACCACCAGCGCCTCGTGCCAGGTGCCGCCGTCTGCCGACACTTTCACATGCCAGTTGTCGTCGCCGGTGCAGCCGAATTCGGCCCGCCCCGACCAGTTGCTTTGAAACAGGATCGAGGCGGTGTTGCCCGGGGCGCCCTTGTTCACCACCAGCCGCGCGTCGCCCGACCCCGGCGTCACGTCATCATGCGAGATCAGCACCGCATCCGATTTCACCGTCAGCCGGTTGGTCGCATCCGCCCCCGCGTTGATGCCGAACATCGCGGCCCCTGTCACCGCAGGCACCACCAGATCCCAGGACGCCCCGGTCCACACCACCAGCCGCGCCTCGTCCTCGACCCAGACAAGCCAGCCCTCCTGCGGCGGATGAAAGATCCACACGCCCTCGACGAACACCGCAAGCTCCTGCGGATGTCCGGCCCAAAGCCCGCTGGCGGCTGCGGCGACGATATGGCGCTCGCCCGCGATCGGGCTGGCGGGCGGGCTGCCGGCGCCGCGACCCGCCACGCCGATCTGCACCAGCGCGTCAAGAATGCGCAATGCCTCGTTATGGGTGACATGTTTCTGGGCCTGGTTCGGCTCGATGAAGGGCAGGCCCAGATTGGCGGTGTTTTCCATGCGCTCGGTCCTCGTTGGCAATTTCACCGCGCAAGATGCCAAGGCGCGGTTAACGCCGCGCAAGCGGGGCGTGCGCAGCCCCCCTCAGGGGCGCAACACCTCAGACCGAAACGCTTTGCTTCAGCGCCGCGCGGTCAAGCGCGTCCTTGCGCCCGGCCAGCGCCACCTGACCGCGTTTCAGCACGCAGAAAGCATCGGCCAGCCCATAGGCAAAATCGAAATATTGCTCGACCAGCACGATCGCCACGTCGCCGCGCGCCTTCAGCAGCTCAATCACCCGGCCGATCTGCTGGATGATGTTGGGCTGGATGCCTTCCGTCGGCTCGTCCAGCAGCAAGACCCGGGGCCGGGTGATCATCGCCCGCGCGATCGCCAACTGCTGCTGCTGCCCGCCCGACAGATCGCCCCCCCTTCGGTGGCCCATCTCGCGCAGCACCGGGAAGAGGTCGTAGATCTCGTCGGGCAGCTGACGCTCGGCCCGGGGCAGCAGGGCGAAGCCGGTTTCCAGGTTCTCGCGTACCGTCAGCAGCGGAAAGATCATCCGCCCCTGCGGCACATAGGCCAGCCCCTTGCGCGCCATCGCCTGGGCCGGCAGCCGGCCCAGATCCTCGCCACCCAGCCGCAGCCTGCCGGCAGATCGCGGATGCGTCCCCGCCAGCGCTTTCATCAGGCTGGTCTTGCCCACGCCATTGGTGCCCATGACGCAGGTGACCTCACCCGCGCGGGCCTGCAGGTCGATCCCGTGCAGGATCTGCGAGCCCCCGTAATGCAGCGTAAGTCGTTGGCATTCCAGCATCATCAGCGCCCCAGATATACTTCGATGACCCGCGGGTCGGCGGTGACATGGTCGATCGAGCCCTCGGCCAGGACCGATCCCTCATGCAGCACCGTCACCTTGCAGCCCAGCCGCCGCACGAATTCCATGTCATGCTCGACCACCACGACGGCGCGGGTTTTTGCCAGATCGACCAGCATCGCCGTGGTCTGTTCGCGTTCGGCCAGGGTCATGCCCGCGGCGGGCTCGTCGACCAGCAGAAGGCGGGGTTCCTGCGCCAGCAGCATGCCGATCTCCAGCCATTGCTTCTGGCCGTGGCTCAGCTCGCCCGACTTGCGGGCGAGCGCCTCCGCCAGCCCGACCCGCGCCGCCAGTTCGCGGACCCGCGCGTGCTCGGCCGCGCCGGGGCGCCAGAACAGCACCTTCCAGGGCCCGCGCGCGGCCTTCAGCGCCATCATCAGGTTGTCGGTGACGGTCTGGTCCTCGAACACCGTGGGGCGCTGGAATTTGCGGCCCACTCCGATGCGGGCGATCTCGGCCTCGGACCGTTTCAGAAGCGAGATGGATTTCTCGCCAAACAGCACCCGGCCCGCATCGGGGCGGGTCTTGCCGGTGACGATGTCCATGAAGGTGGTCTTGCCGGCGCCGTTCGGGCCGATCACCGCGCGCAGCTCGGCCGGACCGATCTGGAACGACAGGTTGTTGATCGCGCGAAAGCCGTCGAAGCTGACCGAGACGCCGGAGACCTCCAGAAGCGAGTTCATTCCTGCGCCTCCCTCTCCTGCAGCGATCCGCTGTCGGGGCCCAGGGCCGCGCCGTGGCGCCGGGGCGGGTGCAGGCCGGTGACCAGATCGACCAGCCCGCCCAGACCGCGCGGCGCGAACAGCGTGACCAGCACGAAGGCCAGCCCCAGCAGCACCTGCCACCAGTCGACCCAGTGGATCGTGGCAAAGCCAAGCGGCACGTCGGGCACGCGGCCCCCGGTGAACCACGACGACAGCAGCGACACGATGACCGCCCCCATCACCGCGCCGTAAAGCCGCCCGCGCCCGCCGATCGCGACCCAGACGGCCAGATAGATCGACGCGATCGGGGCCAGTTCCGCCGGATTGATGATCCCCGCCTGCGGGTAGTAGAGCGCGCCGCCGATGCCCGCGATCACCGCCGTCAGCGCGAAGACGAACAGCTTGAACCCCTCGACCGGATAGCCCAGGAAGCGCACCCTTTGTTCGTCATCCCGGATCGCGCGGATGACCGATCCGAACTTGCCCGACACCACCCAGGCCAGCAGCAGATAGGCCAGCGCCAGCGCCAGCGCCGAGGCCCAGAAAAACCAGACCGACAGGGTTTCCTGCGCCACCTTGCCCAGCCCGGGGATGTTTTGCAGCCCCGAAAGCCCGTTGTTGCCGCGCAGGCCGCTATCATTCTGGAACAGCCACAGCGCCAGTGCCAGCGTCATCGCCTGTGTCAGGATCGACAGATACACCCCCGCCACGCGGCTGCGAAACGCCAGCCAGCCGAAGACCAGCGCCAGCAGGGCAGGGACCAGCACCACCAGCGCCAGCTGGGCAGGCAGGGAATGGGCGAAATACCAGATCTCGGGCATGTGCGACGACCCCACCACCCCGAAGATCTGGCTGGCGATGCCCTGGTGGATTTCGGTCGCGGTGGGCGGGATCGGGCTTTGCGCCAGCGAGGTGATCACGATCTCCTCGGTGCGGGCATACATCTGCCACATGCCGATCATGTAGCCGCCGATGGCAAAGAACGCCATGTGCCCGAGCGACAGGATCCCCGCGTAGCCCCAGACCAGATCCATCGCCAGCGCCACCATTGCCAGGCACAGCGTCTTGCCCAAGGTCTTGACGAAGGAGGTCGAGATCGCCCCCGATCCGGTCCCCGGCGCCATCAGCGTCACCGCCAGGGTGAAGACCGCAAGGATCGCCAGGAACCACAGGACGGAAGGATTCTTGCGCAGAAAGTCCATGGCTCAATCCCCCGCCGCGCGGCCCTTGAGCGCGATGATGCCGCGCGGCCGGACCTGGATGAACAGGATGATGAACAGGATCATGTAGGTCTGCGCGGCCAGCGTGTTCGAGGGGTTCAGCCACTCGATCCCCTTTTGCAGAGAGCCGATCAGCGCGGCGCCCGCCAGCGTGCCCCAGATGTTGCCGACCCCGCCGACCACGACCGTCATGAAGCTTTGCACGATGTAATCCTGTCCCAGTTCGGACGTGACCTTGGCGTAAAGCCCCAGCGCCACCCCGGCGCTCCCGGCGATGCCCGATCCCAGCCCGAAGGCCAGCATGTTGATCCGGTCGGGATTGATCCCCATCGAGGCCGCCATCCCGGGGTTTTGCGTCACCGCGCGCAATTCCAGCCCCAGCCGGGTGCGTTTCATCACCCACAGGAACAGGCATAGGAACACCAGCCCCAGCACGAAGATCGCGATCCTTATATAGCTGATCGAGACCACGTCGTTCAGCACCCAGGCGCCATCGAGCCAATCGGGCGAGGTCAGCGGCCGGGCCTGCGTGCCGAAGATGTTCTTGGCAAGCTGCTGCAGCGCGATCGACACGCCGAAGGTGGCCAGCAGGGTTTCCAGCGGGCGCTTGTAGAGGTGGCGCACCACCAGCCGCTCCATCGCGACGCCGGCGGCGAAGGTGACGGCGAAGGCCAGCGGCAGCGCCACGATCAGCGAGAGCGTGTAATTCGGGATGATCTGCTGGACGACATAGCCGGTATAGGCGCCCATCATGATGAATTCGCCATGCGCCATGTTGATGACGCCCATCACCCCGAAGGTCAGCGCCAGCCCGATCGCCGCCAAGAAGTAGATCGAGGCCAGCGACAGCGCCTCTAGCAGCAGATCGAGCGCCTGCATCGCGTCGACCTTCACCGCGATCTTCGCCAGCGCGGCCTTTGCGGCTGTGGTCATCGCCGGATCGGCCTCGGCGTAGACGACCCAGTAGTCATGCGCGGCGACTGCGGCGCGGACCTCGCGCGTGGTCGCGGCCCGGGGCACTTGGCCGGCCTTTTCCAGCGCCGCATAGGCGCGGTCGCGGGCTTCCGGGTCGGACAGTTGCGCCAGGGGAATGCCGCCGACCTTGCCGCCCTCGATATGGGCCTCCAGCGCCTGGCGCCGGGCGGTCGGGGTCTGCCGCGCCGGCGCCTCGCCGCGCGCGACCAGCAGGTCATAGGCGGCCTCGGTGGTGATCGTCTTGCCCGGGATCAGCGGGCGGTCGATGTTGCCCTTGGGCTTTTCGCCGGCCTTGGCGATGATCCGGTGGGTATCCAGCAGCGGGTTCAGCGTGCCGCGCAGGTCGAGGCCGGTATCGGCGCCGAAACTGTTGATCGCGGCGATGCGTTTTGCGGAATTCTCGCCGAAGCGGATGGTCAGCAGCCGCAACAGCCGCTCCTTGCGCGCCCTCAGCGCCGGGTCGGTCTCGGCCTTCAGCGAGGCCTCCAGCGGCTTCAGCTGTCCCGCCTCGGGGTGGTGGTCGATGATCGACAGCGCCTCGGTCCGGGTCTTCAGGTCGGGGCTGGAAAGCTGGAATTCCACCAGCGCCCCGTCGATCAGCCGCCGCACCCCGGCATTGGGGCGCAAGATATTGATATCGCTTCGCTTCGCCATGCCAACATCGGTGCCGTCCGGTTGCGTCAACTGATACGCGGCGCCCTTGCGCTTCAGCAGCACGAAGGCGCCATCGGACTTGCGCAGGCCCAGCAGCTTGTCGCCCCAGGCCTTCAGCAGCGTCTCGGCGCGCGGATCGCCCGAGGCCGCCAGCTTGTCGATCACCGGCCCGATCGTCAGGCGCGAGGCGTGCTCGACCAGCGCCTTGTTGGTGTCGAGGATGTCGCCGACGGCCTCGGCGCGCGCAAGGCCCGAGGCCAGCGTCAGCGCCAGCACCGCGGCAAGGAGGGTGCGGATCATGAAGGATATTCCTTGGGTGGGGCGGGCGGCTGGGCCCGCCCCCTGCGGATCAGTAGTTCGACTTGATCTGCACGCAGGTGTTGGTCTGCGTGTTGTACATGCCGCAGTGTTTTCCCTTCCAGTCCGAGATGAGGAATTTCGATTCCGGCAGGTAATCCGACCAAGCGTCGCCCGGCACCGGCGCGGTTTTCTTGACCACGTCGAACTGGCCGTCGGCGCGGATCTCGCCGATCAGCACCGGCTTGGTCAGGTGGTGGTTGGTCAGCATCTCGGCGGTGGTGCCGGTCAGGTTGGGGAACTTCTGGCCGATCATCGCCTCCTGGATCGCGTCGCTGGCCACCGATTTCGCCTGCGTCGCCGCCTGCACCCACATGTTGAAGCCGATGTAATGGGCCTCCATCGGGTCGTTGGTCACGCGCTTCGGGTCGCCGGTGAACTTGTGCCAGGCCTTGATGAAGGCCGCGTTCTCGGGGGTGTCGACACTCTCGAAATAATTCCAGGCGGCAAGCTGGCCCACCAGGTTCTGCAGATCGCCCTTGCCAAGGCCCGAAAGCTCTTCCTCGCCGACCGAGAAGGCCACCACGGGGATGTCGTCGGCGGTGATGCCAGAGGCCGCGAGTTCCTTGTAGAAGCCGATGTTGGCGTCGCCGTTGATGGTCGAGATCACGCCCACCTGCTTGCCGTCGGCGGTCAGCGCCTTCACGTCGGCCACGATCTTCGACCAGTCCGACTGACCGAAGGGGGTGTAGTTGATGACGATGTCTTCCTTCTTAATGCCCTTCAGTTGCAGATAGGCCTCGAGGATCTTGTTGGTGGTGCGCGGATAGACGTAATCGGTGCCCAGCAGCGCGAATTTCTGCACGCCCAGCTCATTGAGGAAGTAATCCACCGCCGGGATCGCCTGCTGGTTCGGCGCGGCGCCGGTGTAGAACACGTTCTTCGAGCTTTCCTGACCCTCATATTGCACCGGGTAGTAAAGCAGGCCGTTCAGCTCTTCGACCACCGGCAGCACCGACTTGCGGCTGACCGAGGTCCAGCAGCCGAAGATCGCGGCGACCTTGTCGACGGTCAGAAGCTCTCGCGCCTTTTCGGCGAACAGCGGCCAGTTCGAGGCCGGATCCACCACCACCGGCTCGATCTTCTTGCCCAGCACGCCGCCCTTGGCGTTCTGCTCGGCGATCAGCATCAGCATGGTGTCCTTCAGCGTGGTCTCGGAAATCGCCATCGTGCCCGACAGCGAATGCAGGATGCCCAGCTTGATCGTGTCGCTGTCGGCGGCGCGCAGAATGCCTGGCGCGGCCAGCGGCATGGCCATGGCGGCGCCGGTCAGCAGCATCTGGCGGCGGTTCATGTTCGTCATGATTTTCTGTCCCTCTTCGGCCCGGCCATGAAGGATCAAGGCTTTCCCCGCAGCGGGGGAGAGCGTAGTCTTGACCGGCAACCCTGTTGCACCCGGCGCGGTGGAGGTCGAGTGTCCAAGCCCATCGCCATCGCGCCGCACTATTGACGACCGGGCGTCCCGTTTTCATGGGTGCCGGTCAGGTGAAGCTTGGGCGGGCCAGGTGTTACGCTCTACACAAAATCGTTGATCACGGGCGCGCGATGCGGCGTGACCGACCGGCGTGCCGCAATATTGGGCTGATCATCGGGCGGTCGCCGAATTTCGCGACGAAAATTGACGCCCCCGCCGCGCGGCCGCGCGGCGGGCCTCGTCTGCGCGCTGGGCGCCCTGTTCGTCGGACAAGGCGTGCTCAAGCCACGGTTGCGCCGCGCGGGGCCGGTTTGCGCCCAGCGCGGCCCACCTGCGGGCCCGCCTGCGGCAGCGCGCGCAAAGGAAGCGTTTCGCGCCCCGGCGCGGGGCTTGGCAAGGGCGCGGGCTTGCGTGTAAGACGGGGCCAAAGGCAGGAGGCTGGAAGTTGAGCGAAGTCGACAGTTTCATCGACGAAGTCACCGAAGAGGTTCGCCGCGACAAGCTCTTCGCCGCGTTCCGCAAATATGGCTGGATCGCGATCCTTGCCGTCGTGCTGCTGGTCGGCGGCGCGGCGTGGAAGGAATATAGCGCGGCGCAGCAGAAGGCGTCGGCCCAGGCCTTCGGCGATGCGGTGCTGGCCGCCCAGTCCAAGGACAAGCCCGAGGCGGTCTACAAGGCGCTGACCGCGATCAAGACGCAGGGCGCGCAGGTCGCCGTGGCCGATCTTCTGGCCGCCGCCGAGGCCGAGAAGGCCGGCGACACCAAGGCGGCGCTGGCGCGGCTTGATGCGGTGGCGGGGGACAACACCCTGCCGCGCGCCTTTCGCGATCTGGCGCTGCTGAAGAAGGTCACCCTGGCCGGCGACGCGATGAGCGCCGATCAGCGCAATCAGGTGCTGGCCGCGCTCAGCCAGCCGGGCCGGCCCTATCGGCCGCTGGCGCTGGAACAACTGGCGCTGATGGCGGTGAAGGCGGGCAAGACCAAGGACGCGATCGCGCAATTCGCCAAGATCGCGCAGGATGCGGGCGTCACGCCGGGCTTGCGTCAGCGCGCCACGCAGATGATTGTGGCCCTGGGCGGCGCGCCCACGGCGGCGGGCTGACGGTGGTGGCAGGCGCCCCCCCCCGAACCGACGGAAAATTGAGGAGCCGGGCCTTGAAGCTGAACCATGCCGTTTTCTGTCTGGCCTGCGTCGCCCTTCTGGCGTCTTGCGCGCCCAAGAAGATCCCGCTGAAGGGCGAGCGCCTGGATCCGCGCAGCGTCGTCGGCGCGGGCGAGGCCGGGCCGCCCCCGGGCGATTACGCCCCCCATAACGTGCCGGTGCGGCTGCCCGCGCCGCGGGTGAATGCCCAGTGGACCGAACGCAACGGCAGCCCCGCCCATCTGATCGCGCAACCGGCGCTGGACACTTCGCTGACGCCGCTGTGGTCGGCCTCGATCGGGCGCGGCGACGACAAGCGCCACAAGATCACCTCGGATCCGGTGGTTGCCGGCGGGCGCATCTTCACCCTCGATTCCGAGGCCACCGTGACCGCCACCACCACGGCGGGCAAGACCGCCTGGTCGACCGACATCACCCCGCCGGGGGCGCGTGCGGGCCTCGTGTCGGGCGGCGGGCTGGCTTACGGCGACGGCAAGCTGTTCGTGACCTCGGCCTTCGGTGAGCTGGTGGCGATGGATCCGGCCTCGGGCCACATCCTGTGGCGGCAGAAGTTCGACGCGCCCGCGACCGGCGCCCCCACCGTGAGCGGCAATACCGTCTATGTCACCTCGCGCGATGCCGCCGCCTGGGCGATCGACACCGCCGATGGCAAGGTGCGCTGGACGGTGCAGGGCACGCCCTCGATCGGCAGCCTGACCGGCGGCCCGGCGCCGGCGGTGGCGGGCGGTACGGTGGTCTTCCCCTTCTCCAGCGACGAGATGATCGGCGCCCTGGCCAGTGGCGGCACGATCCTGTGGACGGCCAATGTCGCCGGCCGCCGGCTGGGCCATGTCTATGCCCAGATCTCGGATATCGCCGGCGATCCGGTGATTGACGGCAGCACCATCTATGTCGGCAACGCGACCGGCCGCATCGGCGCCTATGATCTGGCCTCGGGGCAGGCGAAATGGACCTCGCCCGAGGGCACGCTGGGTCCGGTCTGGCCGGTGGGCGGGCAGCTCTACTTCGTCTCGGACGAGATGAAGCTGGTGCGTATGAACGCCTCGACCGGCGCGGTGGTGTGGAAGGCGCAGCTGCCCTATTACAAGCCCTACCGCAAGGACAAGCGGCGCCGCGACATCTATGTCAACTTCGGCCCGCTGCTGGCCGGAAACCGGCTGATCGTGCCCTCGTCGGACGGCAATTTCATGGTCTTCGACCCGGCCTCGGGCAAGCTGATCGCGAACCGGCCGATCGGTGACGGGGCCACGACGAATGCGGTGGTTGCCAACCGGACACTGTATATCGTCACCGAAGACGGCAAACTTCGGGCTTTCCGCTAGGCGCGTTCCGGTGTAGGCGGACGGCTTCGACCAGATCGGAGCGGGCTCATGTCCTTTACCCTTGCCATCGTGGGGCGCCCCAATGTGGGCAAATCCACGCTATTCAACCGACTCGTCGGCAAGCGCCTGGCGTTGGTCGACGACCAGCCCGGCGTCACCCGCGACCTGCGCGAGGGTGACGCGAAGCTGGGCGATCTGCGCTTCACCGTGATCGACACGGCGGGGCTGGAGGACGCCACCGACGACAGCCTTCAGGGCCGGATGCGGCGGCTGACCGAGCGCGCGGTCGAGATGGCCGATATTTCACTGTTTCTGATCGACGGGCGCGCGGGCGTGACGGCGGCGGATCAGGGCTTTGCCGAGATCCTGCGCCGTCAGGGCAAGCGGGTGATCCTGGGCGTCAACAAGGCCGAGGGCCGCGCCGGCGAAGAGGGCGTGCTGGAAGCCTATGCTTTGGGTCTGGGCGAACCGCTGCGTCTGTCGGCCGAACATGGCGAGGGGATGGACGACCTTTACCGCATGCTGCAGCCGTTGGCCGACCGCTATGCCGAGCGCGCCGAGGCCGAGGCGCCGGAAGTCGACGTGGATGTCGCCGAGGATGAAAGCGACGACGCGGAAGAGGGCGCGCGTCTGCGCCCGACGCAGGCGCGTCCGCTGCAGATCGCGGTGATCGGCCGACCCAACGCGGGCAAGTCCACCCTGATCAACAAGATTCTGGGCGAGGACCGCCTGCTGACCGGCCCCGAGGCCGGCATCACCCGCGATGCGATCTCGGTCGGTGCCGAATGGCTGGACACGCCGATCCGGATCTTCGACACGGCCGGCATGCGCAAGCGCGCCAAGATCACCGACAAGGTCGAGAAGCTGTCCGTCTCTGACGGTTTGCGCGCGGTGCGTTTCGCCGAGGTCGTCGTGGTGCTTCTGGATGTGGAGATCCCGTTTGAGAGCCAGGACCTGCGGATCGCGGATTATGCCGAGACCGAGGGCCGCGCCGTCGTCGTGGCGGTGAACAAATGGGATCTCGAGGACGACAAGCAGGGCAAGCTGAAGGAGCTGAAGGAGATGTTCGACCGTCTCCTGCCGCAGCTGCGCGGGGCACCGCTGGTGACGGTCTCGGCCCAGACGGGCCGCGGCCTTGACCGGCTGCACGAGGCGATCCTGAAGGCGCATGAGATCTGGAACCGGCGGGTGCCGACGGCGCGGCTGAACCAGTGGCTGGGGGTGATGACCCAGGCCCATCCGCCGCCGGCGCCGGGGGGCCGCCGGATCAAGCTGCGCTATGCGACTCAGGTGAAGACCCGTCCGCCGGGCTTTGTGGTGATGTGTTCGCATCCCAAGGAAATGCCCGAAAGCTACAAGCGCTATCTGGTGAACGGGCTGCGTGAAAGCTTTGACATGCCGGGCACGCCGATCCGGCTGACGCTGCGCGGACAGGGCGACAAGAATCCGTTCAAGAACAAGAAATACACCACGCCCTCGCGCCTGCGCAAACATCTGGGCAAGGGGCCCGCCGACGGCTGAAAGACGCCTCCGGCGGGAGTATTTTTTCCAAGATGAAGATCAGGCGGCTTCAAGGGCTGCGATGATCGCGCCGAAATCGGTGGCCTTCAGCGCGGCGCCGCCGACCAGCGCGCCGTCGACGTTGGAGGTCGCGAAGATCTCGGCCGCGTTGCCGGGCTTGACCGAGCCGCCGTAGAGCAGCCGCATTGCCTCACCCGCCTTGCCGAAGCGGCTGATCAGGGTCGAGCGCAGGAAATCGTGGACCTCGGCGATTTCCGCCAGCGACGGCGTGCGGCAGGTGCCTATCGCCCAGACCGGCTCATAGGCCACGACCAGGGTTTCGGCGCGCATGCCCTCGGGCAGCGAGCCGGCAATCTGGGTGCCGATCACCTCAAGCGTCTGGCCGGCGTCGCGCTGGGCTTCAGTCTCGCCGACGCAGACCACGGCGCCAAGGCCAGCGGCAAGCGCGGCTTCGGTCTTGGCGTGGACGATCGCGTCGGTCTCGGCATGGTCGGCGCGGCGCTCGGAATGGCCAAGGATCACATAATCGGCGCCCGCGTCGTGCAGCATTGCCGCCGAGATGTCGCCGGTATGGGCGCCCGAGGCGGCGGCGTGGCAATCCTGGCCGCCCACCACGATCGGGTGGCCGGCCAGCTGGTCGGCCATGCGCGCAAGCAATGTGGCGGGCGGGCAGATCAGCACTTCGCAGCTCGGGTCGGGATAGGCCAGGGCCAGCGCGTCGATCTCGGCCAGGCTTACGCCCAGCCCGTTCATCTTCCAGTTTCCGGCGGCAAGTTTGCGGCGGGTCATGTGGCTCTCCCTTGATGCGTCCTGTCCGGGATAGCCAATGCGGCGCGGGATCGGAAGCCCCCAGGCGTGGCTTGCGCCCTTCGCCGCGGGCGGGGCATCATTAACGCCGCTAATAATGCGCCCCAACGGTTTTATTGGGCTGCGGCCCCGACCTGGGGTAAACCGCGAGCTGAGGCGCGCCGCCGCCGCGCGCGGGGATGAGGGAAGAGAGCGATGCAGGATCAGGCCGAAAGCTTCGACTATATCGTGATCGGCGCGGGCACGGCGGGCTGTCTGCTGGCCAACCGCCTGAGTCGCGATCCGGGTCGCCGCGTGTTGCTGCTGGAGGCGGGCAAGCGCGACAATTACCCTTGGATCCACATTCCGGTGGGGTATCTCTATTGCATCGGCAACCCCCGCACCGACTGGCTTTTCAACACCGAGGCCGAGCCGGGGCTGAACGGCCGTGCCCTGCGCTATCCGCGCGGCAAGACGCTGGGCGGCTGTTCTTCGATCAACGGCATGATCTACATGCGCGGCCAGGCCCGCGATTACGACGGCTGGGCCGAGGCGACCGGCGATGCCGCTTGGGCCTGGGACAACGTGCTGCCTGCCTTCAAGGCGCATGAGGATCACTACCGTCTGGATGGTGGCGAGGATCCGGCCTCGCGCCGCAACATGCGGTTTTCCGACCTGCACGGCCATGGCGGCGAATGGCGGGTGGAAAAGCAGCGCCTGCGCTGGGACGTGCTCGACAGTTTTGCCGAGGCGGCCGAGCAGGCTGGCGTGCCGCGCACCGACGATTTCAACACCGGCGACAATGAGGGCGTGGGCTATTTCGATGTGAACCAGCGCTCGGGCTGGCGCTGGAATGCCTCAAAAGCCTTCCTGCGGCCGGCGAAGGGCCGCCCCAACCTGACGATCTGGACCGAGGCCCATGTCCAGCGGCTGACCCTGGAAGAGGATGCCGACGGCGGGCTGCGCTGCACCGGGGCGCGGATCCGCGTCGCCGGGCGCGGCGAGGTAACCGTCGCGGCCCGGCGTGAGGTGGTGCTGTCGGCGGGTGCGATCGGCACGCCGCAGATCCTGCAGCTTTCGGGTCTGGGCCCCGCCGATCTGCTGCAAGGTCACGGCATCCCCCCCCGGCGCGACATCCCCGGCGTCGGGAGTAACCTGCAAGACCATCTGCAGATCCGCACCATCTTCAAGGTCGAGGGCACGCGGACCCTCAACAAGCTGGCCGCCACGCTGACGGGCCGGGCGATGTTCGGGCTGGAATACGCGCTGCGCCGTTCGGGCCCGATGAGCATGGCGCCCAGCCAGTTGGGCGCCTTCACCCGGTCGGACCCGTCCAGGGCGCATGCGAACCTGCAATACCATGTCCAGCCGCTCAGCCTGGATGCCTTTGGCGAGCCGCTGCATACCTTCCCCGCGATCACCGCGAGCGTGTGCAACCTGAACCCGACCTCGCGCGGGACGGTGCAGATCGGCTCGGCCAGCCCCGCCGACGCGCCGAAGATCGCGCCGAATTACCTGTCCACGGATGAGGACCGTCTGGTTGCCGCGCAAAGCCTGCGCCATGTGCGCAAGATCATGTCACAGCCGGCGATGAAGCAATACAAGCCTGTCGAATGGAAGCCCGGCGCCCAATACCAGACCGATGAGGAACTGGCACGGCTGGCGGGGGATATCGCCTCGACCATCTTCCATCCGGTGGGCACCACGAAGATGGGCCGAGACGACGATCCGATGGCGGTGGTCGACAGCCGGTTGCGCCTGCGCGGGGTGCGCGGGCTGCGGGTGGCCGATGCCGGGGTGATGCCGCGGATCACCTCGGGCAACACCAATTCGCCGACGCTGATGATCGCCGAAAAGGCCGCGGGCTTCATCCTGGAAGACGCCTGAACGGCGCGGGTCGGGGCGGGGCCGGGCAGGGCGGGGGTCTTACGTCCCCCAGACCTGATCGATCGCGCGGAAGGCGGCGGCGATCACCGGGTCGTCGGCGCGCGCGGCCAGGCATTGAAAGGTCAGCTCGGTTTCCAGCGGCGGCTGGTCGAGGATCACCACGCTGCCCGATTGCGCCTCGTGCAGGGCGATCGAATCGCGGCACAGGCTTAGCCCCACGCCGGTGCGCGCCATTGCCAGCATCGAGGCCTCTTGATCCACCTGCGCCACCACGTTCTGCGCCACGCCGCAGGCCTTGAAGCGCGCCTCCAGCAGCCGATTGTGGACCGAGGCCGGCGGCGTGCCGACCCAGGGCAGGCGGGCAAGCTGCGCCCAATCCATCCCCCGTGCCCGTTGCGCCAGCGGTGGCGCCGCCACCACCCGGTAGCGCAGCCGCGACAGGTGGCGACCGTGGAAGCGGGGCGGGGCGGCCTCGGGCGGCGCGCCCAGATAGAAGCCCACGTCCAACTGGCCATGCCCGATCTGGTCCAGCACCTCGCCACTGACCCCGTGGCGCAGCGAGGTCGAGACCTGCGGCGCGGTTTCCAGCAGCCGTTGCAGCAGCGCGCCGAGGCGGGTGAATTCGGGGTCGATGATCGTGCCGATGCGCAGCGTGCCGCGCAATTGGCTGCGCATCGTCTGCAGCAATTGGTCGAAGTCTTGCAGTGCATCCAGCACCGTTTCGGCCTTGGCGGCCAGCGTCGCGCCGTCGGCGGTCAGGCCAAGGCCCGTGGCGCTGCGCTGGAAAAGCGTGAGATCCGTGAGGTCGGACAACTTGCGCAACTGCACGCTCAGCGCCGGCTGGGAAAGGTTCAGAAGCTCGGCGGCGCGGGTGACATTGCCAGTGCGCGCCACCGCGACCAGCGCGCGCAGCAGGCGCAGATCGTGCACCGCGAGGCGCCCCAGCGCGCTCATGCTGCCCGCTCCGTCCGGCGGGGAAGGCGGGGAAGGCGGCAATGGCGGGCGCGGTCTGTCATGGGGCTGTCCTGAAGCGGCAGGGCCAGCCTAGAGCAAAGCCGGCATGCCAGCCAGTCATGCACCGCCCGTGCCCGCAGCGGGTCTTTCCGGGGGGAGGGGCCGGTCGCGACCCATTGAGTTCGGCCTGTTCCGACGGGTCGGCGCGCGGCTTTCGCGGTATCTCATCTGTGTTCGGCATTTCCGCACAAAGGATCGGCGGCAAGCCACCCGGCGGAAAATGTTACTGGAAAATGCCTCCCGAAAACGTGAGAATCGGTGACATGGGCGTGTTGCCCCGGCTAATTGGATAGGCCCGGGCGCCGCAGAGCGCCCGACATTGTTCTACGGGAGAAAGATTATGAAAAGTTTGAAGGGCAAGATCCTTGCCTTGGTCGCCGCCGCATCGCTGTTCAGCCCGGCGGTCGCCCGCGCGGATCAATTCGTGAACATCCTGACGGGGGGCACTTCGGGGGTCTATTATCCACTCGGGGTGGCGCTTTCGAAGATCTATTCCGAGAACATGAAGGGCACCAAGGTTCAGGTGCAATCCACCAAGGCCTCGGTCGAGAACCTCAACCTGCTGCAGCAGGGCCGGGGAGAGCTGGCCTTCGCGCTGGGCGATTCGGTGAAACTGGCCTGGGAAGGCGACGCCGAGGCGGGCTTCAAGAAGAAGCTCGACAAGCTGCGCGGGATTGCGGCGATCTATCCGAACTACATCCAGATCGTCGCCTCGAAGGATTCCGGCATCAAGACGCTGGCCGATCTGAAGGGCAAGCGCGTCTCGGTCGGCGCGCCGAAGTCGGGCACCGAGCTGAACGCGCGCAAGATCTTTGCCGCCGCCGGGATCAGCTACAAGGATTTCGCCAAGACCGAATATCTGCCCTTCGGTGAATCGGTCGAACTGATCAAGAACCGCCAGCTGGATGCGACGCTGCAATCGGCTGGGCTGGGCGTGGCTTCGATCAAGGATCTGTCGACCTCGGTCGCGATCACCGTGGTTGCGGTACCGGCAGAGGTGACCGCGAAACTGGGCGCCCCCTATATCGCCGCGACCATCCCGGCGGGCACCTACGACGGACAGGACGTTGACGTGCCGACCGTCGCGGTGGTGAACTTCCTGGTCACCCGCAAGGGCGTGTCGGATGAGACCGCCTATGAGATGACCAAGCTGCTGTTCGACAACCTCGGCACGCTGGAAGCGTCGCACAAGGCGGCGGCGCAGATCAAACTGGCCAATGCGATCAAGGGGATGCCGCTGCCGCTGCACCCGGGGGCCGAGAAGTTCTACAAAGAAAAAGGCCTCATCAAGTAGGTCCGGTCGGGGCGGCTGCGGCCGCCCCTTCGCATTAGGAGGCAGGAATGCAGGCAGGCGACACGGCGCATGAGTTGGCCGGGAAGAATCCCGACCTTGGTATTCACGACCCGCTGGCGGGCAGCTTCCCGCGTGGCATCGAGGGACGGCTTCTGTTCTGGATCGCGGTGGCTTTCTCGCTGTTCCAGATCGCCACGGCGGCGCATCTGACCAACCTGCCCAGTCAGGTGATCCGCGCGGTGCATGTGGGCTTTCTTGGCCTGCTGGGCTTTCCGTTCCTGGCGCTGGTGCATCGGCGCGGGCCGGGGCTTCGGGCGCTGGCCTGGGGGCTGGCGGCGCTGGGGGTGGTCGTTGCGGCCTATCAATGGGTCGAATATGCGCCGCTGATCCTGCGCGCCGGTGACCCGACCATGGGCGACACGCTGATCGGCGTGGCCGTCCTGATCGTGGTCTTCGCCGCCGCCTATGCGCTGATGGGCTCGGCACTGCCGCTTATCGCCGGCCTCTTCCTGGCCTATTGCTTCTGGGGCCAGCTGTTGCCCAGCCCGTTCGAGACCCGCGGCTATGCCTTCAGCCAGGTGATCGACCACATGGCCTTCGGCACCGAAGGCATCTACGGCATTCCGATCTACGTCTCATCTTCCTACATCTTCCTCTTCATCCTGTTCGGCGCCTTTCTGGAAAAGGCCGGGATGATCCGGCTTTTCACCGATGTCTCGCTGGGCCTTGTCGGCCATCGCCAAGGGGGGGCTGCCAAGGTGGCGGTCGTGTCCTCGGGGCTGATGGGTACGATCTCGGGCTCGGGCGTGGCCAACGTGGTGACCACCGGTCAGTTCACCATCCCGCTGATGAAGAGCTTCGGCTACCGCGCGGCCTTTGCCGGCGGCGTGGAAGCGACGGCCTCGATGGGCGGGCAGCTGATGCCGCCGGTGATGGGCGCGGTCGCCTTCATCATGGCCGAGACGCTGGGCGTCGAATACCACGAGGTCGTCAAGGCGGCGCTGATCCCGGCGATCCTCTATTTCGCCTCGGCCTTCTGGATGGTGCATCTGGAGGCCGGCAAATGGGGGCTGCGCGGCATGGCCAAGGCCGATCTGCCCTCGCCCCGCAAGGCGCTGAAAGAGGGCTGGTTCCTGCTGCTGCCGCTTGCCGTGCTGGTCTACCTGCTGTTCACCGGCTACACGCCGCTTTACGCGGGCACCATCGGATTGGCGCTGACGGTGATGCTGATTCTCGGCGGGTCCATCGCGCTGGGGCTGCCGGCGGGTGTGCTGCGCTATATCTTCTGGATCGGGCTGGGCGTGGTGGCCGCCGGGTTCTTCGAATACGGCATCCGGGTGATCATCGCGGCGATGGCGGCGCTGGTCGCGGTCAACCTGTTCGTCAAGGGCGGGCGCGCGACGCTGGCGCTCTGCCGCGACAGCCTGGCCGAGGGTGCCAAGACCGCGCTGCCGGTGGGTATCGCCTGCGCGCTGGTGGGGGTGATCATCGGCACCATGACGCTGACCGGCATCGCCACCACTTTCGGCGACTACATCGTCAGCGTCGGCAAGTCGAACCTGTTTCTCAGCCTCGTGCTGACGATGATCACCTGCATCATCCTTGGCATGGGGATCCCGACGATCCCGAACTACATCATCACCTCGTCGATCGCGGGGCCGGCGCTGCTGGCGCTGGGCGTGCCGCTGATCGTCAGCCACATGTTCGTGTTCTACTTCGGCATTCTGGCGGATCTGACGCCACCGGTGGCGCTGGCCTGTTTCGCCGCCGCCCCTATCGCGCGGGAATCGGGGCTGAAGATCAGCATGGAGGCGATCAAGGTCGCCGCCGCCGGCTTCGTCATCCCCTTCATGGCGGTCTATACGCCGGCGCTGATGCTGCAGGACGGCGGGCCGCTGGCGGGGGAGATCGGCTATGTCCCCGCGGTCGCCTATGTCGTGGTGAAGGCGGTGCTGGCGATCGGGCTGTGGGGCGCGGCGGTGATCGGCTGGCTTGGGGTGCGGCTAAGCGCGATGGAGCGGTTGCTGGCCGTGGCCGCGGCCTTCACCCTGGTCGCCGCCGTGCCGCTGACCGACGAGGCCGGCTTTGCTCTGGTCGTGGTCTTCGCGCTGATCGCCTGGCGGCGCAACAAGGCGGCCGGTTCGGGCGGGGGCGCCCCGGCATGAGTGCCGCCTGCCTGATGGTCGGGGCCAAGGCGGTGACGCTGGCCTCGGCCCTGTTCACGCTGAGCTGGACCCATTCGGTGGAAAAGACCGGCTGGTCGGAAACCTATGCTGTCACCGCAAAGGGGCTGCAACTGACCGAGGCCCGCGTCATGGGCTCGGGCGCGGGGATGGATCCGGGGCCCGGCGCGGTGCTGAAGGGCGATTGGTGGGTCTGGACCCCGACACTCGGCCCGGTGCCAGAGCTGGTGCTGGCCGCCTCCGGCGCCACGGTGGGGGGGTGGCATCTGTGCCAGGGCGGCTGGCCCGGCAGGTCCTGCCGCACGCTTGGCCGTCAGGCGGGCGCGCCGATCGTGCTGCGCCCCTGCGGCTAGGCCCCTTCGGCCTTCACCCGCGCGCGACCCTTGCAAGCCAGGCCAGCAGGGTGCACCAATCGGATCCGAAATCCGTGGGGGACCCCCGATCTGCTGTCCTGTCGGCTGATCGGCGGCCTCGCCCGGGGCGATGAACTGGAGGGACGCTGATGCAGGTCGATCTGAATTCCGATATGGGCGAGGGCTTTGGCCACTGGGTGATGGGCGACGATGCGGCGCTTCTGGATGTCGTCACCTCGGCCAATATCGCCTGCGGTTTCCATGCCGGCGATCCGGGCACGATGGCCGCGACCATGGCCCGGGCCGAGGCGCGCGGCGTGGGCATCGGCGCGCATCCCGGCTTTGCCGATCTGCAGGGCTTCGGGCGGCGGCGGATGTCGCTGTCCACCGAAGAGCTGGGCAATATGGTCGCCTATCAGCTGGGCGCGGCACAGGCGATGGCGCGGCGTGCCGGCGGCCGCGTGCGGCATCTGAAGCTGCACGGGGCGCTGGCGAACATGGCCAGCGAGGCGCCCGAGATCGCGCGCGCCTGCTATTCCGCCGCGCTGGCGGTCGACCCCGAGATCATCCTGGTGGTTCTGGCCGCCACCCCGATGGAGGCCGTGGCGCGCGATCTGGGCGCCCGCTGGGCCGGAGAGATCTTCGCCGACCGCGCCTATGAGGACGACGCCACCCTGGTCGACCGCCGCAAACCCGGCGCGGTGCTGCACGACCCCGAGCCGGCCGGCAAGCGCATGGTCGAGATGCTGCGCGCCGGCGCGATCATCACCGCCAGCGGCAAGCACATCCCCTGTCGGATCGACACGATCTGCGTGCATGGCGACAGCGCCGAGGCCGTTGCCATGGCGCGCGGCGTGCGCAGCCATCTGGAAGGCACGGGGATCACGGTGACGCGGTTCTGACGGGGGGGCACCCTACGGGTAGCCCCCCCGGGGGGCCACAGCCGTTACCGCCTTAGTTCAGCCGCACCGGCATGTTCAGCGGGCCACGGAAGCCGAAGCCGCTCCATCTCACCGCGTCGGGGTCGGGCAAGGTCATGTTCGGGAAACGCTCGAACAGGATCGGCAGCATGATCGCCCCCACCGTCAGCCGCGAGATATGCATCCCCTGGCAATGGTGCGGACCCGATCCGAAGGCCTGATGCGGCGCCTTCTTGCGAAACAGGTCATAGACCTCGCCGTCCTCGAACAGCTCTTCGTCGCGGTTGGCCGAGGCCTGGATGGTCATCACCGTCTCGCCCTTGGGGATCGGGATGCCGCGGATCTCGGTATCCTCCAGCACCAGGCGAGAGCTGGCCTGGATCGGCGCCACCCAGCGCACCCCCTCCTCGAACGCCAGATCCCAGCATTCGCGGCGCTTCAACTCCTCGAACTGATCGGGGTTGGTCAGCAGGCCATAGACGATGGTGGCCAGCGCGTCGCGCGGCTCATTCAACCCGCCGCCGATGGCGATCTTGATGTTCGAATAGATCTGGCTCATCGGGATCGGATCGGCGGAGTTCAGCATCACCGAAAAGGCCGAGGGGTTGGGCTCTGCCCTGTGCCGCGCGATCAGGCTGTCGAACAGCGCGTTCATCTCGGCATTGGCGCGGTCAGAGCGCTCGAACGGCTCTGGCCGCCAGGCGAAGTTCCCGGCCCCGTCCATCAGCGTCTGCGACCAGCGGATCATCTCGTCATCCGTGGCCTCGGGGATGCCCAGAATATGCGCCAGGATCCGCGCGGCGGCGGGCGCGCAGAGGCCGGTGAACAGATCGACCACCTCGTCGGTGGGCAGGCGGTCGAGGTAATCGTTGACGATCCGGGTGTAGAGCGGCCCCCAATCCGAGGCGATCACCTTGGGCGAATAGGCCTTGGCCATCGCCATGCGCTCGCGCAGGTGCTCCTTGCCGTCCTTGCGCATCAAGGTATGCGCCTGAAACGCCGGCTCCATCGGCGTGTTGGGATCGTCCGAGCTGAACAGCGCCGGCGTGTCCTTGACGTATTTCGTATCCGCCGCCCTGGTCAGCAGGATGCGTTTCACGGACTCGACCCGGATCACTGGCGCCTCTGCCCGCATCCGCCGATAGATCGGGTAGGGGTCACGCGTCAGGTCGTCAAACGTCGTCCTTGAATCCACGGGAATGGCTTTCATCGCGGGGCTCCTCCTCTCCGGATGTTCGAATTGAGGGTAAGCCTCTGGTCGAAGATCAAGCAATCGGATAGATTTTATATTCAGCATCTGAAAACCTGATTTTATCATGTCCGACCCGCCCGATCTTCTGTCCGTCGACTTCGCCGCGCTGGACGTGCTGTGCCGGCTGCACGCCAGCGGTTCCTTCACCCGCACGGCCGAGGCGCTGGGGGTGAACCAGTCGGCGATCAGCTACACGATCGCCAAGCTGCGCCGGGTGTTCGACGATCCGCTGTTCGTCAAACAGGCCGGGCGGCAGGTGGCCACGCCGCGCTGCGACGCGCTGGCGGTGGGGGCGGCGCAATTGCTGGACGTCTACCGCGACCTTGCCACGCCGGAGGTTTTCGACGCGTGCCGCGCCCGGGCCGAGGTGGTCATCGCCTGCAATTACTATGAGCGCCTGCTGCTGATCCCCGCCATCGCCCGCCGCCTGCATGAGGTCGCGCCGGGGATCCGGCTGACCATCACCAACGCCTCCAGCGACGGCCCCAAGCGGCTGTTGGGGGACGAGGCCGATCTGCTGCTGGGCCCGTTGCAGGAGGTCGGGTCCGGCGTCTATTCCGAGGCGCTGTTCGAGGATCATTACCTGTGCCTCGCCGATGCCGCCCACCCCTGCGCCGGCGGCGCGCCGACGCTGAAGGAATATCTGGCGCTCGACCATATCCTGATCACCTATGACGGCAGCTGGCGCTCGCGCTATCTGCAAGAGCTGGAGGCGGCGGGTCACCGGCTGGAGGTGGCGATGCGGGTGCCCAGCCCGGCGGGGGTGGCGCAGTTGGTCAAGGGCACGCGGCTGGTGGCGACGGTGCCGGCACGGCTGGGGGCGCATATCGGCGCTGGGCTAGGGCGGTTCGCCTGCCCGGTGCTGGCGGCCTTTCCGCTGGGGCTGACATGGACCGCGCGCACCCATGCCTCGCCCCTGCATCGCTGGCTGCGTGGCCGGCTTGCCCGCGTCGTGCGACAGCAGATGGGGTGAACGTGGCCTGCGCCTGCGGCGCGGGCGGACCTGGGCCTTGCATTCCCGCAAAAGAAGATTGCCCCAGTTCTGAAAGCCTACGCGCGCTGCAGCTTCACCGGCTCGGTCCGCGCCAGACGCAGGAAATGCGCCATCCAGGGCTGGGTCGCATCCTCTTCACGGATCGCGGCATAAAGGCGCCGGGTGGCGCCGTTTTCGGTCACCGGGCGGGTGACGAAATCCGGCTGCCCGCGGACCGAGCGCACCACCCAGTCCGGCAGCACCGCCACGCCCCGGTTCGAGGCCACCAGCATCAGCATGATCGCCGTCAGCTCGACCTGCCGGATCGCCAAGGGCTCGACCCGCGCCGGGGTCAGCAATTCGGTGAAGGCATCCAGCCGCGTGCGCTCGACCGGATAGGTCAGCAAGGTCTGGTCGGCGAAATCCTCGGCCACGACATAGGGCTTTTGCGCCAAGGGGTTGCGCGGCGAGCAGATGAACACCGGCGCGTAATCGAACAGCGGCTGGAACAGCACCCCCGGCAGATCCTCAGGGTCGGACGAGATCACCAGATCGACCTCTTCGCGCACCAATGCGGGCAGCGCCTCAAACGCCAGGCGGGCGCGGATATCTACATCCACCTGCGGCCAGGCGCCGCGGAAATGCTCAAGGCAAGGCATCAGCCACTCAAAGCAGGCATGACATTCCATCGCGATGTGCAGCCGCCCCGCCTTGCCCTCGCGCAGCGCCCGGAACTCGGCGCCCAGCGCGTCGATCTCGGGCAGCACCTTCAGCGCCAGCCGCAGCAGCCGCTGCCCCGCCGCCGACAGCCGCAAGGGCTTGGAACGGCGGGCAAAAAGCTCTACCCCAGCCTGATCCTCAAGGCCCTTGATCTGATGCGACAGCGCCGATTGCGTCATGTTCATCATCTCGGCCGCACGCGCCAGCCCGCCCGCCTCATGGATCGCCCGGATCGAGCGCAGATGTCGCAGTTCCAGATGCATCTTGTGGCCCGGCTCATGTTGGTGATGAATATTATGAATTTGTCTCACGTTCGGAAATCTGCGACAAGGGGCGAAATCACCGGAGTCCCTGCCATGTCCAGCCCCCGCGTTTCGTTTGAGTTCTTCCCGCCGCAGACGCTGGACGCAAGCTTCCGGCTTTGGGAAACCGTGCAGACGCTGGCGCCGCTGAGACCCAATTTCGTCTCGGTCACCTATGGCGCTGGCGGCACCACGCGGACCCTCACGCATGAGGCGGTGACGGCGATCGGCAAGCAGTTCGGCCTGAACGTGGCCGCGCATCTGACCTGCGTCGAGGCGACCCGGGCCGAGACGCTGGAGATCGCCAAATCCTATGCCGAGGCCGGGGTGACCGAAATCGTCTCCCTGCGCGGCGACGCGCCCAAGGGGGCCGAGCGCTTCACCCCGCATCCCGAGGGTTTCGCCAGCTCGGTCGAGCTGATCGAGGCGCTGGCCGCCACCGGCAATTTCACCCTGCGCGTCGGCGCCTATCCCGAACCCCATCCCGACGCCGCCGACACCCTGGCCGACGTGCGCTGGCTGAAGCGCAAGATCGAGGCCGGCGCCACCAGCGCCATCACCCAGTTCTTCTTTGAGGCCGACACCTTCCTGCGCTTCCGCGATCTCTGCGCGAAAGAGGGCATCACCGCCCCGGTCATCCCCGGCATCCTGCCGATCGAGAACTGGAACGGCGCCAAGCGCTTCGCCCAGCGCTGCGGCGCCGACGTGCCGGTGTTCCTGGACGAGGCCTTCGCCACCGCCAAGCGCGACGGGCGCGAGGATCTTCTGGCCACCGCGATCTGCACCGAGATGTGCGACAAGCTGATCCAGGAGGGGGTGGAGGATCTGCATTTCTACACCCTCAATCGTCCGCATCTGACCCGCGAAGTCTGCCACGCGCTGGGCGTCGCGCCCGATGTCGTGCTGGAAAACGTGGCGTAACGATTGCGCCGACGGCGGCGCCCGCTAGTTTGGCGCCGCAACTGGAGGCGCGAATGAGCAGGCAATTTACCGCAGACACCCCCGAAGACCTTCCCTCGCTGGCCGATCTGGTGGGGCAATCGGGGCTGGATTTCATGCGCGCGATGCTGGAGGGGCGGCTGTCCCTGCCGCCGATCGCGGGGGTGATGAACTATTCCCTGCACCAGGCCGAGCCCGGCCGCGTGGCGTTTCGCGGCACGCCGGAATTCGCCCATGTCAATCCGATGGGCGGGGTGCATGGCGGCTGGTACGGCACCCTGCTGGATAGCTGCATGGCCTGCGCGGTGATGACCACGCTGCCCAGGGGCCGCGTCTACACGACGCTGGAATACAAGATCAACATCACCCGCGCCCTGCCCGTGGGCGTCGAGATCGAGGCGCTGGGCGTGGTCAGCCATGCCGGCCGTTCCACCGGCGTGGCCGAGGGCACGATCCGCGGCGTGAAGGACGGCAAGCTCTACGCCACCGGCTCGACCACCTGCCTGATGATGGACGCGCCCCAGGGCTGAGGCGATTTGCGCCGCCGGCGCCGGGGGTTTCACACCCCCGGACCCCCGTGGGATATTTGCACCAGCGAGAAAGCTGTCCAATGAGAAAGCAAGGAGGGCTATCCTTCTTCTTTCTGGTGGAAATATCCCGGGGGTGCAGGGGGCAGCGCCCCCGCGCGCGGCGTCTGGCGCCCTAACCGCCGTCGACAGTAACCCCGACAGAGGGCTGCTTATGCGGGTGGTCCTCATCCAACTCGTCCAGCAGCGCGGCTTCGAGTTCCGCGTCCAGCTCCTTGGCGCGGGCGACATAGGCCTCGTTCAGATGGATGGGCTGCCCTGAGATCCAGAGTTCGGCCAACTCCCGGATCGAGGCGCGGTCGCGCTGGTAATAGGCCTGGGTGACCTTGGCGGCCTCGTATTCGGTGAGGCCCGCATTCTCCAGCACATAGCGCCCGGCGCGGACCGAGCTGTCGAAAGTCTCGCGCACGATGTCGTCGGCGCCGGCCTGGTACAGCTCATACACATCTGCGCGGTCGCGGGCGCGGGCAACGATGTGGATGCCGGGGTTTTCATTCCGGGCGTGGCGCACGATCTTCAGCGCGCTCTCGCGGTTGTCGACCGCGACCACCAGCACCTCGGCCTCGTGCAGCCCGGCGGCGGCGAGCAGTTCGGGCCGGGTCGGGTCGCCGTAAAAGCCCTTGACCCCGAAGCGGCGCATCAGCTGCACCGCGGCCATGTCGGCATCCAGCACCACGGTCTGGATGCCGCTCATCCGCACCAGCCGGTTGACCACCTGACCGAAGCGGCCGATGCCGGCGATGATCACCGTGCCCTTCACGTCGATCTCGTCCGCGGCCTGATCGGCGCCCGCCTTTTCGGTGAAGCGCCGGCCGATCCGGGCCTGGGCCACGAACAGCAGCGGTGTCAGCAGCATCGACAGCCCGATCACCAGCAGCAGGATATCGCCCAGCGGCCGCGGCAGCACCGTCTGCTGCACCGAAAAGCCCACCAGCAGAAAGCCGAATTCCCCCGCCTGCGCCAGCGACAGCGCGAACAGCCAGCGGTCGCGGCCCTTGATGCCGAAGATCGGTGTCAGCGCCAGCAGAACGCCAAGCTTCAGCGCCATCACCCCCAGTGTCAGGCCAAGGATCAGCAACGGGTCGGCCGCGAGCACCTGAAAATCGATCCCCGCGCCCACGGTGATGAAGAAGAGCCCCATTAAGAGGCCCTTGAAGGGCTGGATATCGGCCGACAACTGATGCCGGAATTCCGAGTTCGCCAGCACCACGCCCGCCAGGAAGGTGCCAAGCGCCGGCGACAGGCCCACCAGCGTCATCAGAAACGCGATGCCCAGCACGATCAGCAGCGCGATCGCGGTCGAGATCTCGGGCAGATGGGCTGCATGGACGAAGCGAAACACCGGCCGCGTCAGATAATGCCCGCCCAGCACGATCGCGGCGACGATCGCCAGCGTCACCAGCGTCACCCCCCAGCCGGGCAGATCCTGCACCAGGCTGAGAACCGCATTCGCCGGATGGTCGCCCGCGGCCGCTTTGCTGGCCCCCAGCATCTTCAGCAGCGCCTCGGGCGAGATCCCGTAGGCCAGAAGCGGCAGGAAGGCCAGCATCGGCACCACCGCGATGTCCTGCGTCAGCAGCACCGCAAAGGCCGAGCGCCCGCCATTAGTGCGCATCAGGTTCCGCTCATTCAGGGTCTGCAGCACGATCGCGGTCGACGACAGCGACAGGATCAACCCCACCGCCAGCGCCATCTTCCAGGTCAGCCCCAGCGCGATGCCCACCGCCATCACCCCCGCCGCGGTGCCCAGAACCTGCAAGCCCCCCAGCCCGATCAGCTTGTGCCGCATCGCCCACAGGACCCTTGGCTCCAGCTCCAGCCCGATCAGGAACAGCATCATCACCACGCCGAATTCGGCCACATGCTGCAGATTGCCAGCCTCATGCCCGGTCAGCCCCATCACCGGCCCGATCAGGATCCCCGCCGCCAGGAACCCCAGCACCGAGCCAAGCCCCAGCCGTACCGCAAGCGGCACCAGAATCACGGCGCTAAGCAGATAGAGGCTGGCAAGATAAAGCGGGGTTTCCATGGTCTCCTCAGGTCGGCAGGGGGGCGTCGGGCTTGAACTGATCCATGACGATTTGGCTGTGCACCCGCGCGACGGAGGGATGCGGCAGCAGCGTCTGATGGATCAGCCGGTTCAGCGCCGCCAGATCTTCGCAATACACCCGCAGAAGATAGTCCGCGGTGCCGGTCAGCGTCCATGCGCTTATGACCTCGGGCCGCGCGGCAATCAGCGTATGGAACGCTTTTGCGGCATTCGGGGCATGGGTTGCCATCTCGACTTGCACGAAGGCCTGCACCGTCAGGCCCAGAAGCCCCGGATCCAGCCGCGCCGCATAGCCCCGGATGTAGCCCTCCGATTCGAGGCGCTGTCGGCGGCGCCCGGCCTGACTGGGCGACAGGTTCAGAACCTTGCCCAGCGCTTCGGCCGTCAGATGGGCGTCGCGCTGCAGGGCGGTCAGGATGCGGGAATCGGTCGGGTCCAGCGTCATGCGGAATTCTCGCGTAGTTTATCTAATTCGTGACGGTTTCCCGCATGTCCATAGCATGGCCTGCCCTAGAATGCGCGCAAATTCCGCATGTTCAGGCGCATGATGGGGGCAGCGCAAGGAACAGGAGGATGTCCCATGGGACCTTTCCCGCACAATGCCCCCCGGGCGACCATTTCCGATCAGAACCCCGCCGGCACCGACGGCTTCGAATTCGTCGAATTCGCCCATGCCGAACCGGAAAAGCTGCGCGAGACCTTCGCGCGCATGGGCTATGCCCTGACCGGGCGCCACAAGAGCAAGGATATCGAGCTGTGGCAGCAGGGCGACATCACCTATCTGCTGAACGCCGAACCCGGCACCCATGCGGCGGATTTCATCGCCGAGCACGGCCCCTGCGCGCCCTCGATGGGCTGGCGCGTGGCCGATGCGCAGCACGCTTTTGACCATGCCGTATCGAAGGGCGCTCAGCCCTATGAGGGCCCGGGCAAGGCGATGGAGGTGCCCGCGATCGTCGGCATCGGCGGCAGCCTGATCTATTTCATCGAGAATTATTACGACACCTCGCCCTACAACGCCGAATTCGACTGGCTGCAGCAGTCGAAGCCGCGCGGTGAGGGCTTCTTCTACCTCGACCACCTGACCCACAACGTCCACAAGGGCAACATGGATGCTTGGTTCAAGTTCTACGGCGACATTTTCAACTTCCGCGAGATCCGCTTCTTCGACATCGAGGGCAAGTTCTCGGGCCTTCTCAGCCGCGCGCTGACCTCGCCCGATGGCCGAATCCGCATCCCGATCAACGAGGACCGCGGCGAGACCGGCCAGATCGTCGAATACCTCAAGCGCTACAACGGCGAGGGCATCCAGCATATCGCGGTGGGGACCGAGGACATCTATGCCTCGGTCGACGCGATCGCCGAGAAGGGTGTGAAATTCATGCCCAAACCCCCGAAGGCCTATTACGAGCAGAGCGCCGAGCGGGTGAAGGACCACCAGGAACCGCTGGATGCGATGGAAAAATACGGCATCCTGATCGACGGCGAAGGCGTCGTGGGCGGCGGCGAGACGCGGATCCTGCTGCAGATATTCTCGCGCACCGTGATCGGGCCGATCTTCTTCGAATTCATCCAGCGCAAGGGCGATGACGGCTTCGGCGAAGGCAACTTCAAGGCGCTGTTCGAGTCGATCGAGCAAGACCAGATCGACCGCGGCGTGCTGAAGGCCAGCTGACGCGGCGGCTTCGGCCCGTGCATGGGGGCACCCCCGCGCGGGCCGGTCAGCCCTTGGGCATGGTCAGGCGGATGTTGCGGCCGTTCTTGACGTAATACAGCTCATGCTCGCCGATGGCGGACACTTGGCCGCTGTCCAGCCGGTCGCCCACCTTCACCTTGACGATCTTCCCCCGCGAGGTGCGCACCAGCGCCTGACGCCGCGATTCCGCGCCAAAGACCCCAATCAGGCTTAGCCGGTTCAGGCTGATCGCGTTCTTCACCGTCGCGCGTTTCGCGACCGAGGCGCTGGTGGGAATGCGCGGCGCGACGGCTGTGGGCTCTGGCTCGGCATCCTGGGATTCGACCGCGCCGGAATCGGTGGGCGCCGTCGCCACCGATGCTGTCGAGGCCGCGCGCGAGGCCTGGGCTGCGGCCAGGGCGGCGGCAACGATCTTCGAGAAATCCGCCGGCCGCTGCGGCGGCACCAAAGACGAGGCGACGGCCAGTCGGCTGGCCCCCGGGAACTTCTCGGGCGCTGGGACGGGTTGCGGGGCGGCGGGTTGCGGGGCGGTCTGAGCTTGCTCTGGCTGACCCTGTGCGGGGGCGGCGGCGGCGGGGCTACCCGGGCGGGGCGGCGGCACCACGGGCGGCCGGCCCGCGTAGACCACGGCGCCGTCGGGGGTGCGGGCGCCCTTGGCGGTCGGCACGACCAGCCCGTCAGGCCCAAGATCGAATTTGGTGCCATAGGCGGGGGGATTGATCGGCGCGCGAAGGGCCGCGTCGCGGGATTCGGGCGCGGCGGGGGCGATGCGCGGCGCGGCGGCGCCCACGGCTTGGGGCGCGGGCGCGGGGACCGGCCGTAGGATCGTGCCCAGCGCGCTGGGGGCCGGCGGGCGCGATGGCGCCGGGGCTTTCTGGGTGCGGATCGTGGCGGGCACCAGCCGGGTGATCGGATCCGACGGCATCGCCGGGGTGGCGCCCGCGGGCAGGGCGCCGGGCCCGGCATCGCGCGCGGCCGCTTGCGGCGGGGCCAGGCGTGGTGTCTCGGCGGCGTGCGCCTCGGGGCTGGGGAGGGCGGCGGCAGGGCTTTCGCCGGGCGCGGCCAGCGGCCCGAGGTTGGGCAGCACCGGCGCGGGCAGTGACAGGTCGGGCAGCGGGCTGGGCTCGGTGATCCGCGGGGTTGCCGTCCCGGGCAGGGGGGCGCGCAGGGGCTGCTGGGCGGCGGTGCGGGTCGTGGCGGGCCCCGTTTCGCGGTTGCTGAAGACCAGAACCGACCACAGTGCCAGCAGTGCAACCAGCCCCAGAGTCGCTGCCGCCAGTACGATCAGCACCAGGCGCGGGTTCCGGCGCGGCTGCGGCCGAGACATCATCGACAGAAAGGGATTTTCCTCGGCCGCCCCGGCGCCGTCGGCGGGGGCGGCAAGCAGCGGCGCTGGCCAAGGCTCGGCGACCGATGCCGCGACCGATTCTGCGACCGGGGCGGAGGCTGAGGGCGCTGCCGCCGGGGCGACGGCGTCGTGGTCGGGAAGCGGGGAGGCCGGGCGTGCCACTGGACGGCGCTGAGCCGGAGGTGTCGAGGGTTGGGGCGGCCTGCGGCGGGTGGGCGGCTTGCCGCGGCCGGATGCGTCAGCGCTGGCGCCATCGGGCGCGGAGGTATCCGGCGACGGGGTGTCCGGCGCGGCAGTCTCGGGTGCGGCGGCGGCTTCGCGCAGCGACTGGCGGCGTGAGGCAAAGGTCACGCGTCCGCCAGAGACCTCGGTCAGCGACTTGGCCATATTGGCCGCCAGCGCTCCTGCCAGCGTATCGGCCTGCGTATCGGCCTCTGCCGGATCGTCGGGGGCAGGCTCGCCCCCGGGCGCCTCGGCCTTGCGATCGGGCGTTGGCGTCAGGGCATTGTGCAGCGGCAGCCTGGGCGCCTCGGCTTCGGTGCTGGGGGTCGCATCTGCGGCCTTGTGCGCCCCCTCGTTTCGGGCCCCGTCCTTTGCCGCGGCCTTCAGCATTCCCATGTCTTGGTCCTCGGGGGGGGCGGTCGCCGGCGCGACCAGATCTTGCGGGGCCGGCTTGGCGGCGGGCTTGGGGGGCGGCGCGTCCGCCTTTGCCGCGGTCACGGCGGTTTTCGGCGCCGCATCCGCCGCCGTATTCTCGGTGCGCGGCAGCACAGCCCTGCCCACGATGGTCACCGCCGCATCGTCGCGGGCAACCTTGGCGGCCTTCCCCAGGGTCTTCGCAGAGGCCTCGGTCTGGCCGAAGAACGGCTCTCCGTCGAAGCTGCCGGGATCGGGGAGGGCCACGAAGGACACCGGATTGAACCCGTGTTGCGTCGCGAAGGCTTCGGCCTCTTGCAGCGTCTCGCGCGCCACGGCGGCGACCTGCAACTCCGGCCCTTCGCCAGCGATGTCGAAGACGATTTCGTCCAGCGCATAGGGGGTGCGGCCTTCCAGCGCGGCGGCCACCTGCGCGCGGCGCTGCGCCTCGGATCGGCCGGGCGCGGTGATGTTGGCATAGAGGATCTGGTCTTGCGGCAGGATCAGCTTGGTCGTCAGGCCGTGCGGGTCCAGATCCCGCGCGGTGCGGCGCAGATAGGCCAGCGCCTGGCCAAGCTTGGGGTCATCCGGCGCGGCTTCGCCCACGACCAGCCAGCCGCGGATTGCGCGGTGCAAAAGCACGATGCCTTCGCTCGACAATTTCAGGGCGAAACCGGGTTTCATCGCATGGCTCTAGCACAGGTCGGCCCGCCCTCGGGAGTCGCCGCCGGGCCTCATCCTTTCCTATAGCAGGAAACCGCCGAACGGAAGCCGCGCGGGGCTTGCGGCGGGGCGCCCGCCTGGGGGAAGCTGGCGGCGAAAAGGGAGGCGCCAATGCGGATCTTGAAACGAATGCGGGCAGGGACAGCAGGGCTGACCCTCGGGCTGGTCCTGGGGCTGACATCGGGGCTGGGGGCCGCGATGCCGGCACGGGCCGAGTCGGCGGGTGCGGCGACGCCGGGGCGGATCACCGTGACCGGCCAGGCCGAGGTCAGCGCCGCGCCCGACATGGCGGTGGTGACCCTGGGCGTCACGACCGAGGCGAAGACCGCCGCCCAGGCGATGGCGCTGAACAGCCGTGATCTGGACCGGGTCTTCGCGGCGCTGAAGACGGCGGGGATCGCGGCGCGCGACATGCAGACCTCGGGCCTGTCGCTCGGGCCGCGCTGGAGCCGCCCGACCGAGGGCGCGGCGCGGCAGGTCGTGGGCTTTGCGGCCGCGAACAACGTCGCCGTCCGGGTGCGCAAGCTCGATGCGCTGGGCGGGGTACTGGATGGGCTGGTGAAGGCCGGCGCGAACACGATCGACGGGCTGCAATTCAGCCTGTCCAGCCCCGGCCCGCTGCAGGACGCGGCCCGCGCCCAGGCGGTGAAGGACGCGCATCGCAAGGCCGCGCTGATGGCCGAGGCCGCGGGGGTCAAGCTTGGCCGGGTGCTCTCGATTTCCGAAAGCGGTAGCGGCCCGCGCCCCTTGCCGATGCTGCGGATGGCCGCGGCCGGGGCATCCCCGGTGCCGATCGCGGGCGGAGAGGTCAGCTTTTCCGCAGATGTGACGGTGACTTACGCGCTGGCGCAATAGGGCGGGGCCTGCGGTCAGGCCCCGCACCGGCCCCGCACCGGCCCCGCTCAGGCCGTCGCCTTGGCCAGCGCCTGATCGAGATCGGCGATCAGATCGTCGGCATCCTCGATCCCGATCGAAAGCCGCACCATTTCGGGCGCGGCGCCGGCGGCGCGCTGCTGGTCCTCGCTCAACTGCCGGTGGGTGGTCGAGGCCGAATGAATGACCAGCGAGCGCGTGTCGCCCAGGTTCGCCACATGGCTGAACAGATCCAGGCTGTCGACCAGCTTGACGCAGGCGTCGTAGCCGCCCTTGACCCCGAAGGTGAATAGCGCCCCCGCGCCCTTCGGGCAGATCCTCGGCACCCGCGCATGATAGGGCGAGGATGCAAGGCCCGGATAGGTGACCTCGGTCACCCGCGGATCGGCCTCCAGCCATTCGGCGATCTTCTGGGCGTTCTCGACATGGCGGGCCATGCGCAGGCTCAGCGTCTCGATCCCCATCAGGGTGTAATGGGCGGCCTGGGGGTTCATCGTCATGCCCAGATCGCGCAGCCCCACGGCGATCGAATGGAAGGTGAAGGCGAGGGAGCCGAAGGTCTCATGGAACTTCAGCCCGTGATAGGCGGGCTCGGGCTGGGAAAGCGAAGGGAACTTGTCGCTTGCCGACCAGTCGAAGGTGCCGCTGTCGACCACCGCGCCGCCGGTGACGGTGCCATTGCCAGTGAGGTATTTGGTAGTCGAATGCACGACAAGGGCCGCGCCATGTTCGATCGGGCGGCAGAGGTAGGGCGTGGCGCTGGTGTTATCGACGATCAGCGGCAGGCCCGCGTCGCGGGCAATGGCGGAAATCGCATCCAGATCGGTGACATAGCCGCCGGGGTTGGCGATGGTCTCGCAAAAGATCGCGCGGGTGTCGTCGTCGATCGCGGCTTTCACCGCGTCCAGATCGTCCAGATCGACGAATTTCGCCGACCAGCCGAAGCGTCTGATCGTCTGGCCGAACTGGGTGATCGTGCCGCCGTAGGCCCTGGTCGACGCCACCACATTGCGCCCGGGCGCCATCAGCGGAAACAGCGCCATGATCTGCGCGGCGTGCCCTGACGAACAGCACATGGCACCGACGCCGCCCTCCAGCGTCGCGATGCGTTCCTGCAGCACGGCGACGGTGGGGTTGGTGAGGCGCGAATAGATATATCCCACCTCCTGCAGGTTGAAGAGCGCGGCGGCATGGTCGGCGTCGCGAAACACATAGGCGGTGGTCTGGTAGATCGGCGTCTGCCGCGCGCCGGTGGCCGGATCGGGGCGTGCGCCGGCATGGATCTGTAAGGTGTCGAAACCGTAGGTCTTGTTCATCTGGGCCTCCCTCAAAAGCTTGGGCCAAGCCTAGGGCGGGCCGGGACGGCGCACAACACGGCTGAGCCGGCGCGGGCAGGCGGGCCGCGTCAGGTTTCTTGCCTTCGGCGAGGATATTTGGGCCAGAAAGAAGATAGAATTCCGTCCCTCCTTTCTTTCTGGCGAAAATATCCCGGGGAGCGCGAGGGGCTGGCCCCTCGCATCCTTTTTGTCACCTCGCCCGAACCGGCATCGGGCGCGGCTCACCCCGCGGCGTCACCCCGGGCAAGCTGCAGCGCATAGGCGCGCAGGTCTCCGGGCCAATCCGCGATGCGCGCGGCGAAGGCCGTCTCGTCACTGGCGAAAAGGGCGCGCAGCGCTTCTTCATAGCCCGGCAGATCGCCCGCCAGGGCCTGCATGGCTTGATAAGCGGCATCCTGCGCGGCGCGGCGCCGGGCCTCGGGCGCGCGGCGGGCGGCGTCGACCAGCTTGCGCAAGCTGGCCGAGGCGCCGCCGGGCTGGGCGTTCAGCCATTCCCAGTGGCGCGGCAGCAAGGTCACCTCGCGCGCCACCACCCCCAGTTTCGGCCGCCCCGGGCCGCGCGGCGCGGGCGCATAGCGCGCTGCGATCGCCGTCGCGCCGCCGCTCAGGTCCAGATCCACCACCCCGCCGGTGGTATCGTCGATGACCAGCGCCGGATCCTGCCCGGCCAGCGCCTTCGCCACTTCGGCCATCCCGCCCGCGGCAACCCGCCGGCCCGCGCGGAAGGCGGTCACGCAACGCTCCATCTTTCGCTCCTTGCTAATTTCATCCGGGTCAAATATATCGCCCGGGTAATATTAGCAAGAGGCAAGAGATGTCGGTGGATCGCAAGGCCGCGGCGGCGGCGTGGAAGGAGAGGAAGGTCGCGGCGGGGGTCTATGCCTTCCGGGCGCCGGATGGCGCGGTCTGGGTGGGCGCGACGCCGACCCTGGACGCGGCCGAGAACCGGCTGCGCTTCACCCTGCGCACGGGCAGTTGCCGGGTGCCGGCGCTGGCCCGGGCCTGGCAGGCGGCGGGGGGCGACGGCTTTGACTTCGAGGTGCTCGAGACGCTCGACCCCGAGCTTGGCGCGATGACGCGAGAGCGGCTTCTGAAGGAGCGCCTTGCCCATTGGCGCGGGGATCTGGGGGCAGAGCCGCTTTAGCGCAGCCAGAGGTTTTCGCGTTTGATCCTGTTGCGGATCATCTGCTCGCGCCGGGGCAGCGCGTCGCGGTCGAACAGCGCGCGGATGCGGGCGCCCTTGTCCTGATAGACCAGCTTGCGCACCGCGTCCGAGCCGCGCAGCAGCTTCTTCATCGGGTTCGGGGCGGCGATCTCTTCCAGCACCTCGACCACCCGGTCGCTTTCGCGTGCGTAAAGCAGCGGCAGCAGCCGGTAGTGGCAGGTGACATCGCCGTCGAGCCCCGCCAGCTCTGGCCCCGGCCGCCCGCCGCCAAAGGAATGGATCACCAGCGGCAGCGCGACCTGATCGAGCCAGGGATCGAGCGACTGGCAGACGATTTCCTCGGGCCCGTCGTCGCGAATCGCCAGCGCATAGTCGAGGAATCGCTGACCGAAGGCCTGCGCATCGCGGTGGAAGAACCAACCCGCGTTGAAATAGAGGTAGCGTCCCCAGTATTCGTCGGGCTGGCTGAGGTCCTGCGTGGGCGCGAAATCCAGCCCGAACTTGTCGTAGAGCGATTTCCAGGTGGCGCCGTAGCCGGGGCCGTAAAGCTCAATCTCGGGCCAGGTGCCTTCGCGGCGCATCGAGGCCGCGGGGCGGTCGAAATCGAAGCCCAGGCTGCCCAGATCGCCGGTGATCAGCGTGTCGGTGTCGAAGAACACGAAGGGCGCGTCCGGGGGCAGGGCGGTCAGCGCCTCGATCTTGTTGCCATAGGGGTAGTCGGCGCCGAAATGGCGGCTCTCGAACGGCAGGAAGCTGGCACCGAGGCTTTCCAGCATCTCGCGGATCTGCGGATCGCTGATGCGTGGATCCTTCGGCCAAAGCGGGCCGGGCTGCGGCTCGGCGATGAACAGGCGGCCGGGGAAATCGGGGTTGGTGGCGCGCAGCGAGGCCACGAACAGCAGCGCCTCGTATTGAAGGCGGCCGGCCTGGGCGATGATCAGGATGTTGAAGGGGCGGGGCGCCTGGGCTTGTCCCGGGGAGGTATCGTTCGTCGCTGCCATTCGCTGCCTCGGGGCTGTTGCCGGGCAGTATAGGCGCTTTGCCGCCCGGGGAAAGGGCCGGCGGGGCCCGGCCCGGCGCGCCTCAGAATCGCGGCAGGTTGTGCTCTTCGCCCTCGCGCAGGCGGGCCATCAGCTCTTGCAACGCGCGGGCGCCCTCTTCGGGCAGTTTCGACAGGAAGTGGCGGGCGTTTTCCTCGGCCACCGGGGCGGCACGTTCGCACAGCGCCGCGCCTTCGGGGGTGATCTCGACCCGGGTGGTGCGCCGGTCGGTGGTGCCGCCCGAGCGCGCGATCCAACCCGCCGCCTCCATCTGCCGCAGCGCCCGCGAGATCGCGGTGCGGTCGATGCCGATGAATTCCGCGATCTCGGAGGGCCGGGTCAGCCCCTCGACATGCAGCGCCAGTAGCACGCACCAGGTGGCCCGCGTCAGCCCATGCCGGCGCAAGCCCTCTTCCAGCCGGCGTTCCTGCAACCGCGAGGTCAGAGTCAGCTGATAAAGCAGGGACTGGTGAAGCCGGTAACCTTCTGTCATCGGCTCTCTGTTCCTGATCCTCCGCACTCTGTCAATCGCGCGGGCGTTGCATTGGCCGCCGTGCCGGGCGATGCTGGGGGCGGTCGGGCCGCGTTTTGCCGACCGGGAGGACATCATGATCACGGGCATTCTGTTCGACAAGGACGGCACCTTGTTCGATTTCAACGCGACGTGGCGCGATTGGACCGAAGGCCTGCTGCTGGAACTGGCGCGGGGCGATAGCCTGCGTGCGGGGCGGCTGGCGATGGTGCTGGGCTATGATCTGGCAGAGGGGCGGTTCAACCCCGATTCCATCGTCATCGCCCATACGTCGCAAGAGGTGGCCGAGGCGCTGCTGCCGCATCTGCCCGGGCAGACGCCGGCCAGCCTGATCGCGCGCATGAACGTGCTCACGGCCGGGGCGCCTCAGGTCGCGGCACTGCCGCTGCCGCCGCTGCTGACCGGGCTGCGCGCCCGCGGCCTGCGCCTCGGCGTGGCCACGAACGACAGCGAGGTGGCGGCGCAGGCGCATCTGGCATCGGCTGGCGTCACCTCCTATTTCGATTTCATCGCGGGCTTCGATTCCGGCCATGGCGGCAAGCCGAACCCCGGCATGCTGCTGGCCTTTGCCGATCGTTTCGACCTGGATCCCGCGCAGGTGCTGATGGTCGGCGACAGCCTGCATGACCTGATCGCCGGCCGCGCGGCTGGCATGCGCACCGTCGCGGTGCTGACCGGTCTGGCGGGCGAGGCCGAGCTGGCCCCGCTGGCCGAGGTGGTGCTGCCCGACATCGGCCATCTGCCGCGCTGGCTGGATTCCCTTGCCGCCTGAGCGCGCCAACGTCTGAAAACGACGAAATCCGTCGCAAAGGAAAAGATTGCCGGCCCCACCCATGGTTTCCTGTGCCCAGCCACAGGAGATTGCGCATGAGCGAAACGGCAACGCGGCGCCGCCGGACGGGCGGGCGGGCGGGACACCAGACCCGCGCAGGACATGCGGCGATCGAGCAGATGCCCTGGCGCATCCCGCTCAATCCCGACCGGCCGGTCGAGCCGCTGGACGAGTCCGGCGTCGAGGCGATCCATCGCGGCGCGATGCGTATCCTGAAAGAGATCGGCATCGAATTTCTCAACCCCGAGGCGGTAGAGATCCTGCGCCAGGCCGGCTGCCGGGTCGAGGGCACCAATATCCGCATGGACGAGGATTTCGTGATGGAGATGCTGGGCCACGCGCCCGAAAGCTTCACCATCACCCCGCGCAACCCGGCGCGTGAGATCGTGGTTGGCGGCAAGCACATGGTCTTCGTCAACGTCTCTTCGCCGCCCAACGCCTGGGACATGGTGCGTGGCAAGCGGTCGGGCGATTTCGCGACCTTCCAGGAGTTCATCAAGCTTACCCAGTATTTCAATTGCATCCATGTCGCCGGCGGCTATCCGGTAGAGCCGATCGACATCCACCCCTCGGTGCGCCATCTCGACTGCCTGCAGGAAAAGCTGATCACCACCGACAAGGTGGTCCACGCCTATTCCCTCGGCGCCGAGCGGGTCGAGGATGTGATGGAGATGACGCGCCTCGCGGGCGGCCTCAGCCATGAGGAGTTCGAGGCGAAGCCCAGGATGTACACCAACATCAACTCGGTCTCGCCGCTGAAACATGATTACCCGATGCTCGACGGCGCGATGCGTCTGGCGCGGCGAAATCAGCCGGTTCTGGTCACGCCCTTCACCCTGGCCGGGGCGATGGCGCCCGTCACCATGGCCGGCGCGGTGGCGCTGAGCCTGGCCGAGGGGCTGAGTGCAATTGCACTTTTGCAATATATTCGGCCCGGATGTCCGGTCGGAATCGGGACTTTTACGTCAAATGTCGACATGAAGTCCGGCGCGCCGGCTTTCGGGACGCCGGAATACATCCGCGCCACCCAGATGACCGGGCAATTGGCGCGGCGCTACAAGTTGCCGATGCGGTCCTCGGGCGTCTGCGCGGCCAATGTTCCGGATGGGCAGGCGATGTGGGAAACCTCGAATTCCTTATGGGCTGCGGTCACTTCGGGGACGAACTTCGTCTACCACGCGGCTGGCTGGCTGGAGGGCGGGCTGATCGCCAGCCCCGAAAAATTCGTGATGGATTGCGAATTGCTGCAGATGATCCAGCGCTATTTCGAACCGGCGATCACCGACACCTCGGACGATGCCATCGCGCTGGACGCGATCCGCGAGGTCGGATCGCAAGGCCATTACTTCGGCTGCCAGCACACGCAGGACCGCTATTCCACCGCCTTCTATGCCCCCTTCGCCAGCGACTGGCGCAATTACGAGGCCTGGGTGGCCGACGGCTCGGTCTGGACGCAGGAGCGCGCGCACCGGATCTACAAGGCGATCCTGGCGGATTTCACCCCGCCGCCGATGGACGATGCCGCGCGCGGCGCGCTGGAGGAATTCGTGATCCGTCGCAAGGAGGAGGGCGGCGCGCCCACCGATTTCTAGGCGGCGCACCGCCCGCGGCGGGGGCATCGCGCCGCACCGGCACCGCAGCGGCTGGCGTGGGCGGCCGGGCCTCGCTAATGTGACGGCGATGCAGACATGAGGATCGCCGTGTCGGAAGAGAACGTGCTTGGCCCGCGGTTGCGTGTGGTTCTGGGGTTGGCGGGGGGGCTGTGCGGGGTTTCGGCCTGGCTGCTGTTCGACGTCTATGCCCAGGGGCAGCTGGCGCCGCGGTTGCACCTGTTCCTGGCGCTGTTCTTCGGGGTGTTCTTCGGCACCTTTCTGGTGTCGGTCGGGCCCTTGCGGCAGGGCCGCGCGGTGCTGTCGTCCTTGGCGATGGGCGCGGTGGTGGCGGGCCTGGTGTGGTGGGCAAGCTTTCGCTACGCCGATCCGCGCGATCTGTTTTCCTCGACCGAGATGCTACTGGCGGTGGTGCTGCTGTCGACGCTGCCGCTGCCCTTCCTGATCGCCGCGGGCATGCCGGGGGCGGGCTGGCGCGACTATCCGGCTCTGTTCACCCAATCCTGGTCGATCGTGGTGCGCTATGCCTCGGCCTGGCTGTTCGTCGCCGTGGTCTGGGCGGTGTTGTTCCTGTCGGATCAGCTGTTTGAGCTGGTCGGGATCACCCTGCTGAGCCGGCTGATCAGCACCGATTGGCTGGTCTATGTGCTGACCGGCCTGTCGCTGGGGATCGGGCTTTCGGTGGTCGACGAGCTGTCCGATTACGTCTCGCCCTTCCTGATCCTGCGGCTGTTGCGGATGATCATGCCGGTGGTGACCTTCGTCGTCGCGGTGTTCCTGGCGGCGCTGCCGTTTCAGGGGCTGGGCAGCCTTTTCGGGCAGATCTCGGCGGCGGGGACGCTGCTGGCGATGGCGGTGGCGGCGGCGACGCTGGTGACGGCGGCACTGGACCGCGACGATGATGAGGCGGTGGGCGGCAGGGCGATGCTGCTCTCGGTTCAGCTGCTGGCGCTGATGCTGCCGGCGCTGGCGTCGCTGGGGGCCTGGGCGATCTGGCTGCGGGTGGCCGAACACGGGCTGACACCGCCGCGGATCGGCGGGCTGACCGGGGCGGGGCTGCTGCTGCTCTACGGGCTGAGCTACGCGGTGTCGGTGCTCAGGCGTGGACCCTGGCGGGCGCGGATCCGGCGCGACAACCGGGTGCTGGCGCTGGTGGTGACGCTGGTGGCGGCGCTGTGGCTGACACCGGCCTTCAACGCCGATGCGATCACCGCGGCGAACCGGGTCGCGCGTTACCAGAGCGCGGCGACGCCGCCGGGCGCGGTGGATCTTTACTACCTCAAGACGCGGCTGGGATATGCGGGGGCCGAGGCGCTGGCGACCCTGCGCAAGATCGCCGCCCGCCCGGACCAGAAGGCGCTGGCCGAACGCTTTGCCGATCTCGATGCCGGGCGGCTGGGGCCGGGGGCCAAGGTGCCTGCCGACATCGCCGATCTGCGCGCCCGCCTGACCCGCGATCTGGCAGTGCGCCCCAAGGGCGAGGGCGCGGGCCTGAAGGCCGCGATCCTGGCCACGCGCAGCGTCTGGCAGCTGAAGCTCTGGGCCGAGGCCTGCACCCGCACCCTGCCCTCGGGGCAGCCCGGCTGCGTGCTGCTGGTCGGCGATTTCCTGCCCGACAGTCCGGGGCAGGAGGCGCTGTTGCTGACCCGCGACACCGCCGGGCGGCTGCGCATCGACGGCTTTGCCCACCGCCGCGAGGGCGGCGCGCTGATGCGGGTGAACGGCGCGCAGCAATTGCTGCCCGGCGCCAAGGCGCCCTCGGCCGCGGCGGTGATCACGGCGGTGCTGGCCGGCAAGACCACGCTGTCTCCGGCCCGGGTGCAGGCGCTGGACATCGGCGGGCTGCAACTGATGGTGCAGCCCTAGGGGGACATCGGCGAGCTGCAACTGATGGTGCTGCCCTGGGGGCCCCGTGACGTCAGGCGCAAAGCGGCGGGCTCAGCGCCCGGCGATCACCGCCGTTGCGGCCTCGATCCCGCCGGCGGAATGGGGGATCTGCAGGGCGCGCAGGCCGGCCTCCATCACCGCGATCGCGCCCAGGGTCATATGGGCATTCACATGGCCCATATGCGCCACCCGCAGAAAGCCGTGATAGGCCGGATCGCCCGGTGCGGCCATGCCCAGCCCGATGCCCAGGGTCACGCCGGCCTCGGTCTCGGTCCAGTCGCGCAGCGCCGTGGCATGGGGCGCGCCCAGCCGGGCCGCGGTGACCGAGCGCCCGCGATGCGCCGGATCGGCGATGTTCAGCGCGATCTCGGGCACGTCCCGGCCCCAGGCCTCAAACGCCGCCCAGACCGCACGGGCCAGGGTGTCGTGGCGGGCCCAGATGGCTTTCAGCCCTTCCTCATTGATCATGTCGAGCGCCTCGCGCAGGCCATAGAGGTGGTGGGTGGGCGCGGTGCCGCCGAAATACTGGTAGAATTCCTCGGGGGCGGCGCGCTCGGTCCAGTCCCAATAGGGGCTGCGCAGGTCGGATCCTTCGCAGGCGGCGCGGGCCTTTTCGGAAAACCACAGGAAACCCAGACCCGGCGGCGTCATCAGCCCCTTCTGGCTGCCGCCCACCGTCACGTCGACGCCCCAGGCGTCCATATAATATTCCTCGCACCCCAGGGAGGCGATCGTATCCACCGCCAGCAGCGCCGGATGGCCCGCCGCATCCAGCGTGGCGCGCACCGCCGCGATGTCGTTGCGCACCGAGGTGGCCGTGTCGATATGGGTGACCATCACCGCCTTGATGCGGTGATCTGGGTCGGCGGCCAGCGCCTCGGCCAGCCGTGCGCAATCGACCGGGGCCTGCTTGCCGAAATCGAGCGTCTCGACCTCGACCCCCAGACGCCCCGCGCTTTGCGCCCAGCCCTCGCCGAAGCGGCCGGTGACCAGCACCAGCGCCCGGTCCCCGCGCGAGAACAGGTTGCTGTTCGCCGCCTCCCAGGCGCCGTGGCCGTTGGCGATGTAGATTGCCACGTTGTGGCGGGTGCCGGCGACGGCCTTCAGATCGGCGGTCAGCCCGGGCATCATCCCGGGCAATTCGCCCCCATAGATGTTGGGCGCGGCGCGGTGCATGGCACGCAGCACCCGGTCAGGCATGGACGAGGGGCCGGGGATGGCAAGATAGGGACGGCCATGGGCAAGGGACATCGGGGAACTCCACAAGGCTTTTGCTTTGCGTAGTCCGGGGCGCGAGGGGCGTCAATGCGTCCCGGCCCCGGGGGGCGCAGCCCGGGCGCCGTGGCGGTCTTTGCGCCGCAGGGCTTAATTTCGCGCCGGTCCACCCCGATTGCCGGAGGTGCCCGGCCCCGGCTGCACGCGGCCCGGGCGACCGCGCGCGCCGCCGTCCCGCCCTGCGCCTTGCTTGCCTCGATCGGCTTCAGCCGCTAGACCCCGCGCGACGGGCCCGCATCTGGGCCCCGGGGGCCGGACGCGGAGAGCGGATGTTCAAGGCAATGCAACAGCGGCTGAAGGCGATCGAGAACGGCCTCAACAGCGCCGATTTCTCGAACCTTGCCGACCCGGTGGTGCGGCGCCGGGCGCGCTGGCAGTACCTGCTGCTCGACCACGGTTTCCTGCGCACCTTCTGGACCAACCTCTATCCGGTGGCCGATGGGGTCTGGCGCTCGAACCAACCTGACGCGAAGCGGGTTGCACGCTACAAGGCGATGGGGATCCGCGCCATCCTGAACCTGCGCGGCGCCGGCCGCCTGCCGTTCTACCTGTTCGAGAGCGCCGCCGCCCGCGAGGCCGGGATCGAGATGGTCAACCTGCCGATCTCGGCCCGCGCGCTGGTCCAGCCGGAGCAGCTGATCGCGATGGAACGGGCCTTTCGCAGCATCCCGCGGCCCTTCGTGATGCATTGCAAATCCGGCGCCGACCGGGCCGGTTTCGCCGCCGCGCTCTATCTGATGATGATCGAGGGCGCTCAGGTCGAGGTGGCGCAAAAACAGCTGAGCCTGAAATTCGCCCATCTGAAACGCTCAAAAACCGGGGTGCTGGATCACTTCTTGCGCTATTATGCGCGCGAACACAGACGTACGGGCATCGCGCTGATGGACTGGATCCGCACCGGATACGACCCCGAAGAGGTGACGCGTTCCTTCGCCGAATGGCGCGCGGGCAACTGGGATCCGGCATGACGGGGGGGGCGATGATCGCCTGGCTCTGGCGCAGCTACATGCGCCCCTTTCGCTGGCTGCTGCTGGTGGCGCTGGTGCTGATGGCGGTCGAAGGCTCGATGATGGGGGCGCTCTCCTATCTGGTGAAGCCGATGTTCGACCGGGTCTTCGTCGGCGGATCGGTCGGCGCGGTCTATTGGGTGGCGGCGGCGGTTTCGGGGGTCTTTGTGATCCGTGCGCTGTCGGGGGTGGGGCAGCGGGCGCTGATGGCGATCGCCGGCGAGCGGTTCATCGCCGCGATCCAGTCCGACCTGCTGGCGCATCTGATGACCCTTGATCAGCGCTTCCACCAGACCCATCCGCCCGGCGCGCTGATCGAGCGGGTGCGCGGCGACACCACCACGCTGCGCAACCTCTGGACCTCGGTTCTGGCGGCGGTGGGGCGCGACGTGGTGGCGCTGATCTCGCTGTTCGCGGTGGCGATCTCGGTCGATTGGCGCTGGACGCTGGTGGCGGTGGCGGGCACGCCGCTGCTGATCCTGCCGATCATCGCGCTGCAGCGCCTGGTGCGCCACACCTCGCGCGCCGCCCGGTCCAGCGCCGCAGACCTCGCCACAAGGCTGGATGAGATCTTCCACGGCCTGACCACGATCCAGCTAAGCGGCACCGAAGACCGTGAAGGCGCCCGCTACCGCCAGGAACTCGACCGTTTCGTCGGCGCCCAGGTGCGGGCCGATACCGGCTCTGCCGGAATCCCGGCGCTGATGGATGTGGTCGCGGCGATCGGCTTCGCGGGGGTGCTGGTCTACGGCGGCTTCCAGATCATCGGCGGCGAGAAGACGGTGGGCGAATTCATGTCCTTCTTCACCGCCATGGCGCTGATCTTCGAGCCCCTGCGCCGCATCGGCGCGGTCTCGGGCGCCTGGCAGATGGCGCGCGCCAGCCTCGAACGCCTGCGCATGCTCTTCGACCGCCCGGCGACCATCGTGACCCCGGCCAGCCCCGCGCCACTGCCCGAGGCCCTGCGCATCGAGATCGACAACGTCACCTTTGCCTATGATGAGGTCCCGGCGCTGAACGGCCTTTCCTTCACCGCCGAGCCGGCCCAGACCACGGCGCTGGTCGGCCCCTCGGGCGCGGGCAAATCCACCGTCTTCGCGCTGCTCGCCCGGCTGGCCGATCCGCAGGCGGGCGCGCTGCGCATCGGCGGCCAGGACATCCGCACGCTCGATCTTGTCGCGCTGCGCGGCCTTTTCTCGGTGGTCAGCCAGGATGCGGCGCTGTTCGACGAATCGATCCGCGACAACGTGCTGATGGGGCGCCCGGACGTGACCCCGGCGCAGTTCGACGCCGCCCTGTCCGCCGCCCATGCCGCCGATTTCGTCGCCGCGATGCCGCGCGGCGCCGACACGCCCGCCGGCCCGCGCGGCTCGGCCCTGTCGGGCGGCCAGCGCCAGCGCGTGGCGATCGCCCGCGCGCTGCTGCGCGACGCGCCGATCCTGCTGCTGGACGAGGCCACCTCGGCCCTCGACGCCCAGTCCGAGAAACTGGTGGCCGAGGCCCTCGCCACCCTGTCGCATGGCCGCACCACGCTGGTCATCGCGCATCGCCTGTCGACCGTGCGCGACGCCGACAAGATCGTCGTCCTCGACCAGGGCCGCGTGGTCGAGGAAGGCACCCATGAGGCCCTGATCGCCCTGGGCGGCACCTATGCGCGCCTCCACCAGCTCCAGTTCCGCGACTGACCTTTCTTTCTGGTGTAAATATCCTCGGGGGGAAGGCCGCAGGCCGTGGGGGGCAGACAGCCCCCCTGTCGAAACGCCCGTCCCATGCTATATGCAGCGAGAGCGACTGAATGAGGATCAAGATGCCCGGCGAACGCGACCCCGACCGCCGCCTGTTCCGCCTGACCGGCGAGGACAGCCGCGACTTCCTGCAAGGCCTGATCTCGAACGACATCGGCGGCCTCGACAGGGGCCTAGTCTATGCCGCGCTGCTGACCCCGCAGGGCAAGTATCTGGCCGATTTCTTCCTGGTGCCCGACGGCACCGACGTGCTGCTCGACATCCATTTCAGCCTGGCCGAGGGGCTGCTGCGCCGGCTGAACATGTACCGGCTGCGCGCCAAGGTGCAGATCCATGACGTCGAGCTGGAGGTTCGCCGTGACCTCGGCGAGGCCCCCAAGGGCGCCTTCGCCGATCCGCGCCACCCGGACCTGGGCTGGCGCAGCTACGGCGCGCCGGGCACGGCCGATGCGGCGGCCGATACGGCGGCCGATCCGATCGACTGGGACGCGATCCGCGTGGCCCATTGCATCCCCGAAACCGGGATTGAGCTGATCCCCGAGGATACCTTCCTGCTGGAGGTCGGGTTCGAGCGCCTCCACGGCGTCGATTTCCGCAAGGGCTGCTATGTCGGACAGGAGGTGACCGCGCGGATGAAGCACAAGACCGAACTGCGCAAGGGCCTGCGCCGCGTGCAGGTCGAGGGCGCCGCCCCGGTGGGCACCGACCTGCTGGACGCCAATGGCAAGGTCGCGGGCAAGCTCTACACCCAGTCGGGCGGTCAGGGCATCGCCTATCTGCGCTTCGACCGTGCCGGCGGCACGCTGACGGCGGGCGCGGCAAGCGTCACCGCCGCCCCGGCCCCGGCCTAGGGCGCCCGGTCGATCTTGGTCGACAGCTGGATCAGGCTTTCGGATGACCGCACCCCGGTGATCGCGCCCAGCTGATCCAGCACCTCATCCAGCGCCTGGGTGGTCTCGGCCGCGATCTGCAGGATCAGGTCGAATCGCCCGGTCGTGGTATGCACGATCTCCACCTCCGACATCGCCTTCAGCCGCTGCAGGATCTGCGGGGTCGAGCGCGGCTCGACCTGCAACAGCACGGTCGCGCGGATCCGCCGTGCCAGCACCACATTGCCCAGCTTCACCGTGTAACCGGCGATCACCCCCCCGCGCTCCAGCCGCTCGATTCGGGCCTGCACGGTCGACCGTGCCACCTTGAATCGCCGCGCCAGACGCGAGGTCGAGGTGCTCGAATCCGACACCAGCGCGGTCAGAAGTTTCTCGTCGAGGTCATCCATGAAATCTGCCCAAGGTTTTCGTCATTTTGACGACGATTCCGCACAATTCAACCCTTTTCATCGGTGAAAACAACATTCATATGCGGGACACTCGTTTTCAGGATCAAAGGGCGCGCGATGCCGTACCTGGCCTGGTTTGGTGGAATGCGCATGCTTCTCCGAACTGGTGATGCCAGGGCTGGGTAGCTTGCGCTCTGTTGGCAGCGAAAGGGACACGCCGATGGGGCTCTCGAAAACGATCTGGACCAACCCGTCCGAATTTCTGAAGGCAAATCATCCTGATAACCCGGCGATGTTTTTCTCGCCCGGGATCTTGCAGGCCACCGCGCGCCGCTTTCTGAACGGCTTCCCGGGCCTCGTGACCTATGCGGTCAAGTCGAACCCCGATGAGATCGTGATCCACAACCTCGCGACCGCCGGAATCCGCGGCTTCGACGTGGCCTCGCCCGCCGAGATCGCCCTGATCCGCCGCCTCGCACCGCAGGCCGCACTGCATTACAACAACCCCGTCCGGGCCCGCTCGGAAATCCGCGCGGCGGTCGAGATGGGGGTGAAATCCTGGTCGGTCGACAGCCATTCCGAACTGGCCAAGCTGATCGAGATGGTGCCCACCGAGGAGTGCGAGATCTCGGTGCGCTTCAAGCTGCCGGTGCTGGGGGCCGCCTATAATTTCGGCGCCAAGTTCGGCGCCACGGTGGATGTCGCGACCGAGCTGCTGAAAGCCGTGGCCGCGGCTGGCTTCATCCCCTCTCTCACCTTCCACCCGGGCACCCAATGCACCGACCCCGCCGCGTGGGAGACCTATATCCACACTGCCGCCGAAATCACCCGCGCCGCAGGCGTGACCATCGCGCGGCTGAATGTCGGCGGCGGTTTCCCCTCGCACCGGCTGGTCGAGATCCAGCCGCAGCTGGAGGCGATCTTCGCCCGCATCGACGAAGCCGCGACCGAGGCCTTCGGGTCCGAGCGACCGGCGCTGGTGTGCGAACCCGGCCGCGGCCTCTGCGCCGAGGCCTTCACCCTGGCCACCCGCGTCAAGGCGATCCGCGACGACGCGCATGTGTTCCTGAACGACGGGGTTTACGGCGCGCTGATGGAACTGCCGATGATCGGCGTCATCGACCGGATTGAGGCCATCGCCCCCGACGGAACCCACCGCCGGGCCGCGCCGGTCGCGCGCATCGTCTTCGGCCCGACCTGCGACAGCGTCGACCGCCTGCCGGGCGAGGTGTCGCTGCCGGGGGATCTGGCGGAAGAGGACTACGTCGTCTTTCACGGCATGGGCGCCTATTCGGCGGCCACCAACACCCGGTTCAATGGCTTCGGCGATCTGGGGCTGGTCACGACACTGTCGCTGCACAGCTAGTCAGGCCCCCGCCGCGTCCTGCCCGCGTTCCTGCCCGCCCGGACCTCGTGTCCGGGCGTTTTACTGCCAACATTGCCGCCCGTTCGGGATGTTTCCTCGCCGCGCTTCACCTGCGCGCAACCTTTGCGTGACACTGTCTGGACTCCGCGGTTGCCACGGCTAGTTTGCCGGGACGGCAACAGCAAGGGATAGGGCATGAACGCGTTCGGAGAAAGCCAGTCGATCAAGCGGATCGAAGACATCCGGTTTCTGACCGGAGATGGCCGCTATGTCGATGACCAGATCCCCGAAGGCGCGCTGATCGCGCATTTCCTGCGCGCCCCCGTGGCCCATGCCACGATCACCGCGATCGACACCGAAGCCGCCCGTGCCATGCCCGGGGTGCAGGCGGTGCTGACCCTCGCGGATCTTGAGGCCGCCGGGATGAAGGCCGATCTTCCCGCGATCACCGTGACCAATTCCGACGGCACCGCCGCCGCCGCCCCGCCGCGCCCGGCGCTGGCGCGCGACAAGGTGCGCTTCGTCGGCGAACCCGTCGCGCTGATTCTGGCGAAAACCAAGGCCCAGGCGCTCGACGCGGCCGAGGCGGTCGAGGTCTCTTATGACGAATTGCCCGTGCATCTTGCCGTCGCCCCCGGTGGCGAGGCGCTGCATCCCGAGGCGCCCGACAATCTGGCCTATGACTGGTCGATGGGCGACGCCGGCGCGGTCGACACGGTCTTTGCCGATGCCGCCCACCGCGTGTCCCTGACGGTTGAGGACAACCGCGTCATCGTCAATTCGCTGGAGCCGCGCGGCGCCAGTGCCGAATGGCGCGACGGGCGCCTGCATCTGGCGTTCAACGGGCAGGGGGTGTGGAATCACAAGGGCTTCATGGCCACCGCCTTCTCGATCGATCCGTCGCAGGTGCGGGTGACCATTCCCGATGTCGGCGGCGGTTTCGGCATGAAGAACGGCCCTTACCCCGAACATTTCGCCCTCGCAGGCGCGGCGCGGATCACCGGGCGGCCCTGTCACTGGATGTCGGACCGGGGCGAGGCGATGCTGACCGACAATTCCGGCCGCGACCTGATCTCGACGGCCGAGCTGGCCTTTGATGCGGATCACAAGCTGATCGGCTACCGCGTCGACATCCTGTCGAACCTCGGCGCCTATAATTCGGTGTTCGGGCAACTGATCCAGTCGCAGCTGTTTTCGCGCGTGCTGACCGGGGTTTACGATGTGCAGGCGGCCTTCATCCGGGCGCGCGGCATCTACACCAACACCACCCAGGTGGATGCCTATCGCGGCGCTGGCCGCCCCGAGGCGATCTATATGCTGGAACGCGCCATGGACCATGCCGCGCGCGAGTTGGGCGTTGATCCCTTCACCCTGCGCCGGCGCAGTTTCATCGCCCCCGCCGCCTTTCCCTATGCCACCGCCACCGGCGAAACCTATGACGTCGGCGATTTCGATCTGGTGCTGTCGCGGGTTGAGGCCGAGGCCGACATCAAGGGCTTCAACGCCCGCCGCGCGGCCTCGGAAGCGCGGGGCAAGCTGCGCGGCCTGGGGTTGAGCTATTATCTGGAGGCGATCCTGGGCGACCCGAGCGAGGGCGCGACGGTGGAATTCGCCGAGGACGGGCGCGTGAACCTTTACGTCGGCACCCAGTCGAACGGGCAGGGGCATGAGACGGTCTACGCCCAGTTCCTGTCGGATCGCACCGGCATCCCCGTCGATCAGATCACCGTGGTGCAAGGCGACAGCGACCTGATCGCCAGGGGCGGCGGCACCGGCGGCTCGCGCTCGGTCACCACGCAGGCCAATGCGACGCTGGTGACGGTGACCAAGCTGGTCGCGGCCTTCGCCGAGTTCCTGCAAGAGGACATGGGCAGCCACCCGGCGTTTGAGGACGGCCGCTTCCGCGCCCCGGGATCGAACCTGACGCCGACGCTGATCGAGGCCGCCGAAATGGCCCGCGCCCGTGGCCGCGAAGATCTGTTGCGCCACTCGGAACGGATGACCCTGCCGGGGCGTTCCTTCCCCAACGGCGCCCATGTCGCCGAGGTAGAGATCGACCCCGAAACCGGCAAGCTGGTGCTCGAGAAATACACGATCACCGACGATTTCGGTAATCTGATCCATCCGCAACTGGCCGAAGGCCAGGTGCATGGCGGCGTGGCGCAGGGCTTTGGTCAGGCGGTGATGGAACAGGTGGGTTTCGATGAGGCCGGGCAGCTTCTGACCGGGTCGCTTATGGATTACGCCCTGCCGCGGGCTCAGGACATGCCGATGATGCGCTTCACCACCGAACCCGTGCCCTCGACCGCGAACCCGCTGGGCATGAAGGGCTGCGGTGAGGCCGGCACCGTCGGCGCGCTGGCCGCAATCACCAATGCGGCGCTGGATGCGCTGTGGGCGCGCGGCGTGCGCAGGGTCGACATGCCGCTGACGCCGTCGCGCATCTGGGGCTGGCTGCAGGAAACGGAGGGGGAAGGTGAGCCTAGCTAAGCGCCTCCTTGGCTGGATCTGGCCCGGCCGCAGGCTTGCCTCTCAGGCGCAGGGCGTGCGCCGCAGCCGGGGGCCTGTCGATCATGTGGTGATCCTCGACGGGACGCTGTCGTCGCTGGACGAAGGGCGGGAAACCAACGCCGGCCTAGCCTACAAGCTATTGGCCGAGCACGCACCTTCGCCGCGCCTGTCGCTTTACTATGAGGCCGGGATCCAGTGGCAAAGCTGGCGTCAGTCGGCCGATGTGATCGCCGGGCGCGGCATCAACCGCCAGATCCGCCGCGCCTATGGCTTCCTCGCCTCGCGCTACCGACCGGGTGACCGGATCTTCCTGCTGGGCTATTCGCGCGGCGCCTATGCGGTGCGCTCGCTGGCGGGGGTGATCGACCGGGTGGGCCTGTTGAAGGCCGACCATGCCAATGTGCGCAACATCCGCACCGCCTATCGCCATTATCAGATGCCCGTCAGCCGCGACACCGCCGCGATCTTCGCCGAACGCTATTGCCACAAGGACGTGAAGATCGAGATGATCGGCGTCTGGGATACGGTCAAGGCGCTGGGCTGGCGGCTGCCCCTGCTGCGCCGGTTTTCCGAGCCGCACCATGCTTTCCACAACCACGATCTGGGACCAGCGGTCCTGCGCGGCTTTCACGCGCTGGCGCTGGATGAGACGCGGCTGGCCTTCGCCCCGGTGCTGTGGAACACGCCGGATGCCTGGCTGGGGCGGGTGGAACAGGTCTGGTTTCGCGGCACCCACGGCGACGTGGGCGGCATGCTGGGGGAATATGAGGTCGCCCGCCCGCTGGCCAACATCCCGCTGGTGTGGATGCTGGAAAAGGGCGAGGCGCTGGGGCTGATGCTGCCCGGCGACTGGCGCGTGCGTTTCGTCATCGACCCCCGGGCGCCGATGGTCGGCACATGGTCGGGCTGGGGCAAGATGTTCCTGCTGCGCCGCCAGCGGGTGGTGGGGCGCTATGCCTCGGAGGCGATCCATCCGACCGCCGAGGAATGGTATGCAGAGCGCACCCATCGTCACCGCCGTCGGGTCGTGATCCGCCGGACCGGCCGGGTGCACTAGCGCCGTCGATCAGCCCTGTCGCGGCGCGCTGGCCCTCAGATCGGGCTGTCCTTCACCGATTCCATCGCCACATAGGTCGAGGTCGAGGTGACATGCGGCAGCGCCGAGATCCGTTCCGCCAGCACCGTGCGATATTCCAGGATGTCGGCGGTGCGCACCTTCAGCAGATAGTCGAAATGCCCGGCGATCATGTGGCATTCCTCGATCTCGCCGACCCCGGCGACGGCGCGGTTGAAGGCCTGCAACGCCGCCTCGCGCGTGTCCGACAGCCGCACCTCGACAAAGGCGACATGCGCCAGCCCCATCCGGATCGGATCCAGCAGCGCCCGGTAGCCGGTGATCACGCCCGCCTCTTCCAGCCGTTTCAGCCGCGCCTGGGTGGGCGATTTCGACAACCCGATCCGCCGCGCCAGCTCGGTCGCGCTGACCCGTCCCTCGACCGACAGTACCCGCAGGATCGCGCGGTCGAAACGGTCCAGGTCGGCGGCGTCTGCTTGCATCGTTATCCCCTCCAAACTCCAGTCATACGGCCCGCCATTTTGCGATAATCGGGACAAACGGATGGCCGGTTCCGGATATTATGGAACAAACTGGAGAATCACGCCATGCAAGTTTCCGTGCCACAAGACCCGCGCGCAACGATCCGCGCATCCAGCCTTGTCCCCGAGGGGCCGTTGCTTGGCCATCTGATCGAACAGGCCGCGCTGGACGACGCCACGCGCGCCCGTATCAGCGCCCGCGGCGCCGATCTGGTGCGCGGCATCCGCAGTGGCGCGAAACCCGGGCTGATGGAGGTGTTTCTGGCCGAATACGGCCTGTCCACCGACGAGGGCATCGCGCTGATGTGTCTGGCCGAGGCGCTGCTTCGTGTGCCCGATGCGCCGACGATGGACGCGCTGATCGAGGACAAGATCGCGCCTTCGGACTGGGGCCGCCATCTGGGCCGCTCGGCCTCGTCGCTGGTCAATGCCTCGACCTGGGCCCTGATGCTGACCGGCCGCGTGCTGGACGAGGGAGAGCCGGGCATTGCCGGCCATCTGCGCGCCGCCGTGCGCCGGTTGGGAGAGCCGGTGATCCGCACCGCCGTGGGCCGCGCCATGAAGGAGATGGGTCGCCAGTTCGTGCTGGGCGAGACGATTTCCGCCGCCATGGACCGCGCCGCGGGGATGGAGGCCAAGGGCTACAGCTACAGCTACGACATGCTGGGCGAGGCCGCGCGCACCGATGCCGACGCGCTGCGCTACCTCAAATCCTATGGCGACGCGATCGCGGCGATCGGCAAGGCGGCGAAATCCGCGGACATCCGGGCCAATCCGGGCATCTCGGTGAAGCTTTCGGCGCTGCATCCGCGCTATGAGGTCGCCAAGCGCGACCGGGTGATGGAAGAGTTGGTGCCCCACGTCCGCAAGCTCGCGCGGCAGGCGGCGAAGGCCAGGCTTGGCTTCAACATCGACGCGGAAGAGGCGGATCGGCTGGACCTTTCGCTCGACGTGATCGAGGCGGTGCTGTCCGATCCGGCGCTGAAGGGCTGGGATGGGTTCGGCGTGGTCGTGCAGGCCTACGGGCGGCGCGCGGGGGCGGTGCTGGACTGGCTTTATCAGCTTGCAGACCGGCTTGACCGGCGGATCATGGTGCGGCTGGTCAAGGGCGCCTATTGGGATTCCGAGATCAAGCGCGCCCAGGTGCTGGGGCTGACCGATTTCCCGGTCTTCACCCGCAAGGCCGCGACCGACGTCAGCTATATCGCCAACGCGCGCAAGCTGCTGGGCATGACCGACCGGATCTATCCGCAATTCGCCACCCACAACGCCCACACCGTGGCCGCGATCCTCGAGATGGCCTCTGACCGCGAGGCGTTCGAGTTCCAGCGCCTGCACGGCATGGGCGAGCGCCTGCACGACATCGTCCATACGGCCGAGGCCACCCGCTGCCGCATCTATGCCCCGGTCGGTGCGCATCGCGACCTGCTGGCCTATCTGGTGCGGCGGCTCCTGGAAAATGGCGCGAACTCCTCCTTCGTGAACCAGATCGTGGATGAGGACGTGCCGCCCGAAGCGGTGGCCGCCTGTCCCTTCGACGCGATCGCGCCGCTGTTGCCGACGCCGGCGAACCCGGCGATCCGCCGTGGCCCGGATCTGTTCGGCGCGCGCGGCAATTCGCGCGGCTGGGATCTGACCGAAGCCGTCGATCTGGCCGCGATCGAAGACGCCCGCGCGCCCTACCGCAGCCAGCATTTCCACGCGGCCCCGATGATCGCGGGGCCGGTCACCGGCGGCACGCCCTATGAGGCGCCGAACCCCGCCAATCCGGGCGATCTGGTGGGCCGCGTCACCCCCGCCGCGCCGGAGGATGTGGAAACCGCGCTGACCGCCGCCCGCCCCTGGGACGTCCCGGTTGAGACGCGCGCCGCCGTGCTGCGCCGCGCGGCCGACCTTTACGAGGAAGAATATGGCGCGATCTTCGCCGTGGTCGCGCGCGAGGCCGGCAAGAGCCTGCCCGACGCGCTGGGAGAGCTGCGCGAGGCTTGCGATTTCCTGCGCTACTATGCCGACGGCGCGGCGGGCCTCACCCAGCCGGCGCGCGGCACCTTCGTCTGCATCAGCCCCTGGAACTTCCCGCTGGCGATCTTCACCGGCCAGGTTTCGGCGGCGCTGGCGGCGGGCAATGCGGTGATCGCCAAGCCGGCCGAGCAGACCCCGCTGATCGCGGCGCTGGCGGTGCGGCTGCTGCATCAGGCCGGCGTGCCCGAAACCGCGCTGCAACTGCTGCCCGGCGACGGGCCGACGGTGGGGGCGGCGCTGACCTCGGATGCCCGGGTCGCGGGGGTGGCCTTCACCGGCTCGACCGACACCGCGCTGGCGATCCGCCGGGCGATGGCCGCACATCTGTCCCCCGACGCGCCGCTGATCGCCGAGACTGGGGGCCTCAACGCCATGGTCGTCGATTCCACCGCGCTGCCCGAACAGGCGGTGCGCGATATTCTGGCGTCGGCCTTCCAGTCGGCGGGCCAGCGCTGTTCAGCGCTGCGCTGCCTCTATCTGCAAGAGGACGTGGCCGAGGGCATCGAAGAGATGCTGTTCGGCGCGATGGAGGAACTTTCCCTGGGCAATCCCTGGGATCTGGCGGCCGATGTCGGCCCGGTGATCGACACCGAGGCGCAGCAGGGCATCGCCGATTACGTCGCCAAGGCCCGGGCCGAAGGCAGGGTGCTGCATGAACTCGCCCCCCCCGCGCAGGGGCATTTCATCGCCCCCGTGGCACTGCGGGTGACCGGGATCAAGGACCTGGAGCGCGAGGTCTTCGGCCCGGTCCTGCATGTCGCGCGGTTCAAGGGGCGCGATCTTGACCGGGTGATTTCTGACATCAACGCAACGGGTTACGGGTTGACCTTCGGGCTGCACAGCCGCATCGACGACCGGGTGCAGACGCTGGTGGACCGCCTGCAGGTGGGCAACACCTATGTCAACCGCAACCAGATCGGCGCGGTGGTGGGCAGCCAGCCCTTCGGCGGCGAGGGGCTGTCGGGCACCGGCCCGAAGGCGGGGGGGCCGGATTATCTGATCCGCTTCACCCGCGCGCCGCTGCCCGAGGCCGGCGATTGGCCCGGCGCGGCGGATCCGGCGCGGCTGCAGGCGGCGCTGGGGGCCGCGCGCAGCAGTCAGGGCGCGGTGCGGGTGACCGATCTGCCGGGGCCCACGGGCGAATCGAACCGGCTGTCGCTTTACCCGCGTGCGCCGCTCTTGTGCCTTGGCCCGGGGGCCGAGGCCGCGGCGCGGCAGGTGGCGGCGGTGACGGCGCTGGGCGGCAAGGCCGTGGCGGCGCAAGGCGCGCTGGCGCCCGAGGCGCTGACCGGGTTGCAGGGCTTTTCGGGCGTGATCTGGTGGGGCGACGCGCAGACCGGCCGGGCCTATGCGCAGGCGCTGGCGGCGCGGCCGGGGCCGATCCTGCCGCTGATCGCCGAGGCGCCCGATGCCGACCGCGTGCTGCTGGAGCGCCACGTCTGCATCGACACCACCGCCTCGGGCGGCAACGCGCAACTGCTGGCGGCGGTGGGGCCGGCCTGAGGCCCCCCTAGTTCAGAGCGGTGGCGCCGGTCTCGGCCGGCTCTGCCCCCTGGGGCGCCGATCTTTGCCAGGCGGCATGGACCGCGCGGGCGCGGCTTAGCACCGGGGGGGGCGCGGCCTCGGACGGGGTGGCGAAGAGCGTGCGGCCATAGCGGCGGGAGGTCAGCGCGATCAGCAAGGGCGCGGCCATCATCGGCACGAAGATCGGCGCCATCCATAGCGAAAGCTCGGGCAGGAAGGTGAAAAGCCCGCCCAGACAGGCGGCGCCGGTCAGCGCGATCCAGCCGCTGGCGGCCCAGGCGTCGGACAATGTCAGCCGCCCTTCGCCGCGCTGGTTGGCGGGCCAGCCGCCATCGCGCCCGATCAGCACCTGAATGACCGCGCGGCCCTGATACATCAGCATCACCGGCGCGCTGAGCGACGACAGCAGTAGTTCAGCGAAGAACGACCCGGCCGCCCGCCCCGCGCCGCCAAAGCCCCGCGCCCTTCCATCCAGCGCCGCCTTGACCCAGATCAGCAGCTTGGGGAGCACCAGCAGCCCCACCACCCCGATCGCCAGACCGATGATCTTCTTGGTCTGGTCGTCGGGGAAGACCGGAAACAGCTGATGCGGCAGCGGGAAATAGTTCGGTCGCCCCACATTCAGCACCGACAGCGCCGAGACCACAAGGAACGCCCCCCAGATCAGCGCCGAGACATAGGCCAGTATCCCCTGCACGAAGACGAAGCGGTTCCACATCCTCAGCCCCGGCGCAGGCACCAGCCGGGCGTGCTGCAGGTTGCCCTGACACCAGCGCCGGTCGCGCCGGGCATGGGCCAGGATGTTCTCGGGGCCTTCCTCGTAAGAGCCGTCCAGATCGTCATCCAGCCGCACGATCCAGCCGGCGCGGGCCAGCAGGGCGGCCTCGACGTAATCGTGGCTAAGTACCGGGCCACCGAAGGGGGCGGGGCCGGTCAGTTCCGGCAGGCCGCAGCTTTCGGCGAAGGCGCGGACGCGGACAATGGCGTTATGGCCCCAGAACGGGCCGGTGCTGCCCTGCATCCGCGCCAGTCCGCGCGCGAAGATCGGCGCGTAGAAGGCCGCCGAAAACGCCTGCGCCCGGCCGAACAGCGATTGCGCCTCGACGATCCGGGGCAGGGTTTGCAGCAGGCCAAGGCGCGGCTCTGCCTGCATGCGGCGGATCATCTCGGCGATGGTGGCGCCTTCCATTAGGCTGTCGGCGTCGAGGATCACGGCGAATTCGTAGGCGCCGCCATATTGGCGGATGAAATCCTCGATATTGCCGGCCTTGCGGCCCTCGTTCGAGGTCCGGCGGCGGTAGAACAGCCGCCCGCCGGTGCCGGCGTCAGATCCGGTTTCGGCCAGCAGGCGCGCGAACCAGAAGCGTTCGCGCTGCGCCACGGCGGCGTCGCGGCTGTCCGACAGGATCGCCAGATCGACACAGTCGCGCAGGCCCGCCTCGGCCAGAGAGGCCGCCATCGCGGCGACGCGCGAAAAGGTGGCGACCGGATCCTCGTTGCAGATCGGCACCATCACCACGCTGCGGGTGGAGGTTGGTCCGGCGGTGGCGGGCCCATCGGCGGGCCCAATTGCGGGTGCAGAGGGGGGGCGGCTGATCAGGCCGATCAGCGCCTGCGCCGCGCCCCAGGCCAGCCAGGCGGTGGTGATCAGCATCAGGGCCGCGCGCAGCAGATCAAGCATGCGGATCCCGTTGGCCTCGGACGCCACCAGAATCAGACCGCATGCGCCCAGGCCCATGACGCCCGCGAAGGCAAGCGCAAGGACCCGCGCCAGGCGGGTCCGCCCGTCAGCGGGCAGCGGATTGGGCATCAGCTTTGGCCTTGGATCCGCCCGCCGGGCAGGGGCAGGCGCAGCCAGCCAGCCAGTCGACGCCCGGTCGGCTGTTCGATCACCTGCTTGGGCATCGCCATCGGCGCGGCCGGCGGCGCAAGCAAGCCCTCGCTCATCTCGTCGATGGCGGTTTGGGCGGCATCGGCCGCGATAGGGGAGAAGTTGGCAGCAGAGGAGAAGATCATTCCTTGATCCATTGATAGAGCCAGGTTTCGGTCAGCGTGCGCCCATAGCCTTCGATCACCGCGCTCAGCTCGATCACCGCACCTTTGGGGGCCGATACATCAACGACAAAGCGCCATGTTTTGGTTCCCTCGATTTTCGAGAGAGTCTGCTGCTCGATTTTTCCCTTCGCGATCGTCAACCGCGTCTTTACATTGGCATCGGAAGGCAGGTTTCCTAGTAGCCCGCCTTCGAAGTCCACAACAAATTTTCTGGTGTCTGGCTTGGACTTGACCGCCGCTACGCCGCCATGCCCGGTGCGGGTGCGCTTGACATGCGCCAAGGCCTCTTCCGGCGGCAAAGGCAGCATTCCCCAGCTTAGCCGATAGGCGAAAGTCAGCGCATCGCCGGCCTTCGCGGGCGCACTGGGGATCCAGAAGGCCACGATGTTGTCGTTGGCCTCGGATTGCGAGGGGATCTCGACCAGCCGCACCGCGCCCTTGCCCCAATCGCCCAGCGGCTCGACCCTCAGCGAGGGGCGCAGATTGTAGAGCGCCTGCGCGTCGAGGTAATCGTTCCAGTCCCGGTCGCGCTGCATCAGGCCGAAGGCGCGCGGGTTCTCGGCGCCGAAATAAGAGGTCGCCAGCTGCGGCGGGTTGTTCAGCGGCCGCCAGTAGCGCAGATCGCCGCCATCGTCGATCATCAGCCCGTCGCTGTCGTGCACCTCGGGGCGGAAATCATTGAAATTCCCCGGATCATTGCCGCCGAACAGATACATCGAGGTCAGCGGCGCGATGCCCAGCTGCTGGATGTCGGCGCGCAGGAACAGCTGCACCGTGACTTCCATCTTGGTCGCGGCGCCGGGCTTCATGACGAAGCGGTAGGCACCGGTCAGCGAGGGGCTTTCCAGCGCGGCATAAAGGGTCACCGTCTCGGCCCCCGGGGCGGGCTTTTCCAGATAGAAATCGGTGAAGACGGGGAATTCCTCGGCCCCCGAGATGGCAGTGTTCACCGACAGACCGCGCGCCGACAACCCATAGACATTGCCCCGCCCCAGCGCGCGGAAATAGCTGGCGCCCAGGAACGAGACCATCTCGTCGAACTTGTCGGCCCGGTTCAGGGGGGTGTTGAGGCGAAAGCCCGCAACCCCCGGCAGCGCGCCGGTTTCGGGGATCTTCGCGCTGATCGGGTTGTAGAACTGGAAGTCCTCGTTGCGGAAGGCCATCTTCGTGGCCTTGCCGTCTTCCACTTGGTAGAGCTCCACCGGCGTCTTGTAGAGCCAGCCCAGATAGAAGGCCTCCAGCCGGAACATCTCGTCCTTGCCCTGCCAGCGGGCGTGGTCGCCGCGAAACTGGATGCGCTGATAATCGTCATAGGTCAGCTTCGTCAGGGGCGAATTGCTGAGCGCGCGTTCGGCATGCGGCTTGGCGGCGCGGGCCTTCATCTTCTGCGCGAGGATATCATAGGAAAACGGCTGCGGCGGGTTTGCGGCCGGCGGGGCGGCCACGACGGGCGCGGCGGTGGCGGCGCCCTGGTCTGCGGCCCGCGCGGCGCGGGGCAGGGCGCCCGCCAGGACGGTCGACGCGGCAAGATAGCCCAGAACCCGGCGGCGCCCCGGGTGGGTACATGCGGCGAACAGATGCGAATCAGAGAGGTTGGGCACGGGCAAATTCTTCACGGCAGCTCATTTTCGCGCCACATTGCGCGAAAGCCCGAAAAGGTCAAATGCACCACTGAGCTATGGCCAAATTATGCCTATGCGGCGGGGGTTTCTTGCATAACTGCCTGTTTCTTGGGCGAAACCGGGCGCGGCGGGTCAACCACCGTACTCTGCATCGCTCACCTGTTCCAGCCAGGTCACTGCGCTGCCGGTTTCATCGCGTTCCTGGATGGCGATATGGGCCATCGCGGTGCTGGCGGTGGCGCCGTGCCAGTGGCGTTCGCCCGGGGGGAACCAGATCACGTCGCCGGGGCGGATTTCCTCGACCGGGCCGCCGTCGGTCTGGCACCAACCCAGGCCCGAGGTCACGATCAGCGTCTGCCCCAGCGGGTGGGTGTGCCAGGCGGTGCGGGCGCCGGGTTCAAACGTGACATGGGCGCCGGCCACCCGCGCCGGGGCGTCGGGCGACATCAGCGGGTCGATCCGGACCCGGCCGGTGAAATAATCCTCGGGGCCGGGGCCCGAGGGTCTGGATCCGTTGCGCATGATCTGCATGGGGGACTCCTTCATTCGGCGCAGTTTGCGCCGCAAGCCCGTTGGGATGCAATGGGTGGTGGCCGGTATCGGGCGAAAGCGCCCCGGGCAAGTGTAGTGTGCTTGAGCAATTGCCCGATTTCGCGTTACCCTCACCCCGGGCGCCAAGCACGGAGGCGGCATGACAGCGGGCAGGCAAGCGGCGGCGATCGATCTGGTGATCTTCGATTGCGACGGCGTTCTGATCGACAGCGAGGTGATCAGCGCGCGCATGCTGATCGCCGAACTGGCCGGTCACGGGGTGGCGATCGACATGCCCTATGTCGCGCGGCATTTTCTGGGGCGCTCCTATCCGGTGGTGCTGCAAAACGTGCGTGACAGCTTCGGCATCGACCTGCCCTACAGTTTCGAGGTCGACTACCGCGCCCGCCTGCTGGCCGCTTTCGAGGCCGATCTGCGGGTGATGCCCGGCATCGCCGAGGTCATCGACCGCCTGCGCGTGCCCTATTGCGCCGCGACCTCCTCCAGCCCCGAACGCGCCGCGCGCTCGCTGGAGCTGACCGGGCTGGCGGGGCGCTTCGCGGGGCGGCTGTTCACCGCCGCCGAGGTCGCCCATGGCAAGCCCGCGCCTGATCTGTTCGAACATGCGGCGGCGAAGATGGGGGCGCAGCCGGCGCGCTGCCTGGTGATCGAGGACAGCCTGATGGGTCTGCGCGCGGCCCGGGCGGCGAAGATGCGGCTGTGCTGGTTCAACGGTGGCAGCCACATCGCCGGCGCCGCCCTGCCGCCGGAGGCGCCGCGCCCGGATGACACGCTTGCTGGATTTGCCGGCTTTTTCATGCAATTCCCGGATCTGCTGCGCAAGGAGGCCGTGCCGTGACCAAGAAATCCGCGCTCGATACCGAAGATAGCGCCACCGATGCGGCGGCGCGGGCGGGTTGGCTCTATTACGTCGGCGGCCTGACCCAGGATCAGATCGCGGCCGAGCTGGGCGTGTCGCGTCAGCGCGCGCAACGCCTTGTTTCCAAAGCGATGTCCGAGGGGCTGATCCATGTCCGGCTGGAACATCGTATCGCTGCCTGTCTGGCGTTGGAGGCCGGGTTGAAGCGCCGCTACGGGTTGCGCCTGGTGCGTGTGGCGCCCGCTCAGGGGCCGGGGACCGACCCGACCCATGCGCTCGCGCCGGTCGCCGCCGAGGTGATGGAGCGCTTCCTGCGTCAGCCCGATCCGCTGATCATCGCGCTGGGCACGGGGCGCGCGCTGCGCGCCATGGCGGAAGAATTGCCCAAGATGACCTGCGAGCAGCACAAGCTGATCTCATTGGTGGGCAATATCGCGCCGGACGGGACGGCGTCGAATTACGACGTCCTCATGCGGGTCGCGGATACGGTGCGCGCGCCGCATTACCCGATGCCGCTGCCGGTGATCATCGACGATGAGGAAATCCGCCGCATGTTCTATGCGCTGCCGCAGCTGAAGATCGTCGCGCGGCTGGCCGATCAGGCCGATGTCACCTTCGTCGGCGTCGGCCACATGACCGAAAGCGCGCCGCTTTACATCGACGGCTTCATCTCGGCGCGCGACCTGCACGAGCAGCGCGCCATGGGCGCGGTCGGAGAGGTCGCGACCTGGTGCTATGATTCGGAGGGTCGCTATCTTGAGGACGGCCTGGCGCGCCGCGTCGGCGGCCTGCGCGCCGGCGGCAAGCCCGGCGGCGAGGTGATCGGAATCGCCTCGGGGCCCGAGAAGGTGATCCCGCTGCGCGCCGCGCTGAAGGGCGGGCTTCTCAATGGTTTGGTGACCGGCGAGGAGACCGCCGAGGCGCTGCTGGCGGACCCCGAGTAGGCCCCCCATTCCCCCTGAACTTCGCGTGATCCCGCCCGCAGGCGCAAATTTGCGTTGACAGTTTGACGCGCATGTCTGAGCATATGCTCGACTTATGGGCATATGCTCAGACATCTTGGGAGGAGACCGATGAGTATGACTGTTCGCGCGCTGATGGGCGCCTGTGCCCTTGGCCTGATCGCCGGGGGGGCGATGGCCGAGACCACGATCACGGTGGCGACCGTGAACAACGGCGACATGATCCGCATGCAGGGGATGATGGGCGATTTCTACAAGCTGCACCCTGACATCAAGGTCAAATGGGTGACGATGGAGGAAAACGTCCTGCGCCAGAAGGTGACCACGGATGTCGCCACCAAGGCCGGCCAGTATGACGTGATGACGATCGGCACCTATGAGGTTCCGATCTGGGCCAAGCAGGGCTGGCTGGTGCCGCTGAAATTCCCCGCCAGCTATGACGTGAACGACCTGCTGCCGGCGATCCGCAAGGGCCTCAGCTACAAGGGCACGCTTTATGCCGCGCCGTTCTACGGCGAAAGCTCGATGGTGATGTATCGCACCGACCTGATGAAGAAGGCCGGGCTGACGATGCCCGAGAAGCCGACCTGGGCCTTCATCAAGAAGGCCGCCAAGGCGATGACCGACAAGAAGGATGGCATCTACGGCATCTGCCTGCGCGGCAAGGCCGGCTGGGGCGAGAACATCGCCCTGATCACCGCGATGTCGAATTCCTTCGGCGCGCGCTGGTTCAACGAGAAGTGGCAGCCGCAGTTCGACACCAAGCCATGGAAAGAGACGCTGGATACCTATCTGGACCTGATGAAGAACTACGGCCCACCCGGTGCCTCGTCGAACGGCTTCAACGAGAATCTGGCGCTGTTCCAGCAGGGCAAGTGCGGCATGTGGATCGACGCCACCGTGGCGGCCTCTTTCGTGACCAACCCGAAGGATTCGAAGGTGGCCAAGGACGTGGGCTTTGCCATGGCGCCGCACAAGCAGGGCATCGACAAGGATGCCAACTGGCTGTGGTCCTGGGCGCTGGCGATCCCGGCGGGCACCAAGCAGGCCAAGGCCGCCGAGACCTTCGTGGAATGGGCGACATCGAAGCAATACACCGAACTGGTGGCGAAGAAGGACGGCTGGGCCAACGTGCCTCCGGGCACCCGGACCTCGCTTTACAAGAACCCCGACTATGCCAAGGTCCCCTTCGCCGCGATGACGCTGAAGTCGATCGAGAAGGCCGACCCCGAGCATCCGACCGTGAAGCCGGTGCCCTATGTCGGCGTGCAGTTCGTGGCGATCCCGGAATTCCAGGGGCTCGGCACGGCGGTGGGTCAGCAATTCTCGGCCGCGCTCGCCGGGCGTGAGACCGGGGCCCAGGCGCTGAAAAACGCGCAAGCCCTGACCACCCGCGAAATGAGCAAGGCCGGCTACATCAAGTAGGCCGCCTTGCCATCCGCGGGGCCGGTTCCCTCCTGAGCCGGCCCCGCATCGACATTCCGCTTTCGGTTCAGGGAGGAGACGATGGCCACCAAACATTCGCGCGCGGCTGCGCGTCTGATGATCTCACCGGCGGTGATCCTGCTGCTGGGCTGGATGATCATCCCGCTGTCGATGACGATCTACTTCTCGTTCCTGAACTACAATCTGGTGATCCCGGGGCCGCACAATTTCATCGGCTTCAGGAACTACTACTACTTCCTGACCGATCCCGCCTTCGGCACCGCGCTGGTCAACACGCTGGTGCTGGTGGCCGGGGTGCTGCTGATCACCACAATCGGCGGCACGCTGCTGGCGCTGCTGCTCGATCAGCCGATCTGGGGGCAGGGGGTCGTGCGGGTGCTGGTGATCGCGCCGTTCTTCGTGATGCCCACGGTTTCGGCGCTGATCTGGAAGAACATGTTCATGAACCCGGTGAACGGCATCTTCGCCTGGATCGCGCAAAGCTTCGGCCTGCAGCCCTTCGATTTCCTGTCGCAGGCACCCTTGTTCTCGATCATCCTGATCGTCGCCTGGCAATGGCTGCCCTTCGCCACGCTGATCCTGCTGACCGCGCTGCAATCGCTGGACAGCGAACAGATGGAGGCGGCCGAGATGGACGGCGCCGGTCCCGTCGCGCGTTTCGTGCATATCACCGTGCCGCATCTGTCGCGCGCCGGCACCGTGGTCATCCTGATCCAGACCATCTTCCTTTTGTCGGTCTTCGCCGAGATTCTGGTGACGACCAATGGCGGGCCCGGCAATGCCTCGACCAACCTCACCTATCTGGTCTACGCCCAGTCGCTTCTGCAATTCGACGTGGGCGGCGGCAGCGCAGGCGGTCTGGTCGCCGTGGTGCTGGCCAATATCGTGGCGATCTTCCTGATGCGGATGATCGGCAAGAACCTGGACGCCTAGGATGACCCGCGCGCCCCAAACCGCAGCACAGGAGGTTTAGCCATGGCCCGCCGTGTCACCACCCGCCGCCGCCTGATCGTCACCGCGATCGCCTGGGTGATCGCCTTCCTGATCTTCTTTCCGATCCTCTACACCGTGCTGACCTCGTTCAAGACCGAGGGTGAGGCCGTGTCGGTGCCGCCGCATTTCCTGTTCTTCCACTGGACGCTGGAAAACTACATCGAGGTGAACGCGCGCTCGGATTACTTCCTGCATTTCTGGAATTCGGTGGTGATCTCGGTCGGCTCGACCGTGATCGGGCTGGCGATCGCGATCCCGGCGGCCTGGTCGATGGCCTTCGTGCCCGGCAAGCAAACCAAGAACGTGCTGATGTGGATGCTGAGCACCAAGATGCTGCCGCCGGTCGGCGTGCTGATCCCGATCTATCTGCTGTTTCGCGATTTCGGGCTGCTCGACACGCGCACCGGGCTGGTGATCATCCTGACGCTGATCGACCTGCCGATCATCATCTGGATGCTCTACACCTATTTCAAGGAAATCCCCGGCGAGATCCTGGAAGCCGCGCGGATGGACGGCGCGGGGCTGCGCGACGAGATCCTCTATGTGCTGACCCCGATGGCGGTGCCGGGGATCGCCTCGACCTTGCTGCTCAACATCATCCTCGCCTGGAACGAGGCCTTCTGGACGCTGAACCTGACGGCCGCCAACGCCGCGCCGCTGACCGCCTTCATCGCCAGCTACTCCAGCCCCGAGGGCCTGTTCTACGCCAAACTTTCCGCCGCTTCGACGATGGCGATCGCGCCGATCGTGATCCTGGGGTGGTTCAGCCAGAAACAGCTTGTCCGCGGCCTGACCTTCGGCGCGGTGAAATAGGGGGACCTCATGGGACGGATACAGCTTTCCAGGGTCGTGAAGAAATTCGGCGATGTCGAGGTGATCCCGCCGCTGGATCTGGACATAGACGAGGGCGAATTCGTGGTCTTCGTCGGCCCCTCGGGCTGCGGCAAGTCCACGCTTTTGCGGCTGATCGCGGGGCTCGAGGATGTGACCGACGGCGTCATCTCGATCGACGGGCAGGACGCGACGATGCTGCCACCGGCGCGCCGGCGGCTGGCGATGGTGTTCCAGTCCTACGCGCTTTACCCGCATATGAGCGTGCGCAAGAACATCGCCTTTCCCCTGAAGATGGCGAAACTGCCCCGGGACGAGGTCGACCGCCGCGTCGAGGCCGCGGCGCGGGTGCTGAACCTTGGCGATTACCTCGACCGCCGGCCGGGGCAGCTGTCGGGGGGCCAGCGTCAGCGGGTGGCGATCGGCCGGGCGATCGTGCGCGAACCGGCGGCGTTCCTGTTCGATGAGCCGCTCTCGAACCTCGACGCGTCCTTGCGCGTCAACATGCGGCTGGAGATTTCGGGGCTGCACAACAGCCTGAAGACCACGATGATCTATGTCACCCACGATCAGGTCGAGGCCATGACCATGGCCGACAAGATCGTCGTGCTGCAGGCCGGACGGATCGAGCAGGTGGGATCGCCGCTCGATCTGTACCGCGCGCCCGCCAACCTGTTCGTGGCCGGCTTCATCGGCTCGCCCAGAATGAACTTCGTCACCGGCGCGGAGGCCGGCGAACACGGCGCCCATACCATCGGCATCCGCCCCGAGCACATCACCATCGTGCCCGAGGGCGGCGTCTGGTCGGGCAAGGTCGCGGTGTCCGAGCACCTTGGCTCCGACACTTTCCTTCATGTCGAGATCGAGGGCCGGGACGATCCGATGACCGTCCGCGCCGATGGCGAGGTGCCGTACCGGGCGGGCGACACCGTCCATCTGGCCCCGGACGCGACCAAGATCCACCGGTTCGACGCCCGGGGCCTGCGGATCGCATGACAACGCCTCAAGCCGGGGCGGTCGCGGGCCGTGCCGCCGCCCACGCCGACCCCCGCGCCAAGTTGGCGCAAGGAAGGATTCCCATGGACAAACTTTCGCTCGCCACCCTGAAGGCGCTGAACCCGCGCGTGGCGCGCCCCTCATATGCGCGGGCGGATCTGACGCCGGGGATCGTGCATATCGGGGTGGGCAATTTCCACCGCGCGCATCAGGCCGTCTACCTCGACCGGCTGTTCGAGACCGGGCGCGGCCTCGACTGGGCGCTGATCGGTGCCGGGGTGCGCGCGGCCGACGGGGCGATGCGCGAACGCCTGCTGGGACAGGATCTGCTGACCACGGTGGTCGAACAGGCGCCCGAAGGCCGCCGCGCCCGGGTGACCGGCGCGATGGTCGATTTCGTGCCGATCGCGCCCGACAACGGCCCGCTGATCGCCGCCATGGCGCAGCCCTCGACCCGCATCGTGTCGCTGACGGTGACGGAAGGCGGCTATTACCTCGACCAGCACGGCGCGTTCGACACGGCCCATCCCGACATGGCCCGCGATGCGGCCCGGCCCGACGCGCCCGCCTCGGCCTTCGGGGCGATCCTCAAGGCGCTGCGCATCCGCCGCGCCGCGGGCCTTGCGCAGTTCACGGTGATGAGCTGCGACAACCTTCCCGGCAACGGCCATGTCGCCCGGGGCACCGTCACCGGCCTGGCCGCGCTGTCCGATCCTGCCTTCGCCGAGTGGATCGCGGCCAATGTCGCCTTCCCCAACGGCATGGTCGACCGCATCACCCCCGCCACCGGCCAGCGAGAGATCGAGCTGGTGGCGCGCGAATTCGGCGTCGACGATGCCGCGCCGGTTCTGTGTGAGCCGTTCACCCAATGGGTGTTGGAGGACAACTTCCCCCAGGGCCGTCCGCCGCTGGAAGAGGTCGGCGTCACCTTCACCGATCAGGTCCATGCCTTTGAAGCGATGAAGATCCGCATCCTGAACGGCGGCCATGCGGTGATCGCCTATCCCGCCGGCCTTCTGGGCCTCGAATTCGCGCATGAAGCGATGCAGGACGCCCAGGTCGCGGCCTTCCTGCACAGGGTCGAGACCGAGGAGATTCTGCCCCATGTGCCGCCCGTGCCCGACACCTCGCTCCTCGATTACCTGACGCTGATCGAGGCCCGCTTCGCCAATCCCGACATCGGCGATCGGGTCCGCCGGCTGTGCCTCGACGGCTCCAACCGGCAGCCGAAATTCATCTTGCCCTCGGTGCATGACAATCTGGCGAAGGGGAGGGTGCCTGTGGGCCTCGCGCTGCTTTCGGCGCTGTGGTGCCGCTATTGCGCCGGGGTGGATGATCAGGGGCGCAAGATCGCGCCCAACGATCCCGACTGGGCGGCGCTGAACACGCGCGCGCAGGCGGCAAAGGACGACCCCGCCCAATGGCTCGCGATGGCCGAGGTCTACGGCGCGGCGGGGCTGCACGCGGGCTTTTCCGCAGCCTTCGCCGAGGCGCTTCGGGCGCTCTGGTCCGACGGCACCCGCGCGGTGCTGGGGCGTTATCTGGAGGGCGCGGCGCGGCGCCCCTAGCCGCCTTCTGCGATCCGGGTCATCCGCGCCGGGGGCTGATGCGCGACCGCGACGAACCCCTGCGGCGCCGCGAGATGCCCGGCATAGGCGTGGGCAGAAGACGGCGCACCGGGCCCCAGCGCATTGAGCACGGCCAGAATGGTGAGCAGCATGAAGGAACCGGCAACGGCGCCGAGACCGGACAGAAATAAAGCAGCTTTCATCGTTACAAACCCCCTTCGGCGAACCTTTGCCTATCAACACCCGGCGGCGACCCGCGGTTCCGGCACCCGCTGACGAAATTTCCGCCTGTGGCCGCTTCCCGGTCAGCATGTGTGCGCCAAATATCGTTTCATTGCAGTTAATTATATCTGAAGCACACCAGAGCGTGAGGAACCGGCAGGCCGGTCGGACGTTTCGAATACATCTGATCGACGACATACCCATTCCACTTCCATAGGAGGCTTCAATGCTAGGCTGGGCCGTTACCTTTCTTATCATCGCTCTGATCGCCGCCGCCCTGGGCTTTGGTGGTATCGCCGGGGCGTCCGCCGGGATCGCGAAGATCCTGTTCGTGATCTTCCTGGTGCTGTTCGTGGTCGCGATGGTCGCCCGCGCACTGCGCGGCAACCCGCCGCTCTGACCCGCAGGACCTGGCGGCCGGGGCGACCCGGCCGCCATCCTTGCCACTCTTAGGAGAGACCCATGTTCTTCCTCAGCACCATCGGTTCGGTGATCATCCTGATCCTCGACATTTTCGCGATCATCTCGGTGATCGGCTCGGCGGAAAGTTCGCTGTCCAAGCTGATCTGGATTCTGGTGATCCTGTTCCTGCCGGTGATCGGCCTGCTTTTGTGGCTGGTGATCGGCCCCAAGGGGCGCGCGCGCAGCTTCTGAACGCGCTCAGCACCCGCAAACCATCCAACAGGGGCGCCTTCGGGCGCCCTTTTCGCTTGCGACATCCCGAATCCATCTCGGCTTTGCACCTGATGCGGGCCGCGTTGCCATCACCCTGCGCACCGATTGCGCGCCGATGGCGCCCCCGTGGGATCTTTGAACCAAAGTAAAAGCAAAGCCCCCTACCTTTCTTTCTGGTCCAAATATCCCGGGGGTGCAGGGGGCAGAGCCCCCGCCGCCGAGACCGCAACAAAAAACCCCCGCCTGCATATCGCAAGGCGGGGGTTCGTCGGGCAGCAGGGCGTGTCAGAGATCGGCCAGCCACCGATCGACGGCCTTCTCGGCGTCGGCCTTCGCGCTGCCATAGCGTTCCTGGATCTTGCCGACCAGCGCCTCGCGGCGGCCTTCGATGCTTGCGACATCGTCGTCGGTCAGGTCGCCCCACTTGGCGCGGACCTTGCCCTTGATCTGTTTCCAGTTGCCTTCCATCTGGTCACGGTTCATCACGTCCTCCTTTGCTGGGTTGTGCGGGAAAGACGCGCAACGACGGGGCCGAGTTCCACCTCGTCAACGCAGGCGCCCCGCCGCAGGCTGAATTCCGCCACTTCAGGAACCGTCGACGCGCAAGTGGCGTTTCCCGGTCAAGGGGGGGAGACTTCATGAACAGGCTAGAGACGTTTTCGCAGGTGTCGCTGATCGTGACCGGCGCGGTGGTGATGTTCGCGGCCCTGCACGAGCTGTCGGACATCTTCGCGCCGCTGGCGTTGGCGCTGGTCAGCGGCGTGGTGCTGTCGCCGGTGTCGGAGTTCTGCGATCGGCATCACCTGCCGCGCGCCGCGGCCGCCCTGCTTACCCTGGTGTTCACGCTGTTGCTGCTGGCCGGCCTGTTCCTGGTCTTCCAACCCGCCGCCGAGCAACTCGCCGCCCAGGCGCCGAAGGTGCTGCGCGACCTGCGCGAGACGCTGGACATGCTGCGGTCGCTGGCGCGCGATCTGACCCAGATGTCCGACAACGTCACCAAGGCGATCGCGCCCGCCGCCGAGGCCGCCGGCTCACAGACCAAGGCGGCGAAGGATTCGGGCGTGCATGTGCCGACCGTGGCGGGGGCGCTGATGCTGGCGCCGGTGATCTTGACGCAATTCACCGTCTTCGCGGGCTCGCTGTTCTTCTTCCTGCTGACCCGGGCCGAAATGTACGATTGGGCCGCACGCCGCCTGGCCACGACTTCCGAGCGCGGCAATCTGGTCAGCAAGATGCGCGATGCCGAATATCGCGTGTCGCGGTATTTCCTGACGATTGCGGTGATCAACGCGGGCCTTGGCCTGCTGACCGCCGCCGCGCTGCAATTGATGGGGCTGCCGCAGGCCGCGACTTGGGGGCTGGTCGCTTTCGTCTTGAACTTCGTGCCTTATCTGGGGCCGGGGCTGGCGGTGGCGGGGTTGCTCTATGCCGGCGTCGCGGCCTTCGACGGGGCCCAGTCGGCACTGCCGGCAGCCGCCTATCTGGGGTTGATCGTGCTGGAAAGCCAGTTCGTGACGCCGGCGATGGTGGGCCGCAACGCCGCGGTCAATCCGCTGCTGGTGTTTCTGGCGCTGATCTTCGGTTTCTGGCTGTGGGGGCCGGTGGGCGGCATCGTCGCCATTCCGCTGCTGATCTGGGCGCTGGTGCTTGCTGGCGTCCTGCCCGGCCAGCCCGCCGTGGCCCGCCCCGCGCCGCAGCATCCGGCGACGCAGGATTGACCTTGGGGGGCGGGCTAGGGCAGCGGGTAGGGGCGCATCCGGCGATCGCCGCGGTCTTTCTGTTGCTCTGCCCGGGCCCGCCAGAGCGCGACCGTCGCCGGGCCTCCGACCGGCGCGGCGGCGTGTTGTGGCATCAGCCAATAGGCCATCGCCCGGCTGCCGATTTCGTTGACCTCGCGCGGCGTGCGCACATAAAGGCCGGCCTCGGTGTCGCGGTAAAGAGCCTCGGGCGTCAGATCGGCCGAAGTAACCAGCGCCGCACGCCGGTCGAACAGCGTCAGGCGCTGCCCGCCCTGGCAAAGCGGGCCCATCATCTGCCCGGCGAAGAAGCGCGGCCCGAAGGCCCGGACCAGCTGCGCCAGCATCTGCGCCTGTGCGGCGGGATCGGCGGGCGGTGCCTCGGGCAGCATCATGATCAGCCCCAGATCGGGCCGCGCCCGGCCGACGGCGGCCAGTTCGCCGGCCAGTTCGGGATCGGTGAAGGCGCGGGTCTCGATATAGATCAGATCCTCGGCCCGCCGGGCCAGGGCGACATGGGCGGTGGCGATGTCCTGGCGCAGGGGCCAGGTCGGGCCGCGGCGCAGGCGACCGCCGCGGCGGGACAGGGTGCGCAGCAGATGGCGCTGGGTTCCGGGATCTTCCTTGCCGGCCGTGGCGGCGGCGAAATGTTCCAGATGGGCCTGGGCGTCGGCGGCCGACGGACCTTCGCGCATCAGCCGCAGGCCATAGCCGCGCGGATCGGTGCTGGCACCCGGCCCGCCGACCAGCAGCAGATGCCGATCGGCGACCAGCAACTGGTGATGGTGGCGGGCGGCGGCCAGGGGCGGATGGGCCAGGGCGCGCAGTGCCATCTTCGTGCCGTCCGCCGCGGCCCCCAGATAGGGGGCGAGCCCCGGCATGTCGCCGAGCGCGCGCAGCCGCGCCCTTGGCTCGGCGGCGGCAAGCAGGGCGAGTTCCGGCGCGATGGCCGCCCGGCGCCGGCCCCATTCGGTGCCATAGGTCAGCGGCCCGTGCCGGGCGGGATGGGTCAGGATCCGGATATCGAGCAGGTTCGGGACCCCCAGCGAAGTGGCCTCGGCTTGCAGCCGCCGGGCGCTGGCGTGGTTGGCGCGGTGGGCCGCGGGCGCCAGGAACGGATCGGCATCGGGCAGGAACAGGTGCAGATGCACCCCGCGCCGCAAGGTCGCCGCGATCAGCGCGCTCCAGCTCCGCCCGACCCGGGTGCCCGGCGGGCTGATCAGTTCAAGATCCGGGTCGAAATAATTGAAGGCCGCCCATATTTCGCGGCGCGCCTGAAGAAAGGCGCGCTCAAAGGCTTCGTTGGCCTCGTAGCTGGTCAGGATTACCCGAACCAAGGCGGTATCCGCATGTTCTTCTCTTGTCCCGTCATTCCCCCGCCCATTGGCCCGCGCAACGTACGGCGGCCGCCGTCGGTTCCGTGTGAATTAGACTTTTTTGACCGGCGCGACCCCCGGGATCAAGGTGGTCGTCGGTCGCGGGGCCGGTTCGGTGCCCGCTCCGGTAGAACTACGGCCGGCCTCGCCCCGCGACAGGGGGGTCACCGAGAAGTGTAGTTCCAATAGATAGCGCCCGTTCTGGATCCCGGCGCTGATCTTGCCCTCCAGCTGCTGGGCGAAGGCCCGGATCAGATGAGAGCCAAATCCCGATGGCTCATCGCCAAGTGGCGCGGTGGGGCTTTCGCCCGAGACGGGCAGGCTGTTCGACAGCCGCAGGACCGCCCCGGTCCCGGCCTCGCGCGTCAGCGTCACCTCTAGTTCGGGCTGTGCGCCTTCCCGCGCGCCACCGGCATATTTCATCGCATTGGTCAGCGCCTCGGTCAGCAAAAGCGATAGCGGTACCGCCTGATCGGGGGTCAGCAGGATGTCGGCGATGTTGGTCTCGACCTTGAAGTTGCGCTCTTCCGTGGTCGAGATGCTGAGCACCTGGTTGACGATCCCCGACAGCAATTCGTCGGCGCGCACGTCGCTGACCCCGCTGGTCAGGTAAAGGCCCCGGTGGATCGTGGCGAGGCTCATCACCCGGTCTTGCAGGTTCTTCATGATCGCCTTGACCTCGGGCGATTTCTCGCGCCGCATCTGCAGGTTCATGATCGAGGCGATGAGCTGCAGGTTGTTCTTGATGCGGTGGTGGACCTCGCGCAGCAGCACCTCTTTCTGGTGGATGGCATCCTCCAGTTCGGCCTCGTCGCGCAGGATGGTTTCGGTCATGCGCTCGAAACTTTCCTCGACCTCGGCGATTTCCAGCGGCGTCTGGCCGCGGCCCTGCACCGGCACGACGCGGCTGCCCGAGGCGAAGGCGCGGATCGAATGGCGCAGGCGGCGGATATGGCGCAGCACCAGATGTTCGGCCGCCATCCAGGCCGCGAACAGGCTGACGATCGCCATCAGCGCGGGCAGCACGATCGGCGGCAGACGCGACAACATGCCCGCGCCGCGGCCATAATCGCCTGGCCAGGAGGACAGCGCGTAAAGCTTGCCCACCACGATCGGCACGACGGCGAAGATGCGCTTGCGCCCGTGCGCGTCGCGCGCCGTGAACGCCGAGGACCGGTTGCCCGCCAGCGCCTTCAGCGACCGGTCAAGCGGCAGATAGCCCCGGTCGTCCTTCAGACCGTTGGTCGAGGTCAGCACATTGCCGTCGCTGTCGAAGGTGAACAGGCGCAGAGAGTTGGGGGTGCCGGTCTCGGTCGTGGCGCCGGCCTGGCTGACCTCCAGCGCATGCTGCGGGATGGCCAGCGAGACGATGCCGCTGCGCTGCCCGTCGCGATGGGTGACCGGGCTGATCACCGCCAGCACGGCGCTGTCCGACACCGCGCCCTTCGGGGTGACCTCGAAGGTCGGGTTGGGATCCCTGATCGCGTCCTGAAATCTTGGATCGTTGGCGAAGTCGCGGGTGCGGCCATCTGCCGAGCAGGTCATCAGCCCGCTATTGGGGATGAAGCCGACCATCGAATAAAGCGGGTTGGCCTGGGCGAAGCGAGACAGGATCTGGCTACATTTCGCGGTGTCGCCGTCGACCTCGGCGATGGCCGAGGCCAGCGTGCCCGCCGCCCCCTGAGCGCGCAGAAGATGCTGCAGCACCGGCGAGGCCAGCCGCACCGTGTCGCCCAGGATGGCGGCCTCGGCACGGCTCTGGGCCTCGCCCGCAAGGGTCACGGTCTGGACCGCCGACAGCAACGCCAGCGGCAACAGCGCCAGCGCCAGCAGGAAGGTGATCCGAAATCCGAGCCGCCCGGTCAGCCGGCGCAGGGTCGCCAAGCTCATCAGGCGGCCGGAACCGCGGCGCGTCCCAGAACCGCAAGCGTCTCGGCCCCGGTTGCGGACAGCACTTCCTCGCCCTCGGCCATGCCCATCAGCTCGGCCAGACGGGCGCGGGCGCGGTTGGCGCGGCTTTTGACCGTGCCCTTGGCCACGCCCATCGTCTGCGCCGCCTCCTCATAGGAAAAGCCTTCTGCGCCGACCAGCACCAGCACTTCGCGGTGTTCGGGGCTGAGCTTCTCGAAGGCGCGGGTGAATTCCGAGAAGGCGAGGCGCCCGTCATGGGCGGGTTTCTCGACCAGCCCCGCGGCATGCACGCCGTCGCTGTCCTGCACCTCGCGGCGGTTCTTGCGGCGGTCGGAATAGAAGGTGTTGCGCAGGATGGTGAACAGCCAGGCCTTCAGGTTGGTTCCGGGCTGGAACTTGTCGAGATTGGTCCAGGCCTTGACGATCGTGTCCTGCACCAGATCGTCGGCAGAGGTGGCGTCGCGCGTCAGGCTGATGGCGAAAGCCCGCAGCGACTGCAGATGGCTGGTGAGTGCGGTGCGCGGATCCTCGACGCTACCATCCGCGGCCACCTGCGGCGGCGCGTATCGCGATCCGGGCCGCGACCGGGGGTGGTGGCTGGTCATTTCGAGGTCTCCTTGCCGCGCAGCTGATCCAGAAGCTCACGGAACTTATCGGGAACTTCGCGTTCCAGTTCTTCCTGATAGGCGCGCCGCAAATTCTCATCGATCTGCCGGCGCAAATTCGTCCGCGTGTTCTCCGATACCGTGCTCTTTGCCATTTCCCGCTCTACACTTTCGCCCGTTTGATCGTATCTAATCATGGAACCCAACGCAGACCAACCGCGTTGGTTCCCGGTAAATCGCAAGCGGAGACATGAATATGAGTTCAGACGCGCAAGAGGATCTGGCGGCGGGTGTGGCGGCAAATCTTCCCTATCTGCGCCGCTATGCACGCGCGCTGACCGGCAACCAGGACGCGGGCGACCGCTATGCCGCAGCAACGCTGGAGGCCATCCTGGCGGATCGTTCAGCGCTTTCGGATTATTCGCCGCGGGTCGGCCTGTTTCGCGCCTTCCACGCGGTCTGGGCCAGCGCCGGCGGCATGATGTCCGAACAGCCCGACAGCAGGGTGGCGGGCCGCGCGCAGAAGCGCATGGAGGCCCTGACCGCCAACACCCGCGAAGCGCTTTTGCTGCGTTCGGTCGAGGGCTTCTCGATCAACGAGGTCGGCAAGATCATGCAGGTCAGCTCCGAGGAGGCCGCGGAGCTGGTCGAGATCGCCCTGCGAGAGATGGAAGGTGCGCTGTCCGGCAAGGTGCTGGTGATCGAGGACGAGCCGATCATCGCCATGGATATTTCGGGCATCGTCGAGAACATGGGCCATACCGTCACCGGCAACGCCCGCACCCGGGTCGAGGCGGTGCAGATGGCAACCTCTCAGCGCCCCGATCTGGTGCTGGCCGATATTCAGCTGGCCGACAATTCCTCGGGCATCGACGCGGTCAACGACATCCTCGCGCAATTCCCCGATCTGCCGATCGTCTTCATCACCGCCTTCCCCGAGCGGCTGCTGACCGGCGAGCGCCCCGAGCCGGCCTTCCTGATCTCAAAGCCCTATTCGGAAGAGCAGATCTGGTCCGCTGTCAGTCAGGCGATGTTCTTCTCGTCGACTGAAACCCTCGCGGCTTGATCCTGCGGGGCCGTTTGCGGCAGGCCCGTCCGGGGGACGGGCCGCCCTGCATCGGTGGCGTCGCAGGCGATGGCTGACCCGCGCCCGTGCCTTGGCGGATCGCGAAGCTGATCCCCGTCTTTGCCCGGGCACTTTCGCTGTCCCGCGCCGCCGCGGGCCGGGTGTTTTCCGCAAGTGGCGGAAAATTATCGATTTCCAACCTCCGCTGCCGGATCGTGACGGGCAGCAAGCGCGCAGGATTGCCGCGCAAGGCGTGAACGAATCACTTTGGCCGCCAGCCTGTGCCTTGGGCCTCGGCGCAAGCCCTGACCAAGAGAAATCAGTGATTCCGGCGCGGCTCATGCGGCGTTGTTGCCTGAATGCACGAATAACAGGCAGAGTCTTCCCGGCGACCGCCGCGCAAGGAAGTTGCCGCGACACGATGTCGTGACATCGGCCTTGGTTTTGCCCCGATCCCTGCATGGCCGCATCCCGAAATCCATGTTCGATCCGGCTCATCCGCTCGCGGAGCATCACGAATTTATGAGCAGTGTTGAGCGACGCGCCGCTCGTTATGGAACTGGAACGTGCCCTATGACTTCGCCGCACAACTGCATCCGCAATGATCCGCCGTCGGACTGCGCTGTCAGGCTGTATTCAGGCGGGGGAATGGGAGGAATATCCATGAAACTGAAGCAATTCCGACTCGCGGTGGCCATGGCTGCAGCCGCGCTGACCGCGGCCGGCGCCGCCAGCGCCGCCAGCGCGCCCAGCGTCATCAAGATCGGCACGCTCTACGCCGGATCGGGTAACTTCGCCGTCGCCTCGCAGGCGCAGTACAAGGGGCTGCAGTTCTGGGCCAAACGCGTGAACGCCGAGGGCGGCGTCTACGTGAAGGCCTTCAACAAGAAGATCCCGGTCAAGATCGTCGCCTATGACGACCAAAGCTCGACCTCGACGGCAACCACGCTTTACAACCAGCTGATCACCCAGGACAAAGTGGATCTGGTGGTGTCGGACTTCGGTTCGGTGCTGACCTCGGTCGCGATCCCGCTGGCCAAAGAGCACAAGATGCTGCTGATCGATCCGACCGGCTCGTCGGCAGGCTTCTTCAAGGAAAAGACCGACTATCTGGCCGACGTCTCGATCCCGTCCTCGGCGGTCTGGCCGATGCCGCTGGCGAAGTTCCTTGAGCAAGAGCACATCAAGAAGATCGGCATCATCTACGGCTCGAACGATTTCGACGGCTCGCAGGCCGACACGCTGAAGGCCGAGTTCAAGAAGATCGGCGTCACCCCGGTCTTCGATCACGCGGTGCCCACGGGCGAGCGCAACTATACCGTGCTGCTGCATTCGGCCGCCGCCGCGCATCCGCAGGCGCTGATCGAACTGGGCTACCTGCCCAATGACGTGGCCTTCCTGAAGTCGCTGAAATCCTCGGGGCTGCACTTCCCGTTCGTGTTCACGATCTTCCCGGGCCAGTTCAAGCAGCTGATGGAGAAGAACGTCGGTGCTGACGCGCTGAAATACACCTATTCGTACCCGGCCCCGCCGATGATCAAGTACGAGAAGGTGAACCTCGGGATGAACACCGATCAGTTCGTGACGGCCTGGGGCAAGACCCACAAGGGCGCCGAGCCGAACTTCGTCAACGCCGGCGGCTACAACGCGGGCATCCTGATGGCGAAGGCGATGGGCACCTCGCCCAAGTTCACCCAGCTTGGCATGCATCAGGCACTGCTGGATATGTCGGGCAAGATCACCACGGTGGTCGGCGCCTACAAGCTGTCGCCCACCGGCGCGCAGCTCGGCCAGCGCCTGCCGATCGCGCAGTTCCAGCCGCAGAAGGATGGCAGCCTGAAGACCGTCGTCGTCTATCCCGACAGCCACAAAACCGGCAACGCGATCTACCCCTCGCCGGCTGGCTAAATCCTGATCATCCACAAGACAAGGGCGGCCCGACGCGTTTCGGGCCGCCCTCTTTCACAGGGAGGCGCCAATGCAAGCGCTGTTGGAATATGCGATCGTGGGGGGTGTCCTCTATGGCATATTCTTCGGTCTCGTCGCGGTCGGGTTGAACCTGATCTTCGGAGTGATGCGGATCATCAACCTCGCCCATGGCGAGTTTGTCATCCTCGGCGGCTTCGGCGCCTATTGGGTGTCGCATTCGCTGGGGCTGAACCCGCTTTGGGGGCTGCCGCTGGCGGCTTTGGGCGCGGTGGTGATCGGCTTCCCGCTGTATTACGCGGTGGTGCCGGGGCTGCAGCGCTCGCGCGATCCCGAGATGCTGTCATTCATCCTGTTCTTCGGTCTGGCGCAGATCATCGACGCGATCATCTCGCTGGGGTTCGGCCCCGATCAGCGCAGCCTGCCCGATGAAGCGCTGGGCGGCGGCACGATCTCGGTGCTGGGCCAGGCCTTCCCCGACAGCTGGTGGGTCGCCGCCGGTGTCTCGGTTCTGGCGATCCTGGGGCTGTGGCTGTACCTGACGCGCACCCGGCTGGGCTTTGCCACCCGCGCGATCATGGCCAACCGGGATGAGGCCTATGCCACCGGCATCTCTGTCGACAAGGTTTCCGCCATCGCCTTCATAATCGGTCTGGCGCTGGCGGGCGCGGCGGGGGTGTTCGTGCCCTATCTGCAAGGCTCTGTCGGGCCGGGGATCGGCAACAGCCTGACCACGACCTCCTTCGCGATCCTGATCATCGGCTCGCTCGGCAACCCGGTCGGCACGCTGTTTGGCGGGCTGGTGTTCGGGGTGGGGTCGATGCTGATGCAGACCTTCTATGCCTCGTGGTCGGATCTGGTGCCCTATGTGCTGCTGGTGGTGATCGTGCTGGTGCGTCCGCAGGGTCTGTTCGGAAAGGCGGTGCGCCATGCGTGAATCGTGGTTCAAACGCGCCCGCGCCGGGCTGATCACCGCCGCCGTGCTGGCGCTGGTCTTCAGCCTCGCGCCGAACGTCTACAACAACAGCTCGCTCTTGTTCATGATGATGACCTACATCGTCCTGTCGCAGGGGCTGAACCTGCTTTACGGCTTCACCGGCTATCTGCCCTTCGGCTATGTCGGCTTCTTCGGCACCGGCGCCTATGCGACGGCGCTGCTGGTGATGAAGCTGCACCTGCCGATCGGGCTGGCGATCGCCGCCGGGCCCATCGCCTCGATGATCGTGGCGCTGGTGCTGGGGCCGCTTTTGCGGCTGTCGGGGGCGTATTTCTCGATCGCCAACCTTGCGGCCTCGCAGATCCTGTTCATCGTGATCGGCAACCCCAATCTGCAGGACATCACCGGCGGCCCCTACGGCGTGAAGATCGACGAGGTCTACAACCCCACCGCCAGCTACGCCGCAATGGTGGTGCTGGTGGTCGTGGTCACGCTGATCGCCACCTTCTTCCGGCGCTCGCGCTTCGGGCAGGGGCTGAAGGCGATGGCCGACGATCCGGTCAGTGCCGAAATGTCGGCGATCCCGGTGGTGCGCATGCGCCTTCTGGCCTGGCTGACCTCGGCGGCGGTCGCGGGGCTGGCGGGGGCGCTTTACGCCTGGAACCTGTCGGTCTTCTACCCCGATGCGGTCTTCACGCTGGAAATCTCGGTCTTCGCCATCGTCTTCGCGCTGTTCGGCGGCGTCGGCACGGTGCTGGGGCCGATCATCGGCGCGGGGCTGCTCTACGCGCTTTACAACGCCATCGGGATTTCCGAGCCGCAATATTTCCAGCTGATCTACGGCGTGCTGATCGTCGGGCTGGTGATGTTCCTGCCCGAGGGCATCCTGTCGCTGCTGACGCGGAGGGGCATCAATGTCTTCTGAACCGATCCTGACCCTCACCAATGTCGCCAAAAGCTTCGGGGGGTTGCAGGTCCTTTCGGACGTGAACTTCGAACTGAAACCCGGAGAGATCCTGGGCCTCGTCGGGCCCAACGGATCGGGCAAGACCTCGGTCATCAACCTGATCTCGGGCGTGCATCAGCCCGAGGCCGGCAGCATCCGCTTCGACGGCGCCGAGATCCAGCGCCTCACCCCGCATGCGCGGGTGAAGCTGGGGATCAATCGCTCGTTTCAGGTGCCGAAATGCTTCATCTCGATGTCGGTGCGCGAAAACATCGAGGTGGCGGCGCATTTCAGCGGCCATAACGCCGATATTCCGGCGATCCTCGACGACATCGGCCTGACGGGGATGGAGGCCACGCCCGCCGCGTCGCTGACCGCGAACCAGCAGAAGATGCTGGATCTGGGCCGGGCGCTGGCCACCGGGCCGAAGCTGCTGCTGGTCGACGAGATCGGCGCCGGGCTGAACCCGGCAGAGCTGACGGGGATCGCGGATCTGCTGAAGCGGATCGCGGCGCGGGGGATTTCGATGATCGTGGTCGAACATCTGATGGAATTCCTCAACAAGCTGACCTCGCGCGTGATCGTGCTGTCGGCGGGAAAGATCATCTTCGAGGGCAGCCTTGAAGACGCCTCGCACGACCCCGAAGTGGTCACAGCCTTTTTCGGAGGTGCCGCATGAGCGCTTTGCTGGAAGTCGACAAGGTCGAGGCAGGCTATGGCGCCGTGCAGGTGCTTTGGGGCTGCGACATGGTGGTCAACAAGGGCGAGACAGTGCTGCTGCTGGGCGTGAACGGGGCGGGCAAGACCACGCTGCTGCGCACGTTGGTGGGGCTGCAGCCCTGCCGCGGCGGCACGATCCGGCTGGCCGGAGAGGACGTCACCGGCCTTGGCCCCGACGCGCGCATCCGCCGCGGCATGGCCTATATGTCCGAACTCGGCGTGTTCCCGACGCTGTCGATCGCGGAAAACCTGCGTCTTGGCGCCTATGGGTCCTCGAACGCCGAGGCGCGCACCCGGGCCGAGGCGATGTACGAGATGTTCCCGGCCCTGGCCCCGAAGCGGCGCCATGCGGCGGGCTCCTTGTCGGGCGGGCAGCGCAAGATGCTTGGGCTGGCCAAGGCACTGATGTCGGGGGCCGAGATGATCTTCATGGACGAGCCGTCGTCCGGGTTGGCGCCGGTGTTCGTCAGCCAGGTGATCGAGACTCTGAAGGGCGTGATCGGCGGCGGCACCTCGTTGCTGATCGCCGAGCAGAACATCGCCTTTCTGGAACTGGCCGACCGGGGCTATCTGATGGACCACGGCAAGATGGCGGTTTCCGGCACGCGGGCCGAGCTGGAAAGCAGCGATGCGGTGCGCCGGGCCTATTTCGGCGTGGGCGCCGAAGGCTAGGCACCCTTGACGGCGGCGGGGCAGGGTGGCCAGATCCGGCCATGATGCACGCGCCCTTGCCCCGTCTCGAAACCCGCCGCTACGGTGCCGGTACCGCCCGGCACCGGCATCCGTTCCACCAGATCGTGCTGCCGCGCACGGGCGAGATGCGGATCGACATCGATGGCCGCGAGGGCCTGCTGGGCCGCCAGCGCGCGGCCTTCATCCCCGCCGGGGCTCCGCATGCGTTCGAGGCCCGCGGCGCGCATGACTTCCTGATCCTCGACCTTCCCCGAGAGCCGCGCCCGCACCCCGGCACCGGCGCGCTCGACCAGCTGGCGCAGACCGTGTTCTTTCCGTTGACGCCGGCGCTCGACCAGCTGATCGCCTATGCTGCGGGCTTTCGCGACCTGCGCTTGCCGGATCCCGCCGCCTGGGTCGCGCTGCTGATCGCCACCGCCGCGCCGGGGAGGCCCGAGGTGCCCTCGGGCGCCCCCACTGGCGCGCTTGCCCGGGCGCGGGCGCATATCGAGGCCCATCTAGGCGCCCCCCTTGGCGTGGCGCAGATCGCCCGCGCCGCCGGTACCAGCGAGCGCGTCCTGCACCGGCTGTTTCGCGCCGGTCTGGGCTGTGCTCCGCATGGCTATCTGGCCCGGCGGCGGGCCGAGCGGGCGCTGGATCTGCTGGCCCGCACGCCGCTGTCCATCGCCGAGATCGCGCATCTGACGGGACATGCCGATCAAAGCGCGCTGACCCGGGCGCTGAAGCGGCAGTTGGGCGTCACCCCTGCAGCTTATCGCCGCCAACAGCGCTGATCGGCAGGATCGGTACAGATTTTGGCAGGCCGGGCCAAAGACCGAATGCCGCCGCCCGGCTATCGTCGCGCCCCAGGACACAGCCGGGGGCGCCCAGATGACTTCCTTTTCCGACACCGCCAGCCCTGGCGCCACAGCACGGGCGACGGCCATCGGCATCATCGCCATCGCCTGCTGGTCGGCGCTGGCGCTGCTGACCCGCCGCGCGGCGCCGTTGCCGCCGTTCGAGCTATTGTCGCTCAGCTTCGGGGTGGCTTTTCTGGCCAATGGCGCGCTGGTGCTGCGCCACGGCGCGGCGGGCTTTCGCAGCTGGCGCCAGCCGCCCGTCGCCTGGGCCTTCGCCTTTGTCGGCATCTTTGCCTATCACGCGCTCTACTTCACCGCGCTCAGTCTGGCGCCGGCGGCGCAGGCCAGCCTGATCGCCTATCTCTGGCCGCTCTTGATCGTGCTGCTGTCGGCGGGGGTGGCGGGGCAGGGCTTTGCGCCCCGGCACCTTGCCGGCGCGGGATTGGGCTTTGCCGGCACGGTATTCGTGGTGCTGGGGCCGGGGGGCGGCGCCACCCTTCCGGCCGCCGCGCCGGGGGGCTGGGCGGGATATGGGGCGGGATATGCGGCGGCGGCGGGTTGCGCGCTGGTCTGGTCGGTCTATTCGGTCGCCAATCGCCGCTTTCGGGCGCTTCCCAGCGGCATGATCGGCGGGGTTTGCGGGCTGGTCGCGCTGGCCGGGGGCGCGGTGCATCTGCTGCTGGAGCCGACCTTGCCGCCCAGCCCGGCGCAATGGGGGGCGGTGGTGCTGTTGGGTCTGGGTCCCGTCGGCGTGGCCTTCCTGGCCTGGGATCACGCGACCAAGCACGGGCATATGGCGCTGTTGGGGGTGCTGTCCTATCTGACGCCGCTGGCCTCGACCCTGCTGCTGATCGCCGGCGGGGTCACGCCGATGCGCTGGGGCATCGTCGTGGCCGCGGGGCTGATCGTGCTGGGCGCCGCCACCGCCGCGATCGGGCGCCCCCGCCGCTAGGCGGCCCCTGCGCCCCCCGCCGCTAGGCCCCTGCGTTCAGCCGGGCCGCCACCGCATCCCGCACCTCGCGGGCGGCCGCTTCGCGCACCGGGCCATAGCCGCGGATGCCGTCGGGCGCGCCCAGAACCTCGGCCCAAAGCGCGCGGTCCTCGGGCCGGTAATCCCGCGCCGCCCGGTCCAGCAGATCCTCGAACCAGGCCAGCAGCTCTTGGTCCAGCCGCCGGTCGGCCGAGAAGCGGAACGGATCGGCCCAGCTGCCCCGCAGCCGCCGCGCCCGCGCCAGCCCGCGCAGCACGGGGGCGATCCAGGGGCCGAAGCGGCGCTTCTTCGGCCGGCCCCTTGCGTCGCGGCCCAGCGGCAGGAAGGGCGGGGCGAAATGATAGCCGAGGGTGAAATCGCCCTCGAACTGATCTGCCAGCCGTGCCGTGAAGGCGGGATCGGTTTGCAGCCGGGCGACCTCATATTCGTCCTTCACCGCCATCAGCTTGAACAGCGATGTCGCCGCCGCCTGCGCGCAAGCGTCATCGGTGCGGGCGCGCAGGGCGGCGATCCGGTCGCGGAAGCGGCGCGCAAGGCTTTCGTCCTGATAGTCGGTCAGGAAGGCCGCGCGGGTCTCTATCAGCGCGTCGAGCCTGGGGGTGGTGGCCTGGGCTTCGGTGGTCTGGGCCTTGGCGGGCGCCAGCGCGTCGGGCGTCGCGGCCATCACCCGGCCCAGATCGAAGGCCCGCGCATTGGCCTCGATCGCCACGCCGTTCAGCCTGATCGCCTGTTTCAGCGCGACCTCGGACAGCGGCACCAGCCCTTTTTGCCAGGCAAAGCCCAACATCATCACATTGGCGAAGACAGCCTCGCCCATCCAGCGCTCGGCCAGCGCGTTGGCGTCAAAGGCCGCAAGGTTCTCGGTGCCGATGGCGCGGGCGATCGCGGCCTCGCGCGCCGGGATCTTCAGGTCCGCATCGCGGTTCAGCACCAGATCGCCGGTGGGCATGGCAGCGGTGTTCAGCACCATCCGCGTCCCCGCCCGGTAATGCGCCGAGGCCTTGGGCGAAGAGCTGACCACCGCATCGCAGCCGATCACCGCATCGGCCGACCCCGCCCCTATCCGCACCTGATTCAGCGCCTCGGGCGTCCGCGCCAGCCGGATATAGCTAAGCACCGTGCCGAATTTCTGCGCGAAACCGGTGAAATCCAGCACGCTCGCCCCCAGCCCCTCCAGATGCGCGGCCATGGTGATCAGCGCCCCCACCGTCACCACCCCGGTGCCGCCCACGCCGGTCACCAGCAGGTCATAGGGCGCAGCCAGCGCGGGAATTTCGGGGGCGGGCAGGGCGGCTTTCAGCGCGGGCAAGTCGATCTCGGCCCCGGTGCGGCGGCGACGGTGGCCGCCTTCGACGGTGACGAAGCTGGGGCAGAAGCCGCCCAGACAGGAGAAATCCTTGTTGCAGCTGCTTTGGTTGATGCGCCGCTTGCGGCCGAATTCGGTTTCGACCGGCTCGACCGACAGGCAGTTCGAGGCGATGGAACAATCGCCGCAGCCTTCGCAGACCATCTCGTTGATGACGGCGAATTTGGCGGGGTCGGGCAGGGTGCCGCGCTTGCGACGGCGGCGCTTTTCGGTGGCGCAGGTCTGCTCGTAGATCAGCACCGACACGCCCTTCACCTCGCGCAACTCGCGCTGCACGGCGTCCAGATCGGCGCGGTCGTGAAAGCTGGTGCCGGGCGGGAAATCGGCGCGGCGGAACTTGGCGATGTCGTCGCTGATCAGCGCGATCCGCTCCACCCCCTCGGCGCGGCTGGTCTGGGCGATACCCTGCACGCTGATCGGCCCGTCCACCGGCTGGCCGCCGGTCATCGCCACGGCATCGTTGTAAAGGATCTTGTAGGTGATGTTGGTGCCTGCGGCCACCGCCTGGCGGATCGCGAGGCTGCCCGAATGGTACCACGTCCCTTCGCCCAGATTCTGGAACAGATGCTTGCCGCCGTTGTATTTCGACGCCACGATCCAGGGCACGCCCTCGCCGCCCATCTGGGCATAGCCGTCAGTGTCGCGCCCCATCCACGACGCCATCACATGACAGCCGATGCCGCTGGCGGCTTTGCTGCCTTCGGGCACGCGGGTCGAGGTGTTGTGCGGGCAGCCCGAGCAGAAATAGGGCGTGCGGGTGGCGCCGGGAACGGACAGGATCGGCGGTGCCTTTGTCGTCAGCGCGGCGGCGCGGGAGGGAAGGTTTTCATCGGGAAAGAAGGCGTCCAGCCGCTCGGCGATGATCGGGGCAAGGATCAGCGGCGACAGCTCTCCGGTCCAGGGCACCAGATCGCGGGTGGCGGCGGCGTCGTGCTTGCCGACCATCTTCTCGGGCTTGTGGCCGGGCCAGTCGTAGAAATATTCCTTGAACTGGCTCTCGATGATGCCGCGCTTTTCCTCGACGACCAGCACCTCGCGCTTGTCCTTGACGAAGTCCAGCGCGGCGCGGCGGGCCAGCGGCCAGACCATGCCGACCTTGTAGATGTCGATGCCCAGACGGCGACAGGCGGCCTCGTCCAGCCCCAGCAGGCGCAGCGCCTCCATCAGATCCAGATGGCCCTTGCCGGTGGTGACGAAGCCATAGCTTGCCTGCGCGATGTCATAGATCCGCCGGTCGATCGGGTTGGCCTCGACGAAGGCCTCGACGGCGCGCAGCTTGTGGCCGATGCGGATCTCGATCTCGGCGCTCGGCAAATCGGCAGGGCGGACATGCAGGCCGCCGGGGGGCAGTTCGATCTGGGGAAGGGTGAAGTCGCGGTCGGGGGTCAACTCGACCGAACGCCCGGATTCCACGGTTTCCGAGATTGCCTTGAATCCGACCCAGGTGCCGGAAAATCGTGACAGGGCAAGACCGTATTCGCCGAAGCTAAGGTATTCTCCGACATCCGCGGGGTTCAGCGTTGGCATGAACCAGGTCATGAAGGCCACGTCCGACTGATGCGGCATCGACGACGAGACACAGCCGTGATCGTCGCCCGCCACCACCAGCACGCCCCCCTTCGGCGAGGACCCATAGGCGTTGCCATGGCGCAGCGCGTCGCCCGAACGATCAATCCCCGGCCCCTTGCCATACCACATGGCAAAGATCCCCTCGGCCTCGCAATCGGGGTCCAGCGTCGCCTGCTGGCTGCCGAGCACTGCGGTGGCGCCCAGATCCTCGTTCACGGCGGGCATGAAGGTGACCTGCGCCGCCTCCAGCCGCTTCGCCGCGCGCCACATCTCCAGATCAACCCCGCCCAGCGGCGAGCCGCGATAGCCCGAGACGAACCCCCGCGTGTTCAGCCCCGCCGCCCGGTCGCGCCGCGCCTGATCCAGCAGGATCCGCACCAGCGCCTGGGTGCCGGTCAGGAAGACGCGGCCCGCGGTGCGGCTGTAGCGGTCTTCCAGCTGATAGGGGGCGAGGTCGGGGCGCGGAACGGTCATCGGGGTCTCCTGCGGCGCGGATGTTTGCGGAAGGGTAGCCCACTTGGACGGAAATCCTGTACCGATAGCTGCCGGTCATGCGGCACTACGCGAAATCAGGTTTCAAATTACACGGGTGATATGGTACGGAATTCCGCATGGATCTGGATGACAAGGACCGGGCGATCCTCGCCCATCTGGCGCGCGACAGCCGCATCTCGAACGCCGATCTGGCGGAACGGGTGGGCATGTCCACCTCGGCGCTCTGGCGGCGGGTGAAGGCGTTTGAGGAGGCGGGGATCATCGAAGGCTATGGCGCACGGCTGAACCCGGCGCGGATGGGCCTTGGCTTTCACGCCATCGTCCATGTCCAGCTGATCCGCCACGACCCCGAGCGGCTGAAAGCCTTCCTCAGCGGGATCGCGGCGCGGCGCGAGGTCGAGGAATGCTATGCCACGACCGGCCAGGCCGATTACCACCTGCGGGTGCGCTGCGCCGATATCGAGGCCTACAACCGCTTTCTCGAAGATTTCCTCTTCCGCCTGCCCGCGGTGCGCAGCGCCGAAACCAACGTGGTGCTGCGCGACCTGAAGCGCGGCACCTAACCCATTTTCATTGTTCAAGAAATACGCAAGCGGCCTAGGCAAGCTCCCGCCGCCAGGGCGGGTTGGCCCCGGCGCGCGACACGGTCACCGCCGCAACCCGGGCGCCAAATGACAGCGCCTCGATCAGCGCCTCGGCGTCCAGCGCCGCAAGGGCCGGTTTCGTCAGCTTCCCCAGTTCCGACAGCCGCGCAAGAAGGCCCGCGTTGAACGTGTCGCCCGCGCCCACCGTGTCCACCACGCGGGCGCGTTCGGCCGGCGCGGTCACGATCTGTCCCGAGGGCAGCCGCGCGATCGCGCCCTCCGCCCCGCGCGTCACCACCACGATCTTCGGCCCCTGGGCTGCCAGCGCCGCCAGCCCTTCCGCATCGATACCCGCGCCGGGGATCAGCCAGGCCAGATCCTCGTCCGAGACCTTGACGATATCGGCCAGCGCCAGCATCCTTGCCAGCCGCGCGCGGTAGGCCCCGGCGTCGCGGATGAAGCCCGGTCGGATGTTGGGATCGATCATCACCGCGCGGGCCGCCCCGTCGCGGGCGGCGAGCGCGGCATAGGCCTCGGCCCCCGGCTCTACCGCCAGGCTGATGCCGCCGAAATAGAGCGCCGTGATGCGGTCGGGCAGGGCGGGCAGATCGGCCGGGGTGATCATCCGGCCGGCGGAATTCTCGTCGTGAAATTCATAGGTGGCATGGCCGTCCCGAAGCTGCACGAAGGCCAGCGTCGTGGGCCGGTCCGAGGTGATCACCAGATCCGTCGCCACGTTCGACGCCTGCAGCGCCCCTGCCAGCTTCCGCCCGAAAAGATCCGAGGAAAGCCCCGTCAGCATCGCCACCGGCAGCCCCAGCCGCCCCAGCGCCACGGCGGTGTTGAACACCGCGCCGCCGACATGGGGAACAAACCCCTCGGGGCCGGCCACCGTGGGTGTCGGGATCATGTCGATCAGGGCTTCTCCGCAGCACAGGATCATCGGGGTCTCCGTCTTGGTATCTTTCATGCGCGCCAGTCCAGCAGGCGCTTTTCGGCCTTTCCGATCAGCCAGCTTCCGACCAGCCCGATCGCCGACAGGATGATGACCCCGGCGAACAGCTCTCCCAGATTGAAGATCGCGCCGGCCATCAGGATATAGGCGCCGATCCCGTGCTGGGCGCCGATCATCTCGGCCGCAACCAGCAGCACGATGGCGATCGAGAACGAGATCCGGAACCCCGACAGGATCCCCGGCATCGCGCCCGGAATGATGATCTTGCGCACGATAGAGGTCCATTTCAGCCCGAACGATTGCCCCATGCGGATCAGCCCCCGGTCGACCGCGTCGACGCCGGCATAGGTCGAGATCACTGTCGGGAAGAAGGTGCCGAACAGGATCGTGGCGACCTTCGATCCCTCGCCGATGCCGAACCAGATGATGAACAGCGGCAAAAGCGCGATCTTGGGCACCGGAAACAGCGCCGAGACGATCGGCAGCGCCGCCGAGCGGGCCTGACTGAAGAGGCCGATCATCAGCCCCACGGTGATGCCAAGTGCTGCGCCCAGCAGCCAGCCGGTCAGCAGCCGGTAAAGGCTGATCGACAGGTTGGTCCAGAGCGTGCCGGTGGTGATCAGGTCGCGAAAGGCGATCAGCACGTCCTTCGGCGCGGGCATGGCGATCGGGCTGATGAAGCCGCTGGAAGAGCCCAGCTGCCAAAGCCCCAGCAGGATCAGCAGCACCAGCGGCGCCAGGAACGGATGGCGGCGCGGCCGAAAGCCGCCGCCGCGAAAGGGCACCGGGCGGGCGTCGGTGGGGATGTCGATCACGGTGTCGGGCGCGGTGTCAGGTCGGGCCTCGGGCCGGGCCTCGGGCGGGGTGCTGTCAGGCATGGGTCAGCTCCCGGTCGGCGGCGGCGGCCTCGTCGCGCATCATCTCCCACAGGCCGCGTTGCAGGGTCGCCAGCTCGGCCATGCGGGCGGGGCGTTCGGCCAGCGGCATGTCGATCGCGACCACTTCGCGGATGCGGCCGGGGCGGCGGCTGAGCACCACGATGCGGTGGCCAAGGCGCACCGCCTCGGCCAGATTATGGGTGACATAGGCGGCCGAAAAGGGGGTGCGGGTCCACAGCTCGACCAGATCGTCCATCAGGAGTTCACGCGTCTGGCTATCGAGCGCCGAAAGCGGCTCATCCATCAGCATCACGGCGGGGCGCACCGCCAGCGCCCGGGCGATGGCCACGCGCTGCTTCATCCCGCCCGACAGTTGCCGCGGCCAGGCGTGGCGGAAATCGGACAGCTTGGTGCGCGCCAGCACATCGGCGATCACCTCGCGCGCGGCGGCGCCGCGGATGCCGTGGTCTTCCAGCACCAGGGAGACATTGCCTTGCACCGTGCGCCACGGCAGCAGGGCGAAATCCTGAAAGATGTAGGTCAGCGGGTTCAGGCTGCCCTCGGGGGCCGCGCCCGAAATCAGCACGCGGCCTGCCGTGGGCTGTTCCAACCCGCCGATCATCCGCAAAAGCGTGGATTTCCCGCAGCCCGACGGCCCGATGATCGACACGATCTCGCCCGCCCGCAGGTCGAAGGAGACGTCGCGCAGCACCTCGGTGTCGGCGTAGGAATGGCTGATCCGGTCGAGGATGATGCGCATCGGGCTGCCTTGCAGGGAAGGGGCCCGAAGGCCCCCCCGGTGTCAGAGTTCCTTGACGTAGCCGGTCTTGACCAACTGCTCCATCGTCACGTCCTTGGGCGCCATGTTGGTGCCCTGTAGCCATTCCAGCTGCGCCTTGACCGAGGCCAGGGTGATCGCGGCGCCCGGGTTGACCAGCATCGCGCCATGCTGGATGCGCGGCGCGGCCTTGGCATAGGGCATGCTGGCATAGACATATTTGTGGATGATCTTGGTGATCGCGTCGACTTCGGCCGCATCGGCCTTCTTGTAGACCAGCGCGTCGTTGTAATCCGCGATGCCCTTGGACAGCGCGGCAAGGTAGCGCTTGACCACCTCGGGCTTGTTGTCGGCGTTCTCGGCCGAGGTGAAGACCGTGGTGACCTGATAATCGGGGATGTAGTCGGAGACCTTGCCGATCTCGACCACGCTGCCACCCTTCGACAGGGCGTCGGCGATGTTCGGGACGATCGACCAGGCGTCGATCTGGCCGGATTTCAGCGACGCGATGATCGCCGGCACCTTCTGCAGCGGCACGAAGCGGATGTCGGAGGACGCGAAGCCCGACTTCTTCGCGATCATGTCGCCCATGTAGTTGAAGGATGATCCGGGGGTCGTCACGCCGTAGCTGTGGCCCTTGATGTCGGCCGGCGTCTTCAGCCCGGCGTCATAGGCCTTTTTCGAGGCCAGGATCTTCTGCCCCTCGATGCCCGGATGTTCCTGCAGCGCGCCACCGATGATCTTGATCGCGCCCTTCTGGTTGAGGCTGACTAGCCCGCCCGAGATCGCCGTCATGCCGAAATCCACCCCGCGCGAGGCGATGCCCACCGCCAGCGCCTGAGCCGACTGGAAGGTGACGAAGGTCACGTCGAAGCCCTGCTCCTTGAAGTAGCCCTTGGCGGCGGCGATCATCGCCGGGGCGTGCGAGGTGAGCGTCAGGATGCCGACGTTCAGCTTCTCGGTCGCGGCCAGCGCACGGCGGGGCAGGATGAAGGGGGCGGCGGTCGCGGCGCCCAGGCCCGCCAGGACGGCGCGGCGGTTGGTGGTGGTCATGAGGGTCCCTCCCAGGTTGCCGGACGGCGGGCGCCCGGAGCAGACAATAGAAGAATGGCTAAGCGGTTAGGGCAGGGGCGTCAACGGCGTTGGGGCCGGGGGACGGGCGGCGCGCGGTGCTCTTGTCGCCGGGCGCGCGCCCTGCCGGGGGCCGTGATGAGGGCCCGAGCTGGGGGGGGCTATTGCTGCCAGTCGGGCTTGCGCTTTTCGATGAAGGCGGTGATGCCCTCATCGGTGTCGCGCCAAAGCATGTTTTCCACCATCACGGCGGCCGTGTGCTCATAGGCCTCGGCCAGGCCCATCTCGATCTGGTCGTAGAAGGCGCGCTTGCCGATCTTTACCGCCGCCCCCAGCTTGGCCGCGATCGTGCCCGCCAGCTCCAGCGCGGCGCCCTCCAGCGCGGCCTCGGGCACGGCGCGGTTGATCAGGCCCAGACGCTCGGCCTTGTCGCAGTCGATGAAGGCGCCGGTGCTGAGCATCTCGAAGGCCTGCTTGCGCGGCACGTTGCGCGACAGCGCCACCATCGGGGTCGAGCAGAAAAGCCCGATGTTCACCCCGTTCACGCCAAAGCGCGTGCCCTCGGCCGCGACCGCCAGATCGCAGCTGGCGACCAGCTGGCAGCCCGCCGCCGTGGCGATGCCATGCGGGGCGGCGATCACCGGCTGCGGCAGGCGCGGGATCATCTGCATCACCTCGGCGCAGCGGGCGAAAAGATCGGCGAAATAGGCGCGGCCCCCGTCCTCGGCCTGGCGACCGGCCTGCATTTCCTTCAGGTCGTGGCCGGCGCAGAACGCCTTGCCGGCGCCGCGCAGCACCACCGCCTTGACGTCGCGGTCGCCCTCAAGCGCCGTGAATGCCGATTTCAGCGCCGCCAGCATCGCGTCCGATAGCGGGTTCAGCGCCCCGGGCCGGTTCAGCGTCAGCACCGCGACCGCACCCTGATCTTCGCGCAGCAGGATATCTTCGCTCATCTTGCCAATCCTTTCACTTTCGCCGAACTGTAGGACGGGCAGCAGCAGGGGGGAAGACATGGATGACATCGTGATGGACGCGCCGGCGCTAGAGGCCTTCTGCAAGCAGGTCTTTCCCCAGGTGCATCAGGACTTCGCGGTGGAAGAGGTGGCGCCGATGCGGCTGAAGGTGCGCCTGAAGGTGGCCGAGCGGCACCTGCGCCCCGGCGGCACGGTGTCGGGGCCGTCGATGTTCGCGCTGGCCGATGTCGCGGTTTATTTCGCGCTGCTGTCGATGATCGGCCCGAAAGCGCTGGCGGTGACGACCAATTGTTCGATGGATTTCATGCGCAAGCCGGCGGCCCATGCCGACCTGATCGCCGAGACCCGGCTGCTAAAGCTGGGCCGCACGCTGGCGGTGGGGGATGTGCTGATCTTCTCGGAAGGCATGGAGGCGCCGGTCGCGCGCGCGACCATGACCTATTCGATCCCGCCCGAACCCGCGCCCGACCCTGCGCCCGGGGCCTAGCCCCCGGCGGCGGCGTCAGCCCGATTTGGCCTGTTTGAACTTGCCCTCGACATCGGCGCCGCTTTCGATGCTCAGGCTTTCATAGCTGACCTGAACGCGCGCCCGCGCCGAGGAGCGCAGCGTGAGGTTTCGGCAGGAGATCGCGCCATCGACCTTGCCGAGCACATCGACGATCTCGGCCCGGACCTTGCCGTTCACGCGGCCCTCGGCGCCGATGATCAGCTTGCCGGCATCGATATCGCCCTCGACCGTGCCCTGCACTTCGACCGTGCCGGCGGCCTTGAGGTTGCCGGTGATTTTCAGATCCTGGGCAAGACGGGTGGGCTGGATCTCTGCCGCGCCGCCCAGGGGCGCTGTGCCGGTCTCCGATTTGCTGAACATCGCTTTCTCCTTGACCCCGCGCAATGGTTGCGTCGTCGTTAGAAGCGGAACCTGCCGCCCTGGTCAAGAGCGCGCGCGCCCGGTCGGCGGGATTTGCGCGCCGCTCCGCCGGGTGGGCCGCTGTTTGCGCCTCTTGCGGCCCGGGCGATTGCGGTTTAGGCGAGGGGCGCACGGAGGGCGCAGAATGAGCATCGACAAGGAAAGCGACATCGCCGCGAATTTGCAGATCGGGCCGACGACGCTCGGGATGGTGCGGATCTATGTCGAGGCGGAGGGCGTGGACCTGCCGCTTGATTTCGAACCCGAAGAGGCCGAGGAGATCGCCGAAGAGCTGCTGGCCGCGGCGAAGCTGGCCCGCGGTGCCGCTGCCAGTTCGGGCGGCGGTGACGGTGCGGGCAAGGGCGGCAAGGCTTCGGCTCGTTCGGGCGAGCGTTCGGGCCCCAAGGGCGGCGGCCGGCCGCGCCGGGACTAGCGCAGCGCGCCGGGGCGCGGATCGCGCAGCGCCTGCAACTGGCGCGCCGATTGCCGGGCGAAGGCCCGCATCACCACTTTGCGCCGCGCCGCCGACAGCGCCACAGGCTCGGGCCAGCGCAGGATCTCGGCGCCGTAGCCATCGGCCAGGATCAGGCCGGTTTCCGGCGGCAGCAGTTCTTGCGGGAATTCCGCATCCACCGCCCAGAAGAAACGGTCGCAATAGCCCAGATACCCGCGCCACTTGCGGTCCGAGGTGAAATCGACCCGGCAGGATTTGCACTCGACCACCCAGACCTCGCCGCGCGGACCGATTGCCATCACATCGACGCGCAGGCCCGGGGTGGGGACCATTTCGACCATCGGCACGAAATCATGGCCCAGCAGCGCCCGGCACTCCCCGCGCGCCAGCACATGCCCCGGCTGGGGCGGGGCCGAGCGGATGGAACCGGAATCGGAAAAGAGATCTGCGGTCATGCATGAAGCATGAACAAATGATGAACAGAAATCAAGTCCCAGCCCTGGCCTCAGCCCCGGCCCCGATGCCAGCGCCTGGGGCGCTCAGGCGCGGTCGCGCAGGACCATAACCAGAAACGCCAACATCGCCGCCAGCACCAGGAAGGATCCGATGATCGCCACGCCATGCGGACCGCGCTGGGCGATGGCAATCCCGGTCGGGAAGACCCAGGCCCCCAGCGTGGCCAGACCGAAATGCAGCTTTGCCAGCCCGGTCGCCGCGGCTGCGGGCACAGCGTGGTAATACAGCCCGAATAGCGCCATCAGCACGCCGCCCACCAGATTCAGATGCGCATGCGCCGGTGCCATGGTGAAATCTTCCTGAATCCCCATCGTGATCCCCCAAAGCATGCCGATCGTCAGATAGACCGCCGCCGACAGGACGAACGCGAATGCCAAGCCTTTCATGATACCTCCCTGGGACCCTTCCGTCCCGTTTCCCTGACTCCCTGGAGGCAACATTATCACAGAATAGTGATCTGTGCGATTCCGACCTCGCTTGGCGCGCCAGCCCTTGTCGCGCGACGGCGCGAAGCCTATCTTGAGCGGTGGCGGGTTCTGCTCCTCTCGTGCGAGGCCGATTTTCCAGTGGCCGATAAGCAATTCCGAGGGAGCTGGCTCTGCCGAGACCGTGGTCTCGGTATCTGGCGCCCACCTGGTTAAACCAGGCTCTCGGGAAAACAGTGTCTTCACGGTTGCCGCGGGCCCGCCATCCCACCCCCCGGTTCAGATAGCCCGGCCCCTGGCTGGCAGTCGAAGGGCCTTAGGCAAGGCCCGGGAAATATTGGGAAAACTGGAAGGCCCGCGCAAAACAAAAGGGCGGGTTGCCCCGCCCTCATTCGCACTGCGCCCGCGTATCAGCGTATCAGCGCCGCCGGTCAAAGCCCTTGCGCGGCGCCGTGGCTTCGGCCCGGACCGGGATCATGTCGCCGGTGCGCAGGCGCTGCCGGGTGCCGCCGCGCGGGCCGTCGTCTTCGGCCATGCGCATCACGGCGATCGCGAACTGGACGCCGGCGAAGACCGCCGCGTTCGCGACCCACAACATCCCCGCAGCCAGCCAGCCGCCCCGCGTCTCTAGAACCAGATGGCCGAGATTGGCGATGTTGAAGCCGATGAGCAGCGCCACGAAGACAGCGGCCAGCGCCCAACCGATCAGGACGTTGCGAATATACATGCGGATGAGTTCCGGCATCGAAGGCCTCCCTGCGTCACACCTGTATGATAGTGCGTTTTTCGCCGATTCCCAGATGCAGATCGCCGCAGGCCCCGGGATAGGCAGTCTTGCGCCGTTCAGAAGGCCTCGTGGCGGGCCTCACGGGCGATGTGGTCGAGCACGGCATTGACGAATTTCGCCTCGCGCCCCTCGGGAAAGAAGGCCCGCGCGACGTCGACATATTCGTTGATCACCACCTTGGGCGGGGTGTCCATCGCCACCAGTTCGGCGCCGGCGGCGCGAAACAGCGCTCGCAGCACCGGGTCGATCCGGGCGATCGGCCATTTTGCCACCAGCGCGCGGTCGGTCATCTGGTCGATCCGCGCCTGCCAGTTCACCGCGCCGTCCATCAGGGCGCGGAAATGATCGACATTGCCCTCGGCCATCTCGTCGCCCTCATAGGTGGCGCCGAAGCGGTGGTCGAGGAATTCGGTGCTGATCGCCTCGACCGTCTGGCCCGAGCGTTCCATCTGAAACAGCGCCTGCACCGCGTAAAGCCGCGCCGCCGCCTTCATCTGCTTCTTGTCGGGCTTGGTCATACCGTGTCGGTCCCGCCGGCCATCTTGATCTCGTCTCCCGTCTGAAAACCCATCGGCCGCGAGGCGCCCGACCAGCGCCGTGCCAGCGCGATCAGATGCAGCGCCGCCTCGGCCGCGCCGCCGCCCTTGTTCTGGCCTTGCGCGTCGGCGCGCACCTCGGCCTGGGCGCGGTTTTCGACGGTGAGGATGCCATTGCCCAGACAGGCGCCCTGCAGCCCCAGCAGCATCAACCCGCGCGAGCTGTCGTTGCAGACCGTGTCGTAATGCGTGGTCTCGCCGCGGATCACGCAGCCAAGCGCGACATAGCCGTCGTAATTCGACAGCCGCGCCGCCAGCGCGATCGCGGCAGGGATTTCCAGCGCGCCGGGCACTTCGACCAGCTCATGGGTGCCGCCCACTGCCTCGATCGCGGCGCGGGCGCCAGCGACCAGATTGTCGGCGATGTCCTTGTAATAGGGCGCCACCACGATCAGCAGCTTCACCGGCTTGGCGAAGGCGGGCAGGGGCAGGGTGTTATGGGTTTCGGATCCGGCCATGGCTTACTCCGTCGGGATCGGAAGGGTGCCGGTGATCGACAGCCCGTAGGCATCCAGCCCCACCACGCGGGGGGTGGGGGAATTGGTGAGCAGGGTGATCTCGGTCACGCCCAGCGACGACAGGATCTGCGCGCCCACGCCATATTGGCGCAGGGTCTGGGGCGAGACCTCGTCATCGGCGCTCAGCTTCATCGTGACATCGCGCAGCAGCACCAGCGCGCCACGGCCCTCGGCGGCGATCAACTGCATCGCGGCGCCGAATTCGTGGGTGCGGCCCGGCCCGCCGGTGCCAAGCACGTCAAGGAAGGGGTCGAGCGTGTGCATCCGCACCAGCGTCGGCCCCGGAGCGCTGAGATCGCCCTTGATCAGCGCGATATGCTCGGCGCCGTGGGTCTCATCCGCGAAGATCCGCAGCGCCCATTCGCCGCCGAATTCGGAACGGATCACGCTTTCCGAGGTCACCCGCACAAGGTTGTCGTGCCGCCGCCGATAGGCGATCAGGTCGCTGATCGTGCCGATCTTCAGCCCATGCATCTGCGCGAAGGAGATCAGATCGGGCAGCCGCGCCATGGTGCCGTCGTCGTTCATGATCTCGCAAATCACGCCCGAGGGGGTGAGGCCGGCAAGGCGGCTGACATCCACCGCGGCCTCGGTGTGCCCGGCGCGCACCAGCACGCCGCCGTCGCGGGCGCGCAGCGGAAAGACATGGCCGGGCGTGGCGATGTCGGCCGCGCCCTTGCTGGGGTCGATGGCCACCGCCACGGTATGCGCCCGGTCATGGGCCGAGATCCCGGTGGTCACGCCCTCACGGGCCTCGATAGACAGGGTAAAGGCGGTTTCATGGCGCGAGGAATTCTTGGCGCTCATCAGCGGCAGCCCCAGCGCGTCGATCCGCGCGCCCTGCAGCGCCAGGCAGATCAGGCCGCGGCCATGGGTGGCCATGAAGTTGATCGCCTCGGGCGTGGCCATCTGGGCCGGGATCACCAGGTCGCCCTCGTTCTCGCGGTCCTCGTGGTCGACCAGAATGAACATCCGGCCGTTGCGGGCGTCCTCGATGATCTCCTCGACGCTTGAGATCGCGTCGGAATATTCGGTTTTCTCGCTCATCGCCCCGTCTGGCCCCGCTGCCGTTTGAGATGCCTGCTGTCACGCCGGAGATCCGGCGCGGCCTTGCCTTATCGCGGTGGGAGGGAAATGGAAATCCCCCGAGTGGGCGGCGCGGCCCCGGGGCAGTGCACAGTTTGCGTGCGTCACGGCCGGCGCGGCGCGGGGGACAGGCACGGGGGGCGAGTATTTTTGCCAGGATGAAGGGGGGCGTGTTCTTCTTCTTGGCATAAATACTCAGACAGCGGCGGGCGGGGCGGGGCGCAGGTACCGGGGCGGCGCGCTTAGCTGGTCGCCCCGGCCGCGAAGAAGCGATCTGCGGGCAGGTAATAGGCCAGGCCCGCGGCGGCGGACCAGTCGCGCTCCAACCCCAGATCGCCCACCAGGATCACCCGGTCGCCGGGCAGCTTCTGCGGGGCGAGGGCTGCGCGCAGCGCCGCGCGGGCCTCGGGGTAGGAGGCGAGCGCGGCGGGGGCGGGGTGGGCCGCGTCAAGCAGCGGCGCCGCCGCGATCACCCGCGCGGGGCTGAGTGGTGCCTGCGCCAGCGCGATCCGCCCGCAGGCGGCGAGGCGGGCGAGCTTCTCTGCCCGGTCGGCGGGCAGGCGCGGGGCGGGGGCCAGAAGGCGCAGCGCGTTCGAGGAGAACAGGAACGCCACCACGTCATGCCCCGAGGCTGCCCGGACCGAGGCATAGGTGCGGTAGTCAAGCCCCAGCTCGGCCGCGCGGCGCACCCGCTGGCGGATCACCTCGATCGGCAGCGAATTGGGCAGCAGATCGGCCCGCGCCCGGCGCCAGGCATGGCGGCGCCAGCTGTAGCCTGCCTCCATCGTGGGGCCGCCGTTATGTCCGATGCCGGTCATGTCGCGTACCCCAGTCCGGGGGGCCGCGCGGTCCCTTTGATCGACCGCAGGGCCACGGGCGTCACGCCCAGTCCCTGAGCCGCGCGACATAGCGCGCCATGGTGTCGATCTCGAGGTTGACCACGTCGCCCACCCGCACCGCGCCCCAGCTGGTGACCTGCTTGGTATGGGGGATGATGTTGACGCCGAAATCGCGCCCCGCCACCTCGTTCACCGTCAGCGAGGTGCCGTTCAGCGCCACCGATCCCTTGGGCGCGATGAAGCGTGCCAGATCCTCGGGGGCGCGGAAGGTGAAGCGGGTGGAATCGCCCTCGGGCGTCATCGCGACGATCTCGGCCACGCCGTCGACATGCCCCGAGACGATATGGCCGCCCAGTTCGTCGCCGACCTTCAGCGCGCGCTCCAGGTTCAGCACCTTGCCCGGCGTCCAGCCGTTGCGGCCGATATTGGTCTTGGACAGGCTCTCGGCCGAGATCTCGACGTCGAACCAGGGCTCGGGCTTGGGGCCAAGCGCGATCACCGTCAGGCAGACCCCGTCGCAGGCGATCGAGGCGCCGATGTCGATCGTGTCGATGTCATAGCCGGTGGCGATGCGGGCGCGCAGGTCGCCGCGCTGCTCGACTTCCAGAATGCGGCCCTGATCGGTGATGATGCCGGTGAACATGACGCCTCCTTTGTTGGCTTCGATGCCTAGCCCCGGGCAGGGGCCGTGTCCAGACCGGGGGCGCGGGCCCATTTCCCTTCCCAGACGCCCCGCGAGCCCCTAACAAATAGGGCAAACCGAAGGAGAAGCCGATGCAGGATCCGCAGGATCTGAACTTCCGCCCGGTCTCGGGCTTCGATCTGCCGCGCTTTGCCGGCATTCCCACCTTCATGCGGCTGCCGCATGTGGCGCTGGACGATCCCCGCCTTGGCCAGGTCGACATCGGGCTGATCGGGGCGCCCTGGGATGGCGGCACCACCAACCGCCCCGGCCCGCGCCACGCACCGCGCCAGATGCGCGACGCCTCGACCATGATCCGCGCCGAGAACGGTATCACCGGCATCCGCCCCTTCGAGATCGCCAATGTCGCCGATCTGGGCGATGTCGGCCCGAACCCCGCCGACCTGCACGACAGCCTGCAGCGGATGACCTCCTATTACGCGCGCGTGCGCGAGGCCGGTGTGTTGCCGCTGACCGCGGGCGGCGATCATCTGTGCTCTTTGCCGATCCTGCGGGCGCTGGCCGCGGACCGGCCGCTGGGCATGATCCATTTCGACAGCCACACCGACCTGTTCCATTCCTATTTCGGCGGCACGATGTTTACCCACGGCACCCCCTTCCGCCGGGCGGTGGAAGAGGGGCTGCTGGACCCCAAGCGCGTCGTCCAGATCGGCATCCGCGGCACCGCCTATGACCGCGAGGACCGCGACTTCGCGCGGGCGGTGGGCATCCGGATCATTCCGATCGAGGAATTTCATGCCCGCACGCCGGAGGATGTGATGCAGGAGGCCCGCGCCATCGCCGGGCAGGGGCCGACCTATGTCAGCTATGACATCGATTTCGTCGATCCCGCCTTCGCCCCCGGCACCGGCACGCCCGAGGTCGGCGGCCCCAATTCCTGGCAGGCGCTCAGCGTGGCACGGCTGCTGGAGGGCGTCGATATCGTCGGCGCCGATCTGGTCGAGGTCTCGCCGCCTTTCGACCCCACGGGGGGCACCGCCTATCTGGGCGTGTCGATCATGTTCGAGATCCTCTGCGTCATGGCCGGCCGGATCGCGGCGCGGCGCTAGGCGGCGGGCCCCGATCCGGCCGAGGCGACTCGGGGTCGGAGGATTCGCGGCGGCGCAGGGGATTCGGCGCACGATTCGGACCAGACCGGGGGCGAGTCGGCCCATTTCGGGGGCGATTCCGGCCTTTACGGCGCGCCGGGCGGCAGGGAAGCAAAGTTATCAACAGGCTGTCCACGAAAAACCGCATGGCACGGGCCCGCGACTTGCGGCCGTGCCTACCGGAAGGGCCAACAAAACAAGGGCTGCCCGAAAAAAAGCACATGTTGAGTGAATTTTCCTCTTGCGACCTGCGACGACCGCTCTTAAACACCCCCTCACCGAAGCGGAAGCAACGGGGCGGCGCGGACCGGCGCCAACGGGAAACCGAAGGAACGGGTCGCGACGAACAATCAGGAGGCTAGGCAGGCGGGCGCGCCCCAAGTAAAGTGGCGCTTCAGGCTTGTTTTTGTGTGCTGGTTAGCTCTTTGAAATTGCGAATATCTGAAGAGATATGCGGGCGGTTTGGTCTTAATCGACTGATGAGCTTGTATATCGGCTCTCTAGGGCTTTGGTCCGATGATGAGAGTGTCAGCTTCACTGTTTGGCGGCTTCTGGTTTTCCAGAGGACGACAAGCAGAAAGACATCTGGATCTTTCGGGATCTGGGTGACGATGTGCAAGGTCATCTGTCAAGAACACTGTTATTCAGTGTTTCAACTTGAGAGTTTGATCCTGGCTCAGAACGAACGCTGGCGGCAGGCCTAACACATGCAAGTCGAGCGAGATCTTCGGATCTAGCGGCGGACGGGTGAGTAACGCGTGGGAATATGCCCTTCTCTACGGAATAGCCTCGGGAAACTGGGAGTAATACCGTATACGCCCTTCGGGGGAAAGATTTATCGGAGAAGGATTAGCCCGCGTTGGATTAGGTAGTTGGTGGGGTAATGGCCTACCAAGCCGACGATCCATAGCTGGTTTGAGAGGATGATCAGCCACACTGGGACTGAGACACGGCCCAGACTCCTACGGGAGGCAGCAGTGGGGAATCTTAGACAATGGGGGAAACCCTGATCTAGCCATGCCGCGTGAGCGATGAAGGCCTTAGGGTTGTAAAGCTCTTTCAGCTGGGAAGATAATGACGGTACCAGCAGAAGAAGCCCCGGCTAACTCCGTGCCAGCAGCCGCGGTAATACGGAGGGGGCTAGCGTTGTTCGGAATTACTGGGCGTAAAGCGCGCGTAGGCGGACCATCAAGTTGGGGGTGAAATCCCGGGGCTCAACCTCGGAACTGCCTCCAAAACTGCTGGTCTTGAGTTCGAGAGAGGTGAGTGGAATTCCGAGTGTAGAGGTGAAATTCGTAGATATTCGGAGGAACACCAGTGGCGAAGGCGGCTCACTGGCTCGATACTGACGCTGAGGTGCGAAAGCGTGGG